>CAZEBB010000023.1:0-10688 GCA_964510345.1 uncultured Peptoniphilaceae bacterium
CGGTTCTGTGGTGACTTCGGTTTGCGCGCCTTCGGTTGTGTGGGGTTCTGTCTTGCTCGTTTGAAAAACGGCACAGCCGGAAACGATGAATGCCAAAGCCAATACGGTCAGAGTCCATTTTATCCAATTCTTCATCGTTACACTTCCTTCCGTAGATAGTATAACGCGATGAACTTGCCTAAGAGTAACAAAACTATGTCAAAATAAAATCCCCGATTTCTCGGGGACTCTCTCTACTTCAGTGTCTTGCTGCCGCCCTTCACATCCAAGGACAATCCGACCGGGCAGTGGTCGGAGCCCATGATCTCATCAAAGATATAGGCGTCTTGCAAGCGGTCGGTCAACCCTTCGCTCGTGACGAAGTAGTCGATGCGCCAACCGGCGTTGCGGGTTCTGGCTTTGGTGATATAGCTCCACCAGGTATACCGGTCAGGTAGATCGGGGTAGAAGTGGCGGAAGGTGTCCACAAAGCCGGCGTCTAGGAGCGCCGAAAACTTCTCCCGTTCTTCGTCGGTGAAACCGGCACTTCTGCGGTTGGAGGAAGGATTCTTCAGGTCGATCTCTTTATGAGCGACGTTTAAGTCGCCGCACAATACGACGGGTTTAATCTTCTCCAAGCGCTTCAGATACGTGCGAAACTCGTCTTCCCACACTTGGCGGTACGCGAGCCGCTCTAAACCGCTCTTTGAGTTTGGCGTGTAGACGTTCACGAGGATAAAGTCTTGAAACTCCAGTGTGATGACGCGACCTTCTTTGTCGTGCTCGTCGATTCCGATCCCGTATTGGACATCGAGCGGTTTGTATTTCGTGAAAACTGCCGTTCCCGAATATCCCTTTTTGTCGGCGTAGTTATAAAACTCTTCGTACCCGGGCAGGTCCATCTCTTGCTGCCCGGCCTGCATCTTGATCTCCTGTAAGCAGAAAATATCCGCGTCGGCTTTCCAGAAGTCTTCCATAAATCCCTTATTCATAATGGCTCGCAAGCCGTTGACATTCCACGATATTAGTTTCATACGTACCCCCTATTTACTATTTAACCTGCGAAAGGCGATCTTGACACTCGTCCCCGCACCGACATTGGACTTCAGGTCGATCTCTCCGTTATGCAATCTAACGACGTGTTTCACGATGGAGAGGCCGAGCCCCGTGCCGGTTTTTTTGGCGCGCGCACGATTCGCCATGTAAAAGCGCTCAAAGATTCGCTGCTGATCCTTTTCGGAGATCCCGATCCCCGTGTCTTTGACGATGAGATAGCATTTGTCCTGATCGGCGATGGTTTGGATTTGCACGGTGCCGTTATCGACATTGTACTTGATCGAGTTGGACACCAGATTGTTGATCGCGTCTTCGATCATGCGCAGATTCCCCTGAATCAGCGTTTTTTCACCAAACACTTCGATCTTGATCCCCCGCTTATCCGCGTATAGGGTGAGCTTTTGCGCCACGCTTTTGGCTAATTCGTGCAGGTCGATCTCGTCTTTCAGCAAGTCTTGCGGGCTTTCGTTCTCGATTAAGCTCAGTCGAATCGTATCATCGATTAAGCCAAGAAGTCGGTTGCCCTCGGATAGTATGATACCCGCAAAACGCCGGGCGTCGTCATCGGTGGCCAGGCCGCTGGTGATCATCTCGGCATACCCGTTGATCGATGTGAGCGGCGTCTTGAGTTCGTGGCTGACATTGGCGGTAAAGTCTCTACGCATGCGCTCGGATTCGATCAGCTTGTTCATGGAGTACTCGATCTGCGCCTTTTCGTATTCGATATCTTTGATATAGGGTTCAAGCTCCGGATACACTTTGGAAGAGCGCGGCACCTCTTTTCCGGAGACGATGTTTTTAATCTCTTCGATGCTGTCGATCACGGGGTCTAAGGTTTTTCTCGTAAATCGATGCGACAAGAGCGGCACCAGCACGACAAAAACGCCCACCACCGCGATGGTAATGGGCAAAATGGAAAGATAGGTGAATATCAGGTTTTGTTTGGCTAAATACAGCGTTTTCGTTTCACCACTTACGACGACATCGACCGTTTCATAGCTCTTTTGGTCCTCCGGTACATCCGTCCGGAGAAGCGCAAGCGCATCGGTGTCTTGTCGCTCCGCGATCGCCTGTATATCTTGCATCAGGAGGCGATTGCGGTCCCGTTGCGTATAGGTGAAATACGCCGTGATGGCGACCGACAAAATCAGCGCAATCACGACGATACAACACTGCATATAGAGACTTACCTTTTTCTCCATACGCTATTCTCCGATTTTGTACCCCACATTTCGTACCGTTTGAATGAGTTTTCCCTCTTCCTTGAGCTTCTGCCGAAGCGAACGAATGTGTACGTCCACCGTGCGAGACTCGCCTTGGAAGGCAAAACCCCATATCTCTGTCATGAGTTTACTCCTCGTGAGCACGATATCTTTGTTGATCATGAGGTAGTAGAGGAGTTCAAATTCTTTATAGGTGAGCTCGACCGTTTCCTCCTGCACGAAGACGAGTCGGCGCTCCACATCCATCACGATGCCGCCCAGGCGGATCACGCTCTGCTCTTCCGATTTCGTAGGCACGCGTCGCAACACGGCCTTGATCCGTGAGATCAGCTCCATGACCCCGAAAGGCTTTGTGATGAAATCGTCCGCGCCCATGTCCAATCCCTTCACCTTGTCGTACTCACTGCTTTTTGCGGTGAGCATGATCACCGGGATGTCTTTTGTTTTGTCGTTTTCACGCAGGTTTCCTAAAATGGAATACCCGTCCTCCCCCTCCAGCATAATGTCCAAAATGAAAAGGTCGGGCAGGTTCTCGTCGAGTTCTTGATATAGGCTCTTCGCGTCGGCAAAGCCTTTGGCGCGATAGGATGAGTTATTGAGCGCATAAGCGATCATCTCACGGATATTTTCTTCGTCCTCAACGATATAGATTCGGTTCATTAGACTTGCGGCTCGTCCGGATGCGCTTCATGTTGGCCGGTAATGGAATATACAACCCACTCCGCTAC
Source organism: uncultured Peptoniphilaceae bacterium (assembly GCA_964510345.1). GTDB lineage: Bacteria > Bacillota > Clostridia > Tissierellales > Peptoniphilaceae > JAAYQA01. Next base: position 2,987 of record CAZEBB010000023.1, read on the forward strand.
GTTCTGGGCGTGATCCCCAATTCTCTCCAAGTACTTTGCAATCATGAGGATGTCGACGAACTTTCCGGGATCATTCAAGCCGTCGGTTCGAATGCGGTCGATCACGCGGTTGCGGATAATATCAAAGTACTCGTCCACCTGATCATCCATCATGATCACCTCGTCCGCTAAGGCCATATCGCCTTCGCGAAACGCCTGGATGGATTTTTTGACCATCTCGATGGTCTTGTGCCCCATCTTCTCGACGATCTCAAAATTGAGCTCCGTGCCTTGGACGGCGCAAAACGAGATCGTTATTTCAGCGATATCGGCCGCTTGGTCTCCAATGCGCTCCAAGTCCGTAATCATCTTCAGCGCCGATGAAATCAGTCGGAGGTCGCTTGCGACCGGTTGCTGGCGAAGCAGGAGGCCTAAGCAATGGCGCTCAATCGACTTTTCCATATCGTTGACATAACGGTCGCCGCGAATGATCTTCTTCGCTTCTTCCGTGTCGCAATGTTTCAACGCATTGACGCTTTTTTCAATCGCGGTCGTGACCAGTTCGCCCATGGCTCCTAGGTCATTGTTTAGTGTATCTAATTCTTGATCAAAATTAAATCGCATCGTGTCCTCCTTCTAACCGAATCGGCCGGTAATATAGTCCTCCGTGCGCTTATCACCCGGTAGGGAGAATATCTTTTCGGTGTCATCAAACTCAACCAAATCTCCCAGTAGGAAGAATCCGGTGTAATCCGATACGCGCGCGGCTTGTTGCATATTATGGGTAACTATTACAATTGTATACTTTTCCTTCAAATCAAACAACAAGTCTTCGATTTTATTTGTCGAGATCGGGTCCAATGCAGACGTCGGCTCATCCAATAAAATAACTTCCGGATTGACAGCAAGGGCGCGCGCAATACAGATCCGCTGCTGTTGACCGCCGGAAATGGAGAGCCCGCTCTTATTCAAAGAGTCCTTGACTTCATCCCAAATGGCCGCTTGTCGAAGGCTGCGTTCTACGATTTCGTCCAGTTCTTTCTTTTTCTTGATCCCGTGCGTACGAGGTCCGTATGCGATATTGTCGTAGATGGAGATCGGAAACGGGTTCGGCTTTTGAAACACCATGCCGACGCGTTTTCTCAACTCGTAGACATCCATATTGTAAATATCTTGTTCTTCGAGCTTCATCGTGCCGTGGCATCGGAAGCCGGCGACCAAGTCATTCATTCGGTTGATGCTCTTGAGCAATGTCGACTTTCCACAACCCGACGGCCCGATAAACGCCGTAACTTTGTTTTTTTCGATATTCATGCTGATATTCTTAATCGCATGAAAATCACCATAATAGGAATTGAAATCCTTGATTGTAATGATATTTTCCATTATTGATTGTACTCCTTACGTAACTTGCTTCCTAAGAAGTTGGAGAGTAGATTGATGAGAACCACGACGATGAGGAGCACGACAGCCGTCGCATAGGCCTCATTTTTGTTAAACCCTTCGTTGGCCAGCATATACATATGGATGGCCAATGTTCGACCGGAGTCCATGACGCTTCCCGCAAGCCTCGCAACGGCACCGGAGGTGTAAATCAGCGCAGCAGTTTCACCGACGATCCGACCAATCCCCAAGATCACGCCGGCGAGGATCCCCTGCATGGCGGACGGCAAGACGATCAGCACGATGGTACGAAGCTTTGCCGCACCTAATCCGTAACTGGCTTCCCGCAAACTCATCGGCACGGCGAGCAGCGCTTCTTCCGTGCTGCGCATAATCGTCGGCAAGATCATAATGGCGACGGTGACGGCACCGGCGAGCAGTGAGTAACTCCACTTGAGCGCCGTTACAAAAAACAGCATCCCGAACAACCCGTAAACGATCGAGGGAATCCCGGACAAGGTCTCTGCCGTGATTCGCACAATCGCGGTCAGCTTGCTGCCGGGCTTCGCATATTCAACCAAGTAGATGGCAGCCCCCACGCCACAGGTGACGGCGATCAAGAGGGTAATAAAGATCAAGATGAGCGTGTTGATGATCGAAGGCATCATCGAGACATTCTCCGTGGTGTATTTCCACGCGAAGAGGGACGGTTTTAAATACGGAACGCCATTGGAGAGGACGTGCCAAATAATTAAAAACAAGGCGAGGAGGGTGATCCCCGTCGCCAGATAAATACAGGCGCGGACGAAGATATCGTAACCGGATGCTTTATTTTTCATCAGTAGGATTTCCTCCTTTTGATCAGGTTAAAGGCGAGGTTGATCAGCAGGATAAAGACAAACAGCACCGCACCCGTCGCAATCAGCGATTCTCTGTGAAGGCCGGTGGCATAGCCCATTTCCGTTACGATATTCATCGTCATGGTCCGCACGCCGAAGAGGATCGAATTCGGTACCACCGGTTGTCCGCCGGCGACCATGATGACCGCCATGGTCTCTCCGATCGCGCGCCCGATCCCCAACACGATGGCAGCAAAAATTCCCGACTTTGCAGCCGGTACCACAATCGAAATCACTGCCTTCTCATGCGATGCACCGAGGGCAACCGCACCTTCATAATACGATCGGGGAACAACGGAGATCGCGGCTTCCGCCAGTCCGATGATCGTCGGTAGAATCATAATTCCAAGTAATAAAATCGCGGCCAACATCGAGTAGCCTTGTGTCGGCATCCCGAGCTTATACGCAAAAATTTCTCGTATCATCGGTACGAGCACCATCATGCCAAAGAATCCGTAAACGACGGAGGGTATGCCGGCCATCAGCTCCACTGCAGGTTTGATCATGCGGTATATCGGCTTCGGGCAGAACTTCGCTAAAAAGATCGCGGTTCCCAAACCCAAAGGGACTCCGACAACGATAGCACCTATGGTCACATAGATGCTAGCGAGGATCATCGGAAAGATACCGAATGCGGGGGGATTATTCTTTGGACGCCATGTGGTGCCTAAAAGGAAATCTCCAACCCCGATTTCTGCGATCGCCGGTAGCCCATTCATGAAGATGAATACACAAATGAGCACTACCGACAAGATCGATACAGTTGCCGTGACCAGAAACACTCCGTGCATAAACGATTCAAGCGCACGTTTTGAGTTTTTGTTTCCGGCTTCGTTCATTGTTTCAGTTTCCTATTTTACGTCTTCCCACATGAGAGTTTCGCCAAGGAAGATTTTCTTAACGTTCTCAAGCGAGATGTCTTCGGTCGGGTTTTCTGCGTTTACGATCACTGCGATTCCGTCATTTGCAATGACGATCGGGGTCAGTTGACCTTTCTCTTCATCAGACAGTTCACGCGAAGCCATCCCGATTTGGACAACGCCGTCGATCGCTGCGGTCATACCTGCCGAGGATCCGGTCGCTTGAATGTCGATCGTGACGCCGTTGTTCAGTTCCGAGTACGCTTCTGCCAGTTTTTCTACCAACGGAGCTACCGAGGTCGATCCGCCGACTTGGATTTTACCCGAGAGGTTTTCGCCCGGTGCATACGCCGGTGCCGCATCGTCAACGGTGATATAGTCTTCCGCTACGATTTTTTGTCCTTCTGCGCTCAAGATGTAGTTGATGAAATCTTGCGTCAGCGCATCCGGTTGTCCTTTGGTTGCGATATTAAAGGGACGAGCGATCGGATAGCTGCCGCCTTTGATGTTTTCCGGCGTTGCTTCTGCGCCATCCACTTTCAGCGCTTTGACGGTATCGTTCAACGAACCCAGCGAAATGTAACCAACGGCTTCCTTCGTATTTGCAACGGTGGTCATAACGGCATCAGTTCCGTTTTGGATGATCGCGGTTTGGGTGGTCATGTCATTCTTGTTGTCGTCTAATACGCCGACGATCTCAACAAATGCACCGCGAGTTCCGGATCCTTCCTCACGCGATACGACGATGACCGGTCCTGTGGCTGCGGTTGCTTCTCCCCCGGCTGCCGCCTCGGTTGTGGTCGCTTCCGTTGCACCTGCTTCGGTTGCTGTTGCCTCGGTTGCACCTGCTTCCGTTGCCGGTGCTTCTGTAGTACCTCCACCTCCGCAAGCGACGAGGAACATGCTCAGCACTGCGATTAAAGCAAAGACTTTAACGAATTTCTTCATTTTTCACACTCCAGTAAGGAAATATTTGATACACCCCGAGTATAGGCCTTCATTGTTAAATCCATTGTAAGCCCAATGTAAAATTTGTGTAAAGCCGTGCACGATCATTTTTTCTCTGCCCCTCCTCTTGACAAAACGCCTCGCACCGTGTATCTTTGTATTAATCACTTAATACATTCATACACAAGAAAGGAGGCCTCGGTTTGGCCTATCATTTCGACGCAAATACGCCGATCTACTTACAGTTGATCCGCATATTCCAAAGAGAAATTGCCACCGGAATCCGAAAGCCCGGCGAAAAAGTGGACCCTGTACGCGACTTGGCCCTGCAGTACGGGGTCAACCCGAACACGATGCAGCGGGCACTCGCTGCGATGGAAAGTGAGGAACTGATGTATTCGAACCGTACCAAAGGCCGCTTTGTCACAGAAAACCACGAGCGGGTTGCGCAGATCCGCAGGGAACTCGCGGAACAAGTACTACAGGAGTTTATCGCTCAAATGAAGGAACTTCAGTTTACCGCCACGGAAGCGGTCGTACAGGTAGAACAAAATTGGGAGGTGCAACATGAGTCTCATTGATATCAAAAATCTCCGCGTTATGTATGGGATGAACTACGCTTTAGATGACGTCACCCTTTCACTCGACAAAGGGCGCATCATCGGGCTCCTCGGTCCGAACGGATCCGGAAAGACGACCCTCATCAAAGCGATCGCGGGTGTTTTGCAAAACTACGAGGGAGAGATCCGCATCGACGGGAAGTCACCCTGCCCTGAAACGAAAGGGATGATTTCTTATCTCCCCGACAAATCATTTATCTATCCCCACTTTACGTCTGAAGATATGATGAAACGGTATGGCGAATGGTTCCGTGACTTTGATCCTGCGAAGACGAAAGAGATGCTCGCACTCTTCAAAATCGGAGACCAACTGCGTATCTCCGCCATGTCCAAAGGAATGCAGGAAAAAGTGCAAATCGCACTCGCCATGGGGCGCAATGCAATAATCTATCTGCTGGATGAACCGCTCAGCGGAGTCGACCCCGCATCGCGAAGCATGATTCTGGAGTCTATCTTGCGCAACTACTGTGAAGACTCCCTGATGCTCCTTTCTACACACCAGGTCATCGAGTCGGAGGCCATCATGGATGAAGCGATCTTTCTACGCGAAGGCAAAGTCGTGCTGCACGATGCGAGCGACCTTTTGCGCGAGCGCCGTGGCAAGAGTTTAGATCAAATCTTTCGGGAGGTGTATTAGATGTTTGGAAAACTGCTAAAGAATGAAATGATCGACACCGGAAAAGTGTTGTTGATCGGCGCAGGCGTTATGCTCTTTCTCGCCTGTATCGCAGCCTTCTCCGGACGTACGGATCCGCTCATGGGCAGCATCTCGCTCTTTCTCTACTTCACCGGTGCCTATTTTGTGCCTATCGCAGGCTTTCTCTTCGTGCTCAATCGCTATTATCGCAGCATGCACGGAAATGAAGCCTATCTCACTCATATGATCCCCGCACCGACCCACATGCAATACGATGCACGCTTCGCGGCGGCTTTCATCGCACTGATCGTATGGGTGGTGACGATCTTTGCCGGACTGCTCATCGCACTTCAAGGCTTCTTTTCCATCACCGGGCAATCTGTCGTAGACATCCTCGGCAATATCTCCGACACGTTTTCACAAGTCGGCGTGTCGGGTGCTCTCGTGTGGGCGGCACTCATCCTCTATGGGATCCTCTACCTGATGAGCTTTATCGCGATCGGTTTCTTCTCCGTCACCGTCGCCACGAACGGTTCGCTGAGTCGCTTCGGCGTCTTCGGAATCGTCGGTGTCTACCTTGTGACCACTTTCATCTACGGTCTGCTCAATCTGGCGGCCATGCTCTTTATCCCCTTAGGCATACGCAATCCTGCGGCACTTGCGTCAACTGTCACGCCCTTTGACAGCCTGCAGTTCGTCCCACAGGGTATGTGGCACGACTTCGTCCGCTCGCTCGGCGGATATGAAGGTGCACCCGAAGTGATCGGATTGGGCACGGTCCTCGTCACCGTTCTTGTACTGATCTTTCTGGTCCGGTATACCAAGAAACAGCTGTCGGAACACTTACGGCTCCAATAGACGAAGCCATCCTGCGCGGTGGCTTTTTACTTGCTCTCGCGTACCTCGGCGACAAGTTGACGGGCGGCTTCGATCAAAAGGATCGCGTCCATTCCACAGGCGACGGAGTCGAAACCGTCATCGAACAGTTTTCTCGTCGCTTGGGCTGTACCCGCGTAAATCATCGTGAGTTTGCCGTGTTGTTTGCAGACGGAGAGCACGTGAGCGATGGCGTCCACGAGTTCCGGGTTTTCCATATCGGCCGGCTTCCCCAGTGCGACGGACAGGTCGTACGGCCCGATGAAAATGCCGTCCACTCCCTCCATCGACGCGATCGCATCGATATTCTCCAGCGCGCCTTTGGTCTCACACTGCGGGAACAGTAGGGTTCCCTGATTATGTTCTTCGAAATACTCCGCCGTGGTCTGCGATTTTTCACCATAACCCCAACGGCCGGCGCGTGTCGGCGCAAACCCTCTGCGACCGACGGGATAGTACTTCGCGTATTCGACGAGTTTTTCTACTTCCTCAACGGTTTCAATCGCAGGGACGATCAGGCCTTTGGCTCCCACGTCCAGCATCTTCAAAATGGACGGACGGGTCGCGTCTTTGACGCGCACCAAGGGCGCGATGTCGTATTTTTCGACGGCGAGAATCGCCTCGCGTGCGCTCTCCACGTCGTACGGTCCATGTTCGGTGTCGATGATCAAGAAGTCAAATCCCCCGAGGGCGAGGCTCTCCGCCACGGCACTTCCTCCGAGTTCGTAGAAGATCCCCAGCGCTTTCTCGCCGGCTGCGATCTTTTCTTTCAAATGATTTTTCATAGCGTCTCCCATCTGTCGATCTTTCCTTCATCTTATCCCTACTGATAGGGAAATGTCAAAAGTAGCTACTTATGCTTTCGCTTCGTCGCGCCCGGAAAACTCTTCTCGGCACGCTCACGGCCGCTCGGCCAAGATATGGCCTCAAAGAGTATTCCGGACGCTCCTCACTCCGGGCTCGACGAAGCGAGCAACAAAAATCCCCCCATGTCTCCATGAGGGGAAGTTGTTTATTTCCTGTACAGATGCAGTTCGTCATGTGCGACGCTGATCACGACCGTGTCTCCATCTTGCAGTTCACCTTTCAAAATCAGTCGGCCGATCTCGGTTTCCACATGCTTTTGGAGATAGCGCTTGATGGGCCTTGCGCCGTATTGCACGGAGTAAGATCTCGCGAGCACAAGCTCTTTGGCTTCGTCGGTGAAGTCGACTTTGATGCGTCGTTCGTGGAGTCTCTCTTCGATCTCGGCCATCGAAAGGTCGATGATCTTATAGATTTCAGCTTTCATCAACGGGGTGAACATCACGATATCGTCGATACGGTTCAGGAATTCGGGCCTAAAATGCGCCTTCATCTCGTCCTCGACACGCTGCTTGGCAGAGGCTTCGATCTCTCCGTCAGCACTGATGCCGGTTAACAAATATTGCGAACCGATATTGGACGTCATGATGATCACGGTGTTCTTAAAGTCGACCGTTCGCCCTTGGTTGTCGGTGA
>CAZEBB010000023.1:10698-28580 GCA_964510345.1 uncultured Peptoniphilaceae bacterium
AACACTTGCAACAAGATGTTGAAGACGTCGGGATGCGCCTTTTCGATTTCGTCAAACAGTACGACGCTGTACGGCTTTCTGCGAACGGCTTCGGTCAGTTGACCGCCTTCGTCGTAGCCCACATATCCGGGAGGCGCTCCGACGAGACGCGACACGGAGTGTTTCTCCATATACTCGGACATATCGATACGGATCAGGTTCTTCTCGTCGTCGAACAGCGCTTGCGTCAACGCCTTGGCGAGTTGAGTTTTCCCGACACCGGTCGGCCCCAAGAAGATGAACGAACCGATGGGTCGATCCGGGTTCTTCAAGCCGGACCTCGCGCGGAGAATCGCGTCCGACACGGCCACCACGGCTTCGTTTTGCCCGACGACGCTCTTGTGCAGGATGTCTTCCAAGCCGAGCAGCTTTTCACGCTCGGATTCCACGAGTTTCGTCACAGGGATCCCGGTCCACTTGGACACGACTTCGGCGATCTCTTCTTCGGTGACTTCTTCTTTCAACATTTTCTCTTCGTCGATCGCCTCTTGCGCTTCATTGGCATGCGCGAGCTGTTGTTCCAACGATTGGAGTTTGCCGTATTTCAGTTCCGATAGGCGCTCAAAATCGTAGCGGCGTTCCGCTTCCTCAATTTGCTTTTTGGTCTCGTCGATCTGCTCTTTAATCTCTTTGACCGCAGTGATGCTCTTCTTCTCGTCTTCCCAGCGCGCGTTGAGCGCATCGTAGGACGCTTTGATCTCGGCCAGCTCTTTCTCGAGCTTTTCGAGTCGGCGCTTAGACGCCTCGTCTTCTTCTTTTTTCAGCGCCGAGCGTTCGATCTCTAACTGTAGGATGCGCCTACGGCTTTCGTCCATTTCTTCCGGCATGGAGTCGATCTGCGTGCGCACCATGGCGGAGGCTTCATCCATCAGGTCGATCGCCTTGTCCGGCAAGAATCGGTCGGTGATATAGCGATCCGACAGCGTCGCCGCTGCGATGACGGCATTGTCCGAGATGCGGATCCCGTGGTGGATCTCGTACTTTTCTTTAATCCCGCGAAGGATCGAAATGGTGTCTTCGACGGTCGGTTCCTGTACGAGCACCTTTTGGAAGCGGCGCTCTAGTGCGGCATCTTTTTCGATATATTTGCGGTATTCATCTAATGTGGTAGCGCCGATCGTGCGGATCTCGCCGCGGGCGAGCATGGGTTTCAAAAGATTTGCCGCGTCCATCGCACCGTCAGTCCGTCCGGCACCGATGATATTGTGCAGCTCGTCGATAAAGAGGATGATCTCCCCATCCGAGTCCGCAATCTCTTTGAGCACCGCTTTGAGTCTTTCTTCGAACTCGCCGCGGTACTTCGCGCCGGCGATGAGGGAGCCCATATCCAGTGCGAAGACGGTCTTGTCTCTGAGCGACTCCGGTACATCGTTGTTGACGATTCGTTGCGCTAGCCCCTCCACAATCGCTGTTTTACCGACGCCCGGTTCACCGATGAGCACGGGGTTGTTCTTGGTTCTTCGCGACAGGATGCGCACCGTGTGGCGGATCTCTTCATCTCTGCCGATGATCGGGTCGATATCGCCTTTACGCGCTTCTTCCGTCAAATCGCGACCAAATCGCTCCAGTGCATCGTATCCCGATTCGGGATTGTCGGTCGTCACGCGGGTATCCTTGCGGATCTCCTGCAGCGCTTTTTTGAACGCCGCCAAAGTGACGCGGTTCTTTTGTAATATCTCGCTGCTCTTGGTGTGCTTTTCTTTCATCAGCGCGAGGTAGAGGTGCTCTACGCTCACATAGCTGTCGCCCATCGCCTTGGCTTCGTCTTCCGACTTCAGCAACACTCTCGTGTACTGGGTCGACGGGTACATCTGCGTGGCGCCTTCTTGCGTCGGCAGCGCGTCGACGGCTGCGAGCACATCTCTTTTCAGCACTTCGACATCTACTCCCGCAAGTGATAGCACGCGGTAAATCAAATCGTTAGAATCCAAAAGCAAAGCCGCATGTAAATGCAGCTCCTCAACCTGTGGATTCCCGTTCTTAATGGCCATTTGATTCGCTTCTTGGATGGCCTCCAAGCTCTTTTGGGTGAATTTATTAGTATCCATATGCTGCTCTCCTTATTTTTCCATCAGAGACCGATACGCTTCTTCCTGTTCCTTGGTTAAATGGGTCGGATTGTCCAAGACAAAGCGAAGGTATAAGTCTCCTGTGTTTCCCTTCATATCTCTAAATCCTTTACCGGCCAAGCGGATCTTTTGACCGTTTTTGACTTCTTTCGGTACATTGACCTTTAAGCGTCCGTGTAACGTGTCGACGGTTTTCTTCGTCCCGAACCACGCTTCCCACGGGTACAGCGAAAGCTCTTGGGTGATGTCCAGTCCGTCTAAGGTCTGATCGGACATGGCGAGGTTGATCTTCACAAAAATATCCGCACCTTCAAAGCCGTGCGGTTCACCGCGCAATTTGATCTTCTTTCCGGGTTGGATTCCCTTGGGCACTTTCACCGGGACATCGACATTTTGTCCGTTGATGCCGAGTCGCAGTTTTCTCTCCGTGCCTTCAAATGCCTCTTTCAGCGTGATGGTAATCTCTGTTGAATACTGCTGTCTGGCCTTTTGGCGGTTTGGTCGCCCGAAGTTGGAAAACACGCTGCTGCCGCCGTCCGACTTTCCGAAACCGGAAAAGCCGCCTTGCCCGCCGAAGATCATATTAAAGAAATCTGAGAAACCGCCGGCGTCACCGGCTTGCTGGTATCCGCCAAATCCAAAGTCTTGAGGGTTGAAGTTTTGTCCGCCGCGGAAGCCTCCTTGCGAGCCGAACATATCGTATTGTTTCCGCTTTTCGTCGTCGCCTAAGACCTCGTACGCTTCATTAATATCCTTAAATTTCTCTTGGGACGTCTCGTCCCCCTTATTTAAATCCGGATGGTATTTCTTTGCGAGCTTCCGGTAGGATTTCTTAATCTCATCCTTTGTCGCCTTCTTATCTACTTCTAAAATCTGATAATAGTCTTTATACTCCATACAAACTCCCTCCTCTCATTTGACTTTCTTTGACCTTAAGATAATTATACAGCATTCCTCTCCATATTGCAATGAGTTTTGCATACAATTCAATTAGGCTTCAAACTGCCTCGTGTCGTGCTTTCGATCCACCGATGAAGGGATTCCGAGCTCTTTTCTGTACTTGGCTAACACGCGTCGCGATGCGCTAATGCCCATGCGCTCCAACTGCATACGCAAATCTTCGTCGCTCACAGGTTTGGATCGGTCTTCTTTATTGATGAGGGCGACCATCTCCTCCTTGACGCGGTCACCGCTGACGGCGGCCTTCTCGTCGTTTTTAAATTCGAATGCGGAAAAGAAGTCTGCCAGTGCATAGACCTTTCGTTCAAATTGCATGGACTTACCCCTTGTCGCGCGGCTAACCGTCGATGTGCTGAGCTCCAGTTCGTCTGCGATATCTTGTTGCCTCAACGGCTGTAAGGCGTCTCCTGACAATAGATACGCTTCCTGTTTCCTCAGAATGCACGCGGTGATGCGAAGGATGGTTTCGTTCCTGTCTTCTACATAGCTCATCACCTGTTTTGCACGTCCCCTTTCTCCGCGCAAGTACTCTTTTAATGTTCCGTCTCTCGTTTCGTGATATAGTGCTTCGTATTCTTCGTTTAAACTGATCTTCCCCACCCAATCGTTGATCAGGCGAATCTCCCATTGGTCGTCCGCTCGCCGGACGATGATTTCCGGCGCGGCCGATTTCTTTTCTTCCTGTCCATCGGGGATCGGGTACCGTTGCAGCTCTTTGATCATTTTAAGATACGATTGGTATTCCTCGCTCGTTACATCCAACTCTCGCATCACCTGATGAGCATTTCCCTGTAGCAATAAGTCAAATTTCTCATGCAGTAAACGAATCAGTTTGGGTTCGTTCACTCCACGTGCGATCAGTTGCGCCTCAAAAAACTGCGGAATTCCCTCTAAAAAGACGCCGAAGGGGTTGAGGGTCCTCAGCATCTGAAGGGTTGTATGTATGGTACTTTGCGGCAACGAAAGAAGGGAGGCGATCTCCTCTTCCGAAAAGTCGAGAAACCCGTTGTCTTCCATGGCTTCCAAACAAAAATCGACGATGCAACGCTCATCATCTGAAAGATTTTGGGTCTCCACCTGCAGGCGAAGGTCAACGCGCGGATCCTCAAACGGACGGTCGGCCACACGATCGGCATCAAAGCCCCTGCCGGCCATCCATCCGGAGGACGGTGTATGCTGATAGGTCAGCTCGACCATCGGATTGGACGTATACACATCATACAGGTGGTCGTGCAATTGCTGCGCATCCATGGCGAGCACTTGAAGGTATTGGATCAACTGTTGTGTAGGCTTCAACTGGGTAGATACATTCGCGATCATGCGCGGCTTATGTTCCATGCGGCTCCTCCTCTCCACGCAACGGTAAAAAAGGAAGGAGGCAAAGCCCCTCTTCCTTTGTATGCTCTCTGCTACTTACGATTGTACCCCATTTGCAACTTCGGCTTGAACTTTCGCGCTCTTTTTCGCGGACAGGTACATGCTGATCGAGGTGTAGAATACGACGGCGATGACGATCCACAACAGGAGCGAAACGTCCATGTTTTTCACCAGCGAAGTGGCGAGCCAGATTCCGGCGACACCGAATACGGTGAGGCAAATGGACGCTTGGCGATTGTAAGCGCCGTTCTTGATAAATTTCACGGCGGCAACCGGCATCAGGAATGCACACGAACCGAACATGATCGGAAACGCGACGATCGGGGACATGCCGAGGGCGAATACGAGCGCCATCGCGGGTGCGTACAGGCCGATTCCCAGCGTAATCAGCGCGCCGAGAATGAAGTTGACGGCGACGGCGAAGATGAGTTGTACGCCTTGCAGGCCGATTGCGTCTCCACCGGCGGGCAGCAGGCCGAATTTACTGGCCAGCATGATGAGGCCGGTAAAGAACAGGGCGACGGCCATGCCGATTTGGATCTTTCTCTCGGGAAGTCCGGAGACGATGCCCGCGCCGATCCATGCGCCGAGAACCGCGGCGACGATCATCGCGATCAAGGTCAACGGGTCGACTTATACGGCTTCGATAAAGATAAAGGCTTCCATAATGACCGGGATGGCAAACCCGACATTGAGGGTTCCCGGAATGAAACGGTCTTCGACTTGATTAAAGATTTTGAAGGCAGCGGTACCGGTCGCAAAGCTTCCGATTCCCAATGCGTCAAAAAAGTTGGTGAAAAATCCGATGATCGCTTGGATCACCCAAGATTTCTTCTCGATTTTATCGCGGTTTTTAATAAGATCGCGGACAAAGATAATCGCTATGAATACGGTAAGTACGCCCAGCACGATTAATAATATGTCGATAATATTCATGGTTGACTCCTTTTTTCTATTTTGATTGGTTTTTACGAATTTTCAGTTTCAGCATGGCCACGGCTTTTTTGGCATCCAGCAGGGAAAGATTGTTTTCTCCGACGACTTCTGTCTCGATCCCCTCTTTGGATTTGTTGATGTCGACAATGGCGTCCATATACGCGTTTTTTACGACGAACGCACCCTGAATTCCGTTAAATGTGACGCCGACCGTTGGAATGCCCCGGATCCCCAGTTCTTCCATGGTATTGGCAAAATCGACATGCGAGTTGCCCCATCCGTCGGAGGAGAGGATCGCCCCGTCGACGCGCATGGCTTCCGCCCATTGAGCGGCGCGTTGCCCGACCCGATACTTTTCCACATTGTCCTGTGGAGTGCCCACAATGATGACGCCTAAAAAATCGATATCCCGGTCGTCACCCAAAACCTCAATTAACGGGTCTCTGAAATGATGAAGTGTGGTTTCTTTGGTTGATGGTCCGATCCCCATGGTCTCCTCCTATACCAGCGCGCGGATCGCGCCGTCGCGGTACTCATTCGGCGACAGGATCACCGGCATGTTCGCCATATCGATGATGGACAAGCCGTCGAACCCGCCCGGGTCGGTAGGGAACAGTAGATTATCGTACATCGCGCCTTGCCCTGCGACCTGTTTGATCAATACGATTTTCGTCTTTCCCGGTTTGATCTGATCGTAATATTCGTGATTCTCTGTGGCTTGTGTGCCATCGACCGTTTTCAGTACAGCTCTCGCCTGTGCAGCATAGGCTTCGGCCAGCCCGAAGGCTGCGTTTGCTAAGTCTCTGTCAAACAACTGCCCACCTCGGAGTAAAACATCGATGTGTAATAGCAAGTCCGTATCGGAGGGGGTGCCGGCCCGATTGGGCACCAGTTGTTCTCGTAAGTTTCCGTTAGAGGCTCCGAATTCGTGCATCTGTCGTCCGTCTTCGTCGCATCCGGTTAGAAGGATGTAGACACCGGTAAATGTATGCGTAACCCCTTCGCCGGTCCTTCCCAAAACTTTCGTCGCCAGAGGAATGATATCCATGATCGTGTTGATCTCACGGTCCCATTCTCCGGGTTTGATCCATTCCGCCGTATGTGACACCACATTAGGATGCGCGTAATCGACCTCTTTGGGAAGGGTAAGGCGGCCTGCGCGAAAGCTCGCAGGCGCGCCGAAATTCGCTTCTTGAACGTGAAAGGCACGAATGACGAGACGTCTTTGATTCCTTTCCGTCATATCTCTTCCTTTGTCGATTAGACTTTTGCGTGGTATTCGTAAGGTAGCGGAACGATTTTCCCTGCAGAGGGAATTTCGATCAATTGCTCTAATGTGTCTTTGACGATATGCGTTTGCATTTCGACATTGTGCGGTTCACCCGCGTTGGCACCCATCGGTACCAGCGGAGCGACGGCTCTCGGCGTTCCGTTTTGACGAACAACCGGCGGCAGTGCTGCGATTACGATAGTAGGAATCCCCGATTCCTCAATCGCTCTCTGTACGATGACAGCGGAGCGATGACAGGTGCCTCAGCCTGCGGTGAGCACGACGGCGTCGACTTGCTCATCTTTGAGTTTTTGTGCGATCTCGGGTCCTGTCACATTTCTGAATGCGTCCTGGTCTCCTCCGCCGCCCATGAAACCGAAGTGCATGGGAGCGACTTCTTTGATGAATCCTTCGGCTGCGAGTTCTTGCAGTCTCGTGATCGGGAACATGCAGTTGATGTCTTTATTTACGTCTCCGTTGTCGTATCCGCCGTGGGAAACCATCATTTCTTCGGGCTTAACGTCTCCGGGAATTTCTCGGTACGATGTGTCACCGGCCAGATTAAATCGCTTGTCGGTCTTTAAGTGAATGCCTGCTGCACTGGCCAGTGCTACCCTCATGTCTTTGAGTTCTTTCGTCACCGGAGTCCACACGGGATTCGGCGTGATCGGAACAAAAATTTCAGACTGAAGGCCTTTAACGATTTGGCTCATTGCTTTTCCTCCTTCTTGCTGTGATGTTCTCTCGTCAATTGGAACTTTTCATCGATCTCAGGTCCGAGCACTTCCGGGTAGGACATGATAAACCCTACTTGTTGTCCCAATTCCAGGGGATAGTCGGTAATCAGCATTCGCAATGGGATTTTCAGTTGCCCCATGCGTCCGCGAAAGTCGATGGTGACGCTGCCGTCTGTCACTTCCACGATAATCCCTTCCATAAAGGATTCGGAAGACAGGTACTTGAGTCGTTCCATAATTACTCTTCTTTCTCGTAAATTTCTAAACGCTTCTTGCTCTTCTCCAGTACTTGCTCGTTGACGACCAAATCAATCTTCGTATCATTGGCTTTTTCAATGAGTTCGACATTGTTGAGCTTTACATTATTGTTCCATTTTCGCTCCGCCGCTTTCACGTCTTCGCCGGCGATGACGCTCTTGAGCATTGCGAGTGCGCGAATTGCATCTTCTTCGCAGAGGGTGTTGTTGCTGAGGATCTCGTTTTCAATTCCCTGCATGGACTTATTGTTGTCGACCATGGCCGTCATGTACTCATTTCCGACGACGAGAGCTCCCTGTACGGCGCAGAATGACATACCGACGACCGGTACTCCGCGTTTTCCGACTTCTTCATGGTGCGAAGCGAAGTCGATGTGGTTGTTGCCGAAGCCTTCGGTCGTAATGATGACGCCGTCCGGTTCAATCGCTTCTACGGTCATGCCTAAGCGTTTGGATACGTAGAATTTCTCGGCGTTGATTTGCGGCGAGCCGACCAAGAGGACTCCACAGAGGTTGATGTCTTCGTCTTTCATCGCTTCGAGTACCAACGGCTCACGGAAGTAGTGGCGCGAGTTTTCTTTCGAAGCCGGTCCGATACAGGTCAGCGCGTGTACGCCACCATCCAGAAGCTCCAACGGAGACAGCATGATCGGGAGATTGCCTAAGTCGACATTCGGTTTTCCACCTAACGTTCCGACGGGCTCGACCGGGAGGATCAAGTTGTCGTGCATTGCGCCTTGTCCCATGATCTCTTTGATGACCAACACTTTTTTCTTGTGGCTGCCCTTGGTCTGCGTGAACTCTTCCGTATGTGATACGAGTCCGGCATCCGCTGCTTTGAGCGCTTTTCTGATCTCGTCGGTGATATAGTCCGTCGCTTTATGCGCCGCGAGCGGTCCGGGTCTTTCCATATTGGTTCCGGCTTTGATCGTCACTTGCGTGCGAATCAGGATCTCGCCTTTGTCCGGTGCGCCGGGGCGGTTCCACATGATATTGCGATCGAGCGGTCCCTCGGAGGATCCAAACTCGCCGATTTGTACGCCATTTTCGTCGGTTCCGGTGACCATTAGGACAGCGCCTTCCAGCACTCGCGTGATCCCTGTTCCCAACTCGCCTTCTTCTTTGACGGCGATCGGCTGAATATCCATGATCGTCTCGGAATACGTGTCGTATTTATCCGGTGTGATGATGTCGAGCGTGAGTGCCGTCACCAGTTTCTCCGTTGCGACGGCTTCTTCTTCAATGCCTTCGCGAATGGTGAGGACGCTTCCTTCGACTTTCGTTTCCGGTCCGCGTTGTACTTCGGTAATCGGGATGAACTTTCTCGTCAAGCTTCGAACGGTGATATTCTCTTTAACTTCTTCCTTTTCTGCCTCCGGGGCTGCGGCTGCGACTGCAGCCGGTAGGGCTTGCCCAACAGCTCCTGCAGCTCCCGCCGGGGCTCCGCCTGCAAAAATCGGGAATGTCAGTTCAATGTCTCGACCTTTGCCGATCTTGATCGTCACATTTCCGCCGGCGCCGATAGCCGCTGCTGGTGCAACATTAGCGACCGTAGCTGCGGGTTCTTGTGGTACATCAGCCTCTTGCGGCGCCTTTTCCTCCGCTTGTGCCGGTGCCACGAGCCCTTCGACATCGTCTCGGGTGATCGGGGTCAGCGCGTCCAAAGTCTTCGTCAGCTTTGCGCCCAAAACCTCCCCAATGGTTAAACAGTCGTCGCCAATTTCGAGCAGTCCCGTGTCTTGCAAGTCCGGGAAGATCGCCGGGTCTTCTAAAATGGAAGCTTCAATCAATGATCCGGCTTCGAATCGGCAGCAAGTCACCGCAGGATCTTTCGCGTGCGCCATTGCTGTTTCTTTTGTAATAGACATCCTTCTCCTCCTTATCTTTCGGATTTATAGTTGATTTTCATCATAGGTACGAATATAGGGCATTCCCATCGTCTTCAGCACGTGGTCCGTCGCGTGATGGACATCCATGCCGAGTTTCGGTGCCGACCCCATGACCGTGTTGGAACAGTCCGTGCAGTGGCCGATCAGTACCGCTTCAGCGCCCAGTTTGCGAAGCTCGAGTACTTTTTCCGCCTGTCCGGGGCAGTTGCCCGGGTCTTGGCATTTGTAGGTGCCGTTTTTCTCGTGCGCGTTCTTGCAGACCACACGCCCGACCACTTCCGCACCCATCGACTCTGCAATCTCTCGCAGTCTGGGTTCCAACGGTCCGCAGGCACATTGGATAATGCCGAGCTTTTTCTCTTGCTGGTCAAACGGTTCCGTCGCGATGACGCTGCCCGTCGTCTTTAAGAGTGCCTGACCCTCCAGCTCACGTTTTCCGGTATAGGGTCCACCCAAAAGGATTTCTCCGATCGGTTCTACGACTCCGCCGAATTCTTCCACGATATCTGCGACTTGCGTGCCCAGCGGATACTCGCGAATGACGACTTCGTTTTTCGGTATATCTTTGAAATTTCCGGCGACGGTGATCCACTTATCGATTAAGGGTTTCCCATATTTCACGGCGTCTCTTATGGCGTACAAGGTCTCTACATTCATGACGATCGTATTCGCTTCAACAGGCAGAGCGCCCGGGGCCAGCAGAATATTGACCGTGTCGCGGATCAATGCGCGCTCTTCTCCGACCGGGTAGATATTTCTGAGCGGAAGCAAGCGGATATCTTTGATCTGCTTTTCTTTTAGGTACGCAGTATACTTCTTAATGACTTCCTTATGTTTGAACTTGATGCCGATGATGCCCTTTTCCGCGCCTGTCGACTCCATCGAGATGCGCATGCCGTCGATCAACCCTTCGACGTCATTTTCCATTTGGTATAGATTATGGTTTAATACCGGCTCACATTCGGATGCGTTACAGATCACATAGCCACCCGGCTGCAACTTGGTGTTCATTTTGACATATGTCGGGAAGCCTGCCCCTCCAAGCCCGATGATTCCCGCTTGACGTACGAGATTGACAACGTTATCTTCTTTGGCGAGTTTCACATACTCCATCGACTCATCGGTTTGTTCGATCTCGATGATCGTATCCGTCACCGCCTTCACGACACCGGTCACCGATGCGTGTACCGGCACGGAAAGCTTTTCCGGATTCTCCTTTGCGACGACTTGTCCCCTTTGTACTTTGTCCCCGACTTGTACAACCGGTGTGGGTGGTGCGCCCACTCCTTGTGAAATTGATAATTTGACAGTTCTCATCTCTTGTTCACCTCCTTCATTATGCTTGTTTACTTTCTCACAATGTTGGCCGGACGAAAGCCCGGGTTCTACTTGTTCGATTTCAACCCCTCACCCTATACAATGCAAATCCCGTGCCAACTTTCCAGATCCGCATCATTCTAACCTTTCTTTATGGTGTCATCAGGGTATTTAATCGTTTATCGGGTTTTTGCACGTAAAAAGAGACGAAAATTCGTCTCCTTTTTGGCGAAGTGTCAAATATTTGTCTCGATCTCGAGTTTCTTAATCCGATATTGTAAAGTCGTCCGCGGGATCGATAATGTCTGCGCCGCTTGCGCGATATTGCCTCCGGCTTTGTATAGCGCCTGAATGATCAGTTCCTTTTCAAAATTGTCGACCCTCTCCGATAGCGTTAATTGCATCTGCTGATCGATCGGCAACCAACAATCCCCCAGTACCGCGCAGCGCACATCGTCCGGAACTTCTCTTACGGTCAGTTCACTGCCGGCGGCCATGACGACCATCTGACGCAAGACGTTTTTGAGCTCCCGTACATTGCCGGGCCAGTCATAAGCTTTCAAAACATTGAGCGCTTCTAACGAAATTCGGTCCACTTGTTCGTTGTAGATTCCGCTGATCTGGTGTAAAAAGTGGCTGATAATCGCCTCCAGATCTTCCACCCTCTCCCGAAGTGGCGGCAACTCAATGGAAATCCCCTTGAGACGGTAGTAAAAGTCGATGCGAAACTCCTTGGTTTTGACGAGCTCTTCTAGATCAGAGTTACTGGCAGAAACCAAGCGCACCTGCACCGGAATCTCCTTGGTGGAGCCGAGCCGCCGGACTTTGCCTTCCTGGATGGCGCGTAGGAGCTTTGTTTGCTGCGGCAGCGGAAGCTCGCTCACTTCGTCCAGAAACAGCGTCCCGCCGTCGGCCTGTTCAAAGTATCCGGCGCGTCCTTCGCGGTCTGCTCCGGTGAAAGCCCCCTTTTCGTAGCCGAAGAACTCACTTTCAAACAGCGCCTCCGGGATCGCACTGCAATTGACCGGCACGAATTTTCCCTTTAACTCACTGCGCTTATGCACAAAACGCGAGAAGACTTCCTTTCCGGTACCCGTCTCTCCGGTGATCAGGATCGGAACATCCGTCTTTGCTGCGCGGATCGCAATTTCCAGCTGCTCTCTGAGTTGATGATTCGTCCCGACAAAAAAATCTGCGGTCGTGATACTTTCTTTTTCGATTTGCTTCTCCAAGACTTCAATAAACCGGATGGCTTCATTCAGCTTTTCTGAAAGCAAGATCACATCTTGTAGACGGCGGTCGGTACTGACGACGCCGACCAACTCGCCTCTCGAATAAATCGGTGCCGCGCTGATCAGGATATCCGCCCCGGGTTTTGGGCTATGCGCCTGATAGATCATCGGCTGTTCAGTCTTGAGCACGCGGATGTCGGCGGCATCGGTGAAGAATTCATCCAGGTGCCGTCCGAGAATCTCCTTACTCGTGATCCCGTAGATCGCCTCGATCGCCTTATTCCATACACGCACAAACCCATTTTTATCGCAGATACAGATTCCTTCCTGTATGGAATCCAGCGCTTGAAAAATGAGCGTATCCTTCTGTACATTGTGAGAGATCATGTCGCGAAACAGACGTGGACCGTCGAGCGTGCCGACAATCTCTCCCTTCCATTGTATGGTCGGATACAGAGAGCGGCCGGCGAGGATCTCTTCCAGATATTCGTCTACCGATCCCGAAGGATCAAGCTCCACGACATCTGCCGAAGATTCGTCGATTCCTTGCTCGATTAGATAATCTGCCAATTTCGCTCTCATCACACTCTCCATTTCTCGCACGTTACATGCCATTCCTTCACACAATTCTTTGTGAATCATGTAGCAATTTATGATACATACTTAGTAGTATATCTATTATAACCGTATTTCGTGCGTTAATCTATCTCTTCAAGACAAAAAACGTTGTTCCTCCAACAAAATTTGACTTGTTTCAGTCAGCGAAATCTTGCATGGCAACTCGCAATGCCTCTACATCGCTTTGTGCATCCTCGCTCTGCATCAAGTACCGCACGACGCACACACCATGTGCGCCGCTGCCCTTCAGGATCGACACATTATCGGCGCGTAGGCCTCCGATCGCGTACACGGGGATGTTCACGTGCTGCACGATCTGCGCCAGCGTCTCCACGGATGTGCGGACCGGGTTATCGTGCGTGGTCGTATCATAGATAGCCCCGACACCTAAGTAGTCTGCGCCATCGACTTCGGCTTGCATGGCGGCTTCGACGGTCTTTGCCGTCGCTCCGATGATCTTGTCTTTTCCGAGAATCTCTCGTGCCATCGCCACGGGCAGATCATCTGCACCCAAGTGCACGCCGTCTGCATCGGCCGCTAAGCAAATGTCGACGCGGTCGTCGATCACATAGGGCACTCCGTGTTTCTTGGCGATCGCTCCGACGCGCCGTGCGATCTCCAGCATCTCTTTTGTGCTGCCTGTCTTCTCACGAAGTTGCAGGATATCGATCCCCGATTGGCACATCGCGTCGATCTGCTGATAAAACGTCTCCTCCGACAAGCCTCTCTTATCAGTAATCGCGTACACAATTCCTTTTTTCTTATCAAACATCGTCTACCTCCCACCGTCCTTCTTTTTCTATGATCTCATCCGTCAGCGCATCGATACGGCTGATAAAAAACGAATAGTAAAACCCGATGCCCAGCCCCGTCTTCTCACAACGTGCAATAGCCTGCGCTCCCGCGATGCCGTTCACCAGACACCCCATCACCGCCCCTTGAAGCGGATCGATCGCCGAAAACAGCCCGACCAGCGCACTTCCGATGCACCCCGTACCGGTGACCTGCTGCATCGCGGGGTGCCCGTTGAAAACGCGATACAATTTCCTACCATCCGTGATCCAATCTGTCTTTCCTGAGGCTATGGCAATTCGGCACCGCTTGGCTACGAGCTCTTGTAAGCTCTCCTGCAAGGCTTCTCCTGTGGTGGCGGTGGCGTCCACCCCGCGCGACGTATCTCGTCCATGTGCCAATGCCACGATCTCTGATGCATTGCCCTTGATGATGTCGATCGGCGCGATCGCCGCCAATTCATTCGCTTGGCGCCTTCGACTCTCCGATGCGCCGCAACCGGTGATATCCAACGTGAAGGGGATCCCTTTCTTCGCAGCGACTTCTCTGGCGAGGAAGATCGCATCCATACGGTCTCTCGTCTGATTCCCCAAGTTGGCGTACACGAGGTCCGCATTCTGCACGATCGCCCGCATCTCCTCCGGGTTTTCCGCCATCATCGGGCTGGCACCTAAGGCCAAGCTCACATTGGCACACTCCGCCTTCACCATGTCGTGCACCAGACCGTGCGCGAGAGGATGGCGATCGCGCAATTTCTTCAGCATTTGGTTCATCGCAATGTATCCTCCATCATTTCGCGGAAAAATCGCATCCGTTTCATCGAGTGAATGAATAAGAGCCCCAGCTGTCCGCCGATCGTCGTCCCCAAAATGAAACTCGGCACATACGTAAACAGCGCGATCTCCCCCATCCCGTACACGAAACGCATCAGCGGAAACGACAGCAGTGACCCGATGATTCCCGTGCCGATCCACTCGCCGAGCGCGGCATACCCCGGTCGTTTTCCTTTCTTGTACAGCCAGCCCGCTATAAATGCGCCGAAGACGGAACCCGTCAATGCCAATCCGTTGATCCCCATCAGCGCCATGCGAAGCGCGCTGATCCCCAGTGCCACGGCCAGTGCACCCCACGGTCCCGTGGTCACCGCGGCGATGACATTGATAAAGTGCTGCATCGGCGCCATACCGGGTACTCTCAGGATCGGGGACAGGACAAAGCCGATCGCGATGAGCATCGCCATCCACAATCGTTTTCGCAATTTGTTGTCCAAAACAACCTCCTCATAAAAAAAGCACCCCCATTGCGGGGGTGCAAAATTCGGCGCATTCTTTGCTTTCTTTCGATGGTATTATCCATTTCAAGTTCAAAGGGTCCACTTCCGTGTCTCAGCCTAACGCGCCCCTAGCATGCTTTCATTGTACGCTTCGGGCACGGAAAATACAAGTTTGGGTTACAGGCTTTGCGCGGCGGTGATCAGTGCGAGCTTGTAGACGTCCTCTTCGCTACAGCCGCGGGACAGGTCGTTGACCGGCTTGTTCATGCCCTGTAAGATGGGGCCGACCGCTTCGTAACCGCCTAAGCGCTGCGCGATCTTGTAGCCGATATTGCCGGCTTCCAAGCTCGGGAAGATAAAGGTGTTGGCGTGTCCGGCGACCGGTGAATCCTTCGCTTTCGATTTCCCGACGGATTCTACATACGCGGCGTCAAACTGCAATTCGCCGTCGATC
Source organism: uncultured Peptoniphilaceae bacterium (assembly GCA_964510345.1). Classification (GTDB taxonomy): domain Bacteria; phylum Bacillota; class Clostridia; order Tissierellales; family Peptoniphilaceae; genus JAAYQA01. The sequence goes on from CAZEBB010000023.1 coordinate 25,919, forward strand.
AGAAGGCTCGGGTCCTTCTCTTTTGCGATCTTCGTTGCCTCTTCGACGCGTTTCGTTTCGTCTGATTCTGCGGAACCCTTCGTCGAGAAGCTCAACATCGCGATGATCGGGTCGATACCGAATGATTTTGCCGTCTTTGCACTCAGAATCGCATTCTCAGCCAGATCGTTTGCGTCCGGAGCGATCGTGATCGCACAGTCGGACATCAGGAGTTTTTCTTCACCTTTGACCATGATGAAGATCCCCGACGTCTTGCCGAAACCGGGCTGCATCTTAATGATCTGCAGTGCCGGGCGCACGGTATCCGAAGTCGCGTGCATGGCGCCCGAAACCAAACCGTCCGCTTCATCCGTGTAGACGAGCATCGTGCCTAGGTAGTTGACGTTTTCACGTAAGAGTTTTGCCGCATCCTCCGCGGTGATCTTTCCTTTTCTGCGCTCGACGAATTTTTCCGTGAGTGCATCGGTGCCCTCATAAGTCGCCGGATCGATATGGCGCATGCCGTCCAGCGTGACGCCAATCTCCTTCGCCGTTTGCTGCACTTTCTCCGTGTCGCCCAATACGATCACGTTCATAATGTCATCTTGTACCAAGCGGGCACAGGCTCCCAATACGCGGGCATCGACGCCCTCCGGAAACACCAGTGTCGGCTTTTGCGCTTTGACCTTCTCTTTGATTTGTGCAAACAGATCCATTCGTAACCTCCTCGATTTATTCACTTATTTACAGTATAACACTTCTATTCTAGAAATCGGAACTGCTTGATTGGATTCTGCTTCTATACACATTCTATGAAGGGGGGGCGGGAGTTAGTTGATAATATCAACCAACTCCCAGTAAGGGGATCTCGATTATTCACTATGACTATATTTACGAATTACAAATAACAAAGAAATTAGAGTTAGTAGGATCAGGGCAATACATATTGTTACAATATTATTGAGGGAATCAAATGTCACGCTTTTCCACCATGATAATTCTGCTACCTTTGTGACTGTCTTAATACCATCAACATAATCTATCACAAATAGCGATCTCATCAGTGAGTTTGTAAATCCATCAAGCAAGCATAACAACGCAATGAAGAAATAACCACCTCTCAAGAATTTTCGAACAAATACTTTTTTGTCGCTTCTAACCTTCTCAAATCGATACATATTTCCTTGTCCTTTTATAGCCACATATAGAAGATATATACCGACGATATATTGGTAAGAATCTAGTATTGCATGGTCCATGTCGACCCTTCTTTCTTAAATCTCAGTACTTGAGGCCTTTCAATTATCTTTGCACTCGACCAGAACTATCGCCTTCCATTAAAGCAGTTACTTCTGCGACTGTCGAACGATTGAAATCACCTTGAATCGTTTGTTTAAGGCATGAAGCAGCAACGGCAAAATTTATAATATCTTGTGGAGCATAGCCATTAATACTTGCGTAAATTAAGCCTCCACCAAATGAATCACCACCACCCACACGGTCCCATAAACGAATATTGTATTCAGGAGAGTAATAGTAATCTGTTCCGTCGTAATACATACCTGCCCAACCATTGTCGTTTGCAGAAATCGAAGAACGTAATGTTATTGCAACCTTATCGCATCCGAATTGCTCTTTGATTTGGGAAGCAACATCTTTATAGCTCTCATGTGAAAGCTCCCCAGATTCTACATTTGTGCCCTTTGCCTTAATCCTTAGAACCTTATCTGCATCTTCTTCATTGGCTATACAAACATTCACAAACTTCATTATCTCCGACATCGTCTCATATGCTTGGTCTGTGGTCCAAAGATTTTTTCGGTAGTTCAAGTCACAACTAACAACTATTCCTTTTTCTTGAGCTTTTTTGCAGGCAGTTAAGCAAATAGCTGGCAAATCTGGAGATAAAGCTGGAGTAATTCCTGTAAAATGGAACCAGCCAACCCCTTCAAAAATTGAATCCCAATCATAATCTGATGCCTTTGATTCTGCGATAGAAGAATGCTTCCTATCATATACGACTTTTGAAGGCCGTTGTGATTGTCCCTTTTCAACATAATAAACACCCATTCGATCACCCTGCAGACGAATCAGGGATGTGTCCACTCCAAAATATCTGAGCGCATTGATAGCCGCCTTCCCGATGGGATTATCAGGCAATGCGGTAACAAATGCAGCATCACATCCAAAATTTGCTAAAGATACTGCAACGTTAGCCTCTCCACCCCCAAAGGTAGCCTCAAAACTTCCGTTCTGTAAAAATCGATGACCATCTTGTGGCATCAGACGGAGCATAAGTTCTCCAAAAGTAAGTACTTTTTTCATTAATATCCTCCTAAGATTGAACTAAATGAATGGCAAATCCGCCGATTTCATCCCGAAAATAAATTGCTTTTAATTTTCCCGCTGTGTCGTATTTTGCAGAGTCTTCACGCATCGTAGCACCTATCTCAGTAAAGTAGCGTACCGCTCGATAAATTGAAGTCGTCCGTAGACCAATATGGCCATTTTGTCCAAATCCTACCGATTTGTTAACTTCGATCATGTCGTCAATAAAAATTGAGGAATTTCCTTCTCTAAGACTACCATTCAGTAGATAAGCAAATTCATCTGCGACACTCCGTGCCTCATCTTCCCCTTCCGAATTCAAACCTATGTGTGCAATCTCCAGTCCTAGCATTGC
>CAZEBB010000024.1:0-28432 GCA_964510345.1 uncultured Peptoniphilaceae bacterium
CACGAGACCGACGCCACGATAATCACATCGCGGCGCTCAAAAAGCGCCATTGTGGCGGAATGGCGCAATTTGTCGATCTCATCATTGATCGAGCTGTCTTTTTCTATATAGGTATCCGTCTGCGGTACATACGCTTCCGGTTGATAATAATCGTAGTAACTGACAAAGTACTCCACGGCATTGTCCGGGAAGAACTCCCGAAACTCGCTGGCCAGCTGGTATGCCAGCGTCTTGTTGTGGGCGATGACCAGCGTCGGCCGCTGGACTCTCTCGATGATATTCGCCATCGTGTACGTCTTCCCCGAGCCCGTAACGCCCTTGAGAACCTGGTGCCGCTTGCCGTCTTTCAGACCGTCGACAAGTGCCGCAATCGCTTCCGGCTGATCGCCCGTCGGTCGAAACGGCGAGTGAATTTGAAATTCCACCGCACACCTCCTTCTGAACTTATGTTCGGTTTTATTATAACATACCCGAGTATACGTTCATACCCAATTGAGGTGGCGTTTATGCAAAATGAGAGTGTGCAGAGTAAGCAATCGCACGGAAGGTGATTGCATAGAGTCTAACAATTATAGTATACCTCAATGGGATTTGACAGGATACAAAGGAGTTACTTAGACGTCATTCTCTCATTGCGATATTTCTAGTTCTTCTCTTCGTATCTTGATGAGCTTTTTAAGTACTTTATCTGACAATGACCATTCTTTTCGTGTCATTTCAAAGAAGTTTGTAGAAATTTGTTGTCGCATATCATCAATAGAGAATTCATTGAGATTCTTTAAGTTGAATGCAAGGAATTTTGATATTGCCCGTTCTTCTTCTGGTTGCACACGATATTTTATGAGCACAATCTCGTATGTTTCAACACCAGTTCTTGAACTTAGTGTGTCAATTGCATTCATAATCCATGATAATTCCGTTAGGATTTCGTTGTGTAGCTCATCTTTCATTAATCCAGCCATACATATTCTCCTCGATTACATATATCGTATAAACACATAGTACCGATTCTCAGACCTGTCATAAATCGAGAGAAAGACACTGCCGTCTGCTTTCTCCTGTTTTCTCGCATAATTCCCCTCCGGCAATGGAACTCTCAACTCTTTCGGTGCTTCTGCGTATACACTGCGAATCACGTCGTAATCCGACTCTTCGAGTGGAAGGTCGTGTTCTGCCACATCGAAAAAACCGGCAGTGATGATATTTGATGCATTGAAGATGTAATAATCCACGCCATCGCCGGTAAAGCTCTTCTCCCCACTGTATTCACCCTCTAGGTGTAGGGTATCCGGCAGATCGATGCGCCAGTTCATTTGAATGATCACATCCGTAGTCGGTCGCGGATAGATGGCAATGGCGGCAATGACAAAGATACCGACAAAAAAAGCTAAAATAATCCCTGAGCCCACAACGCTGTCTTTAACCATCTGTATCGCTCCTTTCACTCTCAGCTATCACTCATCTTCATCTCATTGATTGTTATACCCGTTATTCAGTCGATCTGACCCTCTAAGCCATCACACCGTGATCATTTAATCCGATAACAAAAGGAGCACCGGCGCTGCGTTCCGATACTCCTTACTGCTTGATGTAAAAATCTCAGCCTTTTTTCGGTCGACTATTTAACCCCCCGGTACCTCGATGATCTCCCTGATCAATGTCTACTCACAGATCATCTACACGGTTTCTGTACGGTTCTTTCCTCCGACATGCGTGACTGAGTATCTTCTGCCGCGATCTCTTTGTCGACCGATGTGGCGATCGTCTGTTCATCAGCGATGAGGTATACGTGTTTGACTTCTTTCTTTGCTAGATTTGTACCCTAGTTCGTGAGATTGGATTTCACAGTTTTGAACGAAACTTCAATCGCAACGCGCCAATTATAAAGAATATGCCGCCCCAGCATACATTGCGGGAAGCCATCTGTAAAAGTTCGGCGGGTTCAATCCCGGAAAATGGCGGAATATAATAGTTCAAAGGTCCCAGCATGCTGCCTTTGGAAAGGAATGCACCGGAACTCACGACGAATAGAACGAGGGCTGCCCAACCAAATTCACTTGTCCATGCGAGCGCACAATATGCGAGTGCGGCCATCCATACAATTTGGGAAAGCCAAAATCCGATACTTTCCATTTGCACCGCTCCGGTGATTCGCTGCGAAGTATAGCCAACCATTGTCGCTGAGAGCAGGACGATCACCAGCCATTTCGCCCATAGAGTGATGCCAAGGAATGTGCGAAAGTCGCGAAACTGGTAAAAGAAATTTCTCTTTGAACCGGAAAAGAAGTCACTGATCGCAACTAAAGGAAGCCAGCCACCGCCGATCGACAGCATCACCTGCTGAAAACCATCGTTTAATTCCAAGGCAAATTCTGAGTCACGCACGAGGTACGCATACAGCAGGGCTAACAGGAACAAAAGAGGTGTCAATACAGCTGCCCACCCCATTTGTTTCCATTCTAAAATGAGCCTTCTCATATCGACTGCGAAGTAGCCATGAAATACAGGTCCTGCACCGTCGGAGTCAGGGGCTCTGCACTAGCGGGTAGATGCTCGCCGACTGCGCGAGCCGTAAGGACGCCATTTTCCTCCGATTCGATTGAAAAGGCTATCCCATCCAACTGTGCCAGTTCGCGCTCCGTCATGCGAATTCGGCCGACTTTACCCTTCGCTTGTTCCAGCAGCTCCGACTTCTCACCGGACATCGTAACGACGCCTTCGTCCAGAATGGCGATATGCGTCGCGAGGATGTCGATGTCCTCGACGATATGAGAGGAGATAATGACATTCTGCCCGATGGCAATCTGCTTAATCAAATTGCGAAAGCGAACTCGTTCAGCCGGGTCAAGCCCCGCCGTCGGCTCATCTATGAGAACCCACTCCGGTTTCCCTAACAGTGCCTGAGCAATACCCAAACGGCGTCGCATACCGCCCGAAAGCGCTTTAGATTTGGTCTTTCTGTTTTTCGTCAGGTTCACCTGCTCAATGAGTTCGTCAATTTGCGCATCGTTTTTTGGAATCCCTTTTAGAATCGACAAATATTCTAGAGCTTCCCGAACCGTCAATGCGTCAAATATCTCTAGATTCTGAGGTAGATACCCGATCAACGGCAGTGGACCATCCCCAATACGAATGGTACCGCGATACGAGAGCAAGCCGAGCAGGCAATTCATCAGCGTGGTTTTACCGGCGCCATTAGGTCCCAGTAATCCGAACACCCCCGGTTCTATGCTAAGGGATACGTCGTTCAATGCAAGATTCGTACCGTACCGTTTCGTTACATTTTTAATTTGTATCATCGGCCAACCTCCGTAAGCTCTCTTCAATCTCTTCGCGCAACAGATCAGGATCCGCATTCCGAACTGTGTCATCGATCGGCACTTCTTTGGCATCGATTCCATATTCGACAGCTGCCCAAGAAATGATTTTATCTGCAAGTGCACTTGCATCGACTGAAGACAGGACGCGATATGCATCTGCAACACCTGGTTCGGACGATAAGAATAACTGTGTTGCCTCTAATAGTACAACCCCTAGTGTCGGTTCAACTCTTTGCATGATAGAGTGAACATATAAAGTTGATCCTTGCTGAATCCCATGACTATTCCCCATCACCGAATTATTATAGGGTACAAAAAAGATTCTCTCCAATGGCTTCACGGCTTCTCTTCCCAGATCAGTGCGGATTCTTTCCGTCATCTCAAAGAGTTTGGTCAAATACTCTACTTCCCGTTTTTCCTCGCGTAATCCTGCAATGTATAGGGGAATTCCATTCCAAGCCGTTTCTTCCAAATGTCCTCCGATGAATACAGGGCCTTCGTTCTCCAGCTGACCCTTCCATCGGCCGCCAGAATCCATAAGATTAGAAGCGATTTTCGCGTTACTTTGTACCTTCAGATCAAAGGTAGTATCTGTAGTTACAAATGCATTGAGATGGATATCCTTATTCTCGGAGACGCCAAACACAGGCTGTGAACTCATCTGTGGGAGAAAGGCAAAGTAACCCGGAAGAAATACCGCCTGCTCTCCGGCAAAGAAGTAAGGAGAGCTAAAACCGGTATATTCGATTTCGATCACACCTGCTGTATCCGGATTCTCCATCGTTACGTAAATCCAATCCCCTTCCTGCTTCCATGAGGACTCAGCATCCGCAATCTCAAGCTCTTTAACGAGAAAACCTCTGTACAATTTCAATGCAAAATGATCGGTCCGATTCGGATTCGCAAATGATATTTTGCCTGTAAAGTGGAGGGACTTCCGTAAGTCCAGTTCACCCTCTATTGCGGAAATTATAATATCAGGGTCTCGGTCAGCGATCTCAACGACCGGATTTTGCTGCACCCATAGAGAGTCAAAGTTCTCTTCGCCAAATTCATCTGTACTTCCCTGTCGATAGACAAACACCTGCTGTTGCATTAACACTCCAAATAAAATTGCAAGTGCGATGGAGATGCCACTCATCATTTTCAGTCTGTGTTTGGATTTCGGATATAAGGTTTTCGTCATGGGTAGAAGAAAGTAAACACCGATCATTGCGAAGAAAAAACACAAAGAGCGATAAAACAGTACACTTTCTGCGACATATCCATATAATTGATTCGGTAAATCCCGCGTACTGTATTGAGTCAATCTGAAAAAGTTAATCACTCGGGAGCCGATGAGATAAAAAACATCGGCTGCGGGACCCCCTTCTGCAAAAAGAAATCCCATGAAAGTATGATAGACCTCGCTACCTATAGGCCCCACAAGAAACCCTATCACAAGAATCACGACGTACGCTATCTTAGAATGAATTATTTGTGCGAGGACAAGCCCTATCATGAGGCAAATAAGAGATGGCAACAAGAAATATAATAGCATAAATCGTATACCATTCATTATCCAGCTTATACTTGCCTGTTCTTTTAAGGCTATCCCCGTATAGACAAGTAGTAATAATCCGATGAGCAGCAAAGCATAGCTCATCGGCGAAACCAACTCTGATACCCAGTGTTTATGTGATGAGGGAAGTGCATTCAAGACACCATTGGACCCCTTGTTTTGTTCTCTGATCCCCGTCCAATATCCGATCACGAGGAAACCAAATATCAGAAACTGACTCACATATGTGAGTGGTAATGCAATGACGCCGTATTGTAAACCCATAACCAAATAAAACAGCGAAAGTGGAATCAAAATGTAAATCAGTCTTTGCTGAAAAAACATCTTCGCTTCAAATTGTAATGTTCTCATAATAACCATCCCTATAATTAAGCCTGCCCGTACGGGCAGGCTCAAGTAACGAATTGAACTGTCTACTAATCCCAGAGCTCTCCCTTTCCAGTACAGCCTCCACCTAATCCAAGAGGATCAAGTTTTACATAAGCACTTTTTTCTTCTAGATAAGGATAGAATTTGTTAGTTGTCATTGTACTGCCAGCAGGCACTTTCAACTCTCGGACGATTGGGTCAATATCATAATTAACCTGACTTCTACACTCTACATAAAGGGCTTTTGTAAACTGAGTATTATTTTTCCCGTCCATTTCTAAGGGATTCACAACATTCCATATCGCGTTGCTAACGGCATTACTTTGTGCATAAGAAATAGTTGTCATAACATAGTCGCCATTTGCAGCAAAACTTGGTAGTGGCTTTAATAGTGCAAAGGAAAATAGTGCAACAATCGCAATCACTTTTTTGTTCATTGAAGTCTCCTTTCAAAACACGATTCTTTTAGTCAAAATGTCTTCAGTTTCCGTAATCATTAGTTCTTTTATCACCTCCGTCTCGCAGTTCTGAGTTTGCTGTTTACTCCGGAATAAACAGCCTCCTTCTTTTCTAAATAGTGAATCCCAAACAGTAGTTGTAATAGAAAAGCGTGACCGGTCCAAATGGTATTCCCTATTCCGACGACTGTTAGTACCCATAGTATAGGTTGCGTTGATCCAAAAATATCCTTTTCCGTACTAATGAATAATTGAACAACACCCGTAAAAAATATTATCGTTTGCCTCTGATGGAAAAATGTAATTCTGCTGAAACTCACCATCAATGCCATGATCAATAATATGACCGCATTCGTTTTTAAGTAACATCGTATGCGCGTCTCACAATGTATAACTCCCGGAAGATAGACAATTACATATAAGCCGATAATTGTCATTACCAGAAAGTACTCCATCTGCAAATACTTGGCAATGAGTACAGTGGGCGCTACCATGATCAATCGCATCGCGATGTTTCTATAGCCATATAACGAGAGTTGCCAGAGGTCTTCGTCTACATTAACGCTCTGCATGATCTCTCTCTTTGATCATGTGTAGTCGTTGTCTTGTCTCATCTGATTCCGTATCTTCAAACCATATATACTTTTTAGGTAAGCTAACTTCTAACATGGCAAGAAGAAGACCGAATTTCAATATGTAATGTGTAATTTTCCCTTTCATGACGATATCCCCCTATCCAAATTTGCTTCTTGACGTCAGTATAACACGGATATTATGAAAACCTTGAGATCGCGCTCTAACACAAAAAAGTCGCGTTCGAAACGCGACTCCCGCAGAAATGGGTTAAATTAGTGGCAATATAATTTCGACAGTATATAGTCTTCCCTCTTGATTCGCCTCATAGAGCCCTTCATATTGATCGACGATTTCGCGTACGCTTTTCAGACCGATTCCCCGATCCCTTCGGTAGGCTCTCTTTTCGGTCATATTGAATGAGTTCGTGATCTTCAGGGAGGTACGCGCCGGGTAATGTTGAAAATCAACATGTAGTAGGCGACCCTGTACCGGCAGTTTTTCCAAAGCTTCGACCGCATTATCCAGCAAATTTCCAACGATGATGGCAAGATCCGTATTTTCTATTCCCAATGCTCTCGGTATTTGGCAGTTGATCTCCAATGATTGGCCGGGAATGTCGATCTGGTCAAGTTTGGCGGTCAAAAGTAGTTGGAGAACTTCATTCTCCGTATAAATGATTGCACCGGAGCTTTCAATTTCTTCCGTCTTTTTCCGTATTCTGTCTCGCATCTCAGAATCTTCCGAAGCTAAAACTCCAAATAAAAAATTCTTTAGATCATGCTTTTGCTGACGGATTTCTTTTTCGTAGCGTTCGAACTGCTCGTAATACTTTTGTTGTGCTTCTAATTGAAGAGCGAGTTCTTGTGCTTGCTTTTCCGAGTACTTTTGTTTGGCTGTCACCTCAAATAGCCAAAATACGAGTAGGGATAGAATCAGTAGAACGGAGTTTGAGACGATTCTCGAAAATGTCGGCGCTTCCTCTTGGGCAAGGTTCGGAGTGAAAAGTAACGTATATAGAAAAATGACAACCCAAATAATGGCCACCATGGCGACTGTCTTTCTGTCGGCCTCCCATTCTCTTACTTTACTTTTTAGAACTATGGCTTGAACGACGATCAGCCGTAAAAGGATGGAGATCAGCCCGTGAATAATGTAATTCGCCTGCATATCATGACCTAATAGGGCGAATAGTTGAAACAGCACAAAATCCAGCCCAATATTCAAAACCAGTAGCGCTAAGATGAGAAGCGTTTTTTTCTTCCAGCTCTCCGGATAAAACTGACTGATTCCGGTCATAAACCCGATGGATGCGAATAGATTAAGCAAGGGTTCGTTCTTCGTGTTTAAAGCGACAAAGGCGACGAGCATTGCCATACTCGCCGGTACGACAATAGGTGAAGAAGTTTTTCGTTCTCCAAGAAATGTTCCAAAATATCGAAATAGGATATACATTTCAGCTATCCCGTTCATCACATAAAATACAAGATTTTCCATCTTCACACTGATCCTAATCGTAGTATCGCTTTTTTCAAAAACGTAATTCCTTCTGTATTGGCTTCATACGCACTACCGTTTTTCATAATGACCTTATGCTTTTCCCCGATATTTTTCGGCTGTTCAAAAGTCGTAACCAAGTCGGAGCGAATCATCGTGTTTCGGCTGATGGGTACCCACCGCTTTTGAATGTTGATCTTTTGACTCAGACTCTTCATACTCTCGTTTGTCTCGTAAAAGTCATGATTGTACATGTGAATCTGCGTCTTACGCCCTTTCCTGACTAATGCGACGATCTCATCGACGGGAAGGGTCTGCTTTCGGTAATCTTCCGTAATCTCAACAAAAGCGCCGGGCTGATTTCTTTTTTCTACCACTTTTTGTAATAGAGGCTCCATTTTTTCGCGCGCTAGCGGTTTGACAAGATACCCGAGAGGATGGGCTTCATATCCGTCGAGAGCGTATTTCTCGAACGACGTAACAAAAATAATCTCGGCATATTGAGCGGTTTTACGGATCTCTTTCGCGATATCGATCCCATTTTCTTCTCCGATTTCTATATCCAATACGTACAAATCGTATTCCGTTTTCTCCCGTGCAATATCTAAGGCTTGTCCGGACTGGAATGAGTCAATCAGAACCGAGGGCTCATTCACAATCTCCCGAATTAACGCCTGCGTATGGTCTAATAACTTTTTTTCATCATCGACAATCGCAATTCTCAGCACGTACGAAACACCTCCCTAACTCTCTTACTTTAACGACAGGCTCTTCCCCTCGTCGCACGTCGAACGCGTGGCCCTATCCAGAGTGCGAGGCCGGCTTTGATGATGTCAAACGGAAGATACGGGATAACGCCTGCCATGAATGCGGCGGCCAACGGCATGCCGGCCTGATACGAAAGCCAAAGTGACCCGAACAAGTAGCACACGGCGTTGCCAAGCACATAGCCCGGCGCGGTCGCCGCGATGCCTTTCTCTTTGTCGACAAATCGGCCGATAATCCACGTCATGAAAATAAAGCCGAGCAGATATCCTCCTGTCGGACCGACGATCTTGGCGAAGCCAGCTCCGTAATTGGAGAACACGGGTAAGCCGATGGAGCCGACTAATAGATACACCAACACCGATACCGTCGCCAGTTTTGCACCTAATGTGTAGATTCCCAGATAGATCCCGATGTGGATCAGCGAGATTGGCACGGGGCTCCCGGGAACGGGCAAGGCGATCGGCCCCAAAACGCAGAGCACGGCGGTGATCAGCGCTACACGAACGAGCGTTGCCGTTTTTGATGATTCATATACCATAAAGTTTCCTCTCTTAGTCTTGATGTGGCGATTTCAGATACTTTAACACCTGAATTGCCCTTAGACCTAATCATAACACACCCAGATCAAAAAGAAGAATCGACGCCTGAGACCATTATCGTCCTCGCGAGAGCAAGAAAAAACCACCCTGGGGTCAGAGTGGTTTGAGTGGTAATAGTCTATCGGAAGAGATCTAAGATCTTCTCGATGATCCCTTTCGGCTCTTCCGGTTCGATCACCGGCTCTTCGGCTTTCGGGGCTTTTACGCCTTCGGTCATATACACGAATTGCACGGATTGAACTGCCGGGTTTTTCGCGGAAGCGAAGGAGACGGGCTTGAAGTCTTTGGGCATGAACTCGTCGATCACTTCGTCCATGCGCTCTTGCATCTGCTGATCCATGCCGCCGGTTTCGTCGCGCAGGGTCTGCATGCCGGACGCGAGGTCGTCGCCACCGTTGGCTAAGCGAAGCATCCCGTTTTGGAATTCGATCATGCCGTTGGCATAGCTCTTCACGCCGTCGGCGTAGTCGCGCATCCCGGAGTTGAGCGATTGTGCGCCGGTGAGCAGTTCACGGTGTCCGGACAACAGCGATTTGGAGCCGTTGATCAGCTGGTTCAGGTCGTCACTAAAGTCCATTTCGGACGCTAAGCTGCCGAGTCGTTCCGCCATGGTAGCGATCCCCGCGCTGAGTTGCGCAGCGCCGGGCACGAGTGCCGCACTTCCCGCGATCAAGCCTTGGGAGAGTTGCTTGTAGCCGCTCTGCAGCCCGGTGAGGCCCTGCACTAAGCCGGGCGTGGTTTGCGACGGGTTGTCGATCCCCGCGGACAACTTCGAGAGTCCCTCAACCAATCCGCCGTGGAACGCATTGTACTGCGTGGACAGTTGTTGGATGCCGGAGATCAACGGACCCATTTGGCCCATCATGGCTGCCGGGTCGATCCCGGAGAGCTGGCCGCTCGCGGATTGGATGCCTTCCAGCATCTTCGCCGTCGCGTCGCGCAGCGATTGCATGCCGGCCAGCATCTGACCGGACTGGGTCAGCGCGGAGATCGCGCCTTCAACGGTGGCGATCTGCGGCTCTAAATACGCCGCTCGCTCCTGCATGATGCCCAGCAGCGCATAGGCTTCCGGATTGGTTTCCGGCGTGACGGTCGTAAAGTCGATTCCCTCCGCTTCCGGATTTCTCAAAACGTAGACGGTGTGGGTCATCGTGTCGCGCAAGGTGCCCAACGCTTCGATCAGCCCCTGCATGGCTGCAGGATCCGCGGATGCCAGCGCTTGGTCCAATGCGCCGAGGTATTCGGTGAGTCCCGCGGAAAGCTGCGAGAGTCCGCTCGACAATTGATCCAATCCGCTCGTGTCAATCGAAGGCATTCCGCCCGAGAGCGCAGAGGAGATCTCTGTGAGTGCTTTTTGAATTTGTGTGGATGCGGCGATCATGCCGGGTTGTGTGCCGTCGCCGTTGGCAAAGGTGCTGAATCCGCCGGCTAATTGCTGGGCACCGGCCGTGACGGCGTCGAGTCCTTGGGCGAATTCAGATGAAGATCCCAAATTGTTGTTTAGCGCGGTGTCAAAATCTTTGATCCCACCGGATAATTGGACACTACCGTTGACCAGTGCGTCTAAACCGCCGGTGTCAAAAGAGGGCATATTGGACGCCATGGAGCCGACGCCCTGCTCAAGTGCTTGCACATATTGCGCCAAGCCCTTTTCATAGTCGCTCATACCACCCGAAAACTTCGCGAGCCCTTCGCTGAGGGTATACGCGGCGCTGGAGAGTTCTCCGGCACCGGAGCGCAGTTTGCCGGTCGCGTCATACACGCTGCCGACGCCATTCGTAAATTCGCCGACCCCGTCGGTCAATTGACCGATCGCGTCCTGCAGTTGCACCAGCTCCCCAGTGTACTCGCTGAGGTCAGGCACTTCAAATTCCATGGAAAACGGCATCCCTGCGATTTGAATCATGCCGAGTTCGATATTGGTCCCGTGTGCCGTTACGGTGAAGGTTTCTTCTTTATCGGGCATCAGGGTGAAAGTGACGAGTTTGGTTGCGCCTTGGCTGGCTACCGTTCCGTTTTCGGCTTGGATGCCGTCAAAACGCGAACCGTCTAAATTCACCATCATTTGCAATAGATAGTTTTGGGCGAATGCTTTGTTGGCCTTTGCGTTCTTCTTTACTTGGATCTCGACGGTAAGTTCTCCGGTCTTTCCGACGATCTCTTCCGCCTTCATCTCTTTGCCGTCCAGCTGATAGCGAATCGCGATCTCCCACGGCAGCTGTGCGTCGCGCATCTTCCCCTGGTAGTAGAAAGGCGCTTGTTTCGAGTCGATCTCGACGCGGTCGCCGGCTTTTTGGAGGGCGTCCGCATTGGTGAGATTGATCACTTCGTCATACGAACCGTAGTCCACCAGATCGCCCGGGTTCTTCTCGAAACCGTTGACAACCAGCACGTCGGATACGGCGCCGTCGGCCTGCATCTTCGCATAGACCACTTCGGATTTCTGTTCACTTGCCTGCGCGAATATCATCTGCGGCGACGAGAGCAACATCGCCAACGCCGTCAGCAGAGCCCCCGCTCTCTTAAACATGATCTTCATTTTCTTCCTTTCTCTTTTTCAAAAACTGCCACGTCGTCTTGTGAATGACGCCGTCAAACAGGACTAACAATCCCGGTAAAAACAATATGACCATGATAAACGAGAAACTCGCGCCTCTCGCCAGTACTTCTCCCAGCTCGCTCACAATCGCCAACGACGACACCCTTTGTAAAATCGCCCCGGCTAAAGTCAGGATCAGGGCCGGCGGCAGCAGTGTGCCGAAGGTCTGTGCGATGGTTTCTCTTGCGGCGCCCTTTTTGTCCATGAGCTCGCGATTGTCCAGATAATGCTGGGTGAAGAGAATCCCGTAGTCGACCGTCGCTCCCAGTTGGATCGTGGAGATGATCAGGTAGCCGATATAGCTGAGCGATGTGTTGGTCAAGTACGGCACGCTCAGGTTAAACCAGATCGACGATTCGATCGTCAGCAACAGGATCAGCGGAATACTGAGCGATTTGAAGCTGATCAGCACGACGAGCCCGACCATCGCGATCGCCAAGCCGTTGACGATGGCGTTGTCCTTGGTGATCGTCTCACGCATGTCGTACGTGACGACGCTCTCGCCCACGAGCTGATAGGTGCCGGGAAAGTACTTCTCCGCTACCGCGCGCAATTCTTCCACAAGACCGAAGGCTTGGGGGCCTTCCTTTTCGGAGCGCACCGTCAGCACGAGGCGGCTGTAATTGTCGGAGAGTAACGACGCCTGCAAATCCTCTGCGATCACTTCCGTGGGGATCAGCCGACTTATCTGGCTCTCATAGGAGAGGACACTCAGAACATTCGGCATCGCCTTGAGTTCATCGTGCAGCTGCTTTTCTTTCCCCCATTCATCTCGGGGAACCAGCAGCGCAATGGATAGGTTCTTTCCAAACTTATCTTCAATTAAATGTCGGTCCGCATACTCTCTGGACGTTTTGTCGTAGTCTGCGTTTCCGTAGATGAAGTCGTTCTTTTGCTGCGCGAGAAATGCCGGGATGATCAGAATGGAGATTACGATCATGAGCGGGATGCGCGCTTTGGATACGACCTTTGCGACGCCTCCGAAGCTCGGCATATAGCGGCGATGGCGCGCCTTTTCAACCCACTTGTCGGTTAAAAGAGAGAGCACCGGCAAGAGTAAGAGCACGCTGACCAAACTGAGCAAGACCCCTTTGGCCAATACCAGCCCCAAGTCCGGCCCGATCTGGAATCGCATGAAGATGAGAGCCAAAAAGCCGAATACCGTCGTCATGCTTGACGCCAAGATGGGGTTCGCGCTCTTCGTGATCGCCTCTTCCATCGCGTCGACGGAAGATTTCCCTTTCCCTCGGTATTCCTCATAGCGGTGTAGGAGGAAGATTCCGTAGTCCATGGAGACGGCGAGCTGCAAGATCGCCGTGACGGCCTGCGTCAAGAAACTTACTTCCGACTTAAAGATATTCGTGCCCATATTGATCACGATCGCGACACCGATGCTGATCAAAAGCAATACCGGTTGTAACCACGAGTCGGTCGCCAGCATCAGGATCAGGATCCCGATGGGCACCATAAACAGCATAATGACCGATATCTCGGAGCCGATCGCGCTTTGCGCATTCGCCAAGTCGATCAGCTGCCCTTCGACGGCGCCTTCCGGTCCTGCGATCTCCTGCAGTTGATCCTTTGTGGTAACCGTGTCCTCAAAGTCGGTAATCACTTGGAAAAGTGCACTGCCATCTCGGTAGTAGGTTTCGATCAGTTCCGGGTCGGCCAGTTCCACGGGTGTCTTCACGTCGTAGAAGTCATCCAACCACAAGACATCGCTTACATGCGTAAGTTCCATCATGCTCGCTTTGCGCTGCAATGCCTCCTGGATGCTCACATCCGGGATGTATACGCGTGCATTGGGAATCGCATCATCAAATTCTTTTTCCATGGTCTTCATGGCCACGGTTGAAGGAGCGCTTTCCGGTACATAATCCTGCAAATTGTAGTTAATTTTGACCAGCGGTATGCACAGCGCGCTGATGGCCGTTACAATTAGAAATACGAGGAGGATCAACACCTTATGGCGTACGATCCACTTTGCTATTTTATTCATTTTATCACCTATTCTTATGATAGATGAGGAATTTACTTCATGCAAGCGACAGATACTCGACATATGTCTTTTAATCAACACTTTTCATTTTAGTGTTGATTAAAATTTGATTCGGGTATGAATACGTTTGGAGGAAATTATGAAAAGAAAAACCTATGACAGAAGAGTTGAAAAGACACAAGAGTCACTTGATGAAGCTCTCCTCACTCTCTTACAAAAGAAACCGATTGAAAAGATCACCGTCACGGAGATATGTCGTGTCGCCAATATCAACCGCTCGACATTCTACTTGCACTATAAAGACATCGAAGACCTGTATCATCAGGCGGAGAACTCGCTCTACGATGCGTACCTTCGCTCACTGGAACGCTTTGTGGAGAAAGACACGGGCTGGTTGGGTGCACTCGTGCAAGAATCTGAAGCCGAACTTACCATTCTAAAAGAGACCTTCAGTTTTATCGCCTCGCACCGCGAGATGGCATCGATCTTCATGAATGCCGACAAGCAGGGAAAGTTCTTCTCCCGTTTTTACGAAAGCGGAAAGGCGAGTTATCTCAAGAGCATCCGCACAAGGCGCAACCTCGACGAATCGCTCGCTCTCTATTACTACGACTTTGTCGCATCCGGCGTGGTCGGGCTGATCCGCAATTGGATGGCCACCGGAATGAAAGAGACCCCCGAGCAAATGACAAACTTTGCCGAGGGTCTCATACGATACGGAAATGCGGGAATGCGCTGGTAGGGGCTCTTTATTTCCCTAAGCGATCTAACAGCGAGATAAAATTGCGATACGCAATGCCGTCGATCTGCTCTTGCGAATACCCTCTCTCCTTCAGCTTCGCGAGAAGAGCGGGTCCTTTGGTGATGTCTTCCAAGCCTTTGGTTCCGACATACTCCTCGGAGATAAACGCATCCGTCGAATCGGAGGCGATATATTCGAAGAAGTCAAAGCCTAGTGCGATGCGATCCGCACCGATTAGGTTCGCAATGTGGTCGATATGGTCCACAAACGTGTTCAAGGTGCGCTTTTCGGCATCGCGATGCACGAACTCGTGAAATGCATTGAGCCCGACGAGCCCGCCGCTGGCACCGATCGCTTTGATCTGCTCATCCGTCAGATTTCTCGGAACATCGCAGATCGCGCGCACATTCGAGTGCGATGCGATCACGGGGCCGTTCGCCGCCTCAATCACATCCCAAAACGACTTTTCATTCAGGTGCGAGGTGTCTAGGACCATGCCCAGTTCTTCGATGATGCGGATGGCCTCACGCCCTTTGTCCGTCAGCCCACGGTTTTCATCCCCGCGAACACCGGTCGCCAACGCATTTTGCTCGTTCCACGTGAGCGAACAGTGGCGGAATCCCATGAGATAGAGCGGGTAGAGTGAATCGAGCTCGTCCTCTATGCCGGACAAACCTTCAATCCCCATTACGACAGCGAGCTGATTGGCGGCAACCGCATCCGAAAACTCTTTTTCGTTGCGTACGATCGCTAATAGATCGCGATTTTGTAGGAGTTCCGCACTCGCCGCCCGCACGATCTCCCAGAATCTCTTCTTGGGTTCGGCATCGTGCGGCGGGTCGACCCATGCGATAAAGATCCCGCCGACCATTTGGCCCTTTTGAAAGCGCTCGACATGATGGTCGCGCACGACGTGTTGTGAACCGTTTTTTCTCTTAATGGAAACATCTGTCCAGATGTCTCCATGAATATCAAAAAGCATAGTTCTCCTTTCTTACTAGAACGTCATCAACAAATTCCCCATGAAGATTCCTAGATAGTTACCGATAATATACCCCCAAACACCGGCGAGTACAATCGGGCCGACGAGTTTCGTCCAGCCCTTAGCGATCGCCATGGCAGCTGCGGTCGTCGGTCCACCGATATTAGCATTCGAGCAGAGCAGAATTTCCTCCAGATCAAATTTGAAGATCTTCCCGAAAATAAAGGAGATCAGCATATTGATCGCGACGATGACGGCGGTGAAGAGAAGCAGAAGCGGTGCTTCCGACAGAATAACCGGGATTGATGCCGGTACCCCGATGACGACGAGGAAGATATAGATGAGGAACGTACCGATTTCTTGCGCGCCGTGGATGCCCGACATGAACTTGGGTGCAAATGTCGCCAACAACATCGTGAAGGTCGTAATTAAGAGGTATTTATTTCCCAAGAATCCGTTCATCAACTGCGTGAAGAAATTCGTCGGTTGAATGGCAGCCGCCAAGACATTGGAGATCTCGGTAGAGATCCATACGATAATAAATGCAAGCGCCATACTGAAGGCGATATCGCGTAACGAAATATCCTTACGGCTCCAGTATTGAGCCGCCAGCGTTTCGTCTTCTTTTCCGGCCATCGCTTCCACTTCGTCGATATGCGGGTGTCTGAACTTGCGAAGGAACCAGTTCATCGACGGGATCGCCAACAAGACGAAGAAATAGAGCGCCATGAGCAAGTTGTCGGCAACTGTGAGAGCGGAAATCCAGTTTTCACCGGCGCCAAAAGAATCCGCCATCGCGGCGAAGTTGACACCGCCACCGATATAAGAACCCGTCATCATCGCCGACATCTTATAGAGGTCCGGAATCTGGTTCTTCAGTAAAAAGAATGCGACAAATACCCCGACGATGGTTCCGACAGATGAAAGCATAAACATCACGAGGATGCGACCGCTTTCCTTCCAGATCTTCTTAATGTTCGCTTGGAAGAGAAGCAGCGGGATCGCGAGGGGTACGACATATCCCCACACCGCGTCATAGGTGGGTGCTGCTGTCGGAATGACATTGAAGTTGGCCAGCAACATCGCAATGACGAGACCGATGATCGCCCCCGTGACTTTGGATGCCCACTTATACGTTTGCTCCAAATAGATACTTAGCGCCGCGATCCCGACAAGAATCGACCAAAGCGCCCAACTGTTCTCCGGGCTGATAATTGTTGTGCCCATATACTACCTCCTTACAAATTTGGTAATTTCTTATTACCCATCAGATAAGGGGAATAATCTCATGTTAGTACTGTTTGTTATTATTTCTTTATTTTAATCCTTCATCCATCTCGGCTGCGTGCATCATTTTTCCTTCTTTCAATATATAGTTCACCACTTCTCGCTCCGCTTTACTCTTAGATTCTTCCAACTCAAGAAAACGTTGGATCGTTCGTGCGCGTTGAATTGAGGTTACCAAACTCTTCTTGGTTTGTAAGCAATCCAATTTCACACCGCCGACCAGAAGAATCGAATAGTCCGTCACACGAACGATGGCGTTGAGGCGTATATAGGCGTGCGCTCCGTCATTTTTGATATTGGGTACACGCGTACGAACGGGCAAGAAGATGCGATCCGGACCATACGCAAGCGGCAAACTCTTCCGAATTCCGAGGATTTCTGACGCGATCTTGTAGTACTGTTTTTCATCGATCCCGACTTCCCGAAAAAAGCGACGCATCTGTGTCTTAAGTGTGATATGTCGGATCTCGATCTCTTCATCTAAGCCGTACAATTCACAAATATTTCCAACCCATTGTTCGTAGCGCGGCAGGACCGCTAGGCATTGAATACTTTCCATTTTTCTTCCTCCCTGCCAAAATTATAACCGAACATATGTTCTGTTGTCAAATGGAGGGTTTCTCCCACAAAAAACGGCACCCGGAAACATCCGGATGCCGCTTTCTTACGCGATCTTCTCGATACACTGGCACAGTTCGTGGATACTCATCGTGAGTTCATCCAGCTTGTGCTCAATGCGAACTAACAGGTACACGGAAACGGCGATGGGAAAGCCGAAGTTTCCGATGAGGGTTAAAATCTCTTCCATGGCGATCACCGATTACGCGTAGGTGAAGGTTTCGACATTGGTCGTTACCACATTCGCCTCGACGACGCTCGCCAGCTCACCATAGGCGGTTTGGAACACGCCCGCTGCGAGAATGGCTTGCATCTGCGCTTGTACTTCGGTGGAGGTCAGGTCGTCACGCGGCTGATCCACGCGCACGATGAATTGCCGTCCCGCCGTATCCAGAAATACGAGCTCGAGTTGCTTTTTCATTCGCTACTCCTTTCTTGGGTTATTCGTTGATGAGGGTTACGTCTTGTAGACGCTGTACGGCGACGAGCGGCAAACTTTGCAGATCGGCCAGTGCCGTCCCGACTGCATACAATCCGTCGCCGGTCGCATTCGCTTTGATGCGATTGTACGTTTTACTCTTGATCACTTGCTTGTCGCCGTCTAATCCGCCGTCCAAACTGATCTTGAGTCGTACGTTATTGATCTCTTCGCGAATCATTGTCTCACCTCCTTACACTACCTTATCGTCGTCACTTCGGAAATTGACCAATGCCTGTGCCAACTTTTTCAAACCGCGTTGTTTCGCGTTATAGGCGGTTCGGTAGGCGATCCTCTGGCTTTCTGCAATTTCCGTAATCGAGAGGTGCAGGAAGTAGAAACCGTACACACATTTGTACTCCCTCGTCGTAAGCTCGCTCAACGCGGATTGCAGCGCATCTGACAATTCCTGTTCTAGAAGACTCTTTTCCAAATCGACATCCGCTGCAATCTGATCGCCGAGCGTGAGGCCATCTTCGGTTACCGCATCCAGTGAAAGAATGAACCGCTTTTTGTTTTCGTCCATAAAGTAATACTTCAGTTTCGTGTGTACGTATGCGAGAAAGGGAACTCCCTTCTCCGGCTGATACGTTTCGATACATTTTAGGACCAGTTCCACCCCGTCTTGATACAGGTCCTCCACATCCTTATGAACCCACACGTATTTGTGAATGGCGGCGTAGATGGACTTCTCCGTTCGTTGCAGGATCGCAAGGGTCGCCTCTTGGTCCTTTTGTTTTGCTCTCATCCAAATTTGTTCCATCATTTCATCCGATCCGACGCGTCTTTGTATTCCCGGGTACCTCTACAATACAAGGTCTTATGATGATTTCCGAATGAAGAATGCGCTACAAAACCGACCGTTTCTTGTTCTCATGTTGTTAATTCTTTCGTAATTATGCAGAATAACGAAGGTTCTGCTTCATAATTTGTCAGAACTGCGTTCAAGCATATCTTCTCAAGATTAAATATTGGTAAAAGCTGCGGTAAGAATTGCAACATTGCCCAGACTTGTGGTATGATTTGAATTAATAAGGGGTGATAACATTGGGACTCAGCCGAGCTGCTGAAAATTATTTAGTCACTATCTACACAATACAGAAAGACAAGCCCTCCGTTCGTTCCATCGACATCGTGAAGGCCCTCCAGTATTCCAGACCGACGATCTCCATAGCCATGCGTAAGTTAAGAGAAAACGGAGTCATCGAGATGGATGATCACGGCATCATTACGATGACCGCCAATGGCAAGAAGATTGCACAAAAAGTGTACAAAAAGCGCATGGCGCTTCAAGAGCTCTTTATGGAAATGGGCGTCGACGAAGAGACCGCCCGTAAAGACGCAGCGAAAGTTGAATACGACTTAAGCGATGAAACTTTCAACGCGCTGACAAAAAACCGCTCGTAAAACAAAATGCCTTCCCGAATCCGGGAAGGCTCTTTTTGTATGAATGGTATTCTTTTTAAAACTCTCTTGTCGCGGCGATGGCTCTATGCCATCGTTCTTTTTGTCTCGTGCGTTCTTCACACGTGATCTCGGGTAAAAAGCACGTATCGTCTGCCTCGTTCGGTTCGAGGATCTCCCAATCCCACAGCCCTGCGCCAATCCCGGCCATGAGCGCAGCGCCTCTGGCCGTGGCCTCCACGTCCTGTTTGCGGACGATCGGGATGCCGAGCACATCGGCTTGGGTCTGCATCAGCAAGTCGTTTTGCGATGCGCCTCCGTCGACTTTGAGCGATTGCAACACCATGCCGCTGTCCGCCTGCATGGTGTCCAGCACATCGGCCGTTTGCAGGGCGATGGCATCCAATGTGGCACGTGCGATATGTGCAGCGGTCGTACCCCGGGTAATCCCCAAAACGCCGCCGCGCACGCGATCATCCCAATACGGCGCACCGAGACCCACAAAAGCCGGTACGAGGACGACGCCGTCAGCATCCGGCACGGAGCGTGCCAAGGCTTCACTGTCCTTCGCTTGGGCTATGATGCCGAGCCCGTCTCGCAACCACTGGACCGCACTCCCGGCGACGAACACGCTGCCTTCTAACGCAAAACACGTCTCTGACTCTGTCTGCCATGCAACGGTCGTCAATAGGCCGTGTGTGGAAAATACCGGCGTCTTTCCCGTCTGCATCAGCAAAAAGCATCCGGTACCGTAGGTATTCTTAGCATCGCCTTCGCGGGTACACCCCTGCCCGAAGAGCGCCGCCTGTTGATCGCCCAATACGCCGGTGATCGGCACGTCTAAGTCAAAGAACACGGTTGGGCTCGTGTGCCCGAAGACTCCGCACGACGGTTTGATATCCGGCAAGATGCAGCACGGAACCCCAAATACCTCCAACAGCTCATCGTCCCACGCAAGTGTATGCAGCGAATACAATTGTGTGCGCGAAGCGTTGGAAGGATCCGTCGCATGCACCACACCGCCGGTCAGCTTCCAGATCAGCCAAGTGTCGACGGTTCCGCAGAGCAGCTCGCCGCGAGCGGCCCGTTCTCTCCCCTGCGGCACACGGTCGAGCATAAAGGCAAACTTCGTCGCCGAAAAGTAGGGGTCGATAAATAAACCGCTCTTCGCATGGATCGCATCTTCCAGCCCACGTACCTTCAGATCGTCGCAGATCTCGGCCGTCTGGCGAGACTGCCAAACGATCGCCGGGCATACGGGGAGGCCTGTCTTTTTGTCCCAGAGCACAGCGGTTTCCCGTTGGTTGGTGATCCCGATCGCACGGATCGCCTTCGGATCTACCTCGGGATGAGAGAACAGCTCAGAAACAGACGACAGAACGGAGAACCAAATCTCGTTGGCGTCTTGTTCCACCCAACCGGGTTTCGGATACGACGGGGTGATTTCTTTCTTCGACATGGCAATCGCGCGCCCCTCTTCATTGAAGAGAATGGCGCGCGTTGAGGTTGTGCCTTGGTCGATCGTGAGTATCGACTTCATAGGTTATACGATTCTTTCCGTGGTCTCTGCATCAAAATAGTGCAGAGCGCTCGTATCGAAGTGGAAATTGTGGACTTCTCCCGCCTTGTATTCGAAATAGCCCGGCTGCGAAATGACGAGTTGCGTGCCGTCGCCCAGTCGCGTATAAAGAAGCTTCTCTTTCCCCAGCATTTCCATGACCTCGATCGTGGTTTCAAAGTGATTGTCGGTTTCTTTGCCGGCGATAAAGCGCTCGCTGCGAATCCCCAATACGACCGGCTTGCCTTCATAAGCGGCCAGTGCCGACACGTCTTCCGTTTCCGGTTGGACGCGGAGCATCCCAGAATCCGACACCCAGCAGCCGTCCTTCATGGAGCCCGAGATGATGTTCATCGTAGGCGACCCGATAAAGCCGGCGACAAAGAGGTTCGCCGGGCGGTTGTAAAACTCTTCCGGCTTTCCGACCTGTTGGATCTTCCCTTTGTCTAAGAGGACGATCTTCGTCGCCATGGTCATCGCTTCCGTCTGGTCG
The DNA here is from genome assembly GCA_964510345.1 of uncultured Peptoniphilaceae bacterium. GTDB lineage: Bacteria > Bacillota > Clostridia > Tissierellales > Peptoniphilaceae > JAAYQA01. The sequence goes on from CAZEBB010000024.1 coordinate 21,306, forward strand.
TGCGTGACGTAGATCGATGTGGTCCCCAAATTCTGATGCAGCCGCACGAGCTCCACGCGCATGTGTTCGCGCAACTTGGCATCCAAGTTGGAGAGCGGCTCGTCCATCAAGAAGACGCTTGGGTTTCTAACCATCGCGCGCCCCAGTGCGACCCGCTGGCGCTGCCCGCCGGAGATATCCGAGGGCTTATTGTAGAGATAGTCGGTGATCTGCAAGATCTCCGCCGCTTCGATCACGCGGTCGTGGATCAGCTTCTTGGATTCTTTCCGCATTTTCAGCGAAAATGCCATGTTTTCGTACACCGTCATATGCGGATACAGCGCGTACGACTGAAAGACCATGGCGATGTCGCGGTCTTTCGGCTCCACTTTGTTCATGAGTTTGCCGCCGAACAGCAACTCGCCTTCCGTGATCGAGTTGAGCCCCGCGATCATGCGAAGCAGCGTACTCTTCCCGCAGCCGGACGGTCCCAAAATAACGCAAAAGTCCTGCGATTCGATCTCCAGATCGATATGGCGGATCGTAAACTCTTCTCTTCCTTCGTATTTCTTTCCTATATTCTTTAGTTCAACACGCATAGTCTGCTCCTAACCTTTTACCGAACCTGCCGCCAGCCCGGAAACGAGCTGCTTTTGCAAGGAGATAAACAAGATGACAATCGGCACCGCCGTCAACAGTCCCCCGGCGGCAAACGCCGGTTGATTCATGGTCCGCATGTCGTTGATTAACGTAAACAGTCCCGCTGCGAGCGTATAGCTCTCCGGATTCGTCAACAGGATTCTGGGCATCATATAATCCAAAAACGGATTGATAAACGACCACAACCCGATAACTGCCAGCATCGGTCGAGCGATCGGCATGATGATCAGCCGGTAGACTTGCATATGGCCGCAGCCGTCGATCCGCGCCGCCTCGTCGAGCTCCGTGGAGATCGAATCAATATACCCTTTGAGGATAAAAGTGTTGGACGCGATCGACCCGGCCGAGTAGATCAGCACGAGCAGCATCTGCCGTGTAAACCACGGGGCGAATGTCGCGACGATCGAGTGGATCGTAAAATACGCGGTAATCCCGGCAAATGCGGGGATCGTCTGGATCAACATGATCGCCATCAAAGAGGCCTTGCGCCCCGCAAAGCGGAAGCGCGAGTAGGCGTAACTCGTAAACGAGACGAACAGCAGCGTCAATAGCGCCGTTCCGATCGCGATGAAGATCGTGTTGATGACCCACTTGAGGAACAAGGTCTCATTGAACAGATACTCAAAGTGCTTCAGCGAAAACTGGAAGTCGTTGCCCATGATGATATTTCTGGCCTGGTTTCCGTTAAACGCATTGATGATCATCTGCGCCAGTGGCCACAGAATGATAAACGCCCATGCGATCAGCACAAAATACGTGAGGCCGAGGAGAATCTTCCCGCCGGTCGACAGCGGCTTGCGATCTGAGAGGTACAGACCTTGCGATTTTTTCTTACTCATAGTCTCTCCTCCTTAAACGCCTTGGAATTGCGGAAGCCCAGGAAGGCGAAGAACATCAGCCCGAGCGATACGATCATCGTGATCGCCGCACCGATCGCCTGTTGTTGGTTCTCGATCGTCAACTTGAAGATATACGAGATCAAAAGGTCGGAAGAACCGGCAAGGTTACCGTACACCAACGGGTTAAACGGCCCCCCTTGATTGAACAGGTAGATGATCGAGAAATTGTTGAAGTTAAACGTAAACTGTCCCACGAGGAGCGGCGCCGTTTGAAAGAGCACCAGCGGCAGCGTAATCCGCGTCGTTTGCTGCCATGGCGTCGCGCCGTCGATGTCGGCCGCTTCGTAAAGGTCCGAAGGAATCCCCTGCAAGACCCCGGTCGACAAGAGGAAGATATACGACGACCCCAGCCAACCCTGCAAGAGGATCAGCACGATCCGCGTGAGCACCGTGTCGGTCTTCACCTGAATGGCTGTGCCAAAGAGATTGCTGAGGATCGTGGTGAGCATCCCTTGCGGAGAAAACATGATGCTAAAGAACATGATCGTGATAAACGCCGGTACCGCCCACGGCAAGATATAGACCACGCGGAAGAAAGTCTTTCCCTTGACGCGCTCGTTGTTTGCCAATAGCGCCAGCGTGAAGCCGATAAAGATGGCGAGCGATGTCGCCAACGCCGTCCAGATCAGCGTCCAGCCGAGGATGCGCCAGAACGATTGCCCCGCGATCCCCTGCCCGGTGGCGATGATCTTGTAGTTCATGAGCCCCGCCCACTGGAATTTCGACTGATGCTGCGGGTCCATATTGGTAAAGGACAGGAGAATCATCGTAAATGTCGGCACGAGGACGATAAACAAGATGAGGATCAACGCCGGCAGATTCACCAGGTACGGGAATCCCTCTAAGCGGATCGTACGGGCGGATTCAAACCAGTTTTGCCGGCGAACCCCTAAGATCGCGTTTTTTTCAACGGTGAGCACATCCCGAAACGACAGGATCAGGATGACGGCTGCGATCAGCAATAGGAAAATCGCGATAATCCCCTCGATCATAAAGAAGAGCGACCGATGAACGCGCAACCCTCCTTCTGCCAGACTGACCAGCCCTGCAATCCCTTCGCCTTGGAAGTTGCCATAGCCTAATGCGTAGGGGATCGCAATTCCGTACACGAACAACGAACCCAAAAAGAAGAGGAGCGCTTTCATGTATTGGCGATTCAGCAGTTGACCCAACCCCGGTAAAAGCGCCGTCGCATACGCGATGATGGGCGAAGATCGTTCCGTCTCTTCCGGTATATTTTTGCGAAAATCCGAAATGTCGGACTTCATGACCAAAATCTTGTCGTCCACCTCTTTGTTCTGCTTATGGCGGAGCGCCTCTAAACGGTCATTGATCGACGAAATCGGCCCCAGCATACGGTGCGCGTGGATCTCGTCGTTCATCGCTTTCTTTTCTTTTTTGATTTCCAATTCGGCGGCTTTTCGCGATAAGTCGCCTTCCTTCTGTTTCGTACGAATCTCTGCAATGCGCGCCTTTCCAATCTTCTTGCGATCCACGGCAAACACGCTGTGGTCACTCAGATAGGCCCTCGCCTCTTCCGGTTTTACCTGCGTCGCTTGCAGATCCAAAGCGCGGATTTCCTCCTGCAGTGCAGACCATTCCGTAAGGATTTCCGGTACGCGCTCCACGACGACATTCGCCGACTGATACGCGAGCTCCGCGTCATGAGTGAGCTCCCGATACGGCGCGTAGAAACTTACATCGGCCAGCGCATCTGCGTACTCACGCTCCAGATTTTGCAGCTTCTTCGGGTATCGGTCCGTTACCTGAAACGAAGACCGGTTCTTTTTCTTTCTTTCCATATGCGCTTTTTCTTCCTTTTGAAACTCTTGCAGCGCATGTAAATAAGGATGCGACGACTTGTTTTTTTCGAGCGCATCCAATTGAGCCTTTGCCTGTTGCACCTCATCGGGCGTACCCGTTTTCGTGAGTTGCAACAGCGTCAGCCGTTCTCTCTCATAGAGGTTTTTTCTTTCGTGCTGATTGCCGATCCGGTCAACCAACAACAAATTCTTTGTCATCTCTGTGCCTCCGATGCAGGCGTTTTTTGTGGCCGATTAAGCCAAAGAATGAGTACGAGATACAATGTGAGACTTACATAATAAAAGGGCGATGTCAACCGGCCCTCCAGTGCGCGGAACACGGCGCCGGCTAAGAGGAGAACCGTAATCACAGCCCTTGCCATGCGCGATGTGCGCCTTCCCGAGAAGAAAATATAGATGGCAAATAAAGCGGGAACGGCAATGTGCATCAGGTATTGCATCATCTGCAAGCTGACATACGTTTCCAGGTCATTCACAATCCCGTTCTCCAGTGCTTGTTGATACAAGATTGCGTCTTTGGTTACCAATAACGTTTCCAAAGAATAGACAAATATCATCACTGCTGAAACGCCGATCATCACCATTGATCTCTTAGAAGTGTTTCTGTTTGTTGTCATGTAAGGTCCCCCAAAGGGGGCACACAGCACGATGTGCTGTGTGCATCAACAGTTATTATTGGGTGTTCGCCATCATCGCATCGAACGATGCTTTGATTTGTGCGTATGCATCTTCTACCGTTGCCGGCTTTTGTGCGTTCCAAGAAAGAACGGCGTTCTTCCAAGTATCCCAAACCGGGCCCCACTCGCTGAAGAGCGGACGTGCCGGAGCTTCTTTGTAGGATGCGATCGTCGCTTCGATGACCTTTTTGTCCGTGTCGGACAGGTCAGAGCCAGCGTATACGTCCGGTTGGACATTTTCCAGAATCTTACCGGTCGCCTTAAAGAGGTCAACCGCATATTCCGGGTTCACGATTTCTTTGATCACAGCGTGTGCGAGCGCCATTTTGGCTTCATCGCCTTCAATACGCGCGTTGATCCCGAGTCCCCATCCACCTTGCCAGTGGCTGAGCGGTTTGCCGGCAGCGGTAATGCTGGAGATCGGAAGGATTTCCAAATCGGCTCCGTCGCCCGCTTGTGCGGAGATCGTTGCGGTATCCCACGGGCCGCCTAAGCGATACATACCGCCATTGCCCGAGGTGAATGCGTTGTCGATATAGCCCCATCCGGCATCTGCATCAAACAGCGAGGTGCCGGCTTCGTTGTGTTTCTTCCAGTATTCGTAGAGAGATTTGACCGCTGCTTGTTTTTCCGGAGCCAGCGATGCCCAGTCACTCGTCATATCCGAGAAGAAAGTGCCGTCGTCATTTTTGCCCAACAGTTCGATATTCGCCGAGTTGACCAGCGCGATACCGTACCATGCATCAAAGAACGGAAGGAGTACGTCGTCCGGTTTTTGGATCGAGTCGATCTCGATCGCCTTTGTTACATCGACGCCCGCTGCTTCCGCATTTGCTTTATTGGCAAATACGATCAGCGTTTCAATATTGTACGGGAATGCCAAATAGTCTTCGCCGACTTTGAAGTTGCCGCCGATACCGGCGTCAAAATCGGTCCAGCCGCCTAAGTCCGCTGCCAATTTTTGTGAATCGACCGGTGCTAAGGCCTCGTTTTCAGCCAGTCCGTAAATACGGTCTGCCGGGATCGCGAATACATCGGCTACGTCCGTGTTCGTGACACCGGTGTTGTCGATGATATCCAAGTGATCAAATGCACCCGCTTGTACTAAGGTGATGTTTGCGTCCGGATTGGCCGCTTTGATGCGGTCGATCGCCGCTTGATAATAGGCCATCCAGCCTTCTTCTGCTTGAACCGTCAGGTCTCCGGCCAATGCCGCGCCGCCGGTTTCTCCCCCTGCTTCCGTGCCTGCGTCTGCTGCCGGTGCTTCAGTCGTGCCACCGCCGCCGCATGCTGCCAATACCATTGCAAATACGAGCAACATGGCAAGCATCAATACTCTTTTGTTTTTCAAAAAAACTCCCCTTTCTCCACGGTGTAATCGCTTACATCCGGTAATAGTGTTATATTACCCAATTTTTTACAAAAACTACAAATAAGAAGACACTCCCGCACCTACCGACGCCTTTCCATAAAGATATTTTATGGTTTAATAAATATAATCAATGCAAAATTTCCATGTTTTCCGTAGCTTTATGATAGAATATTGGCGAAAGGAGTGTGTTGAATGAAGAAAAGAAACACGTTCATGCTCATCGCCGGTGCGATCATCGGCTTAATCGGCGTGCTTCTCGTCAAATTCGGAAACCCCGGCAATATGGGTTTTTGTATCGTTTGCTTTTGGCGAGACATATCCGGAGCATTGGGCTTGCACAAAGCACCGCCCGTCCAGTACTTACGCCCTGAGATCATCGGCTTGATCCTCGGCGCATTTGCCGTATCGCTCGCGAAAGGAGACTTCCGCCCGCGCGGTGGTTCCTCTGCCGCCATCCGTTTTGTCATGGCGATCTTTATGGCGATCGGCGGTTTGGTCTTCCTAGGATGCCCGCTACGCATGCTGCTTCGCTTAGGAAACGGTGACCTCAACGCCGTCGTCGGTCTTTTGGGCTTCGTCTCCGGGATCTTCGTCGGTATTCAGTTCCTCAAACGCGGCTATACTTTGGGCCGTAACCACAAAGAGTCCAATGCATCCGGAATCATCATGCCCGCATTTGCCGTCACGCTGCTGGTCTTCCTTCTGATCAAACCCGCATTTATCGCATTCAGTGCCGAAGGACCCGGATCCATGCACGCGCCCATCGCCATCTCACTGGCTGCCGGACTCATCGTCGGAGGACTCCTCCAACGGACGAGAATCTGCTCCGCCGGCGCCTTCCGCGACGTCATCCTGATCAAAGACATGCACTTCATGTGGGGCATCATCGGAATCCTCGTCGCCACGATCCTCGGCAACCTGTTCATTACCGGTACCTTTAACCTCAGCTTCACCGGACAACCGATCGGCCACTCTAACCACGTGTTTAACTTCCTAGGTCTTGGCCTCGTAGGTTTGACCGGCGTACTCGCCGGCGGCTGCCCGATCCGTCAAACCATCCTCTCCGCAGAAGGTGACTCTGACGCAATGATCGTCGTCTTCGGGCTGATCATCGGAACCGCGATCGCCCACAACTTCGGCTTAGCCGCCAGCGGTGAAGGCGTACCCGTCAACGGACAGATCGCAACCATCATCGGTTATGTCGTCGTGCTTGTACTCGCAGCCCTCGTGACCGCACAAGCCAACAAGAAAGGAGCCGCCTAATGAAAACCATCGACGCAAGAGGCTTTTCCTGCCCCGAACCCGTGCTCATGGCGAAGCGCGGCATCGAAAACGAAGCGGAAGTGACCGTCCTCGTCGACACCCACGTCTCCAAAGAGAATGTGTCCCGCTTCCTGGATGACGCCGGCTACACCGTCAGCGCGTCCGAGAAAGAAGATTACATTGAAATTCTGGCAAAAAGAAAGTAAAGAAGCCCTCGTCGTCTACACCTTCGACACCGTGTCGGAGGTGTTGCGCTTCGAGCAGGTGCTCAAAAAAGAAGGCGTCAAAGTGACCTTGCGCCCCGTGCCCAGAAACCTCAGCAGCTCCTGCGGCACCTGCGCTGTCATCGCACCGGAAGACAAAGAGCGCGTACAAGCCATCGTCACAGAAAAAAACCTCCGGTACCACGAGGTACAAGAGGTCGAAGAATAGCCGCCGCCCAATTGGGCGGCTA
>CAZEBB010000025.1:0-28216 GCA_964510345.1 uncultured Peptoniphilaceae bacterium
ATCTGCTCTAAATGATTGTTTACCACTATCGGCATCAAGATAATTGATAAAGGAGGAGATATTCCTTATGTCTTATACAGAAGCAAACTACGAAAATGCGGTTATCGAGGTGTTACGAGATACCCTAGGGTATGGCTACGCTTATGGACCTGATATAGCTCGTGATTACGCGGAACCGCTATATCTTGACGAGCTCCTATCTGCTTTGCAACGGATCAATTCAAAGCTGCCCGAAGCCGCATTGAGTGAAGCTGTCTATAAGCTGCACAATTTTGAAGGTGGTACAATACTCCAAAAGAACGTTGATTTCATGGATTATCTTCAAAATGGAATATCTGTGAACTACTTCGATAAGGGAGAACAGCGAGCGGCCCTAGTTCGACTTGTGGACTATGAGAACGTAGATAACAATACTTTTACCGCCGTCAACCAATGGACGATTATCGAGAACAGCGAGAAACGGCCTGATGTTATTGTGTTCCTTAACGGCTTACCCATTGTCCTGCTTGAGCTAAAGTCCCCCTCTCGCGAGGAAACGGATGCTTCAGAAGCTTTTCTGCAATTACGGAACTACATGCACGAGATACCGTCGCTATTCACTTATAATGCATTCCTCGTAATGAGCGACTTCGCTATTTCCAAAGCGGGAACAATTACTGCTGGTGAAGACCGGTATATGGAGTGGAAAACGAAGGACGGCAGCTATGAGAATACACAGTATGCGCAATTTGACACTTTCATTGAAGGAATGTTTGACAAGTCGAGACTGCTAGATATAATCAAAAACTTTATTTGCTTTTCTGGTGATACGAAAATCCTTGGCGCATACCACCAGTATTTCGCCGTGCGGAAGGCTGTCGCTTCGACCGCTACCGCCACCGTAACGGACGGAAAAGGTGGGGTGTTCTGGCACACACAAGGAAGCGGCAAATCGTTGTCTATGGTCTTTTATGCCCATCTCCTTCAATCTGCACTAAATTCCCCGACTATTGTGGTCTTAACCGACCGTAACGATCTAGATGATCAGCTTTTTGGTCAATTTGCTAAATGTGCTATTTTCCTACGTCAGACCCCGCAACAAGCAGAAAGCCGTAACCATTTAAAAGAACTATTAGCAGGACGGCAAGCGAACGGTATTATATTTACTACAGCGCAGAAGTTTGAAGAGAGTTCAGAGGTTTTATCTGATCGACGAAACGTTATCGTCATGGCTGATGAGGCCCATCGTAGTCAATTCATCGACGAGCGAGTGGACAGTGAGACGGGACGTATTCAGAAATCTTTTGGTCTGATTATTCGTGAAAGCCTGCCGAATGCAACCTACATAGGCTTTACGGGGACTCCAATTTCTAGCAAAGACCGTTCAACGATTGAAGTGTTCGGCAACTATATCGACATCTATGACATGACCCAAGCGGTGGAGGATGGAGCGACCCGCCCTGTTTATTATGAGAGTCGAGTCATCCATCTGAAACTAGATGAAGGAATTTTGCATCTCATCGATGCGGAATATGACATCATGGCACAAAATGCCGAGGACTATGCCATTGAAAAGAGCAAGAAAGAACTCGCAAAGATGGATTCTATCCTCGGTGCAGAGCAAACTATCACAGCGCTCTGCGAAGATATTGTCAAACACTACGAAGAGAACCGCCAACATGAACTCACTGGTAAGGCTATGGTAGTCGGATACTCTCGTGCCATCGCCATGGCAATTTACCGTAAGCTACTTGAACTCCGCCCGCAATGGTTAGATAAAGTTGGCGTGGTTATGACTGAAAGCAATAAGGATCCCGAAGAGTGGCGAAGCATCATTGGTAATAAACGTCATCGAGATGTAATGGCAAAGCGGTTTAAAGACAACAATGATCCGCTGAAGATCGCCATCGTTGTCGATATGTGGCTGACGGGCTTTGACGTTCCATCGCTCGCGACAATGTATGTTTACAAGCCGATGAAAGGTCACAATCTAATGCAGGCAATCGCTCGTGTCAATCGCGTTTATAAGGAAAAAGAAGGCGGCTTGGTAGTAGATTATGTTGGTATCGCTGGTGCTCTAAAGCAAGCAATGAATGACTATACGAACCGCGACAAGAGCAACTACGGGGACACAGATATCGCTAAAACTGCCCTACCGAAATTCGTTGAGAAATTGGAGGTCTGTCGTGATCTTCTCTATGGTTTTGACTATTCAGGCTTTATGAAACCAAACTCCAGTGACCTTTCACGAGCCAAGGCAATTAGCGGCGGGGTGAACTACCTGACCGCAATAAACAGACAAGCAAACGGAGTCTTAGATGATACACTTCTACTCGCTGCAGAGCCATCAATAGGATATGGGGATACCGCAAACCACAAAGATACTTTTATCAAGGAGGCAATGCTATTACGACAGGCATTATCACTTTGCCGTTCGCTATTGACTGCGGAACAACGATATGAAGCTGCATATTTTGAGGCAGTGCGCACAGTTCTTACCAGAATAACGGGAATTGGAAAACAACTCTCTTTGAAAGAAATAAACGCTCGAATCAATGAATTGTTGAAGGCAAGTATACAAAGTGAAGGTGTTATTAATTTATTCTCTGATATTGATACCGGCTTTTCCTTGTTTGACCCGAACTTCCTTGAAGAGATAGGCAAAATGAAGGAGAGGAACCTCGCCGTTGAGATTTTGAAGAAATTGCTCGCCGAGCAAGTCTCACTCTACCGCCGTACGAACCTAGTTAAATCGGAGAAATTCTCAGAAAGGCTCTCACGAGCGATGAAGGCATATTTGAATGGAATGCTCTCCAATGAAGAAGTCATCGCTGAATTGATGAAAATGGCTAATGAGATGGCTAGCGCTCAAGCAGAAGGAGATGCACTGGGTCTGACAGAGGAAGAATTGGCTTTCTACGATGCATTAACTCGTCCACAAGCCGTAAAAGATTTCTATCACAATGAGGAACTTGTGGCGATGACCCACGAACTTACCGATATGCTCCGTAAGAATCGAACGATCGACTGGCAGAAGAAAGAGTCAGCTCGTGCGGGTATGCGGCGGATGATCAAAAAATTACTGAAAAGATTCAAGTATCCACCAGAGGGAATGGAAGACGCCGTAGCAACTGTTATTGGACAGTGTGAGATGTGGGCTGATTATTAACAAAGGGTGTAGCGACGAATGCTCTCTAGCGCACGAATCTAGGTATAAATGGGAACAAACCCGAGTACAAATTCTACTAAGGAGAAGAACATGCAAAACAGAATGAAAACACATGAATTGGATAAGAAGCAGGTTGAGGCACTGCTTCTGGCAGCTCAAGTTGGCAGAATGGCTACGCAGAGTGTAGAGGGATACCCCTATATCGTTCCGGTTCACTTTGTGTATTACAATGAAAAAATCTATATACATGGTCTACCAAAAGGGCAGAAGGTGGAAGACATATCAAGAAATCCAAAAGTAGGGTTTGAGGTTGACGAGATGATTCGTATTCTGAGCGAAGGTGTTGAGGTTGCCTGTAATGTAAACACTGAGTATAATAGCGTGATCATCATGGGAAATGCAAGCGTGATTTCTGACGTAACCTATAAAAGAGAAATTTTGCATCGAATTGTTGAGAAGTACACACCTCATCTTTCGAGTGGCGAATTACCTGAAAATATGGTGCGTGGCACTGCAGTTATCGAAATATCAATTCACGAGTGCACAGGTAAGTATTATCAATAAAGAAGTATTCATTGTTAACATCAAATGTTGGTGCAATACTTTCACCGTACCATTAAATTGTCGCTCTAATACTTGCAGAATACTCTAACGATGAGGGAAGGGCTTTATGATCTTAAGAAATATGGGAATTGATGATTACGAGATGGTTCACTCCTTATGGTTGAGTACACCTGGAATGGGGTTGAATGATCTCGATGATTCGAAAGATGGTATCCGGAAATTTCTAAAAAGAAATCCAAATACTTGTTTTGTTGCAGAGTGTGATGACCGGATCGTGGGCGTCATTTTGGCCGGGCACGATGGGCGTCGGGGCGTCATCTATCATACGGCTGTGGCTAATAAAATGCAGAGGAAGGGAATTGGGACCTCTTTAGTCGATTCAGTGATGGTTGCACTTGAGAACGAGGGCATACACAAGGTGTTTCTTGTGGTCTTTGACAGAAACATAAAAGGAAACGAGTTCTGGGAAAACCTAGGTTTCGAAAAGCGCGATGACTTAATTTATCGAAATAAATTAATTTCTGAACTGAAGAGAATTGATACGTAGGAAACTGGGTATCTGTATGAGGAAATTCTATAAGGAGTGATTCTATGGAGAAAGTTGTCGTCGAGTTTTTTCACGATGTGATTTGCAGTTTTTGTTTTCCCATGTCGTATCGAATGCGAGAGATCAAGAAAATATATCCGGATGTTGAGGTGGTTCACCGATCGTTTGCGCTCGTCAAATCAAACGCGGATTTTGATCTGATGTTTGGCTCGCGTGAAGCGGCGAAAGCGGAAATCATGAGTCATTGGGCTCATGCGAATGCGAACGACGATCTGCATCGGTTTCATATCGAAGGGATGAAAAATGCGGACTTTTTGTTCCCGAGTTCGATGAATGGCCTATGGGCATGCAAAGCGGCTTCTTTTATGGGAGGAGAATCCGCTTATTGGGATCTGTTTGATGTGTTGCAAAATGCTCTTTTCGTACAGAACCGAAATGTGGAAGATCAAGATGTCATTGAAGACTGTGTAAAAGAGGTCGGCTTAGATTTGGATGAATGGCGAAAGCATTTCTCGAGTGAAGAGGCAAAAAAAGCGGTTGAGGACGATTTTCGCGCAGCGGAAGATTATCGGATTCGCGGAGTACCCTGTCTCGTGATCAATGGGGAACACAAAGTCAGCGGAGCGCAACCGATGGCGACGATTGAAGATGCCTTTAAAAGAGCAAAGGCTATCAATTCTCCGCCGGCAGGACTTTGCCAGATCGTCGATGGCGAAATCAAATGTGAATAAATGAGAAAGCAGAAGGCGATGGCTAGATCTGTCTTCTGCTTTTATTGTGATGATCGATCGCAATACACTTACCTGAGATTATGAGAGAGAGGTTCGGCACGCTGTGAAACCGTTAAATGAATTAATCAAGGAATACACGTATCAACTCCAGCAGGGAGAATTGCAGGTGGCTTACCGGGGAGTGCTCAACTTTATTGGTAGTTTGCGTTCTCATATTGCGAAGCAGTATCCGTACTTCAGTTCCGGCAGTATGTATCTCGGTCAGATGGATATCACGTACTTTTCGATCAGCACATCTTTACTCAGTGAACAGGGACTCAAAGTTCTCATCGTCTATTTGCACGAGAAAGGGAGCTTCGAAATGTGGCTGTGCGCGAGGAATCGAGAGATATCGAAGCGCTTTCAGCCGCTTTTTACTCACGCTACGATTGAAGGGTTTGAAATGTTTCACGATCGTGAGAATGCGGATGCGATCATCGAGTGTGAACTTGTATCTTCTCCTGATTTTGAGAATCCGGCGGCTCTTATGATACAGATCGAAGCATCGGTGGTTCGTTTTATAGACGCTGTCCAACAAGTTCTCATGAGCTTGACCTAATTACGATATGGGAGGAATGGAATGAAAGGATATTTAGCGAACGGATTATTTGGGCTTGCCGATCGACTCTTAAACGCGCAGATTGCCCAAGAATTGCGTAAGGTGATCATTGGGGTTGACCTTTATGTCCCGCAGGAGAATGATGCGATCAACGACAAAAGTGCACACGCCGATTCGGTGACGATCGCATTGGCGGATATGGAACGACTGAAGGACAGCGACTTTCTCATCGCTGTGATCGATGGGGTGGAGGTAGACAGTGGAGTCGCGGCGGAGATCGGAGCCTTTTTTATGATGGATAAGCCGATCTTTGCGCTGTATTCAGATGTCAGGCAGTTAGGAAGAGAGAACGACAAGAAAATTCAGGCACTTATCTCAGATGGCACGGAGAATCAGTTTATGTACAGAAATCTCTTTTTGGTAGGAATCATCAAGAAATCACAAGGCGGCATCTACCCGACAATTGAAGGATTGGTCGATGCGCTTCACGAATGGAGCATAACTCGAGAGAGTATTTGATACGAGGAGAGCTGATGTTTCAACCCTTACACCTGTTGTCGATGGCGTTTCTTGCGATCGGTATTCCGCTGCTGTCTCGTTCTGTGATCGCCGGTGGTCGCGATCGCATGGAACAATGCCTCCGCTTTTTGGCAGTCGTCATCGTCTTTTTTGACCCCGCGTATTGGATATGGGAGTGGATGACTTTTGGAGAATTCGATCCAAAGTTTACCCTACCACTTTATTTGTGCTCACTATTTTGGATGCTTTTACCTGTCGGGGTTTTTGCCAAGGAAGGAGCGATGAAACAAATAGCCCTCGCCAATGTCGCGACGATCGGTTTAATCAGCGGTCTCATGGGCTATGTATTCAATTATCATATCAATGTGCATCCATTTTTCAGTTTTGTAGGCATACGAACGCTACTCTATCACGCACTCATGATCTTTGGTTCGACTCTGCTTTGGACGAGCGGCTATTATCAACCGAAACCGGGCGACCAATGGAGAGCGTTTTTGCCGGTGGGGGTTCTTCTCGTCCCCAGTTTGATTCTGAATACGCTTTATGGATATGACTATTGCTATACGGCGGGTGGGCTGGGCACTCCGATTGAAATCTTAAGCCGGGCATTGCCGAAACCAGTCTTTTTATTCGTGTTTTATGGAATCTTTTTCGTGGCTGTTTGGATCTCATTCTATCGAAAAGTTCCTCTGAGATCAAAACAACCAATGAAAAATCGAGATCTATCGTAAGGGGTCGTCAGTTTTACAGCCGCTTGGCGCGATGCTGATCGACCGTTACTATCATAATTTATTAACGAGATCTTAAGCTTACTGATAAAGAATTTCGGGTAACAATATAAATCTAAATGTTGAGAGAGAAGGGGTACCATGGAGAAAAAAAGAATGGCCGGCACCGGGGGCGATCGATATATACCGTACGAGGATCGAACGGGAGATGAGTCGGTCGTTTACTTTACTAGAGATTTGTCGGCGGATGGTTTAAAAAAGATATATGACCGCATCGGTGGGACAATGAACGGACGCGTTGCGATTAAGTTGCATACCGGAGAAAAAGACGGCCCCAATATTATTCCGAGAGAATGGGTGAAGTCGCTCGTGAATACGAGTCTTCCGGGAGGAACGATTATCGAAACCAACACGTATTATGAGGGGGATCGCTATACAACGGATCTTCATAAAGAAACGCTGGAGGTCAACGGATGGACTTTTTGTCCCGTGGATATTATCGACGATGAAGGCATCGTGATGCTCCCTGTACAGGGAGGCAAGTGGTTTGACGAGGTGTCGATGGGAAAAGGCATTATCAATTACGAATCTCTCCTCGTGCTGACGCATTTCAAAGGACATACCGCCGGCGGATTTGGCGGCTCCAGTAAGAATATCGGCATCGGGATCGCAGACGGGCGCGTCGGAAAGGCAATGATCCACACGACGCCCGGACAGGATAACCAATGGGATATCGATAAGGAAGAATTTATGGAGCGGATGACGGAGTCAGCGAAGGCGGTCGCCGATCACTTTGGTGAGAAGATCACGTATATCAACGTGCTTCGGAATATGTCGGTGTCCTGTGATTGTGAAGGGTGTGCTGCCGCGCCCGTGGTGACTCCGAATGTGGGGATTGTCGCTTCGCGCGATCTTCTCGCCGTCGATCAGGCTTCGGTCGATTTAATCTACGCGATGGAGGAAGCAGATCATCATGATCTCGTAGAACGCATGGAAACTCGCCACGGTCATCGCCAGTTGAGCTATATGAAAGAACTCGGCATGGGAAATGATCGGTATGAGTTGATTGATATCGATCATGGGGATTTAAGGATCGATGCGAGTGAGGCAGTAAAGGGTGTAACACCTTTTGTCAACGAATAGAACAACCCCCGGAGTCGTTTCCGGGGGTTGCTTACTAATCTTTAATGAAGGAGAGTCAACCTGATGAAAAATATCCTACCGAGTGATTCAAAAATGAGAGAACGGACTCGAAAGCAACTGATTGCGTATAATCGCTCGTTTATGACGGATGTTGAGGATTGCAGTTATCATATCGAAGCCGATGGTGCGATGATCGCAGGCATTGTCGCGCAAAGAACGCTCGATCTAATCGAGATTGAATACCTTTTTGTGGACGAAGAGTACCGAGGGCAAGGGTTCGGTCGCGCGCTGGTGGACAAGGTGGAAGAAGTAGCCGCTCAGAAGGGTGTCAAGCGCATTCTCCTGAATACGTACCGTTTCCAGGCGGAGGACTTCTACTCGAAACTTGGATATCGCGCTCTATTAACAATCGACCCTTGCTTTGGAGACTTCTCCCAAACCTATTTTGTCAAACAACTTTATTAGCAATTTCTAAGAAATTCGTAGCCTTAATAGGAGCGCTGTTTTTTGAAAAACGTTCCGATCATTTTGCCGACAAAGTACACGATGACCGGGCAAAGAATAGAGATTGCCAAAATCACCTGAGAGAGGGGATACGCGCCTTTTCCGAAGATTAGCAGCTGGGTAAAGGCAAACGCACTTTGGAGAGAATGACTGACCATAGCGGCAATCATCGATCCGGTCAGGAGATAGACGATGCTGAATCCTGCGCTGGTGAGGAAATATGCGATGGTGAGCGCATTGATGCCGAAGTTGGATACATGTGGCAGTACAAAAGCTAAAGCAGTGACGGTGACGCTGACGATCGCAGGAAAACTGAAGATCGATCGGCTTCTTGGGCTCAGTCGAAGGAGTCCATCGTGTACGGAGCGTAGCAGCACGCCGCGATAGAGTAGTTCCTCGATGATCGGGGCAAAAATCGTCGTGGCGATGATCGTCGTGAGGTCCGTAAAGAATCCTTTACCGAGACCGCTGGCGATGAACTCTGCCGGCGCATCCGTTTTTGCAAAACCAAGCTCCGAGATCAGGAAAAACACGAGATGCGTTACGACGAATACCGCGAGTATGACAATCACATTGCGCTTTGTAAATACCGGTTGGTCAAAGCCGAGGTGTGCTGCTGTGATCTTCTTCTTGCTGAACAAGCGAACGAGAGCGAGGGGGATGATCGCGAGGATCACAAATTGAAGAAGCGGCAGCAAATCGCGGATGATCGCAGGCGCCGTGTCGAGCGGTAAAAATGACATCAGTGTGAGGGAGCCGAAACCCAACATGGGAAAGATTGCAAACCATATCGGCCAAGGAGTGGTTGATCGTGCGAGACGATTCTCAAGCGCTCGCGGTGAATTTGTGTACTTCATAAAGCCTCCCAAATCATGACAGTTTGTGTTAGATTTAGTATAGTCTACTTATGATGTGTAGATATTACAAAACCGTTTCATTTGTGCTGATGTGCAACTTGAGCGCAGCCGTCGTGGTACAATCGTAGTATGTAATCGAGGTGATTCTTATGAGGGTAAAGAGGATAGAAGGCGAATTCAGTATTTGCAAAATAGAAAAATTATCTGATGTGAGAGCGGGTGGAAAATTCTTTTTTCTTGGAAAGACGGATGAGGAGCTTTCGCTCGTTTGTCACACGAGAGATGTACCCGCTCACGTCGTCATACGAGATGACGGCTGGCGTTGTTTTCGCATCCAAGGAGTGCTCGACTTTTCGCTCATCGGAATTCTATCGAAGATATCAACGCTTTTGGCAGAGAAAAATATCGGCATCTTTGCGGTCTCGACCTTTAATACGGACTATATCTTGACCAAAGCCGATGATTTTCAGCGGGCGGTCGAGGTTCTACAAACCAACGGCTACCCATTCGAGGAAGAATCGTTATGAAAAAATGCAGAATCACGGTCGTGCGGAAAGCAGAATATCCGGACTTGATGGCGCAGTATGAAAATCCGATAGAAAACGCTTGCGACATGGAAGAAGGCGCGGTCTATATCGCGAATGGATGGGAGAGGCCGGAGGGCTTGTGCGAAAGTGCATGGGAGAGCATGTCACCGTTTGTGATGACATTGGCCTACGGTGGCGAGAACATTTACAACGGTTGGATGAAAGATAAGCGTTCGGCAATGATCTCGTGCAATGACGGATTCAGGCCGGTCAGCTTTTACATAGAAGCGCTGGAAGAAGAGGCGGACTAGAGATGGAGGAGAACGATATGTTCATTAAGCGAAAGATCATCATTTTATTACTCAGCGTTTTACTCCTTTTGCCGGCATCTGTCTTCGCCGATGGACCCAGGCGAATTCACGGGAAGAACCGTTTTGAAACGGCGATACAGGTAAGCCTTCAGACGTTTGAGAAGAGCGATACGGTATTCATCGCGAACGGACAAAACTATATCGATGCACTGCCCGCTTCGACATTGGCCAATCATGTAAAAGCGCCGATCCTGCTCGCAGCGGTAAATGAAATTCCTGAGGCGACAATTGCTGAGATCAAGCGACTGGGAGCGACCAAAGCCTATGTATTGGGCGGTATAGCCACTCTCGACCCCGCGATTGAGAGCCGATTACAGGAACTCGGCATCACGCCGACACGAGTCGCCGGAGCGGATCGCTACGAAACTTCAGAAAAACTCTTGGCTGTTTTGCAGGGAGAGATCGATGTGCAACAAGTCTTTTTAACGGCTTCGGTTGCCGATGCCGTGTCCTCCAGTGCGTATCGAGGGGCGAGCATCCCGCTCCTATTGGTTAAAAACGGGGCGCCCTCTCAGGTGGTCGTCGATCTGGCGGTCGACAAGACGATCGTTGGCGGTGAGAATACCTTATCTAAGGAGACGGCGGAACTCGTCCGAGCTACGAGTCGAATCAGCGGGAGCAATCGTTTTGAAACGGCCACTAAACTTGCCACGATGAACCGAGAAGAAAACGGGGTGAAGAACGTACTCCTTGTCCACGCGACTGAATTTATCGATGCTTTTACGGCAACCACTTTTGCGTATGCAAAACAGTACAATATCCTCTTGACACCCGGCACCTATTTGGAACCCTATACGAGAGAATGGGCAGCGAAAAACGAATCGACGATAATGGTCGTAGGGGGCACGGCAACGATTACCGATACGGCGATCCACCGAACGGAACCCGAGCCGGCTCCGAAACCGGAACCCAAACCCCAGCCAAAGCCCGAACCAAAGCCAGAAAAACCGAAAATCGACCCGAAGAGGCCGATGGTCGCGATCACGTATGACGACGGGCCGAAACCGGAAACCACGGCAAAGATATTGGACATCCTGAAGGAGAACGATGCAAAAGCTACGTTTTTTGTCCTCGGGCAGAGCGTTAATTCATACCCGAATATTGTGAAACGCGCTGTAGCGGAGGGTCACGAGATCGGAAACCACAGCTACGGTCACCCCAGCCTCACAAGCCTATCGTCTGCTGCGATACGTAACGAGATCCAAAAGACGAATCGGGCGATCGCAGCCGCAGCCGATGTAACGCCGGTATTCGCACGGCCCACTTATGGCAATGTAAATCAGACCGTTCGGGATGCGGTGCCGATGCCGTTGATCAACTGGTCGATCGACACGAGAGACTGGGAGAATCGAAACGCCCAAATGATTCGCAGAAATATCATGAACAATGTACAAGATGGCGATATTATCTTAATGCATGACATCCATCGCCCGACGGTACAGGCGACGGAGATCGTCATACCGGAGTTGATCGAGAAGGGGTATCAGTTGGTAACCTTGTCTGAATTGTTTGAATACAAGGGCATCACGCCCAAAGCGGGATATGTGTACCGCCATGCGCGATAGAGTATAAGAGACGAATCGAAAGGTTCGTCTTTTTGTATGTCGTAATGATCGGCACAGAGTATATCATGTCACTGCCGGGGTATAAACATCAGTAACGGAAGTGGTAAAGGGGGAAGAAGATATGAAGAATTGGAATCTGATGTTACAAAAAGTGATCGCATGGGTTGTCGCTTTTACGATCATGGTGCCTTCAACTGCTGTATTTGCTGCGGATCCGGAATTCAATGTCATTCGGATCGAAGGGAAGGACCGTTACCAAACGGCTGCTCGAGTGGCTGAAAGGGTGCGCCCGGCGAGCTCTCGGTACCTTTTAGCCAGCGGGGAGAATTATCCCGATGCGTTGGCAGGAGCGCCGCTCACTAAGGGCATGTATCCGATACTCTTGACGGGAAAAGATCGGCTGCATCCGGAAACACGCGCGGTTCTGGCGAAGAATTCCGGTGCCATCGTCACGATATTGGGGGGCAAGAATACGATTACGGAGTCGGTCGAGGCTGAACTGCGTGCGATGGGAGTCGCCGTCGAACGTATCGCAGGGCAGGATCGGTATGATACCGCATCGCAGATCGCCGATGAGATCGATACAAAACAATTCGTCATCGCGAGCGGCACGGGTTTTGCGGACGCACTGGCCGGTTCGGCGCTGGCATTGCATAAAGGAGCCGCGATCCTTTTAGGCAACTCAGTTGAAGTGCCTGCACAAACCATGAGTCATGTCATGCGAGTGGATGATGCCAAGCTCACGCTCCTTGGTGGCAACCATACATTTCCGGCGTCGATCACTGCCGAATACCGCGCGCTCGATGCTGATTTCGTGCGTTACACCGGACGTGATCGGTACGAGACATCGACCAATATTGCACAAAGCTTTACGAATCCTCAGTCGGTCATTGTCGCCACGGGCGAAAACTACCCCGACGCATTAACAGCTGCGGCCTTGGCAGGGAAACTGAAAGCACCGATCTTGCTAGTGAAGAAGGATGCCGTACCGAAATCTGTCCGAGAGTATCTCACAAAACACAAGAATAGCATCCAAGATGTATATATCCTGGGCGGGGAGAACTCCGTTTCGAAGCAGATCGCTTCGGTTCTCGCCAATCCTGAGCAACCGGCGACAGCGGCATGGCAAAAGGAATATGCGAAGCTCCTTCGTGGAGAGATAGTACTTTTCCGATCGAATCAGGGTCCCTCTAAATTGTCAGAAGCGAATAGCCAATTTGCCGTATTTGACTTTGATGGAGACGGCATACAGGAGCTCATCATCAAATACCGCTATAACGAGGGTACGGCCGAGTTGACAGATTACTATATTGCGTCATTTGATGGGAATCTGATCAACACATTCGAATACCAGGATCGCACGTTCTTTGGACGCGTCCTATTCGGCTATCATGCGGAGAATCGTCAACTACTTGTAGCGAGCGGTCATGAGGCGATCCACCACAGCGGATATGCGCTTTACGGCGGTCAAATGCATCACGTGTACTATCTGCGATCCGGATATATGGACGCATCGCCCGAGGAGAGAATCGGCGATAACAAAGTGGATTTGACCGAAGCGGAATATGTGATCAAGGCGAAAGCGTATATGGACGCGTTGCGTACATTTGACTTTGTCGATAACACGTCCGAAAATCGTGAGTCACTATTGTTCACCGTAGAATAATTTGCCATGAACCCATTCATACGATTCGCATTAAAGATCATTTCGCTCCCGATTTTTGATATGACCCGAGATTATACCATTGTCCGGAAATTACAGGAATGGGCGGCGAAACGAGAGGAAATCCCACCGGATTTCCTCCTTTTGGATGAAGAAATTCTTTCATCCGACGGGCTGCATAGCATTCCGGTACGTATCTTTGCCGAGCCGACAGACCATAGAAACGGCACGCTGTTGTTTTTTCACGGCGGAGGTTATGTGATCGGGAATGTCGACACCTATACGCCGGTGTGCCTGCAGATGGTGGAGGAAACGGAGCGACCGGTCATGTCCGTCGATTATAGATTGGCACCGGAGCACCCGTTCCCGCAAGGGCCGGATGACTGCTATGAAGTCATGCGTTTTCTTTGCGAAGATACCACCGGAAGATTCCGACCGTTGACTGTGATCGGTGATTCTGCCGGCGCAAATCTGGCGACTGTCTCCTGCTTGCGATTGCGTGATGCCGGGCTACCCCTGCCGGATGCACAGGTGCTGATCTATCCCGCCGTGGGCTGGGATTACTCTGAACAAAGCCCTTTCGCATCCGTTCATGAGAAGGCGGAGGATTTCGGCTTGACGCGCAAGAAGCTGGTCGAGTATTACGACCTCTATGTACCGGACGACGTCGACCCGAAAGATCCGAGAATTGCGCCTTTATTGGCGGATGACCACAGCGGATTACCGCGTACCCTCATCTTTACAGCCGAGCATGACCCGCTGCGCGACGAGGGGGAAGCCTATGGAAAAAAACTGCAAGAAGCCGGCGTCGAGACCGAAGTTATTCGCGTTTTGGATGTACCGCACGGGTTTTGGACCTATGAGCGACCGTTCAATGAGGCGGTCGAAACCGTATATCGAGAACTCAAGGCCTTTCTTTTGAGGACATGACGATGAAGACGAAACCCCCATCGAAATGGGTAGACCGTTTGGGTCGCCGGTGGATCCCGTTAGAGAACGCTTCGAAGATATTCCTGGCAACCTATAATACGGTCGACACCAAAGTGTATCGATACACCGTAGAACTCTTTGAAGATGTGGACCCGGATCGCTTACAACAGGCGACGGACAAAGCGTTTGACTCTTTTGACTTATATCGCGCCTCGGTGCGTAGAGGGTTCTTTTGGTACTATCTCGAAGAAACAGAGCTTCGCCCCGTCGTTGCGCTTGAGACAGACGTACCCTGTGCGCCGATCTATACGCACGATGAACGCGGCCTGCTGTTTCGCGTCTTGTATCGCAAGAATCGGATCCATCTGGAAGTCTTTCACGCCTTGTCGGATGGGTCGGGGTCTTTACGCTTTTTGCGTGCACTCCTTTCTCACTATTTTGAAGACAATGTGCCGATCGTCGAGGATCAGGAAGACCATCATATGACAGACGGCTTTCAAGGAAGCGTTGACCGAAAGGAGCGGCCGAAACTTCATCACATGGGAAAGCACACGCTCATGTCTCGTATTCTGCCGAAAAAGGGCAGAAAGAAAATCTTTCAACTAAAGGGGATCCAAACCTTTGACGGTCGGATGCGCGTTACGGAAATACGTTGTCGGACCCAACAAGTTTTGAGCCTCGCCAAGCAATACGGTACAACGGTGACGGTTCTTCTCACCGCGCTGTTTATTCTGTCGATCGAAGAGCAAGTGCCTGCGTGGAAACGCAGTGACGAATTGGAGATCGCCATCGCCCTCTCAGTTGACTTGCGCCAGTTTTTTCCATCGGATACCGCAAGAAATTTTTTCGCGACGGTTGTCGTGAAACACGAAGTCACCAAAGACCTTCCGAAACTCTCGGCGGTCTGCGATTCCCTCACCGCACAGTTTAAAGAGAAGATCACAAAAGACAACATGGAGAAAAAGCTCGATCAACTGTTGGCTTTGGAAGAGATGACGGCCTTGCGATGGATCATTCGTCCGGTGAAAGACGTGATCCTCAGAATCGCAAATTACATCAACAACCGAGGGATAACCGCTGCGATGACCAATACCGGACGGCTGGGAATCGGGCCGCCACATGATGAGAAAATCCGTTCAGCCGGCATTCTCACCGCTGCCGTGCGACCGCAGTTTTCCGTGATGAGCCATAATGACGCATTTACGATCACATTTACCTCGCCTTTTCAAAGTGACGAGATCCAACGGACATTTCATGATTTACTGGAACGCGAAGGAATCGAGACCGAGATTTTCGGCAATCGCATCTATGGCGTTGAGAAAAAGAACGCGCTGGCGCTCAACACTTCGCCGTATCCCGACATCCTCCCGCGCTATAACGCCCGGTACGCACTTCAATGGCTTGTATTACTGTCCGTTTTGATCGCCATAATCGCCGTTACCGTGCGGTCCCGGTTTCCGTTTTTTGACCTCTCCCTGCGATTTACACTATTATTGATCGTAGGCTTGTGGGCCGTCGTATTATCCATCTTGCGCAAAAAAAGAAATCCCAACAAGGCATTACTCTACCAAGTCGGGATTTTCTCCGGTTTAACTTTGCTGTCAGACGGGCTCTCCGGATGGACCGGTTGGTCGCTGACGTATGCGCTGCCGTTGATCGTCATTACAGGGGTCATCGCCGCATTGATCGCAGCCAAGGTATCCTCTCTGCGCACGGGCGATACGCTCTTGTACTTGCAAGGGGTCGCCTTCGCCGGGTTGTTTCCCTTTGTGGTGGCGTCGCTCCGTTGGGTAGACCCTATCTGGCCCAGTCTCGTCGCTTCGACTTTTAGCACCTTGGTGCTCTTTTATACTCTCCTTCGGCATTGGGGAGAGCTGAAGACGGAAATCGGCAAGAGATTTCATCGATAGGAGCCTTCGGGCTCCTATTTTGGTGCGACTTCCAGTGCGGTGACAAATTCGTACCCTTGGGACCTTGCCCAGTCGATATAATCACCTAAAATGACGGTATTGGTATGGCTGATCGTGTGCAGTAAGATGACCGCTCCGGGTCGCGTTTTTTCCTTGAGCAGTGCGAGTGCACGCTCGGGGGAATACTGATTGTTCGGGTCCCAATCGAGATACGCCAAATCCCAGAAGAAAGTTTGGTACCCCATCATCTGATAGAGGGCAAGGCTACGTTCACTCCACAAGCCCTCCGGCGCTCGGAGTACGGGGGAGAGTTTCAGACCGGTGACCTGCTCATACTTCTCTTCTAACCCTTTCACATCATCGATGACGCGTTGGATCCCTCGGGAGCTGATAATATCCGGAGCCAAGAGGTGGTCTACGGTATGGTTTCCGACGACATTGCCTTCATTGGTCATTCGCTTGGTCGTTTTGGGTTCTGCGTCGATAAAAGACCCGGCCAAGAAGAATGTCGCATCGACGTCTTTTTCTGCCAGTGTATCAAGAATGCGGGAGGTGTAGTCTTTCAAACTGTATCCGCAGTCAAAGGTGAGCGCCAGCTGTTTCGGTGTGCCGGGGATACGAGAGTAAGCGTCGTACTTTTGGATCAGCGCTTCCAGATCCGGGTCATTGTGTTGATACGCCCATCCGTGTCGTGCATTGCTCTTTTTGTTGAGTTCCGTAAAATCAGTGGGAGCCTCCGGGAATCTCTCCGGGACGAAATGATAGCCGACTTCTTTGGAAACCGTGCTCTCGCCGCCGACGATGATGATGCGTTTGAGCTGCGGATAATTGTCCACATAAGCGGCAATCTCTTTCGGCACAACTTTTTGATCGGTGAGGAGGATCGGTGCACTGTATTTTTGCGAGAGGGAAACAGCGGCCAGTGCATCGGGGTAACTGCTGCCGGAAGCGAGAATGAGTGTTGTCGCCTTCGGAAAACCCGACTTCGCGATGGCGACCGAAGAAGCATAGCGGTTTGCGCCAGAGAGCCGACGGGAACCGGAATAGTGAGGAGCACTTGTCATGCCGCCGATAAGCGTGTCCGTTGCGAGGACTTCATCCGTTCCGTTGGTGAGGATTAACGGTCTCTTTTTGTAAACGGCATACGCCGCAGCCGGCAGTGCGTCGGAGAACTGGTATCCGTTGACGACGGTGGACAGGTCCTTGAAGAGGGTTGCATCAAGAGAGAGCGCTTTTTCTCGGATCAGAGCGGCGGTATCAAATCGAGAGAAACCGGCGATGCGTTCGACCGGCGCATACTGAAACAGAGCGAATTCGACCTCGGTAGAAACTGAGTTTTCGCCGCCCAGAAGATAGATCTGCTTTGGAGCGAGTCTCTTAATCTCGGCCTCTGTCGAAGCGGGCAGGGTTTTCTTTTCTGTGAGTAGGATGGGTCCTTTGACGGCCGATGCGAGCGTACCGCCGGTCAGCGCATCGGCAAAGCCTTCGCCGCTGGCGATGACGACCGCATCGGCGCTTGTGAAGCAATACTTGCTGATCTCTACGGCGGTTTCATATCGATTCGACCCCGCAATACGCAAAAGCTCCGGCTCGCTGTTAGCGAGCACGGGAGCTATGGGTGTACCTATCAGTACCAGTGCAAGTAGGAAGGAGATGCACTTTTTCATAGGCGATATTCTCCGGCTTGTGGAAACTTTTGAAACGCTTCTTCAAAAGCTTGGAGTGCATGATCGAGGTCTTCTTTCGTATGAGCGGCGGAAATCTGCGTGCGGATTCTCGCTTTGCCCTGCGGGACGACGGGGTAGAAGAAACCGATGACGTAGATGCCCTTGGTCAACAAAAAGTCTGCCATCTCTTGTGCGAGAACGGCGTCACCCAACATGATCGGGATAATGGGGTGCTCACCCGGAACGACCGTATAGCCGATCTTCGTGATCCCCTCGCGGAAATAGCGCGCGTTTTCTTCGAGTCGGTCGCGATGCTCCGTCGAGCGATTGAGCATGTCCAACACCGTCAACGATGCGGTTGCAATCGCCGGGGCCAGCGTGTTGGAGAAAAGATACGGTCGACTGCGCTGACGCAAGAGGTCGATAAATTCTTTTCGTCCGCTGGTGTAACCGCCGCTGGCGCCGCCAAGCGCCTTGCCCAGCGTACCGGTTAAGATGTCGATCTTGTCCATGACGTCACAATGTTCATGCGTTCCTTTGCCATGTTTCCCCATGAATCCGGTCGCATGTGAGTCATCGACCATAACGAGTGCACCATATTTTTCAGCAAGGTCGGTGATCCCTTGGAGGTTGGCGATAATCCCGTCCATCGAGAAGACGCCGTCGGTCGCGATCAGTGTGATGCCGCCTTCCTGCCTTTGCTTAAGCTTCTCTTCGAGATCCGCCATGTCGTTATTTTGATACACGAGTTTCTTCGCTTTACACAAGCGCATACCGTCGATAATGCTGGCGTGGTTCAGAGCATCACTAAGAATGGTATCTTTATCGGTTAGGAGGGTTTCAAAAAGGCCTCCGTTCGCGTCAAAGCACGAAGAATACAAAATCGTGTCATCCATACCGAGAAATTCTGATAATTTGTCTTCCAGTTTTTTATGGACGGATTGGGTTCCGCAGATAAACCGGACGGATGAGAGGCCGTACCCCCAATGATCGTAACTCTTTTTTGCCGCTTCTTTCACTTCCGGATGATTGGAGAGGCCCAAGTAGTTGTTGGCACAGAAATTGAGAATACCCTCCGTTTGCTCCGTATCGATGGAAGCGCCTTGCGGGCCGGAAAGAACCCTTTCGTTTTTCCACAATCCATTGTCCTTGATCTCTTGGAGGATGGACTGATAATGGTTTTGAACGTCTTTTGAATACATGTTATACCTCCCAGTTGAGTACGACTTTGCCTGTCTTGCCGGACGCCATCAGGTCAAAGGCCTCCTGGTAGTCCGTGTAGGGGAAGCGATGGGTGATGACCGGGCTGATGTCGAGTCCGCTTTGCAGCATCGATGTCATCTTGTACCATGTCTCATACATTTCGCGGCCGTAGATTCCCTTGAGCGTCAGACCGTTAAAGACGATGGCGTTCCAATCGACGACGGTACCGGGTTGGTGGATCCCCAACAGAGCGATCTTGCCGCCGTGACACATCGTGTCGATCATAAGGGAGAAGGCCTGTTGATTCCCGGACATCTCCATGCCGACATCGAATCCTTCCACCATACCGAGCTCTTTCATGACCTCTTTGAGGTTTTCGTTTTTGACATTGACAGCGCGCGTGACGCCCATTTTTCTAGCGAGGTCCAGACGATAGTCGTTGACGTCAGTGATCACGACGAAACGAGCGCCGGCGTGTTTCGCAATCGCCGCTGCCATGATGCCGATAGGGCCGGCTCCTGTGATCAGAACATCTTCTCCCAATACGTCGAAGCTCAGAGCCGTGTGCGTGGCGTTTCCAAAGGGGTCAAAACAGCTCAGTACGTCAAGCGGGATATTGGGGTCACAGTGCCACACATTGGTGACGGGGATCACGAGGTATTCGGCAAATGCACCGGGACGGTTGACGCCGACACCGGATGTGTTATTGCAGAGGTGGCGACGTCCGGCTCGGCAGTTTCTGCAGCGCCCGCAGACGACGTGTCCTTCACCGGAGACGAGCTCACCGATCTGCACGTCTTCTACATTGTCACCGACGGCGTCGACGACACCGACGAACTCGTGACCGACGATCATCGGTGCGGGGATCGTCTTTTGTGCCCAGTCATCCCATTCATAGATGTGAATGTCCGTGCCACAGATGGATGTGCGTTTAATCTTAATGCGAACGTCGTTTTTTCCGACTTCGGGGATCGGAGCATCCTCCAGCCAGATGCCTTTTTTTGGATATCTCTTTACGAGTGCTTTCAATTCTTTGTCCTTTCTGATTTGATTTGTGAATGTGTAAAAGATAAAAGCTCGAGACAATATCGTTTGCGCATGAAATCGTTATGC
This sequence comes from uncultured Peptoniphilaceae bacterium, assembly GCA_964510345.1. Taxonomy (GTDB): domain Bacteria; phylum Bacillota; class Clostridia; order Tissierellales; family Peptoniphilaceae; genus JAAYQA01. Next base: position 20,289 of record CAZEBB010000025.1, read on the forward strand.
TCTACCAGTAGCGTAATTCATTCGAAACCAGATGTCAATTACAAATGAAAGCCCTTTCGATGAAAAAATAGGGTATAAGTTGTACAGTACTCAGTGTTGTCTGCGTCTTCATTGATAGCAGCGTATCACTGTGGTAAAATAAAGTATCATCATATTGAGGAGGCTGACGAAATGGAAGTATTAAAGGGAAATCTGATGTTCGGTCAATCCGGAGGACCTACTTCGGTTATCAATGCCAGTGCGGCAGGAGTGTTCACAGAAGCGCTGAAACAAACCGGCGTCATTGACAAAGTGTACGGTGCGGCTAATGGTATTGTAGGGATTCTTAACGAGAAATTCTATGATATGGGACAAGAGGATCCGGAAGAATTGATGCTTCTCAAGACGACCCCGTCATCCGCCTTGGGTTCATGTCGCTACAAACTGATGGATGTCGAAGAGGACGAGAAGGACTATCTTCGCATACTGGAAGTCTTCAAGAAATACAATATCCGCTATTTCTTCTATAATGGCGGCAACGACTCGATGGATACCTGCAATAAAATTTCAAAATATTTACATTCGAAAAATTATGAATGCCGTGTCGTCGGCGTCCCTAAGACGATCGACAACGATCTCGCCGGAACCGACCACTGCCCGGGCTTTGGCTCTGCGGCAAAGTATATCGCAACGACCGTCATGGAAGTGTACTTAGATGCACGCGTATACAATATCGGCATGATCACCGTGATCGAGATCATGGGACGCAACGCGGGTTGGCTCACCGCAGCCGCAGCGCTGGCTTCCTACAAGGGGCACGGACCGGAACTCATCTACTTGCCGGAGCTTCCATTCGATTTGGATCAAATGATGGCCGATGTGGAGCGCGAGTATGCGAAAGATAAGAAAGTCATCATCTGCGTATCGGAAGGCGTAAAGACAAAAGATGGAAAATATATCCCCGAGCTGCTCGGAGATCTATCCACCGATGCATTCGGCCATAAACAAATGGGCGGTACCGCGACCATTCTCGCCGACTACATCAAAGAAAAAATGAACTGTAAGGTGCGCGGTATCGAGCTCTCGCTGATGCAACGCTGTGCCGCTCACGTGGCTTCCGGTGTCGACGTTGAAGAAGCGTTCCGCGCTGGTCAGGAAGCTGTGCGTGCCGCCGTCGCAGGAAGAACCGATGTCATGATCGGCTTTGCCCGCCCCGAGTCGGGACCGTATGAGACAATTTACAAAGTCATTCCGCTGAGCGATGCGGCGAACGCTGAGCGAGTGGTACCGAGAGAGTGGATCAACACGGCCGGCAACCACATCAATCAGGAATTCATCGACTATGCATTGCCGTTGATTCAAGGTGATTCCGACTATGTGACAGAAGAAGGCCTCCCGCGATTTGCCAATCTGAAAAAAGTGCGAGGCGACAGACCGTAGAACGATCACTGCCCCAACAAACGTTGGGGCGGTTGCTTTTTCGGGTATTCATGTAGGAGCAAACGGAAAGGAGGCCATTATGCCGGAATATTTTTGGACCATACTCATGGTCATATTTGCAATATTTACCATTATCTGGTTGACGAGGGGGATCTGGATGTCAAAGGGACGCACTTATGGGATTGAACAAGAGGAGATGGAGCGCTTAGTGCGAGAAGAAGGGGCGACGATTATCGATGTGCGCACGCCGAAAGAGTACGCACGGGGTCACATTCCCGGCGCTGCATTTGTGCAGGCGGAGACGGCGAAGCAAAAGTTTCCGGGACTTTTCCCGGATAAGAAGAAGCCGTATATCCTATACTGCGCAAGCGGCATGCGATCGGGGATTGTCGTCGATCATCTCAAAGAATTGGGGTACGAAAATCTCCATGATTTTAAGGGAATCAGACGCTATCAGGGAGAATTGGAGCGTTAGAAAGGACGTAGAATATGGAAAGCATCTACCGATATATTGTGCGCATGCGCGACGAGCAGCCGAAGCTGCCCTATCCGTTTCAAGACGGGCGTGCCGGGATGTCGGACGTGAGCATCGCGATCCGCGGATCAGACCTTCCGTATTCGGACCGAAAAATGAAGGCGGCCGAAGCTTGCCGCTTCATCGAGCAATCGTTACAGGGAATGGACAACACGCAAGAGCTGTTGTCCTTTTTTGCATCCCACCGGATCATCACCTATCTGACGGAGTTTACCGAAAGGATGCGCTTGCTCCTCACGACGGATACAGTCGATTCGCAGGGACTATACGAACTCGGGTATCGCTGGGCGACCGACAGCCCTCATGATGACCTCGTACGTGCCGGGATGATCATCTTAGGAAATTATGAGAATGACATCGTGACTAATGTTTTGCGCACACTCGGGTATCACAGCGCGCTGAGTGTCTACGCGATCGCTGCGAGCGCTCCGTATTACCGACGAAATGCATTTCTCTTCGACATGTGTCGAAACACGTCGGGGTATGGCAAGTTGATCGCATTGATCGCTTTGGAACCGGTGACTTCATTTCAGCAAGAGTGGTTGTTCACGGAAGGACTGTCTCATTGTGCATTGCGCAATCTGGCCGCTTCTCAAATCATGCAAAAGCCGGATATGAGAGATTATCTCGCCCGCTTGGAGATGGATAAGAAGACGTACACTCAATCGGCCAAGTTGATCGCTCATGCGCTGCTGGATCCCGATCCGTCGATTGTCCATACACATCCTGGATTTTTCGAGCGCTTTATCGCGAATTCTCCGGCATGGGCGGATCAGTTTATCGAACACAGCGCGCTCTTGTCCATCGATGCCACAGGTGCGGGCGATGACAGCCAAACCAGAATCGTTCAGAGCGTACTGGATTCTCCGAAGTGGAAAACGGTCGTATGCGATCAGATGTTTACACCGGTTGAAGACAATCGTCTCATCCTTCGGGGGCTGGAGACACTGCCTTCTCCTCCTTCCTTTCAGTCGCTTATGCGCATATTGATGCGCGATCCATTTGACAGTGCGCTTTTGGAATATTTGGAAAAGCATCCCGAAGAATACTGGGGGCCATTGGTCTCGTACAATGTGCAGGCTTTTACTGACAGCCCGATCTTCTCCGGAGCGACCGATATTCCCGATGAGTATCTCGCCGCCCCGCAGTTTCATGCGGATCTATGGCCGGCTGCCGCCCTGCGGATGATGCGTGCCGCCAAAGAATACGACGAAGATTTTTGCCTCCTGTGCCTACGTGGGCGAACGACTTCCGTACGTAAAGAGGCGATTGCCGCACTGAACGTGAATCGCTATCGGTGGGCAGACGGGGTAACCCAAGCGTTACAAACGGCCTTGGATGAAGAACCCGTGCAAGAGATTCGACAGCAGATCTTAGCGTTACTCGGAAATTCCGAGGAGAGAGACGTGAATGGAATAGCGAGCGAACACACAGGAGATCAACAAATCCACCATCCCAATGTGATCCGCTTTCCGGAGAAATAGCCAATGGGTTGCACGAAAAAAGTACGAGGTTCGTCTCGTACTTTTTCCGTTGATTCTATTCGTTTTCACTACGCATTTTGTTCAAGCCAAGCATAAGCGGCGCCGGCAAGTGCGGCGGATGCCTTGGAAAGATTGTCCTCGTTAAAGACGACACCCGGATTGTGTACGGAGAGCGCATCCACGGAGTCTGTGCCGACCATCGCAAACATGCCCGGTACGAGATCCGTAACATAAGAGAAGTCTTCCGATCCGGAGAGCGGCTTGGTGTCGAGCACTTTGTCATCGCCAAAGACTTGTTTCAGCACCGGAACAATCACATCGACCGTCGCCTCATCGTTGTACACCGAGGGAGTGACAATCCATTCGATCGTAAAGCTGCCACCGATCGCTGAACACACGCCGGCGCAGATCGATTCGATGCGGTTGACAATCCTGTCGCGGTCAACTTTGTTGAAGCTTCTGATGCTGCCTTCGATGCGCGCGGTTTCGGGGATGATATTGCAGGCCGTCCCTCCACCTAAAATCCCCATCGTGCAGACGGTATTGCTGAACATACTGGTTTCTCTCGGAACGATGCCGTCGATCAAAATGTAGATATTGGCAGCGATCAATAGCGGGTCGATTCCCTTTTCCGGCATGGAGCCGTGGGCGCCTTTTCCGGTAATGTCGATATAGAACGCATCCATCGCGGCGGACATAGTTCCCTTTGTATATTCGACGGTGCCGCGCTCCTGTGTCGACATGACGTGGAAGGCAAATGCCGCATCTACTTTAGGGTCTTCGAGTAGGCCATGATCGATCATGGATTGTGCACCGTTTCGCGTCTCTTCTCCGGGTTGAAACATGAGTTTGACTTTCCCTTTGAGTTCGGGCTCGATGTCTTTTAAGAGCTGAGCCGCGCCGAGGAGTTGTGCGGTGTGCATGTCGTGCCCACAAAGGTGACCATTGCCGTTGGTCGCTTTAAAGCCGAGATCGTTCACTTCAGCCGAGGGGAGAGCGTCCATATCGGCTCGAAGGAGAAAGGTCTTCTCGCCTTGGCCGCAGATCGCGACAAGACCGGACGGTCCGCAATCTTTGACTTCATATCCCATTTCTTCCAGACGTTTACGCACATAGGCAGTGGTTTGCGGCAGTTCCAATGCGAGTTCCGGCATCTGGTGGAGTGCGCGTCGGTCGGCGACGACGGTGTTGTGTAACTTACCCGCCGATTCAATCAATTTTTCGATCATGGTAACCTCCTAAACGATATTGAAAGCATTATAACATGACTCGCGATATTTAATCGAGGGTTGGGTATTATGTAGAAAAGAAAAGGGAGTGTGAGCATGAAATATACATTGGAATTGCAATCGATCGTACCGCTTTTAAAAGAATGGATACGTGAAAAAATGAAAGATTCCGGAGGAAGTAAAGCGATCCTCGGCATCTCGGGTGGAAAAGACAGCTCTGTCACCGCAGCGATTACCGCGGAAGCGCTTGGAGCAGAAAATGTGATCGGCATCTCGATGCCAAACGGCTATCAACACGATATCGACTTTGCAAAAGGGATTGCGGAGCATTTGGGCATCGAGTATCGCGTGATCGACATTCAACCGATGTACGAAGCGTTTCATGCGGCATTGACTGCGCAGGTCGGTTCAATGATGACGGAGGTCTCACGAGACACCGTCATCAACCTGCCGGCTAGAATTCGAATGACGCTCTTGTACGCCGTTTCACAGTCGGTCCCCGGAGCTCGCGTGATCAACACGAGCAATCTTTCGGAAGACTGGGTGGGGTACGCCACCATCTACGGTGATACTGCCGGTGCGTTCTCACCTTTGGGTGGATTTACGACGGACGAAGTGATCGAGATCGGTCGATTATTGCAGGTACCGGAGCCGTATCTGGTGAAGCCACCTGAAGACGGTCTCACGGGCAAGACAGATGAAGAGAAGCTCGGCTTCACTTATGCCGTCCTGAACCGATATATTCGAGACGGTGTGATCGATGACGTAGAGACAAAAAAAGTGATCGACCGGATGCACGCGGTCAGCCGCTTTAAATTTAAGACGATCCCGATGTTTCCGGCGCCTCTTCCTGTACGCGCAGCAGACATCGCCGACGTCTATCCGTGGTAACGACCCATGGCAAATGATGATCGCGTTATGAAAGAAACGGAAGTCACCGTATCCGAGTATTTGTCGACGGTATCAGAGAAAAGGCAAAACGAAAGCCGCCTTCTCATTGAAATGATGCGAGAGATAACCGGCCTTCCTCCTGTGATGTGGGGACCATCGATTATTGGATTTGGTACGGTGCATTACCGATATGACTCCGGAAGAGAAGGTGATATGCCGATCCTCGCCTTTAGTCCGCGGAAAGCGCAGATCACAGTCTATTTTAGCGAGGGCTTTGATGAATACGGCGAGCACCTCGCAAAACTGGGGAAACACAAGACAAGCGTCTCATGCCTCTATATCAATAAGTTACAGGATGTCGATACGGACGTGTTAAAAGAACTGCTCAAAGCCTCGTGGAAACGCTATAGTCAGGAAGAGCCGAAGCCAAAAACAGTGGACGAATACATCGCGCAAATACCGGAGGACGCGCGCGAACGATTCGATGAATTGCGCGAATTCATGCACCGGTTGCTTCCCGACGCGAAGGAAGTATTGAGCTATGGAATCGTCGGCTTTAAGGTTGATACGAAACGACCAAGAGTCTATATTTCCGGTTGGAAAGACCATTTAGGAATGTATCCGATGCCGAAAGATCCGGAGCTAGCACGTGAACTGAAACCTTATGTACACGGCAAGAGTTCCATTTGGTTATCGCTGGATGATCCGCTACCGGAGGATTTGATTCGGAGGATCGTTGTCGAACTGACAAAATAAAAAAGGGCGAATTTGCCCTTTTTTTATTGCAGCTCTACGAGTCGGCTAAAGACGGTGTCGCTCAGGCTCCCGCTTCCTCCTAACACAGCGATCCGCAGGATCTCTTTTTGCGCCAAATACTGATCACTGGCCGATGGGATTCGGTTTTTTTCCATCAAGAGGATCGGGGCGCTGTATTTCGCAGCGACCGGTGCACCGACGAGTGCGTCGGCGAAAATCTCTCCATTGGCCGCATAGAAGTTGACGGCGTTTGGAAAATAGGTTTTCGCAATTTGCAGCGAGGTGTCATAACGGTTGGATCCGGCAATGCGTTCGACTTTGATACCATTGGCGCGAAGTTCAGATTCTAGTTCCTTGGACACACTGGAGGAGCCACCGACGATGAGAATATTCTTTACACGCAAGAGTTGGGCTCTCACTTCCGGCGTGAGGGACGTTCCATTGGTTAAATAAATCGGGAACTGCTCTTTCGCAGCATGGGGTGCGATGGCCAGGGCGTCGGCAAAACGCGTGCCGGAGGCGAGAATCGCGGTCGTCGGTACTTTTTTCGATTTGGTTTCAAGGTATTTTTGGATTTGCACCGAGGTATCATATCGCTCTTTTCCGGCGATTCGCTCGACCTTCAATCCGGAATCTTTTAAGGTTTTTTCAAGACTCGGTTGAATTGAGCCGATCCCTCCGAGGAGAATAATATTGCCGGATTCATTTTTTTTGAGCTCCTTCAAGGTCGCTTCCGGAAGCGTTCCGGTTTGTGTGAGGAGGATGGAGGCGTCCAAGTATCGAGCCAATGAAGCGGCGACCAATGCATCGCTCGGCTTATCGCCATTTGCGATTATCGTGAACCTTGTCAGTCGATTGTTGTAATTGGCGACATTGGCAGCTGTTTCATAACGATTAGCGCCGGCTAGTCGAAAGACCGGTTTCGTCGGCATCGTGTACAGATGCGTCATGCGGCGGACGATATCGTTGCCGTAGTCGGAAGAGGGAGCCCATTTCCCGCCAAGCAGCTCCACCGTAGGGGCTTTTGCATAGATGGAAGGGAAGTGACGAGGATCCGGAGTTTCTTTCATCGGGAAATCCGGATGGCCGGCGTATAAAGCGAGATGATGAGCCATTGCGGTTATGCCTTCTTCCCAACTCGTAAAGCGTTTATGTGCCTGCGGGTCGGCATTTGAGCCGCCGGCAGTTGTCTTCAAACCACAGGGGTTAAAGAAAGATGCGTCGAGGACTCCGGTGAATTTCATAAAATTGGTTTCTTTTGCGGACTGTGTATAAATGACCGCAGGGTCGATACCGTATTGAACAGCTACCTCGTAAAAGACGGGTGCGAGTTCAATAAACAATGGAGTGGCTTCTTCCGCGGTTGCCCACTCTTTCATTTGATATACGGTCGTTGTCGGCTTTCCGAGGATCGGAGTTCCCGGCGCAGCGCTCACGAGTTGTGGTATGAATATCAATACGATCAGCAAAGACAGTATCCAGTTCTTTTTCAAGTGCGTACACATCCTTTCTGCTTTTATTATACTCTATGGGTCAAATCGATAGGGGAAAGCCGAAATTGATGGATATGTGAAATATTATTACAATTAGAATGTCCAGGAACAATAAACGATC
>CAZEBB010000026.1:0-28034 GCA_964510345.1 uncultured Peptoniphilaceae bacterium
GCATCAAAACGTGCAAGGCTTGCAACCGGCCGTGAGCGTGCCGAGAAGAGTTTTCCGGGCGCGACGAACGAGCTTTGTATACACTCCGAGTACCTACATCCTACACCTCTTCGACGATGTCGATCACATCGGCGACCAATCTCGGGCAAAATTCAAACAAAATGCCCGACTCCATGATCTCCTGATATTCTTCCGGTTTTGAAAAATCCAGTTCCAAGAGCTCTTTGCAGCGCGTGGACGGATATTCTTCATAGAACTTTTTAAGGAACTTCTCCTGCTTTTCTCGGAGGAGTTCTTTTTGTGCAAAGTCGTCGGGTTGAGAGTGGCCGTATTTGAGGCCGAGGGCCATCAGAGCTCCGACGACGGCTCCGCAGGTCTCTCCCTTCATGAATCCGCCGCCAAAAGCGGCCGATAGGCGATGGGCGGTCTCCGGGTCCACGCCTTCTTTTTCGGCGAACTGCGACAGTACGACTTGTGAACAGTCGAATCCGTGTTGAAATTGCTCGGCAATATCTTTTTCTAACATGACTTCCTCCTTACTGTGTGTCAGTATATCCGGTTGGTATAGGGCATATCTTCTTTGTAGATACCCTAGGAAAAACGAAAACAGTCGTCAGATTAGGTGATCGAAAAAAACACAGGGTTCTGAGGTTGAACACATACCGGCACCATCTCTCCTTCTTCGTGGCGAATCTGCGGATGCGTGCGCATGGAGATTGTGGTGACCCCGTGCAGCAGCGTATACAGGCAGGAATCTCCCAAATACTCACGCGATACGACGCGGTAGGGAACGCCCCGGTCGTCCGGATACACGTCTTCCGGCCGTATCAACACGCGTACCGGACCGTCTGGAGCCTCTACCGGCAGTCGATAAAATTCGGTTTCGAGGACGCCGTTTGTGACAATGCCTTCCAAATACGCTGCGCGGCCGAAATAGTCGGCAACGGCCTTCGTCCTGGGGTGATGATAGATCTCTTCCGGTGTGCCGACCTGTTCGGGCCGGTGCTTTAGAAGCACGGCGATCCGATCGGACAGTAGCATCGCCTCCTCTTTATCGTGCGTGACGAGGAGGGTTGTGATGGAGAGCTTCCGCTGTAGCTCGGCTAACAATGTGCGCATCTGCGCACGTAGTGCCGGGTCGAGATTCGAGAACGGCTCATCTAAGAGCAGCAGTTTCGGCTTGACGGCAAGTGCACGCGCCAGAGCTGTGCGTTGCTGTTGTCCGCCTGAGATTTGATGCGGCCTCTTTTCGCCAAGGCCGTTCAATTGCACCAAGGAGAGCATCTCTCGGGTGACCTCTTGGATGACTTCTTTCTTTTCTCCGCGCATTTTTAAGCCGAAGCCGATATTTTCTGCGACCGTCAGGTGCGGAAATAGATGAAAGTTTTGAAACACGAGGACGGCACCACGCAAATGGGCCGGCGTATGGGAAATGTCTTCGCCGTGAAGGACGATGCGCCCTTCATTTTGTGGAACGATGCCCGCGATGATCTTTAGCAATGTGCTCTTTCCGCATCCGGAGGGTCCGATCAGCGTCAACAGCTCACCGTCTTTGACGGTCAGCGAGAAGTCGCCGAGAACGGTTTTATCGCCGTAGCGCTTTGAAATATTCTCAATTTGTACGGTCATGCGCACCTCCGAATCGTTCTTGGTATCTCGCCGCCAGCCATTTCTCGCTCACGATCACCACGAATGCCGCCGTTAACAGAAAGACTAAGCTGAAGACAGAGCCCGTCGTTCGGTCTCCACTTTGGATAAACGGGATCATGAGCATCGGAAATGTTGTAATACGCCCTCCTCCGATCAGGAACGTTAAAAAGTACTGGCTGAAGGAGATGATAAACAGCAAGCTACCGGCGGTGAGGAGAGACGGGAACAGCAGCGGAAGCGTCACGTGAAAGAAGATCTTCGGCGAATTGGCTCCGAGTACTCTTGCCTGCTGTTCAATTTCTTCTCCTATCATAACAAAAGACGAGCGCAGGAGGTAGACGCCGTAGGGAATACATGGGAACACGTGGATGAGGATAACGCCCCAAACGGTGTTCGCAAGGCCGGCACGGATAAATGCGATGTGCACGCCCATGCCGATTGCGGTGGCCGGGATGAACATCGGCGAGTATAGAAAGATCTCGACCCATCGCTTGCCGGGAAATTCGTAGAAGGCAATCGCCTTTGCCGCAGGTATACAAAGGATGAGCGTGAGCAAGGTTGCGGATAACGAAATCAAGATGGATCGAAGGAGAACCGGACCGGCTTTTGTCCTCGGGTTGAAGAGGTACTCCCATCCACGGAGTCCCCAATCGTCGGGGAGAAGCAGTGGCCACGGCCAATTCCTCGCAAAACTCCAGACCACGAGAACCACGAGCGGCAAAAAGACAGAGAGGACCAACAGTTTTTTCATCGCTTCCTCCTTTGAATGGTTCTCCATGCGCCTAAGATAAAGGCGAGCAGCCCTCCGTTTGCGAGCAGAAGGAGAATGGCGTAGGCCATCGCAAAGGGGCGGTGTTCCGCCAATGGATTGGTGTATTCGATGAAAGCCTGTACCGGAAGCGCTTTTGGAACGGTTGGGCCGATCAGCCAAGGCACCTCATAAGCGCCGAAAGCGTAGGCAAACACGATCAGAAAGGATGCGAGTATTGCGGGCGAGACCAGTGGAAGCACCACGTGTCGGATCGCCTTAAACGAAGTCGCGCCTAAATTCTTAGCGGTATGAATCAAATCCGAGTCGATGTGCAGCAAAGAAGCATACACCATCATGGCCACAAAGGGGATCTCCTTCCACAGGTACGTGACGATGATGCCAAAGCCCGTCTTGCTGATCATCATGCGAGAGAAGATGCGGCCGATGTCCGGAAAGATAGGATGAAGGACGCGGGCGATGATCCCGCTTTGAGCAAACAGAGAAGAGATCATCAAGACGACGACGATATGCGGCACGATGACGGGAATGCGAAGGGTGCTTTCGGCGAGTCTGGCCGGTCGTTTCGAGAATCGGATGGACATGGCGAGTGCCGTACCGATCACGACCGACAAAACCGAGGTGATCGCCGTCGTACGCAAGCTAAAGGCTAGGCTGGACAAAAATGTCGGGCTCGAGAGCGCGTGCCGATAGTGTTCGAGTGTGAGTCCACCCTCTGAGAAACGGAAACCGCCCACACTTTGCGAAAAAGCGAGGGCGATTCCTCCGATCAGGATCGGAACTAAATACAGCGTGACCGGCAACAGGAGAAAAGTCGCTTTTTTCGAATCAGTTGGCGACATGTTCCAACCAGAGTTCTTCAATCACGGGCACGAGATTCGCGGGCATTTCGGGGATTCTCTTTTCCTGTAGTTCTTGCAGAGGAAGAGTGGCTATCCCTTTCGGTACATTTTCGAAGAGTGTTTTCGCTTCAGGAGTTAGCTTATTGTAGTCGAGAACGGGCATATCTCCCCAAACGGTGGGATCATACTTTCCGGCTTGCGCTTCGGGACTTAGTATTGTATCGATGAGAGCCAATGCACCGGCTTTGTTGCCACTGTTCGCGCCGATGGCGACAAAATGTGTGTTGCCGATAGTTCCTTTGTCAAAGAGGAAAGTTCTCGTCGATTCCGGGAATTCGCCGGTTTCGATTTTTCCGGACGCCTCATTCGGATAGTATGACATATACATCCATACTTCGCCGTCCGCGTACAAATTTCCAAGTTGTGGATTGTCTGCAGGGTAGGACATACCCTCATTCCAAAGATATGGTTCTAATTCGTTCAGGTAGTCAAGTGCGGGCTGTATTTCTTTTTGTATGGTTGCACGGTCCGGCTCCATGGCCATAAATTGCTCATAGCCAACCATGTCGGAGATGATGTTGCGAACAAATGCGGAGGCTGTAAAGTCGGGGAGAGCTGCGTAGGTAAAGCGCCCAGGATTAGCTTTTGCCCATTCTAAGAGTTCTTTGTGATTTTTTGGGACTTCCTTCACAAATTCGCTATTGTAGGTGAGGACAAACTGAGCTTTGCCATACGGCGCTTCGTAACCGTTGATCGGATAACCGAAGTCGGACAGTACATCAGGGTCTTCGGCATCGACGAAGGACGCAAAGTTCGGGAGCTTGTCAGTGATCGGTCCATACAATAGTTCATTTTGCATTGCGGTATAGAAGTTCTCACCGTTGATCCAGACGACATCGACGCTGCCGTCATCCGTCTTGCTAGCTTCTTTTTCGCCGAGCATTAGATTTAAGACCTCGTCGATATTCATGCTGACTCGCTCAACGGTGATATCATACTTCTCCTTTGCCAGATCAGAAAGTTGGCCATCGATCCAACTGTTGGTCTGCTGACTTCCGCCCCATCCGTAAAACGTAACGGTCGTGCCGGCGGCAGCGGCGGGATCCCAGCCATCTGACTGCAAGGGTTCATTTGCTTCTGTATCCGGTGCGGCGGGATGACACGAGGCGAGTAGGATGACAAATGACAAGAGCAGTATGAGACGTGATTTGTTCTTAAACATATTAATCCTCCTAATATGAAGAAAAGTAAGGTCGGAGCCAAGCTCGCAGTTGATCGATTTCTAAGTATTGGATCAGCTTTTGCCTTGTATCGGCGTTGAGAATTTCTTTGCCGGGTGTGTTGTATTCCACCCATGCATGTGCACACCATGAGAGTGCGCGAAAGTAAAGATAGGGGAGATAGCGGCGTACGCGTTCTTCGATATCGAAGTCAGGAATGCCTAACTGTTCTTTATAAGCGGTGAGAAATCCACGAATTTGTTCGTCGGACAGTACGGTCGTCGTCTTCCACAATGTCGTCGTCGGGGAAAGAAATTGCGTGATATCCTGCGCGGGATCGGACACGACCGGTTTTTCCCAGTCGATCAACCAATTGCTTTGCCCGATAATAAAGTTGGAGGAGTTGACCTCGGTATTATTGATGACAAAATGGCGGTTCTCAAGGAAGTACGATTCAACCCCGTGATTCATAACGGCCCAGTCCATCAATCGATCAAAGAAGCGCTTGACCGGTAGGTCCAAGGCATCTGAATCCCAAATATTCGCTAAGAGTGTCGTCGCCTCATGGATTCGAGCGGTACAGGGCTTCTCTTCCGTGATCAGGTGATGATCGTCCGGCACCGGAAGTGAGTGGATCGTCCCAAAGATACGCGCGGCTTTTGCCAGATCCGTCTCGTAGTGTAAGGGCCGTCCGTTGAGGTATTCCATCGTGAGCAACCCATAGGGAATCGCGCTCTTCGTGTCGTCCAAGTAGTCTGGAGCAGGTGTCACTCCTGAACTTCTCAGGATTTGCAGAGAATCGTACTCGTATTTGATCTGGTTTTCCTGCTGGATTTGTGAAGCGGTATTCACACGTAAGACAAGCTTTTTTGTGTTCGTCTCCAACAGATAATTGATATTGTATTCGCCTTGGGCGAGGAATTGTAGCTGAAACGGTTCATTAGTTCCGAGAATTTCCTGCTTTCTGTCTTTGACATAGCTCCGCAAGTCCGGGAGCAGCGTTTCATACAGCATATGGCCTCCTTATAAAAAGAGCCCGACAGGGTCTTGCCGGGCGATTCAATGAAATTATACCATATTGAGAACGAATCTCTTTTGTTTGGCGATTCAATATTTTTATCACGTTATTAAGAATTAGAATGGCTGGCGCGATTTATGGCGGCTCTTTCGATACAAATCCAACAAGTGGCGGTGCCCCGTCTTTGCCGTGAGGCTCTCCAGCTCCAATGCAAACACTTCGTACATCTTTTCATCGTGAGTCCTTTGGTAAGACCGGAAGACTTCATTCGTAATCAGTTTTTCCAGACGATCCGCATCCGCCCCTTCCGCTTTCAGGCGGTAGTAAGCGAAGATCGCAGCATAATTCTTGTTGATCTCCTCTGAGAAATTCGCAAGGTCGGTTTCAAATCGCAGCGCTTCTTCGCGCAACGGGTGATTGTAGATGCTGTGGAAGTAGAGCAACCGCATGGCGGCATAGATGGTGTGTCCCCCTGGACATTGTAAACTCTCCAAAAAGTAGGCGGCCGATCGATCGATCTCGCCGGCTTCCCAAAGAAAAGAGGCAATATTGTAAAGATACACCGGGATCATTCCGGTTTGTAGATGCACTTTGTCCTGTTCAAAGCGTGTGATCAAGAGTGACAAGGAGCTGCGAAAGTCGGAAGACCGGGTCAACATATTGAAATGCACTCGGCTTTCCAAGATTTCGATTTCTCGTTCTGCAGATGGATGGATGGCGTAATATTCGGCGGCTGACTCCAAAAGAATCGGGATGAGATAAAAGCGGCGCGTGCGGATTAGGTAGTTTACATAGATAAGTTTTGACTTCACCGAAGAGCTCTCTTCCAAATGGAGACCTCGAATCAGCAAATCCAATTCTTCCGGTAGTTTAGACTCCTGAAACAGCGCGTACAGAACGGGCTGTAAAATGGCTTGGAAATCTTTGTCAAAAATATCGAATAGTTGATACGTCTGATAGGCGTGATCAAAATTGAGCTCACCTGCGCGCTCATGCAGCTGGTCGTGGTAGGAAATCATCAGTCGCACGGCATGCAAATACAGCTCCTCCAGAACATAGGATTGATAGGGGAGAAGGATTTCGTACAGCCGATGCAGATGATTCTTAAACTCCTCCGGGTCTCCGGAATCTTGGTGAAACCTCATCTCGCTCGTGATCTGATGGATATCTTCGTTCAACTCGGGATCATTTCGGTAGGTCTTAGACAGCTTGTTCAGAAGGCGGAGGTAGATGGTGTCGTCTTCGATGATCTCGCCGCTTTCGAGCCGGGTGAGGGTCCATGGTGAACAGATTGCCTCACCAGACGCATCGATCGGAAAGCTCGCCGCATTCTGAAACTCCTCAGCTTCGCGATAGTATTGAATGATCTTCGATAGTTTCACCTTTTCCTCAATCGGGATATGTTTGTACATCTGCTTCACCTCCATCTCTCATCATTATACCCAACCAAAAAACGACCCTGCCCGAAAGCAGAGTCGCTGGTTGCGTACTATTTATTTTTCTTTTTTTTCCACGGTTTCGTTTCCAAATCCGGCCATTGCAGCTTACCGGCCGCGACACAGCGGTCGTAATCGTTCAGTAGCCATTTTACTTCTTTAGACAGTAAGATCAGCGCAATGATATTTGGCAAGGCCATTAGACCCGTAGCGAGGTCAGAAAGTAGCCAGATGTCATCTCCCTGAATCAGCGGACCGATGACGATAAAGGCCAACGCCAATACTTTATAAGCTCGAACGACGATTCTGTTGTCGTTAAACAGGAGCTTGATATTGGATTCCGCGAAGAAAAACCACCCGACGATCGTAGTGAAGGCAAATGCCGTAAGCGAAATTGAAAGAAAGATCGCTCCGAACCCGCCAAAACCGGAGGCAAATGCGTTCTGAGTCATCAATCCCGCGCCTTTCTGCATCTCGACAGCGGGCATCGCGTAATCATAGGATCCGGAAACCAGGTTGACCATAGCGGTAGAAGTGCAGATGAGGAAAGTACAGATAAACACGCCGATCATGGCGACAAAACCCTGCTCAGCGGGATGGTCGGTGTCAGCAACGGCATGAGAGTGCGGCGTCGAACCGAGACCGGCTTCATTGGTAAATAAACCCCGCGCAATACCAAAGCGTAAAGCCTGCTGAATCGTAATTCCCAGTACACCACCACTGATGGCCTGTGGGGTAAATGCTCCAACTACGATTGAGGTCAAAGCGGGGATCAGCATGCCAATATTCATGATAATGATGATCAGACTTCCCAGAATGTAGATCCCTGCCATCACGGGTACAACTTTTTCCGAGAAGGCGGCAATACGGTCCATTCCGCCTGTCAGAATAACGCCCACGAGCGCTACCAGTGCGACCGTTGCCCAAACCGGAGGGAAATTGAAGGCGCTGTTCAGTGAATTGACGATAGAGTTTGATTGGACCATGAGTCCGACAACTCCAAGCGCAATAATGCAGAAAACAGCGAACCAAGTAGAGAGGAATTTGGAGCCCAACCCATTACGTATGTAATAGGCGGGACCGCCGACAAAATCTCCCTGTGGTGTCTTATGCCGATACACCTGTGCCAGAACCGCTTCGCCAAAGATGGTCGACATTCCGAAGAATGCGGAAAGCAGCATCCAGAATGCGGCGCCAGGTCCACCTGCTGCAATCGCTGAGGCAACCCCTACGATATTCCCCGTACCGACCTGAGCGGCAACGGCGGTTGCCAGCGACTGGAAGGGAGTCATCCGTCCGGGTTCAACCGGTGCATTGGCACGTATGTCAGCAATCATCTTCTTCAGTGCGACGTGTACTCGGGTAAATTGGGGGAAACGCAACAATACCGTAAGATAGACCCCGACACCGACCAGCACAAACATGAGGATATAGGACCAGATGAAATCAGATATAACGCGAACAAATTCGAAAAAAGCACTCATTAGGATCAACTCTCTTCCTTAGCAAGCTTTGGTGTAATGAAGTTGGACAATAACCAGCTCAGCAATACAATAAGAACGGAACGGGCAAAGGCGGCGAAAAGAATTGTCACTAGTGAAGTTTGCAGCCAGGCTTCGTCAGCAGCCATATGGCGCAAGTAGTACTCCAAAAAATTCCCGCCTCCATCGGCAATCGTGAGGGCAACGACTAGCGGCAGAGGATATTTTGCGCTTTCGTTTTTGGTTATAGCGAAATAATAGATGATTCCATAACCGAGATAGAAGAATACCTCCAAAAAATAGTTGGTTGCCAGTGTCGCTGTCATCGGTGTACTGAAACTTTCCAAGAACATACGAGTTAAGCATACGACGATACCTGTGACGAGAGCGAGTCGAATGGGTCGTTTAATCTGAAACGCATGAATGCACGCGAACAAGACGACAATGCCCAGGGAGATGCGGAATCCGCCGGCGACAGGAAATGCGATGATTGACGCCAGTGCGGACAACACGACGATAAGTACATGTAAGCCCATAGTTACACTCCTTTCTGTGATTTATTTGATTTTATCATAGAATAATAAAAAAAGGGCATCTTTCACAAACAAATTGACAATGTTGACGATTGAGATATAGATTAGAATGAATAAGTCAATTGTTTAACATAGCAAGGTAGTGTGATATATTTACGCAACATTTTCATGATATTTTCAATCAGATTGGGTTTCAACCGGCTCGGTGATCGTGTCTTTTTCACTCTCCAACACAAACGAAATGTCATTGGCTTTTTCATAATAATACATATGTCCAAGCGAACTGTCACCCGGGCCGAAGACAAAGAACGGTACCGGATAATCGGGAATGATGATTATATCGAGCTTTTGCTCCATACCGGCTTCGATGACGTCGATCCGCTTTTCAAAGGAAATTTTGTTGAGTGTGTAAACGACGCCGTAGAAGAGGCAGAGGCCGGCGGTGACGAGCACGGTCCACTTTGAAAAAGATAGCAAGTGAGCCAAATTGCGGTGCAGGATTTCACGGACCAACAACAAGATGGCAAGTGCTAAAAACAGATAACTCGCGTAATAATTGCGGGCCAGAACCGGGCGTACGACAAAAAGCGGGGCCACGATGACGGGAATACTTAAGAGTAAAAATACGTATTGCCTTCGGATTGACACCTTGCGAATGACGAAGAGTCCGGTAAAAATGAGGCAGGCGAAGGTTAGGAGATGCATGAGAAAATCAAATGCGACCGGAAGAAAATAATACCGTTGCATATTCGCCAGAGAAAAGTTGAATACGTCTTTCAAGAAAACGCGGGTGAGAATGACGAGCGTGGGGACGATCCCAAACCAGATCTGCATGACACGTGCGAGAGCACCGCGCTTACGGACGTGATGAAGCGCAAAGATACAGACGACGCAGACAATCAAAAAGAAAACCGGGTTTTCAAACAGCAAATAGCGGGAGAAAGAGCGGTAGTTCTGCAAGAGGATGTCGATGAAATCGCCCCCTGTTTTCGGTACGGTACGGTAGGAGTCGTCTGCAAAGAGGATTTTCCGATAGATGGGAGAGGCAAACATGATGACAGTGCCGAGTGCTGTGCCCAACGAAAAAGCGATCGCGCTGATGGCGGGCTTTTTCGCTTGTGCGATCTGAAGGGCGAGAATCGCTATCGACAAGACGGCGGTAAACAAAGTCACGTGCTCCACAAAGAGGCATGTGCAAATGCCGAGAAAGAAGTACCCGACAGAGCGTAACGCCCCGTCCTTCATGGGCTTTCTGTCGAACAGGGGCATCATTTGAACGAAGATAAATAGAACGCCGATCATCGGGGGCACATAGTTGAAAAAGCCGGAGGACCAACTATATACCTGTACGAAGATCAATCGCGGCGCTGTCATCACAAAAAAGAAGCCCAGCAGGAAGGCGATGGGCCTTTTTATGCGAGACAGTTTGGCTGCGAGCACCGTGAGGGCGAGGATCGAAACCGCTTTTGCCAGATACCGAACAATCGGCGGTTTGATCAAAACATAGGATAGGATATTGCCCAGTACGCGGCCGTTCAGAGTCTCGTAGTGATTCTTCACCAGATCGACAAAGCCTTCCAGAGTTCTCTTTTTGAAGACGAGGCGATTCCAGTCGTCTCCGGTCGGAGGGAATCCCCAGCTGATCCACAGAGTGAAAGCAAAGAGTACGAGCAGTAAGAGAATCACATATTTTCGATTCAGTTGTCTTGTTCTTTCTTCTAAGTGCATGAGAACCTCACTTATGGGATGATTCTGTCGACTTCTTGTCGCCGACCAGGAAGCGAACTACGATATACATCACGGGTATGGCGACGACATAGGAGATAAGATACGCAATCGACGCTTCGATACCCGCGCGCGTGGCGAGTGTCGTGACGCCCAGCTGCACGAGCAGACTCGGAATATTGGAAAGCGGATAGATCGCAAGCCGTTTCCACGACCACGGTACGCGAAAGGCAAAGAGCGCCTGCAGCGTGTAGGCGACGGGAAAACAAATGACGAAGTTGAGCGCTTGTGCGATCCGAGTTTCAAAACCCAAACCGTAGTGCAAAAAGAGCGTGACCGCATAGCCCAACCCTGTGTTCATGCCACCGACGATCAAAAAGCGCCAAAACGGCGTGTCGAATTTTCGTAGGAGTTCTTTCATCACGGTCGCTTGACAATATTGGTTTCATCGATCAGATAATGCGGGCGCGACTTGACTTCCATATAGATACGGGCGATATACACGCCGATCAAGCCGATCGATAGGATCGTAATCCCCGAGAGGATCAAGATGAGCGACACGATTGTGGGAAAGCCTGGAACATCGGATTGCTGAATCAGGGTTTTGACGATGATATACAAGGCGTAGATAAAACCGGCACCGGCGATCAAACCTCCGAGGCCCACCATGAGCGTGAGCGGTCGGGTGGAAAAAGAGACAATGCCTTCGATTGCGTAGTGAAACGAGGAAAAGAAATTCCATTTCGTCGTACCGGCGACGCGCTTGGCGTCTTCGTGCTCGATCCATTTCGTATCAAAGCCGACCCAGCTGAAGATCCCTTTGGAAAAGCGGTGGTATTCGGGCATGGAAAGGATCGCATCGACGACCTTGCGCTTCATCAGCCGAAAGTCCTGGGCGCCTTGCGGCATTTTGACGTCGGAAAAGCGATTGGAGAGTTTGTAAAACAGTTTGGCACCCCATTGATACAAGCCGGGTTGGCCGACGCGCAGCGTTCGTCTGGCCGCTGCGATGTCGTAGCCTTCTTCAAGCGCCGAGATCATCTCCGATACGAGAGACGGCGGGTGTTGCATGTCGGCATCCAGTATGGCGACGGCGTCTGCATCCGAAGAGCGAAGTCCCGCCAGCATCGCGGCTTCTTTCCCGAAGTTTCTTGAAAACGACACGTAAAGCACGCGCGCATCATTTTGTGCGAGCGTCCGGAGTATCGGTAGTGTTTTATCGTGGCTGCCGTCATCGACAAATAAAAAGCGGAACCGGTGTGCGCTTTCTACATCGGCGAGCGCTTGGAGTGCATCATATAAGAAGGGAAGGGCTTCTTCTTCGTTATAGCAGGGGATGACGAGATCGATTTGCATGGGACCTCCTCCTTAGTGTCATGCGTGTATTATATCAGAATCACATAAGCGATGTTAAATTTACGCTTTCTGCTTGCAAATTGAGGCCGGGTTCTCTATAATAGGAAACGGTGTTTAGCTTTTGTAAACTATTTGTTTAGTGAGAGGAGGAAATGCTCGATTGAAGATCGGTGAAAAAATCAAAAGATTACGCATACAAAACAACTTAACGCAGGAAGAATTGGCGGAACGCAGCGAACTGACCAAAGGGTTTATCTCTCAAGTGGAGAGAGAATTGGCGTCGCCTTCCATCGCAACTCTCGTCGACATTTTGGACGCTCTCGGAACGGATCTTAAAGAGTTTTTTACGGAGCCGATGGTAGAAAAAATCGTGTTTACGGAAAATGAGTTTTTTGAGTCCCGCAACGAAACATTGGGCTACACGGTGAATTGGGTGATCCCCAATGCACAAAAAAATCGCATGGAACCCATCTTGCTGACCCTTCCGCAAGGGGCGAAGAGCAAGAGCTACGGGCCGCACGAAGCGGAGGAGTTCGGCTATGTGTTGTCGGGTTCTGTCGTGCTTCATATCGGAGAAAACGCGCATGTCGTACGTCGCGGACAGACCTTCTATTTGACAGGCGACAGCGTTCATTATATTGAAAATCAAAATAAAACGGTGGCCAATGTGCTCTGGGTGAGCTGTCCACCGGTATTTTAGGGGGTACGAATTGGCAAATTCGATTGAATTAATCAATGTCACGAAGTCATTTGGCGAAGAGCCGGTCTTAAAAAAGATGAATCTTTCCATCCGCGACAAAGAATTTTTGACGCTGTTAGGTCCTTCGGGCTGTGGAAAGACGACGACCCTGCGTCTGATCGCCGGATTTGAAACGCCGACCGACGGCAAGATTCTCCTGCACGGGCAGGATGTCAGCAATGTACCGCCGCATAAACGAAGTGTCAACACGGTGTTTCAGAAGTACGCCCTGTTTACACATATGGATGTATTTGAGAATATCGCATTCGGTCTTCGGATTAAAAAAGTGCCGGAAGAAGAGATACGAGCCCGCGTGAAAGAGATGCTACGCCTCGTCAACTTGACAGGATTTGAGCGCCGTACGGTCGATTCCCTCAGTGGAGGTCAACAGCAGCGGATCGCGATCGCCCGTGCACTGGTCAACGAACCCGAGGTGCTGCTTTTGGATGAGCCGCTCGGAGCGCTGGACCTTAAACTTCGCAAGGGTATGCAGACCGAGTTGAAACGAATCCAGCAGGAAGTCGGGATCACCTTTGTGTATGTCACCCATGAGCAGGAAGAGGCGCTCACCATGTCCGACACGATCGTCGTCATGGACAAGGGGATTATCCAACAGATTGGAAGCCCGACCGACATCTACAACGAGCCCGAAAACGCCTTTGTCGCCGACTTTATCGGCGAGAGCAATATCGTGGACGGCGTCATGCTCGACGACTACCGCGTCGTGTTCTCCGGCCGAGAGTTCGTCTGCGTGGACAAGGGCTTCGAGAAAAACGAGAACATCGATGTGGTCATTCGCCCGGAAGACATCGAGATCGTGCAACCCGAGCAGGGGATGCTGACCGGAGTGGTGGAGTCGGTCGTCTTTAAGGGCGTTCACTACGAGATGATGGTGAAGACGGATGATTTTCGCTACATGATCCATTCGATCGTCGACCGAAAGGAAGGCGACCGCGTGGGGATGTCGATTATTCCGGAGTATATTCACATCATGAGGAAATCCGATGTTTCCTAGACGTTTAGGCCTCCCTTACTATGTATACCTGCTGATTTTCATTCTGGTACCGCTGCTATTGGTCTTATACTTCGCCTTCACGACGGGCAATGGCGGGTTCAGTCTGACAAATTTTGAAAGGTTTATGACACCCCAATATCTGAGCATCCTTTGGAGTTCGTTACGGGTGTCGTTTGTCGCCACGGCGATCTGCCTGTTGATCGGGTATCCGGTGGCGTATATGATCGCCAATGCGCATTGGAAATACAAGAGCACGATGCTCCTGTTGATGGTCATCCCGATGTGGATGAACTTTCTACTGCGCACCTATGCATGGATGACGATTCTTTCGAGAAACGGGCTTCTGAATCAATTTCTCGCATTCTTCGGGATCCCGGGGATCGACATCATGTTCACGGAAGGTGCCGTGCTGATCGGGATGGTCTACAACTTCTTGCCATTTATGGTTTTACCGATTTATTCGATCTTGGAGAAGATGGACAAGTCGGTGATCGAGGCGGCGAGAGATTTAGGCGCCGACAAATCGACGGTATTTCGCAAAGTCATCTTCCCGCTGAGCCTGCCGGGTGTGATTACCGGCATTATGATGGTGTTTATCCCCGCGATTTCATCGTTTGAGATCTCGCTACTCTTAGGCGGCAATAAATTTAACTTGATCGGCAACTTGATCGAGCAGCAGTTTAAGGTGACAGGCGACTGGCACTTCGGCTCGGCGATGAGCACGATTCTCATGGCGTTGATGATCGTCGCCATGTTCGTATCAAACCGCGTGGAAGGAGCCCGAGAGGAAGGTGGTCTCTTTTGAAAAATGTACCACAAAAGCTGTTTATGGGATTGGTGCTCATCTTCTTATATGCGCCGATCGCCGTGCTGATCCTCTATTCATTTAACGCTTCACGGTTGCGCGGGTCATGGGACGGGTTTACGCTCCAATGGTATGTCGAGCTGTTCCAAGACCGGGAGGTTTTACGCGCGCTGTACCATACCCTGCTGGTCGCTGTATTGGCGACCATCATCAGTACCGTGATCGGCACGATGGCCGCGCTGAGTATTCACTCCCTGCGAACAAAAACGCGTAACGCCGTTTTGAACTTGAACTATTTGCCGGTGCTCAATCCGGATATCGTGACGGCGGTCTCGCTGATGCTGCTGTTCGGCTTTAGCGGATTATCGTCCGGCTTACTGACCTTGCTCTTAGCGCATGTGAGTTTTACCGTACCGTATGTGGTGTTGTCGGTCCTTCCGAAACTGGGGCAGATGAATGCCAATCTGTATGAAGCGGCACTGGACTTAGGCGCGGAACCGCTCTATGCGCTGAAGAAGATCGTGATTCCGCAGATCCGCCCCGGGATCGTCACGGGGGCGCTGCTAGCCTTCACCCTGTCGATTGACGACTTCGTCATCAGTTTCTTTACGACGGGGCATGGGGTGGCCAACTTGAGTACGACGATATTTTCCATGGCGAGACGCGGCATCAATCCGGTCATCAATGCCCTGTCGACATTGATGTTTATCGCGATGATTCTGCTGTTGCTATTAATCAACCGAAAGAACGAAAAGGAGAAAGCA
Source organism: uncultured Peptoniphilaceae bacterium (assembly GCA_964510345.1). Classification (GTDB taxonomy): domain Bacteria; phylum Bacillota; class Clostridia; order Tissierellales; family Peptoniphilaceae; genus JAAYQA01. The sequence goes on from CAZEBB010000026.1 coordinate 15,354, forward strand.
TGAAAACAAAGTGGATCGGAATTCTCCTCCTACTGATGCTGGGACTCACCGCATGCGGAGGAAATAAAGAAGTTGTCAACGTGTACAACTGGGGCGAATACATCGAGAAGGATGTACTCGAAGAATTTGAAAAAGAAACGGGCATCGAAGTCGTCTACGACACTTTCGTGACGAACGAAGACCTCTATGTCAAAATGAAAAACGACAGCACGCAATTTGACGTCGTCGTGCCGTCGGATTATATGATCGACCGCATGATCAAAGAAGAACTCGTACAGCCGATCGATGCGGCGAAGGTTCCGAACAAGGCCAAGATCGACACGACGTTCTTCAAAGACATGACATTTGACGCCGAAGGCAAATACTCCGTACCCTATATGTGGGGTACGCTCGGCATCGTGTACAACAAGACGGCCGTCACAGAAGCGCCGACCAGCTGGAATGTGTTATGGGACCCGGCGTATAGCGGACGCATCATCATGATGGACAGCGTGCGCGACACGATGGGGATCGCCCTGACGCGCCTTGGGTATTCGATGAACACGAGAGACGAAAAGCAATTGGAAGAAGCCAAGCAAAGCTTGATCGAACAAAAACCGCTCGTCTACGCATACCGCTTGGATGAAACGAAAGACATGATGATTCAGGAAGAAGCGGATCTGGCCATCATGTACTCCGGCGACGCCTATGTCGCACTGGCAGAAAATGAAAACTTGGGTTATGTGATCCCGCAGGAAGGCAGCAATCTTTGGATCGACGCGATGGTCATCCCGACCGGTGCGAAGAATATCGAAAATGCCTATAAGTTCATCGACTTCATGAGCCGCCCGGATATCGCAGCCAAAAACGCCGAGTACATCGGCTATTCGATCCCGATCCCGGAAGGCGTCGCACTTCTTCCCGAAGAGATGAAAAACTCCGAAGTCGCCTATCCGAAGGACCTGAACGCCTACAAGCTGGAAGTCTTTAACGATCCGTCGGATATTTTGGATGTGTACGACCAGATGTGGACTGATATCATCAGCCAATAATTGCACCTCAAACAGGCACAGAACCCATGTGCCTGTTTTTTTGTGTCTCATATCGGATATAAATCGAGGAGAATGGAGGCGTTCTTAATGAAACTCACGACATTAGGCGGAGCTCGAATGGTAACGGGCTCCAGTTATTTGATAGAGACCGAGGATACAAAATTCCTCTTGGACTATGGAATGTATCAAGGCGGTGCCGACGAGGAAAAGATGAACGAGGATCCCTTAGGTTTTACCCCGGCGGATATCGACTTTGTCATCCTCTCACATGCGCATATCGACCACAGCGGTCGACTGCCGCTTCTGGTGAAGCAAGGCTTTCGCGGAAAGATCTACGCGACGCAAGCAACGGCGGATCTCTCCCGCATCATGCTGATGGACAGTGCGAAGATTCAAGAACAGGATGCGGAGTGGGAAAATGCGAGACGACTTCGTTCGGGGAAGAAGCCGATCGAACCGCTGTACAATTCGCTCGATGCGGAAGTCGCACTGGGCCATTTTGTGCCGCAGTTTTATGACGCGATGATCACCTTGACGCCGAAGATCAAGTTGCGATTTCAAGACGCCGGCCATATCTTGGGGTCTTCTATCGTCGAATTGTGGATTACCGAGGCCGATGGCGTTTCGAAACTGGTCTTCTCCGGCGATTTGGGGATGCCCAATAAGCCGATCATCCGCGACCCGAGCTTTATCGAAGACGCCGACTATCTGATCATGGAGAGCACCTACGGCAACACGACACATGAGCCGCAGAAAGAGGCGTTTGAAAAACTCATGGAAATCATCCGTCAGACGACGAGCCGCAACGGAACCGTCATCATTCCCGCATTTTCAGTCGGGCGTACGCAGGAACTGATCTATCAGATGAATGAGTGGTTTGGTCGCAAAGATGTGCCCGAAAATGAAAGAATTCCGATCTACGTGGACAGCCCGATGGCAAAACTTGCAACGGAAGCCTTTATGCAAAATGCGATGTCTTTTGATGACGAAGCGCAAGCGCTCATCCGCTCGGGTGACAATCCCTTTGTGTTTTCCAACCTTCATATGACGAAAGATGTAGAAGAGAGTAAGATGCTCAACAAGACATCGTTCCCGCGCGTGATCATCTCGGCGTCGGGCATGGCGACGGCGGGACGCGTGCGCCATCACCTCAAACACCATCTGTGGGAAGAGAACAGCGCTGTCGTTTTCGTCGGTTTCCAAGCGGAAGGTACGCTGGGGCGTATGCTGGAAGACGGCGTCAAAGAAGTAAAACTGCTGGGCGAGGAGATCGCGGTGAAAGCGCGGATTGAAAACGTGGACGGATTTTCCGGTCATGCAGATCAACCGATGCTGTTAGAATGGCTCTCGCGGTTTGAAAAGAAACCGAAGAAAGTGTTTTTGGTTCACGGGGAAATGGATGAGATGGGCCCGCTGGCGGAAGAGATTCGCAGACGATGGGATCTCGACGTTTCGATGCCAACCCAAGGGGAGAGCTTTGTACTCGGCGCTCCGGAGGTATCCGTTGTCCCGACCGTCGATCCCGAGGTACAAACCCGGGAAATTAACGAAGAATTCGATCGTATTCAAGAACAGTTTCAAATGCTGGAAGAGTTGAAACAGCGGGTCGACGAGTCGCCTAAAACACTGGACGAATATGAATCGTTACGAATTAAATTACTATCAATTCAGAAGGATTTGATCGATATTAAGATGATATTGGGTAAATAAAAGAAAGCCGAGAGGAGGATAGGGGACTTTTTTATACAAATGGTAAATCAATCACTTAGATTTGCCGCAATGTAAGACTGCATGGCAGTTTGATATAGATATTCTTTTGTTTAGGAGGCCATTATGAACGAGGTACTCATACTAGTATCCATTATCATCTTAGCCAGTGTTGTGCTGAGCAATTTATCACATCGATTAGGGATCCCGGTACTTTTTGCATTTATTCTCTTGGGTATGTTCTTTGGAGAGTCCGGACCGGTCAACTTAGATTTTGATGATTTTGTCCTCACGGAAAAAATCAGTTCGACTGCCCTGATCATCATCATGTTCTACGGGGGCTTCGGTACCAACTGGAAGCGCGCGAGAAAAGTGGCGGCTCAGTCGATTGTCCTCGCCTCAGCGGGGGTTATTTTGACTGCACTGTTAACCGGCGCTTTCTGTCACTATGTCCTCGGGTTTAACTGGTTGGAAGCGATGCTCTTGGGTAGCGTTGTCGCATCGACAGATGCTGCATCAGTATTCTCCATCCTTCGCTCCAATAACCTGACACTTAAAGAACATACGGACTCATTGTTAGAGCTGGAGTCCGGTTCGAACGACCCGACCTCTTATATGTTAACCGTCATCGTATTGACGGCGATGCTTTCCAAAGTGGAAGCCGGCGGCATGCTGAAAATGCTGGTGTTGCAAGTCGGCTTGGGCTTGGGACTCGGGTTTTTAATCTCAAAGCTCACCGTCATGCTGTTGGATCGCATCAATATTTCTTCGACGGGATTACTGCAAACCCTGCTGTTGGCGATCGCGGTCGTCGCCTATGCACTGCCGCAAATGCTGGGAGGCAACGGGTATTTGAGTACGTATATCGTAGGGATCCACTTGGGGAACCACGAGTACCAGGGGAAAAAGGAAATCGTCAGCTTCTTCGACGGCTTGACTTCACTCACGCAAATCGTGATCTTCTTCCTGCTGGGTCTGGTTTCATCTCCCAGTGCGTTGCCGGGCGTGTTCCTGACTTCGCTTGCCGTCATGCTGTTTATGACATTTATCTCCCGACCGATCTCGGTCTTTGGGCTGATGGCGCCGTTTAAAGGCAGCTTGAACCAAAAACTGATCGTCTCGTGGGCGGGGATCCGCGGAGCGGCATCCATCGTATTCGCCATCACCACGGTCTCATGGGGGGTACAGCTCGATAACGACATCTTCCACATGGTCTTTATGATCGTACTGCTTTCGCTGTCGATACAGGGCGGACTCTTGCCGCTCATGTCGAAGAAGACAAAAATGTACGAAGCCGGCGGCGACATCGGCCGTACCTTCTCCGATTATGAAGAGGAGCACGAAGTACAGTTTATCGAGTCGCTGGTACGACCGGGGAATCCGTGGATCGGAAAGAATCTGTCCGAGTTGAACTTCCCCGAAGATCTGCGCATCGTCATGTTGGAAAAGAGCGGACGAGTGGAGATCGCAACCGGGCAGTCGGTGATCGAAGAAGGCGATTCGCTGGTCTTGTCCGCCATCAGCTACAATAAAAATCCGGACATCATCACGATGAAGGAAGTCGAGATCGACGAAGAACACGAATGGGTGAATAAGAAGATCAGAGATTTGGATATCGCGGCGAATACGCGGATCCTCATCCTCCTGCGCGGCAAGAAGACCATGATTCCCTCCGGGGACTGGGTCATCGAAACCGGCGATAAACTCGTCATGAGCCGACTGGCTCATTGACCGGAAAGGGAATCTTGTGAAGATTAGAAAGATCGTATGGGATTTGGGCGGTGTCCACGTGGATTTCTTCCCTCGGGATTTTCTACCGCATTTGGTCGACCCGGCATGTATCGACGAGCTGGTCGAGAATTGTTTTGAAACCGAGTTGTGGCAGGAGCTCGACCGGGGAACGCTCACCGAAGAACAGGTGATCGAAAAGGTGAAAGCCGTCGTATCGCCTGTGTGCGTACCCCATGTGGAGCGCGCGGTGACCGGATGGATCGAGCAAATGGAAGGGAAAGAGAGCTTACTTCCCATCGTGCAGCGATTGGATGCGGCGGGCTATGAGCAGCTGATCCTCTCCAATGCCGGCTGGCGATTCATCCCGTTTGTCGCAAGCCTTCCGATGGCTGAGTATATTCCCAAGCGATTTTTCTCCTGCGAGGACAAGCTCCTCAAACCGGAGGCTGCGATCTACCATGCGTTTGAACAGCGCTTCGGCGTAGTGCCTCACGAGATTCTTTTTATCGACGACAATATCCGCAATATTCATGCGGCGCGAGAATGCGGCTGGAATGCGGTGCACTATGTGGAGCCGATGGATTGGGCGCGTGTCGCCGAAACCTATGGGATTCCCGCATTTGAGGAATAGAAAAAAGCCGGAGTGGCGATTCACTCCGGCTTTTTGAATGCTACAGTAAGTGTTCGAGACCGGAAACCTCTTTTCGGCACGCTCACGGCCGCTCGGCCAAGATATGGCCTCAAAGAGGAATCCGGTCTCTCACTTAAACATCTCGAACGAACCGTTAGATTACTCAGTCGGTGCGGCGATGGCGGCTAAATTGCCGGTCAGGGCATTTTGCAATTGCGGGCTATTGTCGTAGTCGACTTTCCAAGTGCCCTCCACTTTTTTCATCTTGACTGCGACATCTTCTGTAATCTTGGTTCCACTTTCTTTTATCTTCGTAGAGACAGATTCTTTAATCTCTTGGAGAAGCGCGTCCGGATCGGCGTTTGCTTCTTCCTGCGCCTTCACCATGGCTTCACCCAAGGCTTCGGTGAACGGGACGCTGATGTCCGGGTATTCGATATTGACCGTGACGTCGGCTTCGTCGCCGTTGATAGCTTCTGTCGGCTCTTTGAAGGTGATTTTTTTGGCCTCGTCGATGATTAATTGATCGAGAACGTCGGCTTCTTGCGCTTCAAAGAAGGCGTTGGCGGTTTCCGGGTTGATCAAATGGGCTTCAAATGTTTCCTTGTCGCCCGATTGATAGGCTTTTAAGAGTGAACTGACGGCAGATGCCGGGGTCTGCTCTTTGGCTCCGCATCCCGCGAGAAGGAAGAGGGCCAAAATGACCCAAACGATTCTTTTTTTCATGAGGTCTCCTATTCTATATGTTGCAGTAGTTGTTCGACAAATTGTGCCGATTGATCGGCGGCTTTTTGTTCGAAAGTGTCGTAGTCCATTTCCGCTTGGTCGTCCGCATTGTCAGAGATGGTGCGGATGACAAGGAATGGAATTTGGTTGATAAACGCCGTATGAGCGACGGCAGCACCCTCCATCTCCACACATAGTGCACCGGTTTGTTCGGCGATCCTGTGCTTAGTCTCACGATCAGAGACAAAGAGGTCACCGGTTGCGATGGTGCCGACATGGTGTGTCATGCCAATGGCTGCGGCGGTGGCTTGGGCTTTTTGTACGATGGGTTCGTCCGCGATGAAACGGGAGCGAAACGGGAAGAACTTTTCCTGAATTCGCGCATCAAAGTCGTGATAGACGCATGACTCGCTCAATACGACGTCGAGGACATGCACTTCTTTTTGCAGGGAACCTGCGATCCCCGTGTTGATGACGAGATCCGGACAGAAGTCGTCGATGATCGCCTGCGTTCGGCTGGCGGCGTTGACTTTGCCGACACTGAGTTTGACAAGGGCGACATTGTGGGAGCCCATCCTACCGGTCCATGCGGTGGTGCCGCCCAACGGGTGTTCACTTTTTTGAGACAGCGCTCGGCTCAAGAGCGAGAGTTCCGAGTCCAAAGCGCCGACAATGGCAATTTTCATGATACCTCCTTACCTGCTTTCTGTATCATATCATAATCCCCAAGGGGATGAAATGGCTATGTTCACAGCATTGGGCGGCTATGGTATCAAAAGCGCACGTGTGTTATGATAACGATATCGGAATGCGAAGGTTATCCTGTTCACCATCGCATGTCGACTGTCCAATACGGAACAGTCAAAGTGAACGCAAGTACAGAGGGGCATTTTATGGATCGTAATCGAGAAATTATCGAATTCACAACCCAAGTCATCGACTTTATCGACGCGCAAAACGCGTATTGCTACGAAGTGGGCGAAGGTCGTGTGAACTATGTGTATCGGGTAGAAGATATTCACGGGAATTCCGTGATCGTGAAACACGCAGACAAACATATCCGCAGTCGGGAGAAACAGCTGTTGAGCACGAATCGCTCAGAAATCGAACATGAACAGCTGCAATCGATTGGTGCGATCGTACCGAATTTTGTACCGAAGATCTACCATTATGACAAAGAGCGACACATGATCATCATGGAGGATATGAAAGACTTTGAAATCCTTAGAGAGGCGCTCATCAGCTACAAGACGTTCCCGAATTTCGCCGCTCAAATTTCCCGATTTCTATTTGAGACCCTATTTCGCACGACCGATATCGTCACGCCTTCTCAACAGAAGAAGGCCGCGGTACGCAGGCTGTACAACCCTGAGATGTGTGCCATGACGGAGCGCTTAAATTTCACGGAACCGTATCAGGACATGCCGGGAGAAAATGAGTTCGTTACCGAAAACGCAGACTTTGTATGGAAGCGTATCTATGAGAACGAGCCCTTGAAGGCCGAAGTCGGATTTTTGAAATACCGGTTCAAAAATTTTGCGCAATCCATGCTGCACGGAGACTTACATACCGGTTCGATCTTTATCAATAAAGACACGATTAAAGTATTTGACCCGGAACACGCATTTTATGGCCCGATGGGTTTTGATATCGGCACACTGATCGGCAACTTGTTCTTCCCATGGATGATTTCCTATATTTCCGAGGTCGAAGGAAAAGAGGAGTTTACTTTTTGGGTCGAAGAGACGATGGAACGAATCCTTAACCGGTTCGTTGTAGAGTATGAAAATAATTACGATTCACTGGTGATCGACCCGATGGCGCGCAATCCCATCCTAAAGGCGCGACTCCTCGGAGACATCCTGTCTGACACATTCGGATATGCCGGTACCGAAATTATCTCGCGTACGATCGGCTCATCCAAAGTACACGAGCTACGCATGCCGCGAGAACCCGAGCAGCAAATGCTTTTGGAACGGTTACTGCTCGTATTGGGCGAGTACCTGATCATGAATCGCAATCGTATCGAAAGCGGCAAACAATTGTTGGCCGAGATCCGCAAACTGATTGACCAAGCGCTGATCAGTCGATTTACCAATTAGTGAAATAAAAACTCCTTTCCACCGATGGAAAGGAGCCTAGCATTACGATTCTGATTGATGATTGTCTGTTTTCTTTTGGATCTTCTGGGAAAGGAGGTCCTTTTTTTGTGTTCGTGCTGTGGCGAGCTCTCGTTCCGCTTTGGTGGGAACAAAGCTGACGACGAGCATGGTGAGGAGCATCCCGGCCAATGCGCCGAGCACGAGCGCGTATCGGCGAGAAGGGCTGCGGAGCTCTGCGGTTTGGGCGACGTCCACTTGGGTCAAGTGGTCGATCTTCATGATCTTCGGCGCTTCTTCTAATGTGACTTCCACACTTTTATTGACGATGGCGATGGCGGTATCCGGGTCACTGTAATCAGCCGTCGCCTGGATGACGAGTGAGTCGCTGCGTTGATAGGCGTCGTAGGCGCGGTCGATGGCCGGCTGAGCGATGCCGAGCTGTTCGGAAACCACTTTGCTGACGATATACGACTCGGATAGGTCGACATAGGTTTCGACGAGCTGACGGTTGAGAGCGGCGTCGTTTGTTGTAAAGGAACCGACTTCCGCGCTTTTTGGCGGGCCGACGACAAATGATGCTTTGGCTCGGTACGAGGGGGTGCTTCTCGCCTGCAACTGCCACGCGAGAATGGCACCGATTATGCCGACGGCTAAGATGATGAGAGCGCGTTTGAGAATACGGGTGGCAAAATCATGAATTCGTAAGGTGGACATGGGGACTCCTTTCGGGTTGTGCGTAGGTTGTATCGGTCATACATAATGGGATCGTCAAAAGCAAAAATGTAATGTAGATGCCTTCATAGCCCGGAATCAAAAAGGCGGCGTTGTCGAAAAAGGCGTAGGCATAAAAGGCGAATACGGCACATAGGTACACGCCGGCTCTTTTTTTTCCGGTCAGACTCATTTTCTCATACAGTCCCAGAAACTCTAAGAAGAGAAAGAGATGCGCCGCGCATAAGAGAAAGCCGCCGGCTACGATATTGCCGATATAGTAACTGTGGTAGTGCTGCATGCCGATCGGCGACTCCTGCAGTGCGGTCAGAGAGGTTTGCATGCCGCTTCCGATCAGCCAACCGAGTGTATCCTGCTGCTGCAGACCGAACCACCATGCCGCAGAACGACCGGTGTCGCCGGCGGAGCCACGCAAGAGGATTTGGGAGATATAGGTATAGAGTGAGGGCTTGTACAAAAGAGCCAGTACAAATAACAGAGCGCCAATGATCATCACGCGAAAAAAGATCGGTTTGATGCTCATGTTCATCCACGCATAGAAAAACAAAAACACGACGACACCGAGGAGCGCCGCCCGCGCGAGAGTTGCCGTCATCACGAGGAAGAGAAAACTCAGCAGGAGCACATCGCCGCCGCGTTTGTCCGGCCGGACCAAAAAGACGGCAAAAAAGCTCATCATCAACAGCTGCCCGAAGGCGTTTCGGTTGTAGAAGATCGACGTGATATTGATCGCATAGGCGGAGCGCACGCCGGCGAGGCTCAGGTAACTGCCGGTTTCCGTATAGAGGCTGTAGACAGATAAGATGACCGCAACCGCCACGAGAAAGAGCGGATACAATTTCGCCGATGCCGATGTTCGCAGTACACTCGGGATGAGCCAAAGCGAGAGACAACAAAAAAGGATGCGCCTCGTAAAGGTGAGGTCTTCTTCGCTGAATCGGCCGTAGTATTTGTGTGTGCCAAGTTGCAATAGATAAAGTAGGACGACGCAAAACACAGCGGCTAATGCCAAGCGGGAGACCGAGCGTTCGCCTCGTGCAAACAGCAACGGGACAACCATACCGATTGTCGCCACAAGGAAGCCCCAATCCTGTACCAGAGGGTAGTACTCGCGATACGCGTGTCCAAAGAAATGGTAGAGGACTTCAGGCGCTATCAAAAGACAAAAGGCGGCGATCGCAACGATCGCGGGAATGAACCCCGGGTCTTTTTTTTGATGATGGATGATTTCAAATGATCGTAATCGGGATTGAGCCCGAGGGCGTAAGTCCAAACGCTCACCTCCTTTATCTATGTCTATTATACTCTAAAGGCAAGAGTGTATTTCGATGATGTGTACATCGTTCCCGTGCGACCGAATCATTTCGACCAAATCCTCCGCTTTCAGCCAAACGGTGGCGGTATTGTCGTTCGGGTGCACACCGACTAAGCCTTGCCCATCAAAAAACTCACGATCGATATAAAACTGTACGGTACGCTCTTCATCGTTTAAGAGCCCGAAAGGGGTAACGGCGCCGGGGATCAACTTCATAATCGCCATCAAGTCGTTTTCAGATACAAAGGATAATGCGCTCGTGTTTTGGTTCTTTCTGAACTCTTTCAAGTCCACTCTTTTGTCGCCCTTCACGGTGATTAAGTAGTAGTTCTTCTTTTTACCGTCACGCACGAAGAGGTTCTTTGCATCGGCATCCGGATAGGGCAGTTCAACGGCGGACAATTCAACCATATTGTAAACGGCTTCGTGTTCTGTCACTTCATACCAAATCTTCTGTTGTTGTAAGAAGTTATAGACGTCAGTTTTATTCATTTTGCCTCCCGTCATCGTGTCATGGTTGAGAGCATTATACTTTATATCGGCTGAGATTGATAAGTAGGGGTGAGAAAAGGGGAATCAATGAAAGAGAATCAAAAGGAGGAGAGCATGAACGAGAAGAAAAACTATCAGTTCATTCATCATACGGCATGCGAGTACTTTCCTTGCCATGACGTGGCATGGCCGGAGGATTTCAACTGCCTCTTTTGCTACTGCCCGCTGTACGCGCTGGGTGAGGAATGCGGAGGAAATCCCGTGTATTTAGAGAACGGGATCAAAGACTGCAGCCGGTGCACGTTTCCGCACCGGCGCGAGAATTATGATGAGGTCAATCGCAGGTTGGGTGAACTCTTAGCGAGAGTCGCGAAGAAAGACGATTGATGAGCTGTGCTCGCCTATTTGCGCCAAAAGGTCGTGCAGTCTTTTTTGTCCTCTACATTAAACTCGACCATGTCGAACAGAAGCGGGTAGTCGACTTCGGCGTTCCAAGGGATGCGAAACATCTCCTGCGTTGCCTCGTAACCCGCTTCTTCGATTTCCTTCGCAAACTTTCGTAAGCCCGCTTTTTCCGGCGAAACGGCCATGTGTTTCTTGGCGAGACTGAACGCGATAATGAAAGTATCGTGATCGGTAAAGACCGGTTGGTTCCACGCGAGGCGCATGCCGAGATCAGGATAGCGCTCGTGGATGGATTGTAGTACCTCCACGACGCGCTCTTTTTTTGCGGGATCGTCGATCTTGTCAATAAACGGTTGGAAAATTTCCATGAGCGTCCTCCTTACTGGTGAATAAAAATATCGTTCGCGACCGGTCGGTAGAAAAGCTCCCGTACTCTGTCGCTGTCATTGGTTTGCCCGAGGATCCACATGAGTTTGGCGACGACGCACTCCGTGGTCATGTCGTACGCTTCTAAGATATTGTTCTTTCCTTTCAGAGAATACCCGACGTGGTATACGCCGAGGTCCGAGCCGTCGTTGGGCACCTGCGTCGTCATGATGATGAACTTGCCCTGGTCCGCATACGCGCTGATCATCTTGCGAAAGCCGTCGCCGTGATACGAAGGCACCCCGCCCACGCCGAAGCTTTCGATGATCACGGCGTCTTTTTTTTCGAGGACCAATTCCAGAAGCGATAAGTCGGCGATGGGAATCAGCTTCAGAAGCCCGATGCGTTCGTTGAGCGCATCATAAAAGACCGTTCGCTCGGAGACCGGAGAGGGAATGTATTGCATCATAAAGCCGTCTTGGATCGTCGCAATAAACGGATAGTTGATACTTGAGAAAGCGCGGAAATTCTTGGAGCGCGTCTTACGGGCTCTCGTACCCAGGATGACATCGCCGTTAAAGACGATATGTACACCTCGCAGGTCATCCGACACCGCACAGCGAAACGCATCCGTCAGGTTGATTTTGGAATCGGTATTCTCAAAGTGAATCGGCTTTTGTGCGCCGGTCAAAATGATCGGCTTATTGGCTCCTTGGATCAAATAGGAGAGGGCAGCGGCGGTATATGCCATCGTGTCCGTGCCGTGGCTGATCACAAAGCCATCGTAGTCGTCGTAATGATCGCGGATTGCACGGGTAACAGCCAGCCAGTGAAACGGCATGATATTGGTCGAGTCGATCGAAAAGAGCATCTGCGTATCCACATGGCAAAGCGTGGACACTTCGGGAACAAAGCTCAGGATCTGCTCCGGCGTCATCTCCGGAGCGAGCCCCTCCGGCGTGATTTCCGATGCGATCGTACCGCCCATGCCGAGTAACAAGATTTTTTTCAATGAAAACAGCCTTTCTTTCGGATGTGATAAACTAAATATACCATGGATTGAAATCGATTCCAATTGATAAGGAGAACTCATGAAAAACACAAAATTTTACGTATGCCCACAATGCAACAACGTGATCACCGCATCCAATGCGGTAGAGGTCACCTGCTGCGGAGACAAACGAGAAGAACTTGAGATGAAAAAAGCGACAGACGACCAGAAACTGACCGTAGAGCGCGTCGAAAACGACTATTACATCACATCCTCCCACCCGATGACCAAAGAAGAGCATATTTCTTTTGTCGCACTTCTCACCGGCGACAGCTTGATCCTTCGACGACAATACCCCGAATGGGATCTGCAGGTGCGGATACCGGTAATTGGGCATGGGAAACTTGTGTGGCATAGCACGAGGGATGGGTTGTGTTATCAGTTGGTGTAGG
>CAZEBB010000027.1:0-27122 GCA_964510345.1 uncultured Peptoniphilaceae bacterium
TCATAATCATTTCCCGATGGCGTTCGCCATCTCGAGTGTCTCTCAATTTCTGCGGCCTGCATCGGGGGACTCCATCGAGTCGTCTGCCTTGCATCGGCGTCGCATTATGGGAAAATGGTTACTCACTCAGCGTATTTCTTATCCTCTGAGTTTATTCAATTGTTTATTTAGCAAGATGAACAGCATTCCTTTCGAATTGTCTGCGTCCATGCTCAGTTGCCTGCGGAATTTATATTTTCCTTGGGTAAGGCGGGTTCTGTTGTCATTTTTCTTGGACAATGTAACACTAACCTTGCATCCACGCATTCAGTTCTTATTCCCCGATATCTCTGTTTAGATATCGTATGTGGAAGATCTCATCCGGATATTTCCGTCGATCTTTTCCTGCTCTTCCGAACTACAAAAATAATATCGAAAAAAGTTTTCGTCACTGTGGCAATTTAGCCCTCTTTATATTTTGCAGTTACTCTCTTGCAAATTCTTTTGTGGCGAAGATTCCGGTGAAAACAGAACCTTCAACACACTCCCATGGCGTATCTCCCATCGGAATCACCTCTTTTCTTGTAAATAGTATATACCCTTGCCAAACGAATGTAAACACTTTCTTGGAAGTTATTTCTTTGCCGATGATTATCTTTTATTATTGAAGTGTAAAAAAGATACCGCGGCTTGCGGTATCTGTAGTTATAGACATTCTATAGATCGTACAAGAGTGAGGGAGCGTTCGGAATACTCTTTGAGGCCATATCTTGGCCGAGCGGCCGTGAGCGTGCCGAAAAGAGTTTTCCGAGCGCGACGAACGAGGATTACTCTGCTTATCGTCTTCTCAACTGCTCATGCTCTTCAAACATACGTCGCTGCACACCGAAAGTCTTGGTTTCATTGGCTTTCAGCATGTCAATCCACTGCAGGGCTTTGCCGGTGCCGCGCACGACGGATGTGATGGGGTTTTCGGCTAAGCGCACTTCGATGCCGATGCGCTCTTTGATCGCCTTGTCGAGTCCGGTGATCATGGCGCCACCTCCGGTGAGAATCGCGCCGCGGTCGTACAGGTCGGCGGCGAGCTCCGGCGGGGTCTTCTCCAACACGCGATGCACGGTATCGATGATCTCGAGCACAGGGCGCTGCAGCGCCTCGGCCATTTCATTGGAGGAGACGGTCTCTTTGACGGGCAGTCCGTCGATCAAATTGCGCCCCTTCACTTCCATAAACTCTTCTTCTTTCATGGGAAGGGCTCTGCCGATTTTAATTTTTAAGTCTTCCGCGGTTCTTTCTCCGATGATCATATTGTAGTTCTTGCGCACATAGTCGGCGATCGCGTCGTCGCATTCGTCTCCGGCGGTTTTGATGCTCTTGCTGATGACGAGCCCACCCATGGAGATGACGGCAACATCCGTCGTACCGCCGCCGATATCGATGATCAGGCTGCCCCTCGGGTCGGATACATCCACCCCGGCTCCGATCGCGGCTGCCAGCGGTTCTTCGATTAAGTAGGTCTTGTTGGCACCGGCTTGTTTGCTCGCCTGCAAGACGGCTCTCTTTTGTACTTGCGTGATCTGGCTGGGTACGCATACGATCAGATCCGGTCCTAAGAGCCCGCGTCCCACCGCTTTATGCATAAAGTAGCGAATCATCTGCTCGGTTGCCTGAAAATCCGCGATCACGCCGTCACGCATCGGCCGCTTGGCGATGACATTGCCGGGCGTGCGCCCTAGCATCTTCTTCGCTTCCGCGCCAACGGACAGGATTTTATTGGTAAACACGTCAAGAGCGACCACCGAGGGCTCGTTTAACACAACCCCTTTTCCCCGCACATAGACGAGGACGCTGGCCGTTCCCAGGTCAATCGCTAAATTTCTACGAAAATTTGCCAATCCGTACGCCTCACTTACATGTCGACGCGAGTGATGTTCGCGCCAATGGATCGGAGTCGACCTTCAAAGTCGACATAGCCGCGGTCGATATGGTACAGGTCGCTCATGATGGTCTTGCCTTCGGCGACCATGCCCGCGAGGATCAAAGCTGCGCCGGCGCGCAGGTCAGTCGCCCGTACTTCGGCTCCGTAGAGTTCTTTCACGCCGCGAACGATCGCCTCATTGCCGTCCGTCTTGATATTGGCGCCCATGCGAATGAGTTCTTCGGCATGCATGAATCGGTTCTCAAACACCGTCTCCACCACGCGCGACTCTTTGCCCGGGCAGATCGTCAGCATCGCCATAAACTGCGCTTGGGCGTCGGTCGGAAAACCGGGGTACGGTAAGGTCTTGATGCTTGTTGGGATCAATTTCTCCGGTCCCTTCACGCGAATAATCTCTTCATCTTCTTCCACGGTACAGCCCATCTCCTTCAGCTTTGCGCTGATCGGATGCACGTGGTCGGGGATGGTATTTTCGATCAGCAAGTCACCCTTGGTCATCGCGGCGGCGATCATAAACGTCGCCGTTTCGATGCGGTCGGGGATGATGCTGTGCCTTGTGCCCTTTAGTTTCTCCACGCCTTTGATGCGAATATTGGAGGTGCCGGCGCCTTTAATATCGGCTCCCATCTTGTTAAGGAATTGGCACAAGTCGACGATTTCCGGTTCTTTCGCGGCGTTTTCGATAATGGTTTCTCCTCGTGTAAGAGTGGCCGCCATAATGATATTCTGCGTCGCACCGACCGATGGGAAGTCTAAATACAAGGCATCTCCGATGAGGCCGTCCGGTGCGGAGGCCTCGACATAAAACTCTTCGTCGTTCTCCGTGACGGTGGCTCCCAATGCGCGGAACCCTTTTAAGTGCAAGTCGATCGGGCGTGCGCCGATTGCGCATCCGCCGGGCATCGACGTGCGCGCCGTTCCGAGGCGCGCCAAAATCGGCCCCAGTACGAGGAACGAAGCGCGCATCTGGCGCATCAGTTCATACGGCGGCTCGGTCTTGTCGACATTGGCAGAGTTGATGCGAACCGTCGTCGGCTCCAAATACTCAACTTCTGCCCCCAAGGATTCCAAAACTTTTATCATAACCTCCACATCTTTCAGGGAAGGTACATCATACAAAACAATTTCTTCTGTTCCCAGCAATGTTGCGGCCAGAATCGGCAGCGCCGAGTTCTTAGCACCCATTACGCGGATATTGCCTGTCAGGCCGGGACTTCTTTCAATGATCATTCTCTCCATATTTTACCTCCGCTTACCTATGCAATTATTATACACTATTCACCCAAAGCTTGCCGCCCGAATTTAGGATTCTTCCTCGTTTTCCGGCGCTTCTGCAGGTGAGTCGTCTGAAGAAAACTCTTCTCTGTCGATCGCGGCAGTAATCGGGACCGCATCGGCTTCAACCGGTAAACTCTTCTTCGAAACGCCGATGTAGTCGTCCATTTCTGTGGAAAGCCCACGCGCTTCCAACCTTTCGTTGACGGTGTCTCGCATCAGGGAATAGATCAGTACAAAGACCGGCAGCCCAACGACCATACCGACCAGCCCGAAAAAGTGGTTGGCGACGATCAAGGTCACGAGGATCCAAAACGCGGATACGCCCATCTGCTGCCCTTGAATTCTCGGCGAGACGACATTGGCTTCCAGCTGTTGTCCGACGAGGATGACGAGGATGAACCACAATCCCTTCACCGGATTCGACAAGAAGATCAGCAAAATGACGGGGATCGACCCGATCCATGGCCCGACCACCGGGATGAGATCGGTTACGAACAGGATAAAGGTGAGCAAAAGCGGATACGGTGTTCCCATCAACAGCATGATCACAAAGAAGAAGACGCTCAGTGTAAACGACACCAAAAGCTGCCCCTTGATATACTGCTTCATCAGGGTGTCCATGCGCGTTGCGATCTCGATGGTGCGCTCGGCGGCACCGATAGGCAGCCATGCAAACAGCATCTTGTTGACGATACCGCCATAATGCTCTTTGCGGATCAGGAAATAGATGGACAGGATGAAGCCGAGGAAGAAGTTGATCAGATTGGTAAGCGTCGACAACAAAAAGCCGCCCACATGGGGTAATGTATTCGTCAAAAATCCATTCACCCAAGCGACCAGATTCTGCCATTGCTCCGTTAAGTACTTCTCGATCTGTACATCCCAGTTTCGATTACGGATGAATTCCTGCACCCATTCCGTCGTGTTGCCGATATTCTGCGGAACCGATGTCACGAGCGCCTGCGCGCTTTCGACGAGGCGCGGTAAGAGCATCCCCAAAAATGCGATGACGATCAAGATGAAGCTTAGGTACGACAAGAGCAGGGCGATCCCCCTCTTTTTCTCCGGTTTCATCGTCTTAAAACGACCGCGATTCAAAAGTTTCGTTTCAAACAAAGTGAGCAATAGATTGACGAGGTAAGCGATCACCAGACCGATCAGGATCGGGGTGAGCATCGCCAGGATCCGAGCGGGTCGCAAACTCTCAATTCCGATATTTTCGGTCACGCGAAAAAATAGGATCGCAAAGGCAATCACGAGAAATGCGTACACCGCGATCGTCAGGTACCGCTTGTTCCACTTAATCTTCATGTGTCGCTATCCTTCCATGTGTCGGGTGCAACCTACGAGTACTCCCGTATACTTGCCGTCTTCGTACGTAAAATGGGAGAGCGCAGTACCCGGCAAAACGCGGGTGTTCTCACCAAACGGCCGTCCCTGTAAGATTTCCAACAATTGGGATTGCAGCATACCGTGGGTCACCACGAGAATGATCTCCGCCTCGTCTTTTTCGATGACCGCAAGCGCTTCTTCCGCGCGCATCCGCACCTCGAGGATGGTTTCTCCGCCCGGTGCGGCAAATTCGGGAGACCCGCTCACGAAGTTCTCGTATTGCTCCTTGTCCGACTCCGTCATATCCGCGATGAGTTGCCCTTCCCAGCGCCCCATGCGCATCTCGCGAAGCTCAGGCAGTACGACGCGCGGGATCTCGCGTCCTTCGGTCAGCAAATCCGCCGTCTGCACGGCGCGAAGCAGATCCGACGTATACACTTTGTCAAACGGAATCTCCGCTACGCGCTTCGCCAGTTCTTTGGCATCGCGCACGCCCTTCTCCGTCAGCGGTGAATTTGCGCTCCCCTGCAGGCGGCGTTCGATATTCCATTCGGTCTGTCCATGTCTTGTCATATAGAGCTCTTTCAATTATTGCCTCCCGAGATGTGTTCCAACACCTCACCGATGTCTTCACGAAACACCAGATCCGCTTTGTGATCGGCCGCTGTTTCCTGTTTGTTGATCAAGATGAAGCGAGAGCCGCCGAAATAACGCAGCAACCCCGCTGCCGGGTAGACGACCAGTGAAGTACCGGCGACGATCAGCAAGTCGGCATCGCCCAGCGCTTCGATCGCATTGCCTAAGGCATTATCCGGGAGCATCTCGCCGTACAGCGTCACATCCGGACGCACAAAGCCGCCGCAACGTTCGCAGATGGCGCTGTTCTCAAATTGCAGCGCAAAGTCTAGGTCATATCGCGCTTCACAATCCATGCAGTAATGATCCGACAAGTTGCCGTGGATCTCGATCACATTCGTTGATCCTGCATTTTGGTGGAGTCGATCGATATTTTGTGTAATGATAGCTTCCAGCTTGCCTTCCTTCTCCCACTTCACTAAGACTTCATGTAATTTTGAGGGCTTTGCATCCGGAAAGACCAGGTTTTTCTTGTAGTAGCGAGAAAACCGATCGGGGTCCACACGCATGAAATCGGCGCTCAGCGCGTACTCCGGCGCGATCACTTCTTCTTTTTGCGTGGTGTACAAGCCCGTCTCGCTGCGAAAATCGGGGATCCCGCTCGCCGTCGACGTGCCGGCTCCGCCAAAAAACACGATGTGTTTTGCCTCTTTAACCCATTCTCTCGCCTGTTGATAATCGTTCACGACTCGCCTCCCATTCTGTTTCCAAAATTCCGTATACCTCTAAATCGTGATAGCCGTCCATTAGTTTATGTCGCTCACGCAAGGTCGCCTCGTGCGTATACCCCAATCGCTTGGCGACATTGGCGCTTTTTTGATTCTCTTTCGCACAGTGAATCTCGACGCGGTGTAGCTCATAGGATGTAAAGCCCGTCTCAGTCAGGAATGCAGCCGCTCTTGTCACAAGCCCCCGACCGGTATATTCCTTCGCAATCCAATAGCCGATCTCTGCATAGCCGTTTCCCTGCAGACGAATCCCGCAGGAACCGATCGGTGATCCGTTGTAATACAATATGCGCTCAAATCCCTTTTCAATCGGAAACTCTCGCCACATCTGATACACTCTCTTCTGCCCGGGGAATGTCAACATGTGGATCCAGTCCATCCACGGCAACAGATGATCCCGATTTTCGTGGATCAGCTTGTAAATCGTAAACTCCTCTTCTTCCGATTGTGGAAGGCCTAAGGTCAGCTCATCATCGATGACGATGGTCTCACTCAAAAAATTGAAACTCATTTTTCTCTCCCGGTACATAATGACAGTATGCTTCCGTCACATTTTCATCTAATAAGACACGCAAGTACGCATCGATAAATTCCGCATGTCCTTCCGCCTGCATAAAGTCATCCCATTCCATCCAGAACACGGGGCCTTCCGGCGTCTCTCTAATCAGCTCACCGGTAAAGTCGTCGCTTTTATAACAGAAGACCACTTCTCGTCTTCCGTCCTCATAACTCCACTGCAACAGCCCGCAAAATGTAATGCGACCCAGCGTGAGACCCGTCTCTTCCAGCACCTCGCGGCGCACCGCGGCATCAAAACTCTCATGCGGCTCTACTTTGCCGCCGGGAAAGGTAAGCCCCTCCCACCCGTGCACTTTCACCTTGTCCTGCACGAGCACGCGACTGCCATTTGTTATCATACAATAGTTCAGTAATCTCATATTATCACCGTTCATTCTATACCCAAAAAGGTGCGCCATTTCGGCGCACCTCTCTCCATCTATCTTGCGTTTCTCTCCAATACAATCTGCACGCTCGCGTCATTCAGCGCGACGGTCTCCGCATCCAATTCGGCTTCGCGTACGAGCTCCGTTGTGAGCGTCTCCTGCTTAACGAACTCCTCGTAAGCGGTGAGTGCTTCGGCCACCTCATCGGATGCCGCGTACTTGGTTTGGATGGTGTCCAGTACGTCGAAATCCAAGCTTTTGCGCATCTGCTGCACTTTGGAGACGAACTCGCGCGCATAGCCTTCTTGCACGAGTGCGGGCGTCAGCGTCGTATCGAGCAGGACGAACACATTGTTTTCCATACTGACATTAAAGCCCTCTTTTGCCGTGATCTGTGTGAGCACATATTCCGGAAGAATGGTGACCTCTTCGCCGTCTAACGTCAACACGATCTGGCCTTTCTCCTGCATTTCGTCGAGAAACGCCTTGGCATCCACTTCTTTCAATGCGTTTTGGAACGCTTTGATCTTCTTGCCCAGAACGCTACCCGCTGCGCGGAAGTCGGGCTTCAAAGAGAAGTCCATATATTCCGCGAGATCTTGCGAGAACTTCACTTCTTTGACGTTCAGCTCTTCTTGGATCAGCTCGGTCAGGTCGGACAGAATGCTCTCGTACTTGCCGTCCACGACGATCCCGGTGAGCGGCTGGCGCACTTTGATCTTCGCTTCTTCACGTGAGGCGCGTCCCAATGTGACGAGCGCACGCACGAGGTCCATCTTCTCTTCCAGCGCATCGTCGTATTGTGCTTCGTCCGCCTCGGGCAGAAGCGTCAAGTGGACGGATTCTTCGCCGGTCAGGTGGCGGAAGATCTCCTCCGCGATAAACGGTGTGAACGGCGCCATCAGCTGGCTGACCCCTTTGAGGATCTCGTAGGTGGTTTGGTAAACGGCACGTTTGTCGTCGTCCATCTCACCTTTCCAGAAGCGGCGGCGGTTTCTTCGGATATACCAGTTGGACAAATCTTCGATGACGAACTCGTTGATCGCGCGCACGACTTTCGTGAGTTCGAAGCGGTCCATTTCGGTGTGATACATGGCGACCAGGTGATTGTAGCGAGACAGGATCCAGCGGTCAATCTCCGGACGCTCTGCGTAGGGAACGGCCGTATCAAATGCGTTTTCTTCTTCGGTATTCGCATACAGGGAGAAGAAATTGTACACATTTCTAAAGGAGCGGAAGAACTTGGATTCAACTTCGCGCAGGCCTTCTACGTCAAAGCGCGTGGGTACCCATGGCGGCGAAACGTACAGCGAGTAGAAGCGAATGACGTCTCCGCCGTATTCGTCGATGAGGTTGAACGGATCCAGTGTGTTGCCTCTGGACTTGCTCATCTTCTTGCCGTCTTTGTCGAGGACTAGGTCGTTGACGAGTACGCTCTTATAGGGCGACCGTCCGGTCATATACGTGGAGATCGCCATCAGCGAATAGAACCATCCGCGCGTTTGGTCAATCCCTTCACAGATAAAGTCTGCCGGGAAGTATTTGTCGAAATCGTCCTTGTGTTCGAAGGGGTAGTGATGCTGGGCAAAAGGCATCGCGCCTGAATCAAACCATACGTCGATGACGTCTTTCTCGCGTTCCATCACACCGCCGCAGTGCGGGCAGTTGATGTGCACGTCGTCCACATAGGGGCGGTGCAGTTCGATCGACTCATCGATGTCTTCAATCGCCTTTTCGATGAGCTCCGCTTTGGAACCGATCGATTCGGTTTTGTTACAGTCTTTACAGCGCCACATCGGGAACGGAGTGCCCCAGTATCGGCTTCTGGAGATCGCCCAGTCGTTGAGGTTTTCCAGCCAGTTGCCGTAGCGCTTCTCGCCGACAAAATCCGGATACCAGTCGACCTTCTTGTTCTCTTCGATCATCTTCTCTTTCACACGCGTGATCTCGATATACCAAGAGGGGTTTGCGTAATACAAGAGCGGCGTGTCACATCTCCAGCAGTGCGGATAGTTGTGTTCCATGCGCTGTTTTGAGTAGACTTTGCCCTCGTGTTTGAGCCAGTCGATGATCGGCGCATTCGCGTCGATAACAAACATGCCCTTCCACGGCGTATGGGTGAATTTCCCTTCCAGATCGACCGGTTGCAGGAAAGCTAGGTTGTATTTCTTGCCGTTCTGATAGTCGTCTTCCCCGAAAGCCGGTGCCGTGTGGACGATACCGGTTCCGTCTTCAGAGGTGACATAGTCAGCCAGCGTGACAAAATAGGCATTGCCCTCCACCGGAACGAAGTCCATCAGCGGCTCGTAGCGCACGTGCTCCAATTCCTTGCCGAGCATCGTCTCCAGCACTTCATAGTCATCACCGAGGACTTTGGTCGCCAACTTCTTCGCCAGATAATACACTTCTCCGTTTTGTCGTACTTTCACCATCTCTTCGTCTGGGTGAACGGTCAGCGCTACGTTGGAAGGTAGCGTCCAAGGCGTCGTCGTCCAAGCGAGGAAGTACGCGTCTTCGTCGACTCTTTTAAACTTCGCGATCACCGTTTCCGTCTTCTCAAGCTGATAGCCTTGCGCCACTTCGTGGCTGGCGAGTCCGGTACCGCAACGCGAGCAATACGGCAGGATCTTATGCCCTTCGTAGATCGCTCCGTCTTTGTTCATCTTATCTAAGATATGCCATACCGATTCGATATAGTCGTCTTCTAGCGTGATATAAGGGTCATCCATGTCGACCAGATAGGCGATGCGTTCCGTCATTTCGCGCCATAGTTTTTCATAACGGAAGACCGACTCTTTACATTTTTTATTAAAAGCTTCGATGCCGTACGCTTCAATTTCCTGTTTGTTGTGAAGCCCGAGCTCCTTCTCCACTTCGATCTCGACCGGCAGGCCGTGCGTATCCCAACCGGCTTTGCGCTCGACTCTGTAGCCTTTCATCGTCTTGTAGCGGCAGGTCAGGTCTTTCAGCGTTCTTGCAATGACGTGGTGAATCCCCGGTTTGCCGTTTGCCGTCGGCGGTCCTTCATAAAAAACAAAGGGAGCCCCTTCTTTTCGTTCATCGACCGAGCGTTTCAACAGGTCGATCTCGTTCCAATACTTGGATATCTCTTCTTCTCGTTTGGAAGTTTGAAGCTTTGACAGTTCTTCAAATTTCATGCATTCTCCTCCTAATCAAATAAAAAGTCCCTGCATAATGCAGGGACGAAATGTACATTTCGACGGTACCACCCGAATGACAGACTCCGTCTGTCTCTTTTCTTACGTTAACGCACGCGAAACGGGAGCACCGCTCCGGCTCACGGGTGATCTTCACGCTCCGGCTCCTTGGAGTTTTCACCATCCACTCCACTCTCTACAAGCCCCGCAGCCCTACTCTTCCGTTCATAGCCATTCATTTGGACACTATTTTAGTATATCGAGAGCCAAGGGCTGTGTCAAGCCGATTGTGCTGTTATCTATCCTTTCACAAACATCACAAAGCCGACACCAAAGTACCGTGTCGGCTTTACCGTTACCTCTGCTTCTCCCACAAATCCTGCTCTTCCCGCAAGCGGTGGATCAGGTGTTTTTCGGTTTGCGTGATCATGTCTGCGCGGATGGGTGTGTCTTTCGGGATGTCGACCAAGGCTTTGGTGCCGCTGGTGAACAGTGCGATCGGCACGGTGTTCTCCCGCTGTTGCGCCTCGTGGGTGACCATCTGTCCGTACACGTCGTCGGAGCCGATGCCGTACACGGGCTCGTTCTTTTTGATGTCCCGCTTGGCGATGGCCACGGTGTCGCAAACTTGCCCCGCTTCGGGGGCGATTGTCGGCTGGCGGCCTACGATCGCTCGATAGATCGAGGTCGGCGTCTCCAGACTCGTCAGGTGGAACGGGCGATGAAATGCGTAGTTGGGTCCGTCGCCCATACTGACATAACGCATCAGGTCGCGCACATCTTCCGACTCCGTGGTCGCGATGGCATACACCCCCGGCGCGATGCCGAAGGAGTAGTCGACGATCCCGTACTGATGAAGCGAACCGCCGTCTTCTTTCGTGCGGTAGAAGTCGGGCATGTCTTTAAGTGTTAGCGTCTTGCCGTACCCGCCGGGCACATCCGGCACGAAGCCGAGCGCATTGCCCGCAGAGGTCATCTCGATCATCGTGTTGGTGCCGTCCACAAAGCCTACGAGCATTTCAGGGCGCAGTCCGCGCGCAATAGCGCGCTCTTCGATCTCTCGCCGTGTGACATACAGGTTCATCGGATTGTTTTTTCCCTTGCCGACGGCGAGCAGCTTGAAGCCGTTGCCGAGGACAAAGTCGCATAGTTCCATGATCGCACCGGGTTCGTCTCCGGCGGATCCGGTGTAGATAACGCCTTCTTTCTTCGCCCTCTCGTAGAGGATCGGGCCGATGGCGGCGTCAGTTTCGACATTCAACATGATGATATCCATATGTGCATCGATGGTGGCGCAGGCGAGTTCCGCCCCGAGGGACGGGTTGCCCGTCGCATCGACAATTCCTTCCAGTGGCAGCTGTAAAGCGATGCGGTAGTCGTCACTGATGACGATTTTCCCCATTTCGTTCGCCTTCACAGCGGCTTGTGCGCTTTCGACAAACTGTAAATCAGAACGATCATAGCCTGAGCGACAAAGCGCGTCGATCGCTTTTTCCGGCGTTCGGTTGACGACGACCGCGGGATGGATCCCCCGGAGCGCTCGTAATTGTGCGATGAGCCCCGCGCCCATCTTCCCGGTGCCGACTAAGCCGACCGCCAGCGGTTTTCCGCTATGAAACCTCTCGTCCAGGTCCTTTTTCATTCTCAGCAAATGCATTCCTCCCTACAGTGCTCTTGCACAAAGTGTTGCAGAGGCAAAAGCCCAGTGCAGATTATATCCGCCGCAATCTCCGTCCACATCCGTCAACTCTCCAATTATATAGAGCTTCGGAACTTTCTTTGATTCCATCGTTTCGTTATCGATCTCTGTCGTGTCCACACCGCCGCACGTCACCTGTGCCGCCTCCATGGATTTGGAGCCGTACACGGCGAAACGCCAGTCGAGCAGCTTGTGTACGAGGCGCTTCTGTTTGGGCGCGGGCAGTGCGGCAAACGGCAAATCATTCGCTATGCCGGCGCTCTTGAGCAACGGACGCACAAGTTTGTCGTGAAGCACGAGCGGTAAAACGTCGCCGATCGGCAGTTTGGACATCATTAAGAAATCCTCGACTCGCTCTTCATTCGCCCAGTCATCCATCAAGAGCTGCACGCTCACTTCCGGCGTCTTGCCACGTCGCAATGCATCATTCGCATGGCGGCTCAACTGGAGCACCGGTGGACCGGAAATCCCGTAGTCCGTAAACAAAATGTCGCCGGTGTCAGATCGAACCGGTGTGTCGTCGATATACAGCGTTACCTTGGAGGGAAATTTTACGCCGGTCATCTCCCGGAAGGCGCGCCCTTGCAGTTCCAGCGCGACAATCCCGGGGAAGGGTTCGGTTACCGAATGGCCGAAGCGTTCGGCAAGCGCATATCCGTTGCCGTCCGATCCGCTTTTTTTCATCGCCATGCCGCCGGTTGCAAGCACGAGCGAGCGCCCACGAAACGGGCGATTGTCAAAGGCGATGGCGGTAAACCCATCCGCTTCCTTTGTCACGTGCTTACAATAACAGTCGGTGACGAGCACGACGCCTTCTCGCTCCGCTGCATTCGTCAATGCACGCACGACGGTCTTTGCCTGCAGGCTGTGGGGAAATACCCGACCGTCGGAAAGCGCGGTGAGCGGCATGCCGAGGGATTCGCTAAACTCTTGAAGATTCGCAATGCCCCAGCTTGCGAGCGCCGGCTCGATAAAGCCTCGGTTTTCTCCGTGGAAATGCCAAGGCTGCATGTCAACATTCGATAAATTGCAGCGGCCGTTTCCCGTCTGCAATATTTTCTTTCCCGGGTGCGCATTCCGTTCCAACAAGCAGACGGACAAGCCCCGTCTCGCCGCTTGTATGGCACATACGAGTCCGGACGCCCCGGCTCCGATTATGACTGCGTCAAACATCTTCTCCTCCAAAACATCTAAACTTCATTATACTGCAAAAGAGGATTCGGGATCAAGCATTCCAGCGCGACAAGCGTTCCATCCAATCCCGGTTGGTAAAATTGTAGTGCAGCGGTGTGACGGTCGGTTGGCCTAAATCCAAGTAGTAGCGGTCGGTGCCTTCGGCGAATTGGATATCTTTCCTTCCCTTGGCCGTCAGGGTCATGTCGCCGTCTTCGTTTTCGTCCATGTGATAGTAGTCAAAGATCGGGTCGCCGATCTCCGCAATTTGCAGTTTTACTCCGGCCTTCATCTCATAGGGGAAATTCATATTCAGCAGTATCTTGTGCTCGAGCAGGTGCTCTCCGTTTTTTCGAATCTCGTTTCGCACGGCCAGTGCCGCCGCTTTGAAGTTGGCGTGATCACCGACCACTCCGCAGGAGGCAGCGATGGACGGGAGACCGTATAAGTTCGCTTCGATCGCGGCGGAGACCGTACCGGAGTACAAGACGTCCATCCCCGCGTTGAGGCCGTAGTTCAAGCCGGAGAGCACCAAGTCAAATGGCGCTTCCGTCGAGATCGCCTCGATCGCGACGCGGACGCAATCCGCCGGTGTACCGGATACGCTGAACGCCTGACAGTTGAGACCGGGCAGCTCTTGTTTTTTTATCGTCATCGGTTGTAAGATCGTAATCGAATGGCTCTTTGCGCTCTGTTGTGTATCCGGCGCAACGAGAATCACATCGTGTTCGGGGGCAATGGCGGCTGCCAGTGCGTAGATTCCGTCCGCAAAAAGCCCGTCGTCATTGGTAATGAGTATTCGCATAGTACCTCCCTAAGTTTCACAAAAACATTGTAACATATGCAATGAATGAGAAAAAAGAAGGGTATGATTATGGAAGACTCTCTTGAAAGGAATAAATAATGAACGAAAACCGGACAAAAACGACAGTATACATATGGCTGATCATGCTTGTGCTCGTGGCCTTCCCGCTCTATTGGACCATGGCGTCACAAAACTTTTCGCCCTACGCGACGGCCACCGTGGTGGAGACCGACGGGGCGATGATGATCCCCGACGTGCATCCCGCCGCTCCGAATCGCTTGGAACGCTTCGGTACTGATGGCGTAGGCCGTAGCGTGGCGACTCTGTTGTCTCATAGTGCGCCGATCACCTTAGCCTTGGCGGCGACCGCAGCCCTCCTGCGCGCCGGCATTGGCACGCTTACCGCCGGACTCTTCGCGAAACGGAAAGTCCCGTGGGCACTTCTTTTTGCGCTACAAATTGCGCTGTACGCATTCGCACTGCGAATCCCCTATTTCAAAGAAGGAACCCCCGCCTCCCTCTTCTTTCCACTCGCCATCCTTTTCGGGCTGTATTTCCCCACGGCGGCATTACGCAGCGCGACGCTACAATCCGAGCACAAAGATCCGCTGCGCAGCGCAGTTTTGTCGTGGATCGCCGAGACCGGGCAGATTCTTATCTTGTTTGCCATTCTGGGCCTTGTCGACATACGCATTGGCGCCAATCCGTATTTATCCCTTCCCGCGCTGCCGAAGCTCAGCCTCTATACACACCCCTTGCTGATCAACCAGATCGCCGAGTTCTACTCGTACGGTCTGTCCGCACCGTGGACGTGGGTGATCCCGCTCATCTTCACGCTGTGGGTCGCCGGCCTGTTTTTGTGGGTCTACCGCATGATGCGTGCCCACTTCGCTCGCCGCGGCGTCCTGCTATCCGAAGGCTTGCGCTCCCTCCTCAACTTCTTTAATCCCGTCGCGATCGCAGACGAGTTGCGGCACTTCTCCGAACACGCGATTCGCCTCATTATGCGCGCCGTGATCTTCGGGATCCTCGCGCTGTTCATCGTATTGGGGAAACCGGAGGCGTCCCCCGTTCCCAGAGACTTCGTCATACCTGCGCTGGATTCTGCGCCGACCGCAGCGCTCACGACTCCGCAGTCGCGCATCGAACACGCGGCCGGATTCTTCCGCGACGAGAAGCTCAATGTCGTCCACGAGCAGTTTCTGGAGTCGATCGACACCCCCGAAGGCCCGAGGCCGATCGCCGCGGCATCGCTGCTTGGGAAGAGCCGTGCACAGCCGATCCTCTATGTATTTGACGTAAACGCCTCCGCAGAGACCTACGACTTCCAGTTGGCGCTCATCAAGGGCATTATCCAAGCCGCGCGCACGAAAGGCTTTGAGCAGTCGTTTATCTTCGCCTTTGTCGAAGCCGTCCCCGGCACGCAGTATCTGCAATATTTCGACTCCTATGTTCTCAGAACCCCGCAGCGCGCGATCTTCGTCACGCTTCCCGAGGTGTCCGGAGCCAAAATCCACATGGACGAAACCCTGCTCCTTCCGCTCTCCGGTTGGGGCGCACAGGTCGGCACCGGTTTTCGCTCGTCGATCGACCCTGTGGAGGACGTGGAGATCACCGCCTTCGACGATCCCGACGTCATCGCCAAAGACCTCGCCGCGCAAGGTCTGATGGGCATCCAGATGCGCGCCGTCCCAAGCGACACCACATCCACCCAAGACCTCCTCGGCGGCCTGCTCGAAGGAAACCTGCGCTTCGCCTATCGCAAAGCACGCTAAAAGAGACCCCGAAAGGTCTCTTTTTCTACTCTTCGTATGCAGCGAGGCAGAGGCAGCCGTTGTGGCCTCCAAAGCCGAGCGTATTGGTCAGCGAGTATTTCGCTTTCTTTTCGATCGCGACATTGGGCACATAGAACAGGTCGCAGTCGGGATCGGGTTCCTTGTAGTTGATCGTGGGCGGGATCTTCCCGGACTCCATCGCCAGCAGGCAGGCGATCGCCTCCACGGCTCCGGCCGCTCCCAAGAGGTGTCCGGTCATGGACTTGGTCGAGCTGATCGTGAGATTCGCGGCCTCGTCTCCGAAGACATTGTGAATCGCGAGGGTCTCTAGGCGGTCGTTCATGGGCGTCGAGGTGCCGTGTGCGTTGATGTAATCGACTTCGCCGGGCTCGATCCCGGCTTCTTCCATGGCGAGCTCCATCGCGCGGGACGCTCCGAGCGCTTCGGCATCCGGCGCAGTCATGTGAAATGCATCGGAGGTGGAGCCGTAGCCTACGACTTCACCGTAGATGTGCGCACCGCGAGCGAGCGCGCCTTCCAGCGTCTCGAGGATCAAAATACCCGCACCTTCTCCCATGACGAAGCCGTCTCTGTTCTTGTCAAACGGGCGCATCGCCCCTTGCGGGTCGTCGTTGTTGGTGCTCATGGCTTTCATCGCAGCAAAGCCGGCCACGGCCAACGGCGTTATCGGCGCTTCCACACCGCCGGTGACCGCCATATCCAAATAGCCGTGCTTCACCATGCGATACGCCTCGCCGATCGCGTGCGTCGCCGAGCTGCACGCCGTCGTAATCGCCATCGACGAGCCCTTCAGCCCCAGTTCGATCGATACCATCCCCACTACCATATTGGGAATCATCATCGGAATGGTAAACGGACTCATGCGAGACGGTCCGCGTTCCATCAGGACTCGCTTTCCCTCTTCAAATGTGTCGATCCCACCGATGCCGGTTCCCAATAGGATGCCCTGTCGGTACGGGTCGTAGGCATCCGCTGTCAATTGTGCGTCTTCCATGGCCATCTTTGCAGCGGCGACGCCGAAGTGCGAAAAGCGATCCATACGCTTAGCGGCCTTCTTATCCATGTAGTCTTCCGGTGCAAAGTCGTTGATCTCAGCGGCGATCTTCGTCGAAATCTCTGACGCATCAAAATGCGTAATCGGTCCGATCCCCGAGCGTCCGGCCAGGAGCGCATCAAAAAATGCGTCTTTTCCGTGACCGACCGGCGTTAGACAGCCGATGCCGGTCACGACGACGCGGTGTACCTTATTCTGCGCTTTTCTCATCGATATACTTTGTGATCTCGCCGATATTGTTGAAGGTTTGCGCTTCATCATCGGGGATTTCGATTCCGAATTCGTCTTCAAGCGCCATGATAATTTCGACAGCGTCTAACGAATCCGCACCCAAGTCGTCTTGCAACGAAGTTTCAGCGGTGATCTCCGCTACGTCTTTTCCCAATTGATCCGCTACGATCATGATCACTTTTTCCAAATTTTTCATAATTTCCTCCTCAATCATGCCATGCCGCCGTCTACGCGGATGACTTCTCCTGTGATGTAGTCTGAGTCCTTAGATGCCAAAAAGACACACAGGTTCGCTACATCGTCCACTTGTCCAAATGCGCCTAACGACACATTGGCCAACATTTTATCCTTCACGTCTGCCGGCAACGATTCGGTCATGTCGGTTTGAATGAAGCCCGGTGCAACCGCATTGACGCGGATGCCGCGCCCACCCAGTTCCTTGGCGACCGACTTCGTCAGGCCGATGAGTCCGGCCTTGGATGCCGCATAGTTTGCCTGTCCGGCATTGCCGAACACTCCGACGACAGAGCTGATGTTGATAATTTTGCCGTAGCGCGCCTTCATCATCGGGCGGGCACAGGCTTTTGTGAGCAAGAATGCGCTCTTTAGGTTCACTTGGAGCACGGTGTCAAAGTCGTCCGCACCCATGCGCACCAACAAGTTGTCACGCGTGATCCCCGCGTTGTTGACGAGGATATCGACGGTGCCGAAGGCTTTCGTCGTCTCATCGACGATCCGCTTGACGTCTTCTTCGACGCTGCCGTCCGCCTTGATGGCCAGCACTTTTGCACCGGCAGCTTCCACCGCCTGTTGTGTGACCGCGGCGCCGTCTTCGTCTTTGGTATAGGTAAAGGCGACATTCGCGCCTTCTTTTGCCAATGCTTCTGCAATCGCCCGCCCGATCCCTCGGGAGGCACCGGTGACGATCGCCGTTTTTCCCTCTAATTTCATAATGCATCCTTCCGTAGTCGATCGATGTGATCCGTAAAATCCGCAACGGTAGAAATATTGAACAGCTCGACATGAGCTCCGCGCTCTTTTGCGATGCGCTTGATGAACCCTGTGAGCGTCTTGCCCGGCCCGATCTCGACAAAGCGGGTGATTCCGTCTTTGATCATGCGCTCGACGATCGGTTGCCACAATACCGAGTGGGTGACCTGCGCCGCTAACCGCGCGGGGATCTCTTCGTGGGATGTGATCGCTTCTGCATTCACATTTGCATATACCCTCTTTTGCGGCGTAGAAAACGCGACGCTCGACAACCTTTCTGCCAGTCGGTTAGCGGCCGGTTGCAGCAAAGTGGAGTGAAACGGCGCACTCACCGCCAAGGGGATACACTTTTTGGCTCCGAGCTCTTTGGCTGCAGCAGAAGCCGCTTGAAGCCCGTCATTCATCCCGGTGATGACGATCTGCCCCGGCGCATTGAAGTTGGCGACGCTGACGTCTCCCGCTTCTGATCCTTTTGTCACTGCCGCTTCAACGCCCTCGTGATCTAAACCGATGATGGCGACCATGCCGCCAAGACCCGCCGGCACGGCCTCTTGCATATACCGCGCACGGTCTTCGACCAGCGGCAGCGCTTCTTCAAAGCGCAGCGCGCCGGAAGCCACCATGGCGGCGTATTCACCTAAGCTGAGCCCCGCCGTCGCCGTAAAGTGTACGCCTTCCTTCATGAGAAGGCGGGCGATCGCCGTGCAGGTGGTCAGCATCGCCGACTGTGCATTGAGCGTTTGCATCAGCTCCTCGCTCGGCCCCTCAAAGGCGATCGACGAGATCGAGCGCCCGAGAATGCGGTCGGCTTCATCAAAAGTTTCTTTACATACGGGATGCGCGTCAAAAAAGTCGCGTCCCATTCCGACGATTTGCGCCCCCTGTCCGGGAAATACAAATGCCGTACTCATTACGCCTGCCCGAGTTTGTTACCGATCGCGTCCATTACGGCGTCCGCGCCGGCGACCATGTCGTCCAGCACCACTTGTACCGGTCGGATCTCTTTAATAAGCCCCGCCACTTGGCCGGCCATTACGCTGCCGCCCTGCACGTCGCCGTCGACGACCGCCGCACGCAGTTTGCCTGCGCCGAGCTGCTCCAGTTCTTCCATGGAAGCCCCGTTTTTCTCAGCTTCGATATATTGCAATTGGAATTGGTTTTTCAGCGCGCGCACGGGATGCCCGGTCGAACGTCCGGATACGATCGCGTCCCTGTCCTTCGCCTTGAGCACCATCTGCTTATAATCCGGATGCAGCTTGACCTCGTCCGTACACAAGAGCACGGTGCCGATCTGTACGCCTTCCGCCCCCAGTGCGAGGACGGCGACAAACCCGCGCGAGTCAGCGACGCCGCCCGCTCCGATCACGGGGATCTTCACCGCGTCGACGACTTGCGGCAAGCCCGCCATCGTCGTGAGCTCGCCGATATGCCCGCCGGCTTCCGTGCCTTCAAAGATGACGGCATCCGCACCGTAGCGCTCCATGCGCACGGCCAGTGCCACTGAAGGCACGACCGGGACCACCCGGATCCCCTTGGATTTTAGGCCTTCGATATGCGGCGTGGGATTTCCCGCTCCTGTCGTTACAACAGGTACTTTCATATCTTTCGCCAATTGAACCAAGTCATTGGCAAACGGCGACAACAGCATGATGTTGAGCCCGAACGGTCGATCCGTCGCCGCGCGAACGGCGGCAATCTCCTTTTCGATCACATCCGCCGGCGCTCCACCTCCACCGATGACGCCGAGCCCTCCGGCTTTGCTGACGGCGATCGCCAAAGGATGCGATGCCACCCAAGCCATCCCCCCTTGCAGGATCGGGTACTTGATCCCCAAGAGTTCTGTGATTCTCGTTTTCATTATGCCTCTTTTCTATTCCAGCGCATGGCAACGGCACCCCATGTCATCCCGGCACCAAAGGCCGTCATGACGACGAGGTCTCCTTCTTTAATGCGCCCTGCAGTGACGGCTTCCGACAACGCGATCGGGACAGATCCCGACGACGTATTGCCGTATCGGTCGATATTGACCACAAGCCTCTCCTGCGGTAATTTCAGTTTTTTGTTGACGGCATCGATAATGCGCAGATTCGCCTGATGCGGAATCAGCACGTCGACCGCTCCCGGTTCTTCTCCTATGTCTTCTAAGACCTTCAAAATGGCGCTTTCCATGCTCCGAACCGCAATTTTGAAAACCTCGGAACCGTCCATATGGAGTTTGTGCTCGTTGGCACGCAGTCCCTCTTCCGTCAGTGGATGTCTCGTGCCCCCTGATTTCACACCCAACAAGTCGCCAACCGATCCGTCCGCCGCGAGATACGTCGTCAGTAAGCCCATTCCCTCTTCACAGGGTTGCATGACCGCAGCGCCCGCTCCGTCTCCAAAGAGCACGCAGGTCGAACGGTCCTCCCAGTTGGTGACCTTCGAGAGCATCTCCGCTCCGACGACCAATACATTTTTGTACGTACCGCTCTGGATAAACTGCGCAGCCGTCGTCATCGCATAGACGAAACCTGTGCATCCGGCCCCAAGATCAAACGCAGCGGCATTCGTCGCTCCCAGCTTTGCCTGTAAAATGCAGGATGTGGACGGGAACAAATGGTCCGGCGTGACCGTCGCCACGATGATAAGGTCCAATTCTTCAGCCGTGATGCCCGCGTCGTCCAACGCTCTCGTCGCCGCTTCATAGCACAAGTCCGATGTCGCCACCGAAGGCTCGGCGATATGACGTTCGCGGATCCCCGTCCTCGTGACGATCCACTCGTCAGAAGTCTCGACCATCTTCTCAAGGTCCGCATTGGTCAGGATCCCCGGCGGCGCATAGTGCCCGACTCCGGAGATACCGGCGTGCACTGCATGTTTTTTCAACTTTGTCGTAATAATTTTCACCTCCCAATCTACTCGTCGGCATTTTACAAACGAGTAAACTGGATATATTATATGGTATGATGAAAAAGATGGCAAATGAAAGAGAGGGTTATGATGAAGTACGAAAGCAAGGATATTTTGAAAATTCTTCCGCACCGTGCGCCGTTTTTATTTGTGGACCGCGCCGAGGTGGACGAAGAGACAAATACCGTTACGGGCACCAAGTGTGTCACGTACAATGAGCCGTTCTTCCAGGGGCATTTCCCCGACTATCCGGTCATGCCGGGCGTCATTCTCGTGGAGACGCTGGCACAACTGGGGGCGATCGGCATTCTGACAAAACCGGAGTTTAAGGATACGCTCCCCATGTTCGCGGGCATCAACAAATTCCGCTTCCGAAAGCCGATCCTGCCGGGCGACACGCTGGAAATGACGGTCACCATCAAAAAACTGCGCCGCCAAATGGGTGTGGGCGAAGGCATAGCAAAGGTGAACGGCGAGGTCGTAGGCGAAGGTGAATTTCTTTTTCACATCGCAACGATGTCGTAAGAATCCACGTTTTGTAGTTAGTGTAATATAGCATTTCTGTAAGAACTTTGTAACTTTT
This sequence comes from uncultured Peptoniphilaceae bacterium, assembly GCA_964510345.1. Taxonomy (GTDB): domain Bacteria; phylum Bacillota; class Clostridia; order Tissierellales; family Peptoniphilaceae; genus JAAYQA01. Next base: position 21,215 of record CAZEBB010000027.1, read on the forward strand.
TTTAGGAAAGTTTCTGATATACTATATTACAGTTGCTACCGAATTCGGTACACGTGTTTATGGATCATCCTCCTTGTCCAAATCTATGACCATAAACGTCAACGAGCTGACCCCACATCGGCTCGTTTTCATTTGAAGAAAAGCCCTTCTTTCCAGGTAAGAAAGAAGGGCTTTTTCTATACGCCCGCGATCCGATCTTTGATCGGCGCGAGGATTCGTTCTCTGTTTTCCGGTTCTTTTTCACTCCACTGCGTGAGCAAGATCCGCGCTCCCGCATCGATCCCCTGGCAGCCGGCTAAGAGCAGTACGTCGCCGTTTTGCACATGCGAGAGGGCATCAGCCGTCGCATCGGCCAGCGTATCGTACAGCGTGTAGGCTTGCCCGGAGCTCTCCATATAGCTTCGAAACACTTCTTCTTCCTCTTTCGAGACATCATCGTGCGGCTCGGTGACATCGCGGCTCAAGGTCACGATCAGTCGCGTGCAGCCGAGCTCACTCAGTCTCGGAACGAAGGTCTCCAAGTTCTCCCGGTTGACGGTTACACCCCGATTCCCGCGGATTGCGTACACGATCAATAACTCCCGGTACTTCATATAAGCCAATGTCTGTAAAGTCACATTGATATTGCCCGCATTCGCAAAGTGGTCGTCCAGCACCGTAAACGGTGTATCGCACAGCATCTCAAAGCGGCGCTCCACACCCTTGTAGAGTTGTACCCCTTCCTGGATATGCGCAACCGACACCCCTTGGAGCAACGAGATCGCGATCGCCGACAGGGCATTCAGCACCATATGGTACCCGGCCACGCCGATTCGCACGGGAAAGCGCTCCGGCAATCCCGGTACGCGTTCTCTCATCCGATCAGAGAGTGCCACATCAAAGCGCGGAAATCCGGTGGTCAAGTCGAGATTCTCGCAACGCACATCGGCTTCGTTTTCATGCGCAAAGGTATAGGCATCGGGTCGATATGCCAAGAGAGACCGCGCGTGTTCGTCATCGACATTCAGAACGACTTCGGTCTGCGGGTCGGATTCGGTGATCAAGCGCTGCTTTTGCGCCCAGTAGGCCTCGAAGGTTCCGTGTTGGTCAATATGCTCTCTGGTGACATTGTTGAGCGCAACCGTTTGAAAGCGGATCCCACCGATGCGGCTCATCTCGATAGCTTGTGAGGAGACCTCCATCACCAGTTTTTCCATCCCCGCGTCGACCATATCGCGGAGTATGCCTTGAAGTTCTAAACTCTCCGGCGTCGTAAGCTTAGACGGGATCGAAACGTCGCCGTACTCGTAGTTCACCGTGCCCATAAGACCGGTCTGTAAGCCGCTGTGGCGAAAGATCTCCGCCAGCAGCTTCGCCGTGGTCGTCTTGCCGTTGGAAGCCGTGATGGCAACGACCCCCAGCTCATGGGACGGGTGTCCAAAGAAGGCGTTAGCCAGCTGCGATAGCGCGATCCGGTTATTCGGCGTTTGAATCTGCGGGACCGAGAGCCCGTCCTGCCATTTGGTCACCAGAACCGCGACCGCGCCGTTTGCAATCGCGCTCTCGATGTATTTGTGTCCGTCAACCGTATAGCCTTCGATCGCGACAAACAGGTCGCCCTTTTCCACTCGTTTTGAATTGTATTGAATTCGATGAATCGGTACATTTTCGTCTCGTATGTCATGTCGTACGACATCGACAATTTGCAGTACATCGTTGATTTGCATTCGCATCCCTCCGTTACTATCTGTATTGTACCAAATGTGAAATAAAAAGGGTAAATATCCCTCAATGGAGGTGGAAGATGGACATACGAATTGCGGCGTTCGACTCCCCGCTGTACGACCAAATGTTGGTCCAACGAGAGGCCTGGCTCAGGATCCCGCTGGGGCTTCGGTGGAATCCCGCAGACCGCCCGGGAGAAGCCCACGACATCCATATCGCGGCGTGCGAAGGGGATGCCGTGGTCGGCGTCATGGTGTTGACCAAGCTGACACCGGGGCGCATCAAAATGCGGCAGGTTGCCGTGGATCCGAATGTGCAGTCACGTGGCATTGGAAAACAGATGGTCGCTTTTGCCGAACAATGGGCGCTCGAAAACGAAATCGATACGATAGAACTCAATGCACGTGAAACGGCCGTCCCTTTCTATTTGCAGCAGGATTATGTGATCGTGTCGGATCTTTTTCATGAGGTGGGGATCCCTCATTACAAAATGGAGAAAAAAATGCGAGGCTAACCAATTGGTTAGCCTCGAAATCTTTCCTTGTTGCTTCGTCAGGTGAGTCCGGACTCTATCTCTTTCCGAAGAAACCTCCCAAGAGGTCATCTAAAAAGCCGCCGGAGCCTTGTCCGCCGCCGAGGATGTCTTTCGCCATATCGAAGATGGATCCGTCGGTGGTTTGTCTGGCTTCTTCCTGCATTCTACGGGTGATATCGCGCACGTCTTCTTGTTGGTACTGCGGACGGGTTTGTCCCGGCATCGTAATTCTGCGATTTCCCGGCAAATCGGGACCGTCGTTTGTATTGGGTTGACCGAACGGGCTGTCGAACGGGCTGTTGGGCTTTGTCTCTTGGCGATAGGTGGGCTCAGAAGGTTGTCGTCTTTGATACTCTTGCTGCTGTCTTTCGTATTCTTGTTGTTGCGCTTTTTCTTTTTGTCCTTTCGACCATTTGCTCGCCATATTGGCAAGGATTAGCGGTGCGAGTACCGACAAAATTTTTCGGATCATGCTCGATTGCAGTCCGGTTTTCTGCGCCAAGCCTTCTTCCACATTTTGGCTATTGCCCGGGAAAATGTGCTCGACCATACGGCTTCCCTCGCCGCCTAAGAAGCGATCTAAGAAACCGACGGCATCAGTTACATTGTCGTCCTTGTGGTCGTCCAACGCCTGTGCCAACGAGGCGGCTCCTTGTTCATCCGCGGCATTGCGATTGAATGCCTCGATTAATGTCGGCACGCCGAGCGCTGCCACCTTTCTGATATCGTCTTCGCTGATGCCGGCTTTACGGCTTAATTCTGCGATCATTTGCGGGTCTTGTAATTGAGAAAATAAGTCTTGCATCGTATACTCCTTTCACTTTCCTATGTTGCTACTCATACCCAAAACCGTGACAAATCAACGATATTTCAGTGTGCATTGACGCAAAAAAAGAAAGTGCACAAGGCACTTTCATTTCTTCTGTAAAAATCGATATACCGCTTGGCGGACGGCGATCGTAAAGAGTGCGGGTTGCGCGTCCATCGGCCTCCCTCCACCTTTCTTAATCTCAAAGATCACTTTATCCGGCGCCACAATATCCGAAAAAGCTGTGCGCACGGCCTCTTCTTCCGGCTCGGAGTCACCGAGTCCCAAGATCACGGCGATCGGGATTGGCAACACTTTGCACGATTCAAGCAGGCCGACCGACGGGTTCACCAAAACGAGATAGGGGATTCCCATGGGATTGCTCTGCACAGCGCTCAGTATGGGCTCTGCGTGCGCCCCGATGCCCATATAACCGATGCTTCGGAAACTGTCATCGCCGTCCAGTTCACGGCGTAGGGCATCCATCGTCTCCGTCAATTCCTCAGCCGAATCATATTCTTGAATCGCTTTCGGGAGAAGGGCCACGAAATAGCGTTGCAGCGCTTCTACCCATTCTCGATCGAACTCGGAAGGATCAGAGCCGATCAATATCCAGGGGTTGTTTTCATGTTTTCCGGCGACCTGAATCGCATGTTCACCCGTAGTAAAGTCCCTGAGAAACGGCCGATCCGTCATTATCGCGCCGCTTTCAGTTTCGCCGCCATCTCAACAGCGATCTGTCGGCAGACCTCCAAGTCTTCTTTCGTGGGCGCTCCTTTGGCTTCGACCGTCGTTTCGATGACGTCGTATTCGCAGGTTTCACCAAATTCCTTCAACGCTTTTAAGGCGCCGCCACTCCAGCTGAACGACCCGAACATTCCCAGCACATGGTTTTGCAGGCGATTCATCTTGATGACATTGAGCAGATTGTGCATGAGCGGGAAGAGATAGTTGTTGTAGGTGCACGAGCCGAGGATCAGCCCGCGATACTGCCAGATCTCGCTCAGAATATATGAATTGTGGGTCTTGGAAACGTCGAAGATACGGATATTCTTAACCCCTTCGTCCGCCAACGCGCGCGCGATGGTCTCCGCCATGACTTCCGTATTGCCATACATCGTGCCGTAGACGATGACCACGCCTTCTTCGGATTCATAGCGACTCAAACGATCGTACATGTCGATGATCTTGCCGGGGTTCTCTCTCCAGACCGGACCGTGTACGGGGCAAATCATCTTGATATCTAAGCCGCCCAGTTTTTTCAGCGCCGCTTGGACTTGTTTGGAGAACTTGCCGACGATATTCGAGAAATAGCGTCTCGTTTCCGCCGCATAGTATTCCCAATTGATCTCGTCGTCAAAAATCGGGCCGTTAAGAGCGCCGAAACCGCCGAATGCGTCTTGCGAGAACAAGGTCCCGGACACTTCCTCAAAGCTCACCATCGACTCGGGCCAGTGAACCATCGGCGTAGTGTAAAAGGTCAGGCGATGTGTGCCTAAATCCAACGTTTCTCCGTCGGCGACGATCTGAATATTTTCCGTAATTCCGTAGAAGTTGTTCAAAAACTCCGCCGTTTTCTTATTACCGACGATGGTCACATCGGGGTATTCGTCGAGCACGATGCGGATCGAACCGGAGTGGTCGGGTTCCATGTGGTGGACGACGAGATAGTCCAGCGGGCGATCACCTAAGACTTCACGCACTTTGTCCAAGAAAGTGTCAACTTTCGTAATCTTGACCGTGTCGAGTAGAGCCGTTTTCTCCCCGGTTAAGAGATACGAGTTATAGGATACGCCGTCTTCCAGCGGCCACATATTTTCGAAAAGTCTCGTGTCGCGGTCGTTGACACCGATATAGTGCAAAGTGTCGTTAATAGGGACAGATAATGTATTCATAGATACCTCCTAATTTGTTTGTTTGATTCCATTTTACTCCATTTCACGATCTTTATAAACCGCTGCTGCGCTTTTCAAAGAAATCGATTCTCATAACTGGTGGATACGCCAAGGGATATGGTATGCTACGAACAAGAAAAGGAGTACGCACATGGACTTTATCGATCATCCACCGTTATCGGCAGACGAAGCACACGCCATCTACCGCGAGCGTTACCCGCATTTGCAATTTGTCGGCAAATCGCACGGGCAAATTCAGAGAATTCGCCATCTCTATAAAAACACAAAACCCAATCCGGAGAAGCTCTGCCCGATCGAAGGCGTCTGGGGCGCGGAGCAGCTCATCGAACTCGGGATCGCACCCGAGATCCTCCTCATCTGCCCGGAGTATCTTTACACGGCGAAAGCACAGCAGATCGTGGACCAATTGCAGAAAACGTCCGCTCATTTCTACGCCGTTTCCAAAAAAGTATTCGATCTCGTGAAAGAAGACCCGGCCGCCGGCGGCATACTGGTCGTGTTTCCATTTCCCACGACCCCACTTACTGCCCTTCCTCTCAAAGAGTCGATGCGTCTCGTCGTTTTGGACGGCGTAGAGATTCAGGGCAATGCCGGAACGATTGCAAGGTCCGCCGATGCGACCGCATTTGATGCCGTCATCTTCACCCATCGCAAAATCAGGCTGAATCACCCGAAGTTTATCCGCGCCTCGATGGGCAGCGTGCTGCGCGTGCCGATCATAGAAGCCGACGTTGAAGAACTCGCCGCTTGGCTCCACCAAAATGGTTTTCAGATCCTTCTGGCCGACACCGAAGGCGCCACCGTATATCACAAACAGGAGTACGCCAAGCGCTGCTGTCTCGTCGTCGGCAGCGAAAAGTATGGCCTTCACAAGGACTGGTATGGCATCGGCGCACAGAGCGTCTGCATCCCCATGCTCGGCTCCGTCGACTCCCTCAATGTCGC
>CAZEBB010000028.1:0-26987 GCA_964510345.1 uncultured Peptoniphilaceae bacterium
ACGCCAAATCTCCGGCGCGACGGCAAAGATCGCGAGTGCCGATAATCCGTGAAGTACCATTCGGAAAATGAAGAATCCGGTCAATGTCTCTTCTCCCTTATATAGGTCGATGAAGTTGAAGATCATGAAGACCACATTGAACAGCAAAAGCAGTAATACGGACATTAGGTTTCTGAAGACGCGCTTCTTATACTGAATCATCGATTCGTTGTCAGAGAACAGAATGAAATCTTCATCCTGTTTTTCTCGTCGAAGGTACGCCCATTCGGTAAATGTATCAGCACATTCGACGCCGTACTCCTTTAGAAAAGAGAAGTATTTTTCTCGCTCTTCGCGATCTCCGGTCATGAGCTCCATCGCGTATTGATACGTATTCGGTTCTCCGCGAACGAAATCATAATGTAGAAAACCGACATTTACCAGATGCCACCCTTCTTGCTCCATCTTGTTGATCCATTTCTCTTCTTCCCGATACTTCGATAGCGGAAAGATCTTCCACATGCGCTTCTTCATCCTTCTATCCTCCCTCCAAGTTGATGATCGCCGTTTCTCACTAATTCTTTGAGCCTTTCGAGTTCGCCTTGCAAGACACCCAACCCCTTCTTTGTAATCTGATACTCTCGCTTGCGTGACTCGGGCACTTCTTCCAATTCTAGGATAAAACCTTTCTTAACCAAGCTCGACAACGCACCGTACAATGTGCCCGGCGCCAGTTTAACCCGCCCATGGCTCATCTCTTCCACCTTTTGCATAATGCCATAACCGTGTAACGGATCCAGCAGCGACAACAAGACATAATATGTCGATTCCGTCAATGCCCCAACGTCCATACGATTCCTCCTTTGTATTGTTGTCCGTTATATCGTCTCTCGATATATCTATTATATCGCCTCACGATATAGATTACAAGTCCCGAGCACAAAAAAAACACCACTGAAATTCAGTAGTGTCTGCCGTTCATTTTAAATCATTCCATCCCCCGGCGCTCTGCGCCACCCCCTTCTACAAGGGGGCCTATCGTTTTAACTCTCTAAAATAAAGTCTAAAAACTTGGGAAATGCAACTCTCCACGATCTCTCGCTGTGGTCCTTCCCATGGGCGATATCGAGCCGGATTTGCGACGCATCCATGCCGAGCTGAAACATCCCATAGCACAGCCCCACCGCGCTGTCGATATAGCCTTGTGAAATCAGGTGATGATGGTGGTGACCACCTTCTTCCGTTCCGGCGTAAATATAAGAACGAAGTCGTCGACCATGTTCCGTTAACTGACCGTCTTCACCTAGTAGCGTTGTACACATGAAATCTTCGATCAATCCGTCATCAAAAAGCCACAGCGCCGTCGAAAACAGCCCGATTTTTGAAAACACCTCCGGATATCGAAATCCCGTGTAAAAGGAGATGTTTGCGCCGGCTGAACTGCCGGCCATCCAAGTGGTTTCAGGTTCGGGGAGTGTGCGAAAGTTCTCATCGATCAGGGGTTTTAGATCGCGTACGATAAAATCAGCGTACTCCTCCCCCAAGAACTCTTGTGAGTTTTCGCCGGAGCTGAAATCGTGAAACGGGAATCCGGAGTATTCGAAGATGCGGAGGTCGCCTTCGTTTTCAATCCCTACGACGATGATCCCGTTGGTCTTCCCTTTACGCTCTGCCGCTTCTAATTGGTGTTTGATCCCCCAGGAAAACCCACCGAATGACTTTCGGTTAAAGAACAAATTCTGCCCGTCGTGCATATATAAAACCGGAAATCTCTCGTCGGTACGTTTATCGTAATCTTTCGGCAAATAGACGTGGATCGTACGCGACGCGTTTTCTAAATACGGGATCTCCGTTTCAAATTCGACAACTCTTCCCATGCATCCTCCTTATTTACAACACGTTGACAGTTATACCCATTTCCCATAAAAAACCGTCTCCCTAAAAGGGAGACGGACATCTTACAGAAATTCTTCGGCACGATAGCACGCGACATAGTGATTGGGCAAAAGCTCCCGTTGCGGGGGTGCTGCCACACGACACTCGTCGATGGCGTAACTGCAGCGGTCTACGAACCGGCACCCGGGTTTCGGGTCGATCGGGCTCGGTACATCGCCTTCCAGTTTGATTCTCTTTCTGTCCCTTTGAATGTCGGGATCAGGGATCGGAATCGCCGATAGCAACGCTCTCGTGTACGGATGGAGCGGTTTATCATACAACTCGTCGGACGGCGCGACCTCCATCATCATACCGAGGTACATGACGCACACTCGGTCTGAGATATAGCGAACCATCGAAAGATCATGCGCGATGAAAAGAAGAGTGATATCGCGCTCATTTTGCAGATTTTTCAATAGATTGACGATCTGTGCCTGAATGGATACGTCCAACGCAGATATGGGCTCGTCGCAGACGATGAACTTGGGGTCCAACGCCAGTGCGCGGGCAACCCCGATCCGTTGGCGTTGTCCTCCCGAGAATTCATGCGGGAAGCGCAGCGCGTGTTCTTCGTTTAATCCGACCGTCTTCAGCAGACTTGCGACTCGGTCGGCTCGCTCCTCGTGATTCTTATAGAGTCCGTGAATTTCGTAGGGTTCGGAGATGATATCCGTAACGGTCATACGTGGATCCAGCGATGCATAAGGGTCTTGGAAGATCATCTGCATATCTCGTCTGAGCGCCTGCATTTCGGATGCAGAAGTTGAGAACACATCTTTTCCTTCAAACTCGACCTTACCCCCTGTGGGCTCGTACAAACGAAGCATAGTGCGTCCGGCCGTCGATTTACCACAGCCCGACTCCCCTACCAAACCTAATGTTTCGCCCCGGTAGATATCGAATGTCAGTCCGTCGACAGCTTTGAGCTTACCTTTGCCGACATTGAAATATTTCTTTAAATCCTGTACGCGTATGAGTACGTCGTCTCTCATCCTCTGGCCTCCTGTACAGCACTTGCTTGCGGGTGATGCAACCAGCATCGGCTTTGGTGCGTTTCTGAATGAGCGCCCAGCTCGGGACAATGGTCTTTACAAATCCTCATCGCACGATCGCAGCGATCGTAGAATGAACATCCCTTCGGCGGGATATACAAATCCGGCGGCGAACCGGCGATCGAAAACAGCGGATCATTGCGGTCCATCGTCAATTTCGGCACCGCTTTCAACAGATTGATCGTATACGGGTGCTTAGGATTGTGGAAGATGTCTTCTGCCGTACCCTGTTCGAGAATTTGCCCGGCATACATGACGACAATGCGGTCGGCCATATCGGCGACGACGCCTAAGTCGTGGGTGATCAAAATGATCGAAGTCGATTTTTCTTCTTTGATCTTCTTCATCAGGTCCAGTATCTGCGCCTGTACGGTGACGTCAAGTGCTGTCGTCGGCTCGTCCGCGATCAGAAGATCCGGCTCGGCGACCATTGCAATCGCGATCATGACGCGTTGGCGCATCCCGCCGGAAAACTCATGCGGATACTGGTTCACGCGCTTTTCCGGTTGGGGTACGGATACCAAACGCAAGGTTTCGATGGCGGCTTTCTTTGCGTCTGCATCGGAGATCGATACGTGCTTTCTGAGGCCTTCGACGATTTGCTTGCCGACTTTCATCGTCGGATTGAGCGAGGTCATCGGGTCTTGGAAGACCATAGAGATATGATTTCCACGGATCGCTTCAATCTCCTTATTTGCTTTCGTAAGAAGATTCTCGCCCTTAAACAGGATCTCTCCTTTTTTGTAAACGGCCGGCGGTTGCGGGAGAAGTTTGATGATGGAGTTCGCCGTTACGCTCTTTCCACATCCGGACTCGCCAACGATCGCCAGCGTTTCTCCCTTTTTCACATTAAAGGTGATGCCCCGGACCGCTTCAACTTCCCCGAAAAATGTCTGGAATGAAACGGCCAAGTCTTTTACTTCTAAAATATTCTCTGTCATTTTATTTTCTCAACCTCGGGTCCAATGCGTCGCGCATCCCGTCTCCCAATACATTAAAGGAGAACATGATCAGTGTAATAAAGATCGCCGGGATGAAGAGTTGGTAAAACATGCCGATTCCAACCCCTTGCAGTCCATCATTAGCTAAAACGCCCAATGACGGCGCCGGTGGCTGCAGACCTAGGGACATAAAGCTCAATGTCGCCTCCGAAAAGATCGCACGCGGTATCGTGAGCGTTACGTTGACCAAAATCGGCCCCAGTGTGTTTGGCAAAATATGCTTCGCAAGAATGAACATATTTTGTCCCCCCAACGAGCGGGACGCTAACACATAGTCGTTTTCTTTCAGCTGCAGCACCTGTCCACGCACGAGAATCGCCATGGGTACCCATCCGGTGATGCTCATCGCGAGAACCATCGTAAACAAGCTGACACCCTGCTGATTACTGAAAGTAACCGACATCAGAATGACGACGAGCATGTAGGGAATCGAATACACGACTTCCGCAGCGCGCATCATCAGCGCATCGACTCTTCGGGATGCCATACCGGCAATCCCGCCGTACGTGACACCGATAAGAAAGTCAAACAGCGCGGCTAAGATACCGATCAGGAGCGAATAGCGTGTCCCGATCCACACGCGGGTGAATAGGTCACGACCCAAGTTGTCGGTTCCGAAAAGGTAATACGCAGGGGCTTCCGCTTCTGCGCCATCGACCGGTGCCGGCGCTGCCGGCTTTTCATCCAACAACCAGCTCGGCTTTTGGTTGATCGCGTCATAGTTTTGTTCAAAATACGAGTATCCGCTTACCATTGGTGCAACGAGAGACATGATCACCATGAAGACGATGATGATCAGCCCGACCATCGCCAGTTTATTTTGCTTGAGTCGTCTGCGAACGTCAGCCCAGTACTTGATGGTCGGGCGACGAATGACTTCTGCATCAGATGCGTCTTTCTTAGCGGGAAGGAATAACTCATTCGGATACTGTTCCATTATTTCGCCTCCCCTGTGAGTTTGATGCGCGGATCGATGATGACGTACATGACGTCGACGATCAGCAGCATAGAGATGAGGACGATCGCGTAAAAGATCGTGATCCCCATAATGAGGGTATAGTCACGGTTGATGACGGAGTCGACGAAGAATCGACCGACACCCGGCACGCCGAAAATTTTCTCAACGACAAAGGATCCGACTAACAAGTTCGAAATCGTGGTCCCCATTTGCGACGTAATCGGCAGGATTGCGTTTCGCACGGCGTGTTTCATAATGACCGCAAATTGTGAGATCCCTTTTGATTTCGCCGTCTTAATATAGTCTTGCCCGAGTACTTCCAGCATCGATGAGCGCATCAGTCGCGCTGTGGAAGCAAGCGGCATTACCGCTAAGGATAACGACGGCAGTACGGAGTGGGCAAAGGTCCCCCAGCCGCCGATTGGGAAGATTCCGCTCCCCTTTGCGACAAACTGTATGAGAAATGTTGCCAGTATAAAGGATGGGACCGAGATCCCGATAATTGCCAAGATCATCGCAACATAGTCCGGCCATCGATTTTGATAGAGTGCCGCGATCGACCCTAACGCCGGTCCGATCAGGATCGCCACGAGAAAGGCTTGCATCCCGATTTGGAATGAGACAGGCGTACCTCTCGAGATCATGTCGTTGACATCTTCCGTTCGCGATTTCATGGATGCGCCTAAGTCCCCTCGTAAGATGTTCTTCATGTACATGACATATTGCTCACTTACCGGTTTGTCGAGCCCGTATTTCGCCAATATGTTCTCATATACGACCGCAGGCATTTTTCCTTCCTTACGAAAAGGATTGCCCGGGATTGCTTTCATAAGAAAAAAAGTAGCCGTGATAATGACCCAAAGGGTAATCACGGATAATATGAGTCGTTTTCCAATAAATTTTGTCATCCGTTGCACCTTTCATAAAAAGAGTTTCGGCAGTTTCCCACCGAAACTCCTCTTTCAAGTCTCGTTACTTAATTTCAGCGTAGGTGAGTGTCGGATAGTTCAAGAGTGTCTTGTATACGCCTTCAATATTCGGCTTTTGCAAATAAGGAAGTGTATAGAAGTAAACCGGAACTACTGGCATGTCAGTCATCAACATTCTCTCAGCTTCACGCATTTTTTCAAAGCGAACGGTTTGATCACCGGTAGCTTTTACATCATCAATCAGCGTATCATACGCAGGATTGTTGTAGTTTGCATCATTGAAGCTGGAGGTGCTGTACCATAGGTCAAGCATGGTCATCGGGTCAGCGTAGTCGCCAATCCAACCAGCACGAGAGATTTGATAATCCCCAGCTTTTTCACGGTCGAGTTTGACTTGGAAGTCTACGTTTTCAAGTCCGATTTCGATTCCCAGGTTGTTTCTCCACATTTCCTGAGCGGCTTGCGCGATCAGTTTGTGTGCTTCACTGGTGTTGTAAAGAATGGTCATGCCATTGAATACGTCTGTGGTCAAGCCTTCTTCTTTCAAACCTTCATCGAGAAGAGTTTTTGCTTGTGCCGCATCGAATTTAATCGCATTTTCCATTTTGTCGCGATATTCAGCGCCGGTTTCGTCTTTCAGGCCGAACGGTACGATTCCTTGTGCAGGAATTTCCCCACCCTTGGAGATCTTGCCGGTGATGGTGTCGCGATCAAGTGCAAGTGCAAATGCTTGGCGAACTTTTACATTGTTGAAAGGCGGAACTTCTGCGTTCAGGTTGTAGTAGTACGTTCCGACTTGCGGTCCGAGTACGAGTTCCGGATTGTTGGTTTCTACCATTTGTCCGGTCACTGCCGGCGGCATTTTTACGATGATGTCGTATTCGCCACCGTCGTATTTTTGATACGAAGTGTTGTCGTCATCGATGACATCCATGTCAATTCCGTCAATCTTGATGTTCGCAACATCATAGTATTCGGGGTTTTTGTCGAGGATGATCTTTGCGTTGTGATCCCAACGGGTCAATTTGAACGGGCCGTTACCCACGTGGGTGTCGCCATTTTTCGCCCAATCCGGGTTCGCTTCAACTACTTTTTGGTTTACCGGGAAATAGGTGTAGAATGCAGTCAATTCCGTGAAGAATCCGGTCGGAGCAACAAGCTTAACTTCAAGCGTTTTGTCATCGATCGCTTTTACGCCGATGTCATCAACAGTTGCTACTTTTCCGTCGCCATTGGCGTCTTCGCCGGTGAAGCGCTCTTCCATACCTTCAATATAGAATACTTGGTATGCGTAGTCAGCTGCTAAATCGGGATCGGAAACTCTCTTCCAAGAGAATTCAAAGTCTTTAGCCGTGACAGGATCGCCATTGGACCATTTCATGCCATCCTTCAAAGTGAAGGTGTAGGTGAGGCCATCTTCCGAGATAACGGGCTCAGCCGCCGCCATACCGGGAACAACGTTTCCGTCTTTATCGTAGGTCATCAGGCCTTCAAAAGTATGCATCAGGATCCAAGAATCATGAGTTCCTTGTGCCAATGCGGGGTCTAACGATCCGGGTTCGGACGTGTTGTTGGTACGGATGTACTTTCCGGTCGGAGCGTCAGCTGCCGGAGCGTCCGTCGCTTCGCCTGCAGGCGTCGTTGCTTCCGTTGCCGTGCCTTCTGCTGCGCCGGCTTCCGTTGCCGCTTCTGTGGCTGCACCGCCGCTGCAAGCTGCCAGCAACATTGCCAGAGCTAAAAACAACGATACCCACTTGAGTGATTTTTTGTTCATGTGTCTCCCCTTTCTGAATATCCTCGCATTTTGCGAGACTTAACTGTATTATAAACATACCAAAATCGATTGTCAATGTGAATCACACGTTAGGCAAATTATATTGATATTCATTCAACTATCAAGCATTTAAGCGATCAATGTCAGTTATCACTTTACCATGTTACCTGTATAAATAGACGGTTTCCAACTCCCCATTCATCTGTAACTTTATTCATGTGTCAACCAATCATCCTTCAGCAAAAATCCTTTGGCAACTGTGTCATATTTCGCTTTTCCAACTAAAATTTCCACTAATGCAAGAGCAAACTTCATTGCATAACCGGGGCCTCTTCCAGTCACTACATTGCCATCGATAACGACGGCTTCATTTTGATAATGACCGAATTTAATATTCTCCTGAAATCCGGGATAACATGTGAAATTCTTTTCCGCGAGGACACCGGCCGTATCGAGTACCAGCGGTGCCGCACAGATGGCTGAAACGATTTTTCCGCTTTCATAATGACGCGTAACGATTTCCAACACCCTTGGATCTGCAGCAAGGTTTGTCGCTCCCGGTAAGCCGCCGGGCAGGACGATCGCATCGGCTTCTTCATTGCCTTGGAGTTGTGCATCCGCAATCACCGGCACACCGTGTGCGCCCTTCACTTCTCTGCCATCCATGATTGAGAGCGTCTCTACGTCGATTTCCGCGCGCCTGAGTATATCGACCGGCGCCAACGCTTCCACCTCTTCAAATCCATCTGCTAACAAAACGAGTACTTTCATAATCTCCTCCTTTACATTCTCCCTTCATAAATACCCCTTCCTCTTCCAATGGCACATGAGTTTTGACAATTCAAAAATCTATGTTACAATAATCCTTGCAGCGGGATGTGGCGCAGTTCGGTAGCGTACTAGTCTGGGGGACTAGGGGCCGCAGGTTCAAATCCTGTCATCCCGACCATATAAAAATCGCGGAGCGTAGGCTCCGCGATTTTTATATTCACTTAGATTTGTTTCGCGAGCTCTTCCGCCAAGCGATCATCGACCGCTTGTACGTCTTCGCGCAATTGGCTCAATTGTCGTCCAATCTGATTTAATTCACTTTGCACAAAAATATCGGTAAAGATATTGTCAAAAGCGATGTCGAGCATCATCGCACCAAAGGATTCACTGGCACCCGTCGGAGACGTATACGACACATCTTTCAACTCTTTGGACAACACCGCCAATGAATGCTCGACATCTCCAAGTAAAGCATTAGTCTCTTGGATTCGACTTCTCTTTATCAGACTCGAGATGAGACCGCCTCCGATCATGTCGAAGATCCCCCAGCCCTTTGCATTTCGCAATTTTGCATCTGCGGCATCGATCGCGCGCAAAGCATCCTCCGCTGCGTGTTTTGCCTGTTGCCATTCGATACGTTCCAAACTCATCGTAATCTCCTTTTCTTTTCCTCTTCCTTGATAACGTATATACCCATTTGAATTCCGGCTTTCGGACGTGAAAACAAGCCGAGGGGGAGTTCGGCTTGTTTCGGGGAGGTATGAAAAGTTATCGGATGGATTCGGTTTTGCTTTTTTCGGTCGTTGCCGGTGCTTTGTTGGTTTGTGTTTTGGTTTGTGTTTTGGTTTGTGTTTTGGTTTGTGTTTTGGTTTCTGTTTTCGTCTTGTTTTCGTTCTTTACGTTGCCGGTCGGCGCTTTTTCCGTTTTCGGCGCGTTTACTTTTGGAGCGGTTGTCTTGGGTTGTGTGATCTTCTTTTTCGGAGCCGCTTTTTTCACCGGCGCTTCTTTTTTCTTGGTTTCCGTCTTTGCCGGTACTTTCTTATCTTTCTTTTGATCGACACGCTGTTCAATCTTCGGTTTGCTGCTGGTTTTTTTGTCCTCTTTCTTCGGTTGGGCTCCGCATCCTGCCAAGAGTCCGAGTGCCAATAGAGCGGTGACTGATAGTGTTACGATTCTTCCTTTTTTCATTGTTGTGTTCTCCTTTTTTTTTATTTTCTTTTGATGGTCTTAGTATAGAACCTAAAAAGGGTGAATCGCCCTATGAAAAATCTGAAGAATTCTTAAGATGTCGCAGAAGACTTGATTTGATTTTTAGACCCCTCAAAAACGCCTTTTTTTCCTCTTTGATTCGGAAGCTCTCCACGCATTTTTGAATCGTTTTTTTGTGCGTCCAAGGGTCCAGCCTTTCATTGATCAGATACGGGAGCGCCGTCTCATATTGCTTGACCATTGCTTCGCAGAAGAACCAAGCGACGGCCATCCGAATATAGTATTCCTCGGTCCGAATCGAGGCGACACGTTCCAGGATCTCCGGCGTATACTGGTCCGTCAAAAACATCGCCAAAAGCACGACGATTCCGTAGCGTATCGTATACGTGTGATCCGAGTCGATCCAGATCATGGCCTTCTCCAACACCTGTTCCGGATACTTGCGAAAGACTTTGGGCAAAAAGGCATCACAAGTCGCCCAATTGTCGATATACGGCAAGAACGCCTCCGTCCTCTCCATCGCTTCTTGAAAGTCTTTAATCTCTTCTATCATAAACGCATGCAGTTGGTTTTCATCATAATAATGGTGCGGTAACTCTTCCATAAATGTACGACAAGCCAAGGGTTCTTCCTTCATGAATCGTTTTGCCAGAGCGCGCAAATTTGGTGTACGTATGCCGATCACCGTCTCCGGATTGATGGTCGGGATCAAGCGCTGATGAAATTGCTTGTAGCCTAAGTCTTGCATGGCCCATAATTTGTCTCGTATTCGTTTCATTTGATTATCCTTTACGTCGAAATGTAGAAGAGACCGGATGCCCGGTCCCTCTCTCTACTCTAATATCTCACAAAGCGTCGTGCGCACCTGCTCGCTGACCGAGTTCTTGCCGCCTACGACGATGACGTCATCGATTCCTTCATCCGCCAAGTATCGGCTCACTTCCTTGGGTAAAGTCTTCGGTTGCGTCAGGAGAATCGGCGCGCCTTCATTTCCGGCTAACGGTCCCGCCGACAGCGCATCCACAAAGTTGGTTCCGTCGGCAATATACGCACTCTCGGGTGTGTCGATCGCATATTTTGCGATTTCTACAGCCGTTGCGTAGCGGTTCTCACCGGCAATCCGCGTCACTTTGATGTCCATCGCTTCCAGTTCTTTCTGTACATCCGCGCTGATCGTCGCATTTCCTCCGACGATCGTGACCTGCGTAATCTCCCAATCTTCCAGCGCTTTTTTCGTGTCCGCCTGTAATGTGGACTTTCCGGTCATCAGGATCGGTCGGTTCGTTTGAATCGCAGGCGAGGTAACGGCGAGCGCATCCGGATAGTTTTCCCCGCTGGCGAGGTAGACGTGATCCGTCTTTTCCTGTGCTCGAACCGCGCCGCCTAACTGTACGGCGGTTTGATACCGGTTGTCCCCGGCGATCCGCTCTACCTCAAAGCCTTTGGCTTTCAGTGTTTCAGCTACTCCGGCACCGATCGATGCCTCGCCACCCAACAGGATGACTCGACTCGCTCCGAGTGATTGTAGTTGTGCAAGCGTGGCGTCCGGCAGTGTATTGGATCCGGTCAGAAGGATCGGTCCTTCGACGACACCGGCCAACGGCGCGCTGACCAGCGCATCCGGGTATTTCTCCGCATTGGCCAATAAGACAGTGTCGGCTTTTGCAGTAAGCGCAGCACTGATGCGATTGGCCGTATCGTAGCGATTTTCGCCGGCAATGCGCTCGATCGCGCATTCCACGACCGGTTTTCCCGCTTCTCCATGACCGTAAACGAGAGATACGTCATCAAAGTAGAGAACGCCCTTCTTGTGGTTGGTCGAGCTGTCCGGCTGGGTGACCATGCGCACGGCCCATACCAGTTCATACGGATACGGTGTATCTGTGGGAATCGGCAATTCGACGTACTTCCAGCCATTCCAATTGACGTGGATATCGCCCAGGTACGAGCTCGGTGCCAGCTGCGTGCGAATCCACGCGCCGCTGTTGTCTCCATAGATCCACATCCCGATCGCCGAAGGCTGCCCTTGAATCTTTCCTGTGCCGGCTTTGGGGCCGACTTCACAGGCTGTGATGCCCGTCGCCGGTTTCTGCGTGAAGTCATATGCGATTTTTAGCGATCCCTTACCGCTCTTCACGTATGCGGCATCGTTATTGATCGATGCTTCCGCTGATCCGCCGCGTGCGCCTTTATCGTTGTAGAACTGCCAGTGCCAATTGGATTGTTCCAGTGACGTCTCAAATCCATTCAATAGAGTTGCGCTCTTCCCGATGACCACCGGAACTTCCAGTGTGTAATCCATAATTCGGACTTTCAGCGTACCCGATCCTGCCTCTGTACCGGCGGTAAAGACGCCGTCTGATGTGATGGACCCTAATTTTTCATTCGACAATTCAAACGTGAGCGCCTGATTGCTGATCGGTAGTCTCGTGCCGTTCAGATTCGTCGTAAAGCTCAGCTGTTGCACAGAAGCCGGTGCCAATGCGATCTCTCGCAGATTCCCCTGTAAATTATCTATCTTTCCGGCCAAATTGATTTTCATTTGTCCGGTTGCGCCGTTTTTATGTGTCACGGTCACTGTACCGCTCTTTGCACTACCCGAAGCGGTGAAAACCCCCTCTTTGTCGATCGTTCCGATGTCGCCTTGTACAGAATACGTTACGTCACTCTTCGTCACTGCAACCGGCAAATACGCATTGCCCGTCGCTTTCACGACGAAACTCGTTTGGGTACCCGGCACCACCGTCGTGTCCGAACGGTAGACGCCGTCTTTTTGGTACAAGTGAAGGCGCTTTGCCGCACCCGTTTCCGACGGTTTTTTCACGACAAAGAGCAGCGCGTTGGCATTGCTCCTCTCGCGTCCATCAGACGGTTTGTTGAAGAGCGTCGCCGTCTCATCCCCCGGCATCGTCGCGTAAATCGTCGACGACCCGCCGCCGTCAAAGTTAAAGACATTCACATAACCTTGTTTCTTATAATAGTCGATCAAATCCATATACGTAAGACCGGCTGCATACCCGCTGCGGCGTCCGTCATTGAGCATCAGGTGCATTTGACCCTTGGAAGTCACCGCTACGGAAGTCCTCGGGTGAAGGTCCTTATTGGTGGAATACTTTTGATCCGTAATCTCCCCGTTTTTGGTCAATACATTATAGATGCCGATCGCCGTTTTCACCTGGCTCCAGTTGATGCTCTCCGTGCGGTCTCGTACATAGGCCTTCATGGAGTCTCCCGGTTTCACCTTGGAAAGCACTTTATAGTGCACGGAGTTTTTACTCGTCGAGAGGACAATTTGACCGCTGCCGATCGGCGTCGTATTCCCCGTGGCTTTATCGCCTACGGTATGTACCGCGACCACTTTGCCTGACACACTGTTTCCCACTTGTAGCCCGACAAAGTTCTTCGTCGATACCTCCACGACGACTTCGACGCCTGCCGTCTGCGAACGAGTCGTCGGTCCGAAACTGCGGGTCAACAAATAGGCACCGGCTTGGTCTTGTTTTCTCTGCTTGTTCAGCCCGTACACCGGAATCTCCGCGCCGCCGATTTCTACGATGGTGCGAAGATCTGCCGGACCGAACACTACTTGTCGGTCTGCGGTAAAGCCGAGCGATTCTTTATATGAGGGACTGTAGGTATGCAAGATTCCCTGATCGATCACGATCCCTTTGGGCACCCCTGTCGCCGTGTCATAGCTATCTCCATTGATTGCCGAGATCACGCGGTAGCCTTTGCTCTCCCAGGCGCGCACGATCGACGAGAGGCGTTCCCCACCGTAGATGCTGTCACCAAAGGAAGCCACCGCTTCGATCTCTGTATCCGGATACGAAAATTCTGCGATAGAGGCCACTTGCGGCCCCGCGCTGTTGGATGAGAGGATCTGCTGCCATTCGACTCTCGGGTACAGATCCCGGTTCCACGCATCTGTCACTTTGCCTAAGCCTGAGACCGTGTCACCTTTCGCCGGTAGTGCTGCCCACACAGCTCCCGGTATGCTGACGAGAAATAGTAAGACCGCGATTAGAGTGGCCCCTCCTCGCCTTGCCCACATTGTATTCATGAAAAAACCCTCCTTGTGCAAGTTGAATTCGATTCTTCTCTATCATATCAGAATCGCCTTTTCTTGCCCAATGAGGGTTTGGTAGATCTAGAAGTACTAGGATGACGAATTATTGAATCATATCAAGTGAGGAGAGCTCGGATTACTCTTTGAGGCCATATCCTGGCCGAGCGGCCGTGAGCGTGCCGAGAAGAGTTGTCCGAGCTCGACGAACGGATTTGTTACGCCTTCGAGTATGTCCTCATTACAGTATATCGATCTCTTCTCCCGCCAGCGCTTTGTTCATGCTGCGAACAGCGCAGAATTTTCCGCACATCGAACAGGAGTCGTCGTGCTCCGGTTTTCGCTCTTCTCTGATGCGCTTCGCCGTCTCCGGGTCGATCGCATACTTCCATTGCTCTTCCCAATCCAAGGCTCGCCTCGCCTCGCTCATGCGGTCGTCGGCGTCTCTTGCGCCTTTTACGCCCTTAGCGATGTCCGCCGCGTGCGCTGCGATCTTACTGGCGATAATCCCCTGCTTCACGTCTTCCAAGTTCGGCAGCGCTAGGTGTTCAGCCGGTGTGACATAGCAGAGGAAGGCCGCACCGTGAGATGCTGCGATCGCACCGCCGATGGCGGCTGTGATGTGGTCATATCCGGGCGCGATATCGGTTACCAAAGGTCCCAACACATAGAACGGCGCGCCGTTGCACAGAGTCTCCTGGATCTTCATATTCGCGGCAATCTGGTCAATCGGCACGTGACCCGGTCCCTCGACCAGTACCTGTACGTCCTTCTCCCATGCGCGTTTCGTGAGTTCACCCAGGCGCACCAACTCTTCGATCTGGCATACGTCGGACGCATCGGCCAAGCATCCCGGACGGCATGCATCTCCCAAAGAGATCGTCACGTCGCATTCACGGCAAATCTCCAGAATCTCGTCGTAGTACTCATAAAATGGGTTCTCTTCACCGGTCATCGTCATCCATGCAAAGACGAGCGAGCCCCCGCGCGAGACGATATTCGTCTTCCTTTTGTGTTTGCGGATCTGGTCGATCGTCTTGCGGGTGATTCCGCAGTGCAATGTCACGAAGTCCACACCATCTTCCGCGTGCATGCGGATGACGTCGATAAAGTCTTTGGCACTCAGCGTCTTTAAGTCGCGCTGATAGTGAATGACGGAATCATATACGGGGACCGTTCCAAGCATAGCGGAACACTCAGCCACCAGCTTTCTGCGAAACGGCTGCGTGTTTCCGTGCGAGGACAGATCCATGATCGCATGCGCGCCCATATTCACCGCTTCTTGGACCTTTTGCATCTCGACATCGTAGTCCTTGCAGTCTCTGGATACGCCTAAGTTGACATTGATCTTCGTGCGCAGCATGGATCCGATGCCTTCCGGGTCTAACACTTTGTGATTCTTGTTCGCACAGATGACGACTTTCCCTGCCGCCACTAAGGGAAGTAGCTCGTCTTCACGCATTTGTTCTTTGACGGCAACTTTCTTCAGCTCTTCTGTTATGATCCCTTTTCTCGCCGCTTCCATCTGTGTTTTGTACTCTCTCATGCTCTCTCTTCCTTTCTTATGTTCCACATGTGGTCCAAGGGACCTCTCCCTCTTCCCAAATCTAAGTTGGCGTGCAAAGCACCGGAAATATACGCCTTCGCTCTCTCGATCGATTCGTCCAGTGAATACCCTAATGCCAAATTGGACGCAATCGCACTGGAAAGCGTGCAGCCCGTGCCGTGCGTGTTCGGATTCGACACCCGTTCTCCGATATACCAGCGGTGCCTTTTGTCCATATACAAGACATCGTTCGCATCGTTCACACTATGCCCACCTTTACACAACACCGCGCATCTATATGCCTCGCCGATTTTTTTAGCCGCGGCTTCCATGTCTTTCTGATTCCGGATCGACATCTCCGCCAGTATTTCCGCTTCCGGAATATTCGGCGTCAACACCTTCGCTAACGGAAGCAATCTTTCTTTCAACGCTCGGATCGCCGTGTCTTGTAAAAGCTTTGAACCGCTCGTCGACACCATCACGGGATCGACGACGATGTTTTTTGCTTGATAGTGTACGAGCTGATCCGCAATCGTCCGCACCAAGGGCGCCGATGAGACCATCCCGATTTTCACCGCATCCGGAAAAATATCCGTGAACACAGCCTCCAATTGAGACTCCAAAAACGAGGGGTCAACCGTCAAAATGTCCGTGACACCCAATGTGTTTTGCGCCGTCAACGCCGTAATCGCACTCATCGCGTAGACGCCGTTGGCACCCATCGTCTTGATGTCCGCTTGGATCCCCGCGCCACCCGAGGAATCGCTGCCGGCGATCGTTAAGGCCGTCTTCATCGCTTGCTACGCACGAATCGATGTGAATTAATGTGAATCATGAGATTCTCCTTTCCAACTTCGAAGTCTTTCGGGAGACGAATCAAATCTGCCAAATGATGGAGAAAAGAAAAAGTACTTTTCTCATAGAAAAGTACTTGCGGTAGCTTTAAAAGATCTTCCCTACGACAGTGTTAACTGACAGGTTCAAAGGGTCAGGTTTTACCTTCTCAACTCCACGAGTTCCCCCAGAAATATTCGATTACTACGATCATAACACTTTAAAGTATCGTTTGCAAGAACCCGCTCTATCCAAAAAGCGGCGTCGAGAAGTAGCGTTCCGCGGTGTCGGGCAGTACCGTCACGACTGTCTTCCCCTTGCCCAATTGTTTCGCCAATCGAAGCGCCGCAGCGACATTCGTTCCGCTGGAGATCCCACACATTAATCCTTCTTTAGAGGCCAAGTCTTTTGCCGTTTGTAAGGCTTCTTCGTCCGAAATAATCGCAATATCTTCATAGATCGCTTGGTTCAACACTTTGGGTATGACTCCGTCGCCGATTCCCATTTGGATATGCGTACTGACGGTCCCTCCCGCGAGGATCGCCGCATGCTCCGGCTCCACTGCCCAGATGATGATCTCCGGATTGTTCTTCTTTAGCACCTCGCCGATGCCTGTAATCGTCCCTCCGGTTCCGATCCCGGAGCAGAACCCGTCAATCGGTCCCGCGACCTGTTCCAAAATCTCAAAAGCAGTATGATAGCGATGCACGGAAGGATTCGCTTCATTTTCAAATTGTTGCGGAATATAGACTCTCGGGTCCGCCTCCTGCATTTCGAGCGCTTTGTTGATGCACTCATTGATGCAGTCTCCGATATTGCCGTCGTCGTGTACCAATACGACCTCCGCCCCATAGTGCTGAACAAGAAGTCTGCGTTCTTCACTCACCGAGTCCGGCATGATGATCACCGTTTTGTATCCTTTCACGGCGCCGACGAGCGCGAGCCCGATCCCCTGATTGCCGCTGGTCGGTTCGACGATGATCGAATCGGGCGTCAGCAAGCCTTCCGCTTCCGCATTCATGATCATATTGTACGCGGTTCGAGTTTTGATCGACCCGCCGACATTGAGCCCTTCGTATTTTACCAACACCCGCGCGTCCTTCGGGTCAGTCATATGGTTGAGCTGTATCATCGGCGTGTGTCCGATGGCATCCAGAATGTTTTGATAAATCAATGCATGTCACCCTCTCTTCAATATCCTTTATTATAATACCACACAAATACATAAGGATGTCGTATAAGAGAGAACGGTAACTATCGAAGTTCTTTATCAAGTCATTCACTTTTCGAATCAAATATTCGGGTTGATCCATCCTCCGGCGATCGCATAGGCGACGAGCCCCGCGCGACCGGAGCGCTCGGTTTTGCGCAAAAGGCTTTCGATATGGCGTTTTACCGTGCACTCTTTGATGTCTAATGCCGCTGCGATCTCTTTATTTGATTGGTCGCTACAGATCAGACGCAAGACCTCCATCTCCCGCTGGGTCAACGGGTTCTCCCCGGGAACCACCGGAATGCGTTTTTCTTCTTCCGGAAAGAGGGAACCCTTTCCATCCAATACCGTGTGCAGTGCCTCCACATAGCGATTCGCTGGCTCGCTCTTAAAGAGAAATGCATCGACGCCGAGCTCTTTCGCGCGCGGCAAATAGGAGACCTCGTCAAAACCGGTCATCATCAGAATGCGTACCTGTGGGCACTTTTTGCGGATCGCCTGCGCCATCTTCAAGCCGTTCGTATTTTGCTCTTTCGTCTGAATGTCCAGAAAGATCGCATCCGGTTTTTTCTCTATACACCATAGGTCGGCGACCGAGGCCTGTGTCAAACTGCCGACGATTTCATAACAGCCGGTGTCATTAAAGCAGTGTTCTAAAAAGCGAAGCATGACGGGTTGATCGTCGACGAAAAGTAAGCGAATCATTGCACATCTCCTTTTGGAATCGGCACTTCAAGCAGCAAATGGTACTCCGGCATCATGAGAATACTCATCGTCCCACCCAGCGCGGTCACATATTCATAGAGTTTTGTCAGACCTCCACCCCATTCAAAGTCGATCTCCGGTGGCGTACCGTCATTTTTGATCTCCAATACATATTTTTCACTCTCGGATAAACATATCCATATCGTCCTTGCATTGCCATGGCGAACCGCGTTGGAGATGCCTTCGCGTATCGCCTGTACATACAATTCAGCGACCGCTTCGTTTGTGGGAAAGTTCCCTTTACGTACGATTTCCACATGGAGCCCTCGGTATGCGTCTACGATACCGGACAGTGTTTCATCCGGCGATTCCAGCGTAATATCGCGGATTTCCGCTTGTAAACTTTCAACCATGGCGTAGATCTCCTTTGGTGTCATCGCAACTTCGCTCTGGAGGGAACGCTGTAAGATCGATATCCGCTGACCAAGGACGTCGTGCACGTGATGCCAAGTGTCGTTGCGCGCTTTTTCTTTGCGCAGCAGTAAGGCATTTTCGATCGATACCTGTATCGCTTCCTGTTGAGCGATGAGTTCTTCCTGATAGATGCGCAACTGACGATTCATTTTCTCCTGTTCCGTGATATCCACAGCGGTGATCTGTTGCACTTTTTTCTCTTTCAGTTGCAGCGTGGAGCGTTCAAATTTCCAGAGATTGCCCTTTGTATCGGAATAGACATTCTCTTCCCCTTGTTTCTTGCGTTCGAGACTTCGCCAAAATTTCTTCGCATCGACGTGTTCACGATGACAGATCTGGTGCATAAGTTCCTGTATCTTGTCATTCTCCAAAAGGATATTTCCCTTTTCATCCGCAAAGAGTATGGCGATGGGCAGGGAATCCACGCTCTCTTTCATCGAAAAGTGATCGATCCGTGTCTTCCTCGCACGAGTCTCCCTTCTAACGAGGAAGATGCTACGAATGAGAAGACCGCTGATGCTTACGAGCATGAGAACCGTATACATCGGATACGGGAGCGCTTCAAACGTCGGCAACGTTACGAGAATACACAGCATGCCTTGCCATCCTTCTGCTTTGGGTTGCACGATCGTTGCCATCGCTCCGACAGCCAATGTCGTTAATCCGATAACCCAAAATGCCGTCGCACCGTGCGGCATAAAGAACGTTCCATGTGCCAAGCCGCCTTTTCCGCTTAATAAATAATAGGCCAATGAAAATGCGTACACGACCAAGCATCCTTCCAACGCTTTGGACAAACGACATTCCTGCATCTCGAGAAAGGTGTACAGCTGTAGGGCTGAGAGGATCATTGCCAGCACCACGGGGAGGATCAGCCATTCCGGCGGGAGAAAATGATAGAGTTCAATCATGTTCGATCTCTTCTCCTTCCCAAGTAAAGATCACGGCGCACGCTTCGTTCATCTCTTTGATTTCGTACGAGATAGGCAGCATCTCTTCGATCTCGGGAAGATCGCCGTCAAGCAAAAAGTGAAGCTCCCAGCGGTCGTCTAGTCTTCGAAATCTCGTTACCAAGGTCGTGATCTCCGCCTGAGAGCAGAGTTCGACCATCTGATGATAGACTTCAAACGCTTGAATTCCAACGCTGATAGGGACTTCTCCGGTCGTTTGATTAAACACCGTATATTGCACCATGTAAATGTCTGCGATTTCACGTAAGATTCGACAGATTTCCTGCCCCGTAACCGGAGCTTGATTCTTCTCCCAAATCAGTAATTCACAACGGCGTTTACAATACAGTGCCAATCGATGAATCTTGCGCAATGTACGCTCTCGATCGTGTCCGTTCGGTGCCATCATTTGGATCAACAACTTCATTTCAGCCAATTTCTCTTCCAAGATTCGATTCACTTCACGTGTCAGCTCATTTTGAACGGCGATCGCCGCTAAGTCGCTTTGTACCTGTGCATTCTGCGAGAGAATGCGATTTTCGCGTTGCACCTGTAAAGTTGTGTTCTTCAGCTCTTTGCGCTGTTCGATCAATGAATGGATATCTTCGACGACGACGGCGAAGCCGCCTTGGATCGGCGTTTTCCAAACAATGGAATGCGCTTCCGGAAGATATCTCGGAGATCTTTGATTAACCTCCTCATGATCAAAAAGCGGTGTGAACCCTTTTGATTGATACACACTTTTTCCACGGGTATCCACGATTTGCATATTCACAGTACTCGCTTCAAATAATGCGCGATAGTTCCGATTGGAGGGTACCAGATTGCTGATCAGTGCCGCTTCCCAAAACGCCAAGACGAGGAGACAGGTCGTCGGGATCAATTTGAGCCCGAGTGTGATCGGATGACCTAAAATGTAGAGAGTATGATAAACGATGCCGATGGCAAATAGCAAGACGGGCAGACCCGTCATCTTGATCTTGGGCGAGTCCCACCCTTTTGACAACATGAGAAACAAAGAACCGAAATGCGTCAAGACAAACCAAGCGCTGATCACATAAAACCCCCATCGATACTCGTAATCGCTTGACCAGGTGCTCGCGTCCGGCTGAGGGAATGAAAAGACTTGCTGATGCAGATCATTAGTGAGCACAAAAATTGTGAAAACTAACCAAGATACGGCGGCGATGACAAAGCGAAACGATCCGTTTGTCTGCTTCCGGCCAATATGTCCCGATATCCACAGCGAAGCCACCGGAAATGACAGTGAGAAGGCATAATAGGAGTACCAAAGATAGCGCGTGAAATCGCCCTCAATAACGATATGAAACTTTACGATGCCCACCAGCACCCAGAGTACACAGATTCCGGAGGTGACGATATAACCTCGTCGGACGTGAACGTTGGCGATTCGACGTTGCGCTTGCGCGATGAGGACAACGGCAAAGAGCATGACTATCAGGTTGATCGCAAGATTCTCCGTCGGGCTGATCGGCAACCAATGGTAGTTTTCTTGCACATCGCGATGGATTTGTGAGAAGATTTCGCCGAGTGACCGGATCTCCTCGATATGATCGATCGCAGGCTCCACTGTCCCGTTCGGGGTGTATTTCGGCACGATGGCCCGCAGATCGCGAATCAATTCGTCACTCGCCGGTTCTCGTGACAACCACCCGATGGTAAAACCGAGAGAGTGATCCCCAAGCGGCACGACTTCCAAGTTCTTGTCGTTTTTTTGCGCTTCGACGGCAATGTCTGAAAACATGATGCGAATCGGCGCCTCTTCGGCGGTTGACGCCCACTTGTCTCGTCGATACAGTTTGCTTAAGAAATCAGCGGCTAAATGACGATCCACTGTACCTGATAAAGCATACGAAATTCCTGCCCATAGAAATAGGCGCCTTGGTTCTTTCTGGTATAGGTACACACGATACGGAGCATCAAGTAGACCTTGCAAGTTGGTGACCGGTTCCTTGACGACTTCCCGATCGATCAACATGACCGGCGTCACTGAACCTAAAGGCGCAAAATATACCGGAGGTCCTTCCCTTCGCAATACGTCATACTGTAGGTCGAAAGCCAATGTCGCATCCGCTCCATCGGCAAAGTGCCAGATTTCGTACTCGGGTTCCGGGACGATTATCGGCTTTACGTCATGCTCTTCGGCAATGTTTTGGATGAGATCCGTAAAAACCTCGTGCACGACGATGGTATCGTTATCCGTATAGCGACAAGATGTAAAAACATAAAGGCTCGCCAAGAACAGGAATGTTCCGATCCAGTAATAGAAGGGTTTTCGGATCCTTTTCATTACGCTCACCTCGATTCGATTATATCATGGAAAAAAGGATTGCTTACAATCCCTTTCCACCGAACGTGTTCATGCGAGTGGAGACGTCCCACATACGCCTAGATTTACGAACTCATGCAAAATACGAAGTACCGAGGATTCATAGAGCCTTACTTCGTTATCGGTAATTTGTAGATCGCTTCATGTGGCATCATATTGTCACCGATATATAATCGGATGGCTACGGTAATTTCTTCACTTGGATTTTTCAATGCATAGAGTGCTTGATAATCATCTCGCATCTCACCGAGAGGAAGCTCCTGACTCGTTTTCACCTCATCTAAGTACATGAGAGACTCCTCCTCGAGTTCTTCACCCTTTTCGTCCAATACATCCGATAAGAAAATCCTTGGGCCGATATACTCATCTTTGTAACCCAGATTCTCCCATCCGAAGGTGATCAGTACAAAATCTCCCTCGGCGCCTTCCGGAGTGTAAGGTTCGGCCTTTGTCACAAAAAATCGGAAGTTATCTTCTACAATCCATTCATCACCCGCATTCAACTCAACGGTAGAAGGTTTGTCAACCGGTATTGCCGCCGGTGATGAATCGTCGGAGACTGCTTCCGTTGACGCTGTTTCCGTTTGACCGGCTTCTGTCCCATCTTGTACAGCGGCTTCAGTGGCGGGCGATTCAGATTCTCCCGCCTCCGTCGCAGGAGTAGACCCTCCTCCGCAAGCACTCACGATCATGGCTATCAAGAGCAATAACAACATCCAACCCATTTTTCTTTTCATATGTATCTCCTTTCATTATGATCCGAGCACTTTCCACTACTTATAAGTTTACATCGGCGATGAAAAGAAAAATATTGGCCTTTCGACCAATCACAATCACAGTACATAACGGGTATCTATCAAAGAGATCAACTGAGGAGGTTAAAAATGAATATACTCTATGAAAAGAAAGTCTCGCTTCCCTATAACGAGGCCTTGGAAACACTGAAAGAAAAACTGAAGGAAAGCTCTTTCGGGGTGCTATGGCAGCTCAATTTCAAAGACAAACTCGCCGAACACGACTTGGAGCTCAGTTCTAACTTTACGGTCCTTGAGGTCTGCAATCCGAAAAAAGCGCACACCGTACTCGAGAAGCATATCGACGTCGGCTATTTTCTCCCCTGCAAGATGGCCGTCTACGAGAAAGAAGGTCACGTCTATGTCGGCATGCCAAAACCCGAGACCCTGATCGGCATGATCGGTCACGAGGATTTGGTCGAAGTTGCTGCCGAAGTGGAGACCATCCTAGCCGGTGTCATCGACCAGATGCCATAGGTATAATGAAAGAAAACCGAGTCCCACAAAGACTCGGTTTTTGATTTCTAAACACTCTCTATTTTGTCTTCACGCGTATCTCCACCAGCTCTTTTAGATTCTCCAAAATCGCTTGACTCGTTACGGAGATGTTCAGCCAGCGTGAGCCGTTCAGAGGCTTCGCTTGGTGATACAACTCGACGATCGTTGTTTCAAAACCCGGCAAGACTTCTTCCACAGCCGCTTCCTGTTTTCGCCCGACGACCAGTAGGCAATCAAAATATCCTTGTTTCGGGTAGAGCGTACAGATCGCCCGTCCGCTTTTCTTATACTTTACATTAAAGCCCGGCGCCATCGAGCAAATACTGTGTTGAATCAACGGCTGTACGTGGAAACTCTCTTCGATAAATGTACACAGATCATCCCAGAGCGAACTCCCGATATATGCGCTGATCTCACTCATATTCGGCGGGTTATCGACACGATATGCATCTTTCCATTCCATTGGATCACCCTCTCTTGTTTCACTGATACCCCGAATCATGACGGACTCGTTAGTAAGAATCAGTAAAGTTTACATTTATTTTACATGAATTTCACGCATTGACTGCATAAGATGTGTAAGATGATCGTACATATATCGACTGAAACGTGAAAAAGGATGGATTGATCATGACAGAAAAAGAAAAGATGATACAAGGCAAGTTATACGATGCACGTGACGAAGAACTCGTTACAGAGCGTACGAGGGCAAAGGAACTATGCCACGCTCTCAATCAGATGAAGCCGAGCCAAAGCGAAAGACAGCGTGAACTCACCCAGATACTCTTCGGCAAAACCGGTGAGGGATGCAATGTGACGCCTCCCTTTTGGTGTGACTACGGCTACAATATCGAAGTGGGAAAAGACTTCTATACCAATCACAACTGCGTCATTTTGGACTGCACGACGGTCACCTTCGGAGATCGCGTGCTCATCGGCCCCAACTGCGGCTTTTACACCGCAGAACACCCGGTGGCTCTCGAAGAGAGGCGCACCGGTTTGGAATCAGCACGTCCGATTCGCGTAGGCGATGATGTCTGGTTTGGAGGCGGTGTTCAGGTGATGCCGGGCGTGACCATCGGAAGTCATGTCGTCATCGGTGCGGGTAGCGTCGTGACAAAAGATATTCCCGACAACGTCGTCGCTGCCGGGAATCCCTGTCGTGTGATCAAATCGATATAGCGCATTCGAAGGATGCGTCTTAATTGTGCTTGCGATGACTGCGTCGTGCCAATACCCGGTTGTAGGTAAACATCATCAGGAAGGCGAAAAACACGATCGCGCTGCCTAAAAGTGACCAGAAGTCCGGGTACTGATCCAAAAACAGCATCCCCAAGACCATGGCGAAGATCACCATCGAATAGTCAAAGATCGAAATTCGGCTGGGTGCCGCAAATTTATAGGCGAAGGTGATCGCGTACTGTCCGACCGCAGCACCTATCCCCAGCAGAAACATAAACAGCCACTGCTGCCCTGTCATCGGGACAAAATTGAGCAGCAAACTTGGGAGAAGCGCCACACACGAAAATGCGGCAAAAAACAAGACGATCACCGACCCGCTCGTCCCCTGCATCGTCAAATAGCGGACGCTGGTGTAGGCAGCACCGGCGGCGACCCCGCCGACGACTGCGATCAATGTCGGGAAGACTTCGGCCATCGCACCCGCCTCCGGTTTGGAGAGGATCAACACTCCGACAAATGCCGTAAAAATGCTGATCACCTGTACTTTATTGACCTTTTCTTTCAGGAAGATCGCGGCAAAGATGATCGTAAAGAAAGGTGACAGCTTATTTAACACCGACGCATTCGCGATCGGGATATGATCCACGGCGTAGAAGTTTGCCAGTACGCCGACCAATCCAAACAGCGAACGCATGACAAGCCAGAAGCCCTCGCTCTTTGTGCGGATGATTTTCTTGCGCCCTTTGAGATCGCGTGAAACAAAAAAGAGCGCGACAAAAAACACCACCAGATTGCGAAAGAAACTCTTCTGGACGGACGGGATGTCGGGTCCCGCCAAACGAATGAACAGATTCATCGCTGCAAAACCTAAGCCGGACGCCAGCATCAATGCGATGCCGGCGTAGTAACGCGATTGTTCGTTTTGCAAGCTCATACCTTGTGATCGGTTTCCCATTTTCTGATTAGAATTGATGTAACAACCGCTTGGGCAGTTCCATGCGCAATGTGACTTCAGGATCCACGACTTGGCAAATGCGAAGATTGCCTGCAACTGAAAGCAGCATAACGGCTTCACTCTTACTGAGTTTTGTGTTGTGAAGGATCCATCGCACCATGTGATCACCGGCACCGTAAGATGCGGCTTCCATTGTCGGTGCGGAAAAAATCGTGGCGACCGTATCGTCTGTTTCCACCATCGGCGTCGGAATACATGCGTCTTTGATCACTTCAACCGTCACCTCTACCGCTCCGGCGATCTCCGCTCCGGAAACGCCGATCTCCCCGTCTCCCATCGCGGCGTGGAGGTCGCCCATAGCCAGGAGTGCGCCGGGTACATTGACGGGTAGATAGAGTGTCGCGCCTTCACCAATCATCGTGCAATCCATATTGCCGCCGTGTGCATCGGGCGTTCCGGTCGGGATGCCGTCACCTGCCGGCGCGGTGCCGATCACGCCGATCATCTTGCAGAGCGGGATCTCTATGCCGAGAAAGGTGACCGTGTCGTTTTTGACGGGAAGGATTCGCGTTTCGGACGCATCGAGCTGATCTCCGAGCAATCCGAAGTCTTTGGCGACGACGACGGCCGCCTGCTCTCCCACCTCGATCTTATGGATGCGGACTTTTAATACGTCACCCGGTTCCGCTCCCTGGACGTATACCGGTCCCGTCGCGGGATTGATACGGGAAAAGTCGATGTTTTCGATTAAGTCCTCTTCGCGGACGATCGCATCAGAAAAACAATCGCACGTTTCAAAGCGAAGGGTGTCGCCGGAAGCGCAAGTCGCGACCGGCGCATTGTCTTTATCCATCGAATAGATGGTTTGGTGTTTGTTGATGATGTGCATGGGATCTCCTTTCATCGGCTTACAAAATCGTCGGTAAAAAGCTGACATCGTCGCATTCGATCGTCAAATACTTCTCCCCGCCTTGATACAACATCATATGGATCTCGTAGCGACTGTCGTCTCGTAAATAGATTTCGTCATACAAATAGGTGCAATTGGAAATCCAACCGTCTTCCGATTTGCTCTTTCTGGTATAGAGGTCCTCATCCTTCTCCAGTACGACGGCATTGTGAAAGATCACCGTCTCGTAAGACGCTTCTCTTCCCGGAATGAATTCACATTTTCTGAGAATGATCTCATAATTCTTTTTAGATTTTCGCGCGGCTAAGACAAAATCGTCATGAAATGAAAACCCGTTCCAAATCTTCGGGTCCACTCTTTCTTCTTGGTATTGCGCTGATTTTTCGGCTTCTCTTTCGATCTTCCTCTGAGCGGCTCGGCTCTTCTTTTCTTGCTCCTTCAGTTTGGCATATGCTGAAGCGGGTACCAGATCGACGGCCAACAAACCGAAGTCGACGGCATCGAAGACCCATTCGGGATACATGTCGTAGACATTGGATGCCCGCTCATCGAACTGCCGGATATAGGTCTCTTGTGCTTCCCTTTCATCGAACGGTCTTCGGTTCTCGTATTCCTCCATTTCCACCTGGTACATCAGTTTGGTGTACTCGACGATCTCGTCCTTGTTTTTGGGCGTATAGGGTTCCCCTGTCTCATCATCGATGCAGAGGATATCTTCTAATTCGATTTCATCCAGCATGGCTAAGCGGACTTCCAGCGCGAGCGGCTTTCGATTGTACTCTCTTTTCTCTTCTTTCACCCACTGGTCGATCTTTTGCGTTATCAATTCGATGATCTCGTCCATCGTATACTCTTTGTCCGGAATCTTTTTTAAGCCCGTCGTCAAGTCGGTTTCCTGCAAGAGT
>CAZEBB010000029.1:0-25945 GCA_964510345.1 uncultured Peptoniphilaceae bacterium
GTCTGAGCGATCGGGCACATCCCCTTTGTGGGTGCGCTCATTGCCGCAGGTGCGGCACCGGGAACCGCATTGACCTTCTTGATCATCGGTTCGGCGACCAACTTCACCGAAAACATCAATCTCTACAAGATGATTGGGAAGAAAGCCATGCTACTCAATCTGGTTCAGCTGATCCTCTACGGGATGGCGCTGGGCTGGATCGCCAATAAAATCCTCATGCCGGGCTTTACGCCGGTGATTGACATCGACACCTCGACGAGCACGGTACAATTTGCCAACAGCTCGATGATCATCTTCCCCGCATGGGTGGAGATCCTCACCAGTGCGATCATCGTCTTCTTTTTCTTTAAAGCGTTTTACCCGAAGGCGGAAGATTTGTACGATCAATTGAAGGAGAGGATGGAGAAAGAGTGAGCACCAAGAAAAAGAGCTTACTTGTGCTCTTCATATTTCTCGCCGGGTTTCTTATTTTCCAATACGGGAAGAAACTGGAGCAGGACAGCCGCATCAAAGTGGCGGACGATCACCCGATGATGACGTATTTCGCCGAGGTAAACCCCTATGAGATCCAGGCGGCGGAGCTTCAGGACATTACGGCCGACGGGAAAGAAGATCTCCTCGTCATCTGGCGTGACACCGAAGAAGACCTCAACTATATGGCCGCCGTGACGGAAGACGCCGGCTGGTACGGTTTGTCCGGCAAAGAAAAGGCACCGTACGAAAATCTGACGATTGAGTTCAAGGATATCGACGAGAAAGACATGATGGAGTTTATCGTGTCCGGCTCTCGATTAGGCAATTACGGCTACGGGATCTACCGCGTGGAAGACGGCGCCGTCGTCAATATCTTCGGCGAAGGCTTGGACGAGTGCTGATAGGAGATAGAGCGGTTAGTTAACCGCAGGAAAAGGACATGGGATGAACAAAGCAGCCGTACGGATTGCGGCCATATTGCTTGGGCTGTTGATCGCGATTGCGTTTCTCATACCCAATGAAAACCACTACGATCGCAGCGCGAGAATCGGCGCTTCCGACGACCTGTCGGGGCTGGTGCTGGACTATATGCAGCGATCCGGGAAATACCCGATCTCCGACTATATTGAACCGTACTTTATCCGCGACTGCTGAGCGAACACGGCGCAATGGGCATTGCGCTCGGAAGTCTACGACATGGCGATCCTCTGTGCCGAAGCCGCACAAGAGTTTGTTGAAGTGTCGGAAGGCGAGTTTCAGATCGTCGGCGCGGTGATGCAAAATTCAGATATCTTCGTCATCGCAAGAGAACCTGCGCAAATCTTCACCATGGTGCAGAACAAAGACTATCAGGAAGATTTGCTCCGCAAGCGTTTCGGAGATGAAGCGCGCATTGCGCCCCTGATGGTCGGCGCCGTACCCTACGCGCTCATTCGTGGAGATGCCGACGCCGGCATTATGGACTACACCAAAGCGATGCTGGCAGAAGATGCCGGCGCGCTGGAGAAGACGAGCACCTACGGCGACTACGACTCCTTCGTCCTCGTGGCGAACCGCGAGTTTATGAAGAGCCGATTGTATCGCGATTTTATTAATGAGTTTAACACCGCGAGTACCGAACTCGCAGAAAATAAAGACACCCTTCGTCGTCAAATGATTGACTATGTGGGGATTGATATTAAAGAGAAAGGATGGGAAGAATGGACAATAAGAATCAAGACTTTAAAAGCCTACGCAATCGAGTAATGTTGATAGGCAACAAAAAAAGGTCATTGAAGGAAAGATTGATTCAAGTTTCGGCTTACATAGGTCTTATTCTTATTTGGGAAATCGTTGCGCGACAAATTGACCTTCCGTTAATATGGCCTTCAGTGTTTTCGATTGCTCGCGGATTCGGCGAATCGATCGTGAACCCCAAAGTGATGCTGAACCTTTCAATCACGATGAGCCGGGTGCTCAAAGGTTGGCTATTAGCCGTCATCATCGGTGCGCCGATTGGGATCCTCATGGGATTGTCGAAAGGGTTTGACGCGGTATTCGGTGGTCTCGTCAATGCATTGCGCCAAGTGCCGATGATGTCATGGGTGCCGCTTACGATTATTTGGTTTGGGATCGGCGATGGGCCGACGCTCTTTATGATTGCACTTAACGGTATCTTCCAAGTGGTTCTCAATACGGCAAAAGGTGTGCAGGACATTTCCCAAGACTATTTCAATGCTGCGAAAAGCATGGGAGCCAGCAAACTAAGCATCTTTAGAAAAATTGTCATTCCGGGCGCGCTTCCGGACATGCTTGTAGGCGTGCGGTTAGCCCTCGGTGGCGGATGGATGAGCGTTATCTGAGCAGA
Organism: uncultured Peptoniphilaceae bacterium; assembly: GCA_964510345.1. Taxonomy (GTDB): domain Bacteria; phylum Bacillota; class Clostridia; order Tissierellales; family Peptoniphilaceae; genus JAAYQA01. The sequence continues at coordinate 2,321 of CAZEBB010000029.1, forward strand.
GTTTATTGCGACCAGTTCTGGTCTAGGATTTTCCATGGTGGAAGCGCAAACGCGCATGCAAACGGAAGTGCTTATGGCACTGATGATCATGTCTGCCATGATCGGTTTCTTTATCGACCGATTGCTCATTATTGTGAATGCTCAGTTTACGAAGTGGAAGTGATGCTGGTGAATAAATGAAAGTAGAAGTAAAGAATATTTCGAAGTCATTCCACAACAACGGCAAGACTGTGAATGTTTTGGACAATATTTCCTTTGAAGTGGATGAAGGTCAGTTTGTGAGTTTATTGGGACCGTCGGGTTGTGGAAAAACGACGACATTGACCATTATTGCAGGATTTCAACAACCCGACAGTGGTGAGGTCATCGTCGACGAACATCAGGTACATAAGCCAGGCCCGGATCGCGCCTTTGTTTTTCAAAGCTACGCTCTTTTTCCTTGGATGACCGTGCGGGAGAATATCCTTTTTCCCATGCAAGAAGCCAAGTTTTCGAAAGAAAAGCAAGAGAAACGGTTAGATTATTTGTTGAAAATATCGGACCTGCGAGGCAACGAACACCTGTATCCAAAACAGTTGTCCGGTGGAATGAAGCAGAGAACCGCACTCGTTCGGGCATTGGCATCGATGCCGAAAGTCATGCTGATGGATGAGCCACTTGGAGCATTGGACATTCAAATGCGCCACAAGTTGCAAGCAGAAATTGAGAACATTTGGATCCAAGAAAAGCCATCAGTGATCATGGTAACCCATGATGTCGATGAAGTAGTTTATCTAAGTGACAGGGTACTCGTCATGTCCACCGAATCGGGGAAGATCATATTAGATGAGATGATCGATTTGCCAAGGCCTAGAGACCGAACGAGCCCGGAGTACAAGGAATTGGTAATGAAAATTTCTGAGACATTATCAAAAATCCCACCCAGAAAGATATTGGAACCGTAAGAAGAGAGAGGAGAACAAAATGAAAAAGTTGAAAAGAGCCATCAGCTTTCTTCTCGTCATCAGCATGACGATGGCACTACTTGCCGGCTGCACAAGCGGAGAAGAAAAGCCGAAAGTGGAAGAGGCGGCGGACAACAAGTATGCTGAACTCGTCAAAGTTGACTACGAAGCCATCAATGCAGCTTTACCGGCTTTGACGGAAGAAGAGAAGAGCAAGGTGGTAGAAATCGGATATCGAGATTGCGACCACATGGTCGCTGGGCCGATCGGCGATATGGCGGGAATCTACGATCACTTAGGGATCAAGTACAATATCATCAAGACCGGGAAAGTGTATGAGGCGATGGCCGCCGGACAAATGGACTGTGCGTATATGGGATTTGACGCGCTCGTGAAATCTGTGGATAAAGGGGCTCCCATCTGTGTCGCCTCCGGTAATCACACAGGAGGATCTTGGTACTTAGTCGCTTCAAATGACATCGAATCGCCCCAAGACCTGATCGGTAAGAAACTGGCGATCGGCGGCTCTGCTGAGACGAGCCCTAGTTGGAGAGAAGTCAGCTCAGATGTTGGAATACCGGCGGAAGCCTCCAATTATGAAGTTTTTGAAATGAAAGATAAAGACGAGTACTTTGCGTTCGCCGCGGGTCAACTGGATGCGTTTACTTGTTGCGATCCATGGGGATCCTATGCTGAATACGAGGGGACAGGAAAAATCCTCTCAACGAGCTGGGGTGCAGCTAAGGGGAAAACTGAAGGCAAGGAAGCGGGGATCCATTGCGTATTTGGATTCAACAACGACTTCATCGAAAAATACCCGAACTTAACGACCCGTTTGATGTATGCTCACGTGCTATCCGTTCAGTATATGTATCAACATCCGTATCGAGCAGCTGAGATTTTTGCAGAAGCTTTTGAAGTACCGGTTGAAGTAGGCCTTAGGACCATTTGGGTAAAGGCCGTTCAAGAAGGTCGTACGATTACATGGGAACTGTATCCGGAGAACTTTGAGGTATTCTTAAACGAATACAAGAAACACGGGATCCCGGAAGATAGCATTCCTCCATTGGATTTAAACAATCTGGAAGCCGTTTGGAACAAAGAACCCATGGAAAATGCAATTGCAATCGGAGTCGAAGATTTTGATACATTTGTTAAAGAAAAAGTCGACAAGATCCTCCCGGTCGGAATGACATTTGAAGAGTTTTTAGAAGTAGCCAAAGAAATCGATGGAATCACCGATGATGAATCCGCGAAATCGGAATAATTGAAACCCAACATAGTGTAAGGAGAATAATCAATGAAAGTAGCTTATGTAATCAGTTCAGACAACAGTCGCAAAATCTTACGAGACATGGTCATTCCGCAATTGGAGAATGGCGAGCATGTCGCTGAAGTCGTCGGGATGTTCTTCGTCTTTGACAACACCTTCATGCTGCTGAAGGATACCGACCTCGGGGACCGACTGCAAGCACTGCACGAGAAAACCGGCATGATCCTGCTCGCTTGTGACCAATGCGTCTACGAAAGAGAGATCGAAGACAAGCTGATCCCCGGAGCGGCTGTCGGCTGCTTCCCTGTGCTCTACGGAGCCCTCGCGAATGTCGAGTTGGATCAAGTCATCACATTCTAATTGGAGAACGAAGTCGCGCTCATCTCCTACCGGAGGTGGGCGTTTTTGTTATCGTAAAATAGTGCATACAGAAAGACACCCCGGATACTGAGCCGGTATCGGGGCGTCTCTTCGAAAGGAGATGAACTAACTCTACCTGTAATGTATCACAAGTTGTGCAAGATGAGAAATAGAAATTTTGGATCATTTGACAATTAATTCTAATCTTGTATCGAGATGCTCTAAGCCATCTCGCTGTACTTTCTCTTGTTTTCCTCCTATAATCAGGGGAGAGTTGGAAGGTGAGAGCATGAACGCAGAGCGGATCGCCAATCGTCGCGCGGTGATCATCTATATCATTGTGATGAGCTGCTTCGGGACGCTGGGCGTCTTTGTCAAGAAGATTCAGTTGCCGTCGGTTGAGATGGCGATGTGGAGAGGGGTGATCGCCGCCGGCGTGTTGTCGGCGGTCTTATTTGTGCAGCGCAAAAAGCGGTTGGGCACGGTGCCCAAAAGCGCCTATATCCGCTTGGTGATCAGCGGGGTGGTGATGGGGCTCGATTGGATCGTCTACGCGGAAGCGCTTAAGTACACGAGCATAGCGCTAACCACACTCAGCTACTACTTCGCGCCGACCCTCGTCATCATCATGGGAGCGCTCATCTTTCGGGAGCGCCTCACAAAAAAACAGATCGTATGCTTTGTACTATCCACTTTGGGCTTGGTGCTGATGATCGGGGTGAGCCGGGGGAGCGCACGTGATTTCATCGGCATCGCATTCGGATTGTCGGGCGCGCTGTTTTATGCCGTAATGGTGCTGATCAACAAATCGATCCGCGATATCGACTTTATTCAAAAGACGCAAATCCAGATGGTGTCGGCAGCGGTCGTCCTCGTGATCTACACGCTGGCGACTTCCAACCTGCAGATCGCGTCGGCCGATGCGACCACTTGGATCAATTTAGCCATCGTGGGCGTCTTTCACACCGGCATTCTCTACAGCATTTACTTTTCTACCTTGGCGTATCTGAAAGGCCAACAGGCGGCGATCTTAAGCTACTTGGATCCACTGGCGGCGTTGATGATCTCGGTGCTTCTTTTGGGAGAACCCCTCGGGATCTACCAATGGATCGGCGGGGGTATCATCTTGGGTGCGACCTTTGCCAACGAGTTCAAAGGGAAGAAAGCCAAAGAAACACAATAACGGGCAAGAGGCTCTCTGGGAGCTTTCTTGCCCGTTAATCGTCCTATGGAGGAGGCTTATTGAAGTTCCTTCGGATTGAGGCGCATGGTTTGGTCGTAGTCTTTCACCAGTGCCTTGACTTGCGGTGCTAAGATGAGCAGCGCAACCAAGTTCGGGAAGACCATGATGCCGTTAAACATATCGGCTAAGTTCCATACGAGGCTGACTTGCCCGGTTAAGCTCGATCCGATGATGATAAAGATACACACCAGAATCCGGTACGGGGTAATGCCCTTGTGTCCGAAGAGATAACGCACATTGGTTTCGCCGAAGTAGTACCAGCCGACGATCGTGGTGAACGCGAAGAAGGACAGGCTTATCGCGAGGAAGATCGTCCCACCGCCGCCAAATGCGCGGGTGAAGGCTTCCTGTGTGATGAGCGCCGCTTCCAAACCGCTCGTGTGTGCGTTGGTGACGAGGATGATCAGTGCGGTAAAGGTGCATACGACCATCGTGTCGATGAATACGCCAACCATGGCAACCATCCCCTGTTGTACCGGGTGTTTGACGTTGGCTGTCGCGTGGGCATGGGGCGTGGAACCCATACCGGCTTCGTTGGAAAAGAGACCGCGTGCGACTCCGAAGCGGATTGCCTGTTTGACAGCAATCCCCGCGCCACCGCCGATGGCTGCCTGTGGCGTAAAGGCGCCGGTAAAGATAGAGGACAGCGCCGGGCCGACTTGATCTTTAAAGCGGAAGAGAATGAGGATCGCACCGATGATGTATAAAAGAGCCATAAACGGCACGACGAGCTCTGCGAAATTGGCGATCCGCTTCATGCCGCCGATAAAGACGAGAGCAGCTAAGGCTGCAATGACGAGACCGATCGCAATCGGAGGTAGATTGGTCGCTTGCGTGACAGCACCCGAGATTGAGTTGGATTGTACCAAGTTCCCAACCAAGCCCAATGCGATGATAAGAGAGACCGAGAAAAAACCGGCCATGAACTTACTGCCGGCAAACTTGAGACCTTTCGAAATATAGAAGGCCGGTCCGCCGATATATTCCCCATCGCGAACTTCGCGGTACTTTTGTGCGAGAATGGCTTCTGAGAAAATGGTGCCCATTCCTAAGATCGCGCTGACCCACATCCAGAAGATGGCGCCGGGGCCACCGCTGAAGATCGCGGTCGCTACACCGGCGACATTTCCCGTGCCGACCTGTGCAGCAATCGATGTTGCCAAGGCTTGGAATGAGGACATGGATTGTACTTCCGATGCATCTTTCTTTGTGAAGATCCCTCCGAAGGTTTGTTTGAAAGCCTTTCCAAATCGCGTAATCTGCGGGAGTCCGAGATATAAAGAACTAAAGAGGCCAAGTCCCACTAGGCACACGACGAGGATCGGAAACCAAACGACGTCACTAATTGATGTGACAATGGTGTTCAATGTGTCCATAAATTTCTCCTTTCAAGAGATTATGATAATTTATGGCACAAGCATAACACACGGCTTTCGAAATGTCATCCATTTTTGTGCATTAACAAAGCGTGAAAATGCGTGAAATACGTGAATAAATGAGAATAAAATTCATTGTAGATTGTATAAGACAACACGAGGCAAAAAACTCTTCATATTAGCGACAAAGTTGAGTGAGAGAAATTTATATAATAATATATTACTATAAAATTTTATTAAAAAAGCCACCCTATGGAAAGGGCGGCTTTTTGTGATCAGGCCAAAAGAGAATTACTGGAGCTCTTTCGGGTTCAGACGCATTTTTGTGTCGTAGTCTTTCACGAGTTCTTTGACTTGCGGCGCTAAGACGAGCAGCGCCACCAAGTTCGGGAAGACCATGATGCCGTTAAACATGTCGGCCAAGTTCCAAACAAAGCTGACTTGTCCGGTCAGGCTCGAACCGATGATGATGAAGATGCAAACCAAAATACGGTACGGGGTGATTCCCTTATGACCAAAGAGATAGCGGACATTGGTTTCACCGAAGTAGTACCAGCCGACGATCGTCGTGAAGGCGAAGAAGGAAAGGCTGATCGCGAGGAAGATCGCTCCGAATCCGCCGAATGCGCGATTGAACGCTTCTTGGGTGATCAGTGCCGCTTCCAAGCCGCTAGTGTGAGCATTGGTGACCAGGATAACGAGAGCGGTCGCGGTGCAGATGACGAGTGTATCAAAGAATACGCCGAACATGGCAACCATCCCTTGTTGAACCGGGTGTTTTACATTCGCCGTCGCGTGTGCGTGCGGGGTGGAACCCATGCCGGCTTCGTTCGAGAACAGGCCTCTGGCGACACCGAAGCGGATCGCGTGTTTCATTGCGATACCGGCGCCACCGCCGAGTACGGCTTGCGGGTTAAATGCACCGACAAAGATCGAGCGGAACGCAGGACCCACTTGGTCGGAGAACTTGAAGAGAATGACAACTGCGCCGAGAATATAAATGATAGCCATGAAGGGAACAACTAATTCGGCAAAGCTTGCGATTCTTTTCATTCCGCCGATAAAGACGAGTGCTGCTAAAATAGCGAGGATCACGCCGATAACCACCGGAGGTAGGGGGGTGACTTTGGTGACGGCACCGGAGATCGAGTTGGATTGTACGAGGTTACCGACCAAGCCCAATGCGATGATGAGCGAGATCGAGAAGAAGCCCGCCATATACTTGCTGCCTGCGAATTTAAGGCCTTTGGAAATATAATAGGCCGGTCCGCCGATATACTCGCCGTCTTTAACTTCGCGGTATTTTTGCGCGAGGATGGCTTCCGAGAAGATCGTACCCATTCCGAGGATCGCACTGACCCACATCCAGAAGATCGCACCGGGGCCCCCACTAAAGATTGCGGTTGCAACACCGGCAACGTTCCCCGTTCCGACTTGTGCCGCGATGGCTGTGGCCAAAGCTTGGAACGATGACATGGACTGGACTGCGTCTCCTTCTTTTTTCTGGAAGAGACCTCCAAAGGTTTGTTTTAGCGCGCCGCCGAATCTCGTGATCTGGGGAAGTCCAAGGTAGAGTGAGCTGAAGAGCCCCAAGCCTACCAGAGCGACGACCAGGATCGGAAACCAGACGACATTGCTAATCGCTGTGACGATTGAGTTTAACGTTTCCATACTTGCTCCTTTCAAAAGCAATATTAATTACGCGATAACTATAACATAAATTATTAATGCTGTCATTCCTATATTTTATATAATAGGAAAGGTTGGAATTCAAGTATTTGAAATATACACATATGATAATTAATTATATTTAAATAAAAAAGAATCACCACTACTTTCGGGTGATTCTTACATTTTTTGCAACATTTGGACGAGATTTCCTTCCGCCTGTGCTTTTTCGATCGCTTCCACGCCGTCCGGGTCGATATGGATAAAGGCGATATACTCACCCTTGTCGTTTACGCCCATCACGGCTTCTCCGTCTTCGCCTCCCGCAAAGTCAGCATAGGCGCGGACACAAAACGTACGCATCGCTTCCAAGGCCGCTTTCTTTGCCGCTTTTCTCCGACGTCGGTACTGATTCGCCTCTTTCTTCGGAATCAAATACGCGTCGACTTTTTCAAAACCGGGGTATTTCTTTTTCATCACATCAACTCCTTTGACTATAGTATACGCAATCCGTACAGGAATTATCTTTCAAAATGATTTCAGAGTGGGAGAGAGAGCATTGGGGTATGATTATATAGTAGAAGAAAGGAGCGATGAGATGAAAGCCAAATTGTTACACATCTGCTATCGTGTTGAAAATCTGGAGAAGTCGATTGAGTTTTATGAAAAAGCGCTGGGCTACAGAGAAGTCAAACGAAAAGACTTCCCTGAGCATGAGTTTACCCTCGTCTACATGGAGGACCCGCAGTCCGGGATTGAGGTCGAGCTGACGTACAACTACGATCACGGGCCCTATGACAGAGGCACAGGCTACGGCCATTTTGCGGTAGAGGTGGACGACCTGATGGCGGCGTATGCCGTCCATAATGAGATGGGCGTCATCGCAGACGAGATCTCTTCCCTACCTGACGGTGGCATGTCGTTTTACTTCATCTCAGACCCCGACGGGTATCAAATCGAGATTATCGGGCCGGTACAATAATTCGACTCCCCACATCTTTCCAAGGTGTGGGGTTTAGTTTTTTGCGATTTCTCTACTGAATCAAGTATAATAAGATTCGGAGGAAATATGGACGAAAAAACAATTATTCAATTACTTGAGAAAGACACTTTTTCCGTGATCAACGGAATCCGCATTGTAAGCGCCAGTCTCGAGTCGGGTGTCGCCATGTTGGAAGTGGAAGATCGGCACCTGAATCCGAGCCGCCGCGTACACGGCGGTTGTATTTACACGATGGCCGACATCATCGGCGGCGCCTGTACGCATATGACGGGTGAGGTGGTCACTACGACCAGCGGAAATCTGCATTATCTTCGGGATGTGCATGAGGTTCCCGTGATCTACGCAAAGGCGACGCTCGTGAAAGGCGGCCGCAAAATTATGGTATACGAGGTGCGCATTACGGATGACCATGACAAGCTGTATGCGCTGGGCACCTTTACGTACTACCGTTTGGGGATCCCCCTGGAAGACGCGAAATAAAGATGGACATTATTCATTTGAGCATCAGCGAGATTGTGATTCGCCTACTCGCAGCGATCGCCGCAGGTGGCTTGATCGGCTACGAACGGGAGAAAAAGGGCCGCGACGCAGGGTTCAGGACGCATATCTTAGTGGCCGTGGGCGCTTGTGTACTGGCCTTAATCCAAGTGCAATCCACCAATCTCACACTTCTCATGGCATCTACATCCGAGACCGCGAAAACCGTGCTCAGCGCGGACAATACCCGCCTGATCGCCCAAATCGTGAGCGGCATCGGGTTTTTGGGCGCCGGGACCATCATCGTCACGCACAATAATGTCTCCGGTTTGACCACCGCCGCCTCGATTTGGGCGGTTGCGGGCTTTGGAATTGCCTTGGGACTAGGGTTTTATGTGATCGCCGTGGCGGGGATCGTCGCAGCGCTTCTCACATTGCTACTGATCAAACGCATCTTCCGCTTTCCCAATATGCGGCTAATCACCGCTTCTTACCACGGAGAGGTGGACCTATCGGAGGATATTCTCGCGTATTTGCAGGAGAACCGGTTTCGACTGATGCGATCCACAGAATCCGTCGCTCTACATGACGGTACAATGGTTCACAATTGCGAGTACCGAATCGACATGAAGACAAAGAAACCCGACCACGACATCCTGATGGAAATCGCCGAACTCGGAAGTTTTCGCACGCTGGAAATCAGCGACCCTCAGGAAGAACCTTAAGGAGAGCCCATGGAAAAAGACAAGTATTTACGACTGCTTGCACGTGAATTTCCCAATGTCACCGCCGCTACCGGCGAGATTATCCGCTTGCGTACGTATTGCGAGTTGCCGAAAGGGACCGAATATTTCTTCTCGGATCTGCACGGGGAAGACGGAGCTTTTATCCACCTGATGCGCTCGGGTTCCGGAAATATCCGCACCAAGATCCGCGACATCTTCAATAGCTCCCTGACGGATCGGGAACAAAATCGGCTGGCCAATCTTATCTACGACTCGCGTAAAGTGCTGCAGATCATGAGCGAAAAAGGCAAACTCGAAGATGAGTGGATCCGCATTACGATTATCCGCCTCGCCGAGCTGCTTCGCTATGTATCCGCCAAGCAGTCGCGTTCGGCCGTGCGTGCCGCCATGCCCGAGCAATATGTCGAGGTGATCACCGAACTCATGTACGCCTATACCGGCGACTTCAACCGCGTCGAATACCAAAACAAGATCATCAGCATCATCATCGAGGCGGGCGATGCACTGCCCTTCATCACCGAGATGTGCACCATTATCCAGCGGGTGTCCGTCAATTTTGTGCACATCATCGGCGATATCTTCGATAGGGGCAAAGCACCGCACCGGATCATGGAAGAGCTCATCGACTTTGAGCAGGTCGACATTCAGTGGGGCAATCACGACATCCAGTGGATGGGCGCCGCTGCGGGCAACGAAGTCTGTATGTGCAGCGTGATCCGCGCCAATATCGCCTACAACAACTTTGATGCGCTCGAAGACGGGTACAGCATCAACTTGCGCGCGCTGTCGTCGTTTGCTCAGGACGTCTATGGAGACGACCCCTGTGAGCGCTTTATGCCCAAGATTATCGATGAAAATGTGTACGATATGGTGGATGTCAACTTGGCGGCAAAAATGCACAAGGCGATCGCGATTCTCATGTTCAAACTGGAGACCAAACTGTTAGAGCGTCACCCCGAGTATAGAATGGATGACCGCAAGTGCATGACCAAGACCGACTGGCACCGCAAAGTCTACATTCACGAGGGTAAAGAGTATCCGTTGCTGGACCAAAACTTCCCGACTGTCGACCCGGACGACCCGACCAAACTGTCGCGAGAAGAAGAAGAGCTCATGATCGTGCTGCGCTCGTCCTATGAACACTCGGAACCGCTGCATCGCCACATCGGGTTCTTGTACAGCCACGGTTCGCCCTATCTTGTGACCAACAACAATCTGCTCTTCCACGGCTGTATCCCGATGGAAGAAAACGGGGAATTTGCAGCGCTCGAGCTGAACGGCAAACAATACAGCGGAAAGTCGCTGATGGATTTCATCGCGCGCCAAACCGCGCATGCCTACTACGGAAATGGCGACATCCGCTCTCATAAAGAAGCCGTCGACTTTATGTGGTACCTCTGGTGTGGACCCAAATCGCCGATGTTTGGAAAGAGCAAGATTGCCACTTTCGAGAACTATTTCGTCAAAGATGCGGCTGTTCGAAAAGAAGTATACAATCCGTACTACAAACTCTCCGAGCAGGAAGCGATCTGCGACAAGATCCTAAACGAGTTTGAAATCACCGGACCGCACGCGCACATCATCAACGGGCACGTACCCGTGAAGATCAAAGACGGCGAGAAACCCGTCAAAGCCAACGGCAAACTCTTTGTCATCGACGGAGGGATTTCCAAGGCCTATCAGCCCAAAACCGGCATCGCCGGCTATACGCTGATCTTCAATTCCCATCATATTGCGCTGGCCGAGCATCACAATTTCGACCAGATCGAAAACGACATGGGTTCCTACACGCCGAACCTTTCGATCGAAGACAAGATGAGCAAGAGGCTCCATATCGCCGACACCGACGACGGCAAGCAACTGTTGGAACGATGCGACGACCTCGAAGACCTGATCCGCGCTTATCGCGAAGGAAAGATTAAAGAGAAGATCGTCCGGAGTCAGGAAAACGAACAATAAAAATGCCCCTGAAAAGGGGCTCATAGCGTAGACAAACTCAATAATGTCATTTCGACCGAGCGTCTTCTCGCGAGTGGAGAAATCTCGAACCGCAATTATCTTGCTTTCAGAGATCCCTCCGTTCGCTATCGCTCAGTCGGGATGACAGATTCAGTACTTTGTCATCAGTCTGTGCCCCTGAAAAGGGGCTCTTTTATTTCGGGAAGAACAGGTTCAATAAGCGCTCTTGTGCGGATTGGGAGTCGCGAGCGGTCATCTGCAGTTTTACATTGGGGACGTCGTCGGTAATGATGGCGTCGACATTGCTCTCCAGGAATTTGATGATCGCCTCATCGGTGTTGACGGTCCAGACGACGGATTTTTTGCCGGCTTCGTGGACCTCTTCGATTTTGCTCGGGTTTGCGACACCTTCTTCAAAGATCAGGTAATCGCCTTCAAGTGCAGAGATGTCGCCGACGGCGAGGAAGTAAATATAGCCGCTCTCCATTTCTTTGTACTTGGACTCAATGTATTGGATGATCTTGTAGTCGAGCGACACGAGCACGACGTCTTTTTCCATTTCTAATTTGCGGACGAGCGCGATGATGTCGTCGACCATCTTTTCGTCGGCGGTGGAGCCTTTAAGTTCTAAGAACACCTGAATTTTCCCCTTGGCGGCGAGTAGAAACTCTTCGACCGTGGGGATTTTTTGTGGGTCTTTGACTTTGCCGTGTGGTTCTAGGGTGAGCTTTTTAATCTCATCCAAACTCAAGTCCTGTGTCTTTTCTGAAACTCCGGCGGCGCGCTTCAAAGTCTGGTCGTGATTGAGAACGTATTGATTGTCTTTGGTGCGCTGCACGTCCACTTCAGTGAAATCGGCTCCCTGCTCGATGGCGGCATTCAGGCCGGCGAGCGAATTCTCCTGAGCGGAGAAACCGCCGGCGCGATGCGCGACGATGCGGATATCTTTGTAAGAGGGCAGCAGGTCTTCGAAAAAGTAGCCCAGCGGGACCGCTAGGATCGCCATACCGAGGAGGAGCAGGGCGAGGAGGCGTAGGGGTTTGCTCGTAAATCGGTCGAGCGCGCTCATCTTGGTCTTTACTTTGAGATTGGGCACCCGCTCGTACAGATGGGCGTATTCAGCGTCGTCTTTCACCAAGCGGTAGAAGAGCTCCGTCAAAAAGTGGATCTGGAGGGGAATAAAAAGCGTGCTCACGAGAAAGAGTCCGGTGGTCTGCATCATCAGGAGTCCCAACATGACCGAACGCGCATAGACTCTGTCGAGATCGACTTTCATGGACAGTACACCGATGCCGACCAACCAGAGGATCGCAACGAAAGCGAGGATGAGCGTGATGATCATGGAGACCCAAAAGTAGGAGCGGTAAATATCGTTCTGATGTCTCTTAAACAGGGTTGCGCTGTTTCGCATCGCGCGGTTGACGTCCATTCCGCCGATCACCATGAAGTGAAAGGTGAAGATCCAACGGATACTCACGAGGAGAATCAGCAAAACAAGGGCAGCATAGAGCGCGAGATACAGCGGGTTGGCATCGATCGCTTCGCTGATAAAGTTCGGGATTTTCACTTTGGAGAGAAAGCTGAGTCCAAAACCTGAGCCCGACAGCGGAATGAAGATGAGCAGGTAGATCGTAAGAAGGATGCCGCCAAACCCGAACAGCTTGGGCAACAGCTTGATATTCTCTTTCACCAAGGTCAGATAGCTGCTCTCTCCTCTACCCTTGATGACTGAAGCACTGATGGCGATGAACCCGAAACTCTCAAAGACGATCCCCAGAAAGATCAGGATCAATCCGATCAAAAGTACGCCGAGTCCTTCTTTGGTCAACAGAAAATCGCGTAAAGTGTTGTTCGTCAGGACGTGTATCCCCGAATTGGCCATCAACTGCCGCGTCAATGCCCAAAACAGGGGGAAGAGCGCGAAGGTGAAAATCGGTTTTGTGACGAGCTGATATTTTAATATTCGCGGTATGCTTTGGATGAATCCACGGAGAGTTGCTTTCGTAATCCCCTTCATGCGTCTTTTTTTCATATGCTGCTCCTATACTGTGTTTCGTTCTTTGCCAGTATTATAGCAAATCGAGGAGATATTGTAGAGGAATTAATAATATGTATATAACTACATGAAAAAAGAATAGACTGCGTTGAATGAGCGTTTTCACAAATCCCCCTTGTGAATATATTTCATTTTGAACTGTTGCGTGAAAGGAACTGAATATAAACGAAACCTTACTAGGTCATGAGAATGTTTTATTGGCCGTGCCATTTGTTACGTTTCTGATAAAATCGAGGAAAATGGTTATACCTACTCGTTGACAAGGCGAATATATATCCCGTATAATGATCGTGAGATATCATGTTATATCTACGAAAGGAGCGATAGGATGTACAAAGTACTTAAAAAAGACGTGCTGAACGAAAACGTCTATCGTATGGTCATTGAGGCTCCGCGCATTGCAGCGCGCGCGAAAGCCGGACAGTTCATCATTTTCCGGGTCGACGAATTTAGTGAGAGAGTTCCCCTTACGGTCGCTGATACGGATACCACAACAGGTGGCGTAACGATTATTTTCCAAATCGTCGGACATGCCACGCAACACTTGGCAGACCTCAATGAAGGTGACTTTGTTCACGACTTCGTAGGTCCGCTTGGCAACGCTTCTGAGTTAGAAGGCTACAAACGCGCATGTGTCGTAGGCGGCGGTGTCGGAAATGCGATCGCATATCCGTCGGCAAAGGCACTGTTTGAGCAAGGCACAAAAGTAGACATCATCGCAGGATTTCGCAGCAAAGACATCGTCATTTTGGAAGAAGAAATGGGCGCTGTTTGCGACAACCTGTATATTACGACAGATGACGGTACATATGGCGAAAAAGGCTTTGTAACCGACAAACTGAAAGAGCTCATCGAAGCCGGCAACGAATACGACCTCGTCGTCGCGATCGGACCGGTCATCATGATGAAATTCGTATCCAAAGTCACCGAACCCTATGGCATTAAGACCCTCGTATCCTTAAACCCGATCATGATCGACGGAACGGGCATGTGCGGTGGCTGCCGTGTTACGGTTGACAATAAAGTGAAATTTGCTTGTGTTGACGGTCCCGAGTTTGACGGTCACCAAGTTGATTACGACGAATTGATGCGCAGAAATACTTCGTATCGTAAAGCGGAAGAGCAAGCGATGGAAGAACACAATTGTGAGATGATGGAAGCGGAGGTTAAAGAATGAGCAAGATCAATATGCAAGTCGAAAAAACTCCGATGCCCGTCCAAGATCCAAACGTACGTATTTGTAACTTCGAAGAAGTCGCTACCGGTTACACCGAAGAAATGGCGATCAGCGAAGCAAAGCGCTGCCTAAACTGCAAACATAAACCATGCGTCAAGGGTTGCCCGGTCAATATCGAGATCCCCGGATTCATCGAAAAAGTCGCCGAAGGTGACTTCCAAGGTGCTTACGAGATCATTGCCAACACGAACAGCCTGCCGGCGATCACCGGACGCGTCTGCCCGCAAGAATCGCAATGTGAAGAGCTTTGCGTTCGTGGGATCAAGAACGAGCCGGTCGGCATCGGTCGTTTAGAGCGCTATGTCGCAGACTGGTTCCGCAAAAACGGAACACATCCCGAGTTTACCGTAAAACCCAATGACCATAAAGTCGCCGTCATCGGGTCCGGCCCCGCAGGACTTACCTGTGCTGCCGACCTCGCGAAGATGGGCTACAAAGTCACCGTATTAGAAGCGTTCCACATTGCCGGTGGCGTACTGGTGTACGGGATTCCCGAATTCCGTCTGCCGAAGGCGATCGTGCAAGAAGAAATCGACAACCTCGGCCGCATGGGCGTAGAAGTGGAGAGAAACGTCGTCGTCGGCAAGACGATCTCTGTTGATGACCTTATGGACGAAGAAGGCTACTCGGCCGTATTCATCGGCTCCGGTGCCGGACTTCCCCGCTTCTTGGGCATTCCGGGCGAAAACATGGTCGGCGTATACTCGGCCAATGAATACCTCACCCGTAACAACCTCATGAAAGCGTACGACCAACTGCACGACACACCGATCAACCGCGTAAAGAAAATCGCGATCGTCGGCGCAGGAAACGTCGCCATGGACGCCGCGAGAACCGCGAAACGCTTAGGCGGAGAAGAAGTCTACATCGTGTATCGCCGTAGTTTCGAAGAAATGCCGGCAAGAAAAGAAGAAGTCGAGCACGCGGAAGAAGAAGGCATTATCTTCCACAACCTGACCAACCCCATCGAAATTTTCGGAGACGAAAAGGGTGTTGTCACCGGTATGGAATGCGTGAAGATGAGCCTCGGTGAGCCGGACGAATCCGGACGCAGACGCCCGATCGAGATCCCGGGATCCAACTACAAGATCGACCTCGATGCCGTGATCATCGCGGTCGGTACCTCGCCGAACCCGTTGATCCGCAACACGACGGAAGGTCTGGAAACCAACAAGAACGGTACCCTGATCACCGACGACAAAGCCGCTTGCAGCCGCGAAGGCATCTACGCAGGTGGAGACGCCGTCACCGGTGCTGCGACCGTTATTCAGGCGATGGGTGCAGGGAAACTTGCTGCCGTTTCCATCGACGAATACATCAAGAACAAGTTCAAATAAGAGTAAATGTTGAGAGGCCTGCAAGGGCCTCTCTTTTTTTGGAATGCTTTGATCCATGTTAACCTTGAAATATCTGTATTTATGGTTGTAGATTGACTATGATTGACCATACACAATAAAATTGACCGATATGCATTTGTACAGTATACTGGAACTATCAAAACAAGGGAGGGATTCTCATGAGAAACATGAAAAAATCGCTTGCGTTTCTCCTAGTGCTTGTGATGTTGTTGGCGGCTTGTCAGCCGACGGCGGTGGCACCGGAGAAAGAAGCGACGGACACTGCAACCGAAGCGGCAGCGACGGAAGCTACGGCAACCGAAGCGGCATCCACCGAAGGCACAGCGCCTGTCAGCGGTACATACCAGGGAGAAGGCGCCGGAAAATACGGACCTTTCAAAGTTGATGTGACGCTCACAGACTCTGCGATTACGGACATCAAAGTAACAGAAAGCCAAGAATCCGGCTTTACCGCACCGGTGATCGCGGAAATGATCGGCGATATGATCGCGACGAACTCTGCCGATGTAGATGCTGTCACAGGGGCAACCCTGACGAGCTTCGCATTACGCAATGCCGTCAACAAAGCGATCGAAGCTGCGGGCGTGACACTCGTCGCCCATGAAAGCGCAGAAACGGAAAAAGTTTTTGAAGATGTTGAGACGGATATCGTCGTCGTCGGAGCCGGCGGAGCGGGCTTGTCCTCTGCGATCGAAGCGACGCAAAATGGCGCAAAAGTCATCGTCGTTGAAAAGAACGGCTTTATGGGTGGAAACACCAACTACGCGACCGGCGGAATGAACGCAGCCGGCACGCCGTATCAGGAAGCCGAAGGGATTGAAGACTCCCCCGAGCTGTACTATTCCGATACGATGAAGGGCGGCAAGGACATGAACGACCCCGAGCTGCTCAAGACCTTGACCGAACAGTCGGCGCCGGCACTGGAATGGCTGGAATCGATCGGCGCAGACATGAAGGAAGTCGGCCGAAGCGGCGGGCAGAGCGTCAACCGCATCCACAAAGGACCGGAAGGCATGCCGATCGGGACCCACCTGATGGATGTCTTCGCGAAGAATGTCGACGAACTTGGCATCGACGTACGCCTCTATACGAAAGCGGTTGAGATCTCGCATGAAGGCAATAAGGTGACCGGCATTCGCGTCGAAACGAAAGACGGCCAAAATTATGCCATCAACGCAAAAGCGGTCATCCTCGCAAGCGGCGGGTTCGGAGCGAATCCGGAACTCGTAGAAAAATACAATCCGAACCTCAAAGGTTTCGGCACAACGAACACCCCGGGAGCCACCGGTGACGCATTAGCGCTGGTTGAGCCGCTGAATGTCGCGCTGACGGATATCGAACAAATCCAAACGCACCCGACGGTCGTACCGAAAGTCAATGAAATGATCACCGAAGGCGTACGCGGCGACGGAGCGATCCTCGTCAATCGCGCAGGGGAGCGCTTCACGGATGAACTCTTAACCCGTGACGTCGTATCCAAAGCGATTCTTGACCAAGAAGGCGGCACGGCGTTCCTGATTCTCGACAAACAAGTCTTTGAAGCCACCACCACCTACAAGAAATATCTTGAGCAAGGCTTCTTAAAAGAAGGCGCAACGCTTGCGGACATCGCCGGCATCATCGGATGTGATGCAGCGACCCTGGAAGCGACCGTCATGACGTACAATGAAGGCGTAGAAGCAAAGAACGACGCGGTCTTCGGACGTACCTCGCTGGATGTTGCACTGACAGAGGCCCCCTACTATACGGTAGAGATCGCACCTGCAATTCACCACACCATGGGTGGCGTGAAGATCGATACGAGTGCGGAAGTCATCAACACAGACGGCACACCGATCGAAGGACTCTTTGCAGCCGGTGAAGTCACCGGTGGCGTACACGGCGGAAACCGCATCGGCGGAAACGCTGTGACCGACATCGTCGTCTTCGGACGCATCTCCGGTAAGAGTGCGGCAGAATTTATCAAAGGCGAATAATCACAAGTCAAAAAAGATCGTCCGATTTCGGGCGATCTTTTTATGTCGACGTACCGTAGGAAAACTGATAGAATACTAGGATACAAATACAAAGATAACGAGGCACAGTATGAGTGAAATCCTAAAACCAAAGAAGAAGAGAAGTCGCGCACCGCTGATCGTGATAGCGCTGATCCTAATTATGATTGGCACAGCGGCACTGACATGGGCGCTGTACGATCAGGAGTACGAAATTCGAAGAGAAACCGACCCGAATCGCAATGTGTATCTG
The DNA here is from genome assembly GCA_964510345.1 of uncultured Peptoniphilaceae bacterium. Classification (GTDB taxonomy): domain Bacteria; phylum Bacillota; class Clostridia; order Tissierellales; family Peptoniphilaceae; genus JAAYQA01. The sequence continues at coordinate 20,268 of CAZEBB010000029.1, forward strand.
CTCCCGGACGAATTGAAAGACATCGACAATGTAGAGCACAAATTCAAAAATAATCGTGGCGACGAGTTGGCGGGGCGATATTACACCCTAAAGGGCAGCAACGCACCACAAGCCTTAATCGTGTTTGCCCACAGCTTCGGAGCCGGACATTACCCGAATCTGGCGGAGATTCGCGAACTGGTGAAAGCGAATTTTGCCGTCTTCGCATATGACGCAACCGGTACAGGAAAAAGCGGCGGCGAGGATATTGTCGGCTTCCCGCAAGCGGTCTACGACCTCCGCGCGGCATTGGACTATGTGAAAACGCAGCCCGATATGGCGCGGCTCAAACTCGGCCTCTACGGACACGGCTGGGGCGGGTATGCGGTCACGGCGATCCTCAATGAAGACTATCCCATCAAGGCGGTGGTCGACATCGCAGGACCGTACAGCTCCCGAGCGTTCTTTATCGAAGACTCCAAGAAGAGCGTCAGTACGCTGGCGTACTCCTTCTTCCCCTTTATCACTTTTGTTGAAAAAGAAAAGTTTGACATCGTATCCTCGTACAGCGGGATCGACGGGATCAACGGAAAAGGAATCCCCGTCCTCTCGATGCACTCCAAAGACGACAAACAATCGCCCTATGCAGCGGGTTTGCCGAAAAAGGAAAGCAAGATCACGAATACCAAAGTCGTATTCAAGACCTTTGAAGACCGCGGACACGACCTGATCCTCTCCGACGACGCGCGCGCCTACCAAACCGAAGTGCTCAACGGCATGATCGAGATCCTGAAAGCACACGACGGTTGGCCGCCGGCCGAGCTCATGAAAGAGTATACCGACAAAGTCGACCGCGAGCGGCTCAATACCGCCGACCCCGCACTGATGCACGAGATCATCAACTTCTATACGTACAATATCTGCAATACATGAGGCTAGGGTGATTGAGAGTTCTCAAAGATTGCGAGCATTCAAAAAGCGCCAATGCGGCGCTTTTTTCGTGCTCTATTTCCGGATTTGTTGTTCGTCGTAGACGACGTGGACGGCATCGCCCACGGCGCGGGGTGGGGTGCGTCCGTCGTTGAGCGTTTCAATCAGCACGGTGTGCCCGCCGACGAGAGCATCGTAGAGGATGCGGTCGCCGCGGAAGTGGACGCCTTCGATGACGGCAGGGGTACCCTCGTCGGCAAAGCGGATGCGCTGCGGGCGAATATAGGTTTCGTCTTCGGTATCCAGAAGCGAGGCTTCGCCGATAAACGAGAGCGAGAAGGTGGAATTCGGCGCTTCGTACAGCTCCTGTGGCGTGCCTTCCTGGATCAACGTTCCCTTCTCCATCAGCAGGATGCGGTCGGCCAGGGCGAAGGCTTCGTCCTGGTCGTGCGTGACGAAGATGGTCGTCAGATTGAAGTGCTTCTGCAGTCGGCTGATCTCCTCACGCATCTGCACGCGGAGTTTAGCGTCCAGATTGGAGAGGGGCTCATCTAAGAGCAGCACCTTGGGGTTCAGCACGAGGCTTCGTGCGAGCGCGACGCGTTGCTGCTGCCCGCCGCTGAGCTCGCTGATGCGCTTCTGTGCCTGATCCTCCAAGCGAACGAGTGCGAGATACGCCAAGCTCTCCTCTTTCGCTTTTTGGCGAGGCATCTTGCGGAATTTCAAGCCATACATGACATTTTCCAGCACGCTCATATGCGGAAAGAGTCCGTAGGACTGAAACACGGTGGACACGGGGCGCAGGTGCGGCGGGAGGTGGGTAATATCGTCACCGTCCAGTTTGATTTCACCTTGGATGCCGTCTAAAAAGCCGCCGATCGCGCGCAGAACGGTCGTCTTTCCGCAGCCACTCGGGCCGAGGATGCAGATGAGCTCGCCCTCCTTCGCTTGAAACGAGAAGTCCTTCACCGCGTACATTTGGCCATATTGTTTAGTCAGTTGATTCACTTCAAGAAACACGGTTTTTCCTCCTCAGTAGCAAAGTAAACAGCAGGTTGACAGCCACGACGATCAGCATCAGGAGCACGGCGATCACGGCGCCGATGCGCGTCTTTCCGCTGCGAAGCACGTCAAACATCACGAGTGTCGCGAGCTTTTGGCTCGGATACACCAAAAAGATGATGGAGCCGACGGTCGTCATCGTCGACGAAAAGTTGTTGATAAAGCTCACTAGGAATCCGGATTTGGACATCGGGATGATGATGTCTTTTAGGACGACGACCGGGTGCGCCCCCAAGTCGTTCGCGGACTGCACGACATCATTTCCGATGGCGACCATTTGCGACTGGGCGACCTTGGTGGAGAACGGCAGCTGTTTGAACACGACGTTTAAGATGACGATCCACGCGGTGCCCACGAGCATCAGCGGCGGGCTTCGGAAGGCGAAGATATAGCCGAGCCCGAAGAAAGTGCCGGGGATGATATAGGGCATGGTCCCGATGAAGTCGATGGCGGAGAGCCATCTTTTTTTGCGGATCACGAGGTAGTACGACAGCAAGAAGCCGATCAGGCTGCCGAAAATCCCGCAGATCAGACTGTATACGATTGACCGGATGAAGGTGCCCGAGATATAAGGCAGGGTCTCGATCACATTGTCAAACGACCAGAACATTTCGCCAAAGCGCATTTTGGTGAAGGCTGTCACGAAGATGGAGCCATATTGGAGAAACAGCGCCAGCACAAAGAGCAAAGTAAAGCCTAGGCAGAGATGGTACAGTGCGCCTGTGCGCTGGAGCTTTAAGTCCCCTTCCAGCAGCTGGCGATCGCCGATGATCGACGTGTTCTGATAATACTTGCGGTACAGCAGATACGCCAGCAGCGACGGCAGAAACAAGAGCACATTCATCGATGCGGCCTTGGTCACATTGCCGTAGGCGACGACGTTTAAGTACGCCTCGGTCGCCAACACATTGTACGCACCTCCGATGATGCTCGGCGTGGAAAAGTCCGCGAGCGATCGCACGAAGGTGAGCATCATGCAGACGGCGACGCCGGGCATGATGAGGGGCAGCACGATGTCTTTGAGGATCGAATTGGTCGATGCGCCGACATCCTGTGCGGAGAGCAACACCGTGCGGTCCATACTGCGGATCGATGATAGAATCATCAGCGCGTTCAAAGAGAGAAAGCTCAGGGTCTGCATGGCGACGATGCCCTCAAATCCGTAGGGGTTCCACTTGAGGCCCAAGAGCGTGTACGTAATCCATCCGCGCTTCCCGAACAGGCTGATATAGGCGATGGATGTGACAAATGGCGGTGAGATCATGGTGAAGAGCAAGACGAGCTGGATAAAATTGGACAGTCGTTTTCCGGAGAACGCAGCCGTAATGGCGATCATCACGGAGAAGATCGTCGCCAACACGGTTACGCTGAGAGAGACGGACAGGCTGTTTTTCAACAGCGGGAGATTGTCCGTAAACAGCGTGCGGTAATACAGGATGTCCCACTTGCCGTCGATCCGCACGCTCTCGAGCATCACCCGCACCATCGGATAGAGGATAAAAATGAGGACAAGGGCGACGATGGTGAACAGGATCAAACCGTCCAGGAAAGAGAGAAGGGAACTCTTTTTCGAGTTCCCTTGGTGGTCAGTGATCATTCTTGTGCCTTGTCGCCGATCATTTCAGTGAAACGCTCGAGGATGGAAGCACGCTCGGTTCCGAAGGTGGACAGGTCTTGTTTGACGAATTTTTCCGACGGGATGCCCAACGAGAATCCGGCAACGCCCGGTTTCACCATTTGTGCGCCGTCTTTGCCGTCGATCTCAGCCAGCATTTCCTGATTGTCTTTGCGCAGTGTAAAGTTGATGAACTCTTGCGCGATGTCGGTGCCGTCGCCGCCTTTAAATACGGCTAAACCTTCCGGTACCCACGGAATTCCCTCTTCGGGGAAGATGACTTTCACATTGTGCTCTTGGGTCAAGTCTTGTACGGTTTTGGAGACCGGTACGATGCCGATCGCAAACTCGCCTTGTACGGTCAGGTCTTGCGGGTCTCCGCCGCGTTTGGAGTAGTAGGGGATGTTTTCGTTCAATGATTCAAAAAACGCCCATCCGTCTTCTTGGCCAAACAGTTCGAGAATGCCTTTCACAAACGCGTAGTTGGTGCCGGAGATCGCCGGGTTCGACATGATGATCTCATCTTTATATTGGGGATCGGTCAGGTCTTTCCAGGTGGTCGGCTCTTCCAAGCCCAAGTCTTCCATGACATCCAGATTCAACAGGAGGCCCACGATGGTGATCCCTTTGGAATACCAGTAACCTTCCGCGTCTTTGTAGTCAGCCGGTACATCGGCAGCTTCGGGAACATCGGTCTTTTCAAGAAGGCCGTCTTCCTTTGCCTGCATGAAGGCATCCAGTCCGCCGCCGAACCAAAGGTCCGCCATGGGCTTACCGCCTTCGGCTTTGACGCGCGAGATGACCTCGCCGCTCGACATGGAGATGAATTCAACTTTCGCGCCGGTTTCCTCGGTGAACTTTTCAAACAGCGGTACATAGTTCTCCGATGTCGCGACGACATTCATGCTGCGGCCTTCAAAAGGCTTTGCAGCCGCCTCTGTCGCCGCTTCTGTCGCTGCCTCGGTGACAGCTTCTGTCGTTGCTTCTGTCGCAGCGGCTTCGGTTGCCGCCTCCGTTGCCGGTTCTGTGGTCGCTGCCGGTGAACATGCGGCGAACAACATTGTCAGCGCGAGAAGCAGACTGAGTAATTTTCTTTTGTTCATGATATACTCCCCCTTTGTTAAGGATTCTATCATGAGTAAGAGAGGGTTGCTACAAATATATCATTAATTAAATTTATGAAATCATTAGATACGCTAATCGATGGATGAAAGAGCTGAAATCGGGCGGGCGCATCCATGGTACAATAAAAAGAAAATGAAACGATTGGATCGACTTTGCGTCTATAACGATGAGGGGAGGTAAGAGAGGTGGATGATCAGAGTTTAGTCGCCCTGTACTGGGAGAGAAAAGAACAGGCGATCGCAGTGACCGCGCAGCAGTACGGCGGATACTGCTCGCAGATCGCATACAATATTACGAAAAATCGTGAAGATACGGAAGAGTGCGTCAACGACTCCTACATGAAAGTGTGGAATTCGATCCCGACGGATCGACCGGACTTTTTCAAGGCCTATATCGGAAAGATTACGAGAAATATCGCGATCAGCCGGTATCGGCACAGCCATGCCAAAAAGCGCGGAGCCGGTGAAGACGCTTCGGTGTACGACGAATTGTCGGAGTGCATCCCGGGAGGGTACGATACGGAAAAACAGATGGAAGATAAAGAAATCGCCGCAGCGATCAGCGACTTTTTGCGTGCGGAGAAGGAAGAGGTCCGCGTGTTATTTGTCCGGCGATACTGGTATTCCGAGCCGATCGCCAAGCTCGCCGAAGACTTCGGGTTTACGGAGAGCAAAGTGAAGACGACGCTCTTTCGCACGCGAAATGCCCTCAAAGATTATTTGGAGAAGGAGGGGATCGCGCTATGAAAGAAGAGAGATTATTCCAGATTATTGGAGAGATTGACGATGATCTGGTCTTAGAAGCGGACCCGACGATGGCCCGTGTGATCACGTCCTCGGCATTCCAAAAGAAAAAGACATTGCGATGGGCGTTGCCCGCTGCTGCGGTGGTTCTGATGATCGCATTATGGCAGGTCTGGCCGAAATTGCAGACGCAGGTGCCGGAGACCGCCATGGCGATGACGGAG
>CAZEBB010000030.1:0-17078 GCA_964510345.1 uncultured Peptoniphilaceae bacterium
GGATCGGCAGGAATGGAACCGGCAGGTTCATCAGGATGGACACTAAGACGACCAGGATCTCTCCGATATTACACGAAAGCAGGAAGAAGACGAACTTCTTGATATTCGAGTAAATGATACGGCCTTCTTTGACAGCGGCGACGATGGATGCGAAGTTGTCGTCCGTGAGGATGACATCGGCGGTGTTCTTGGCGACGTCGGTTCCCGTGATTCCCATGGAGATTCCGATGTCGGCGCGCTTGATGGCCAGTGCGTCGTTGACGCCGTCTCCGGTCATCGCGGCGATCTCGCCGTTTTGTTTGAGCGCGGTGACGATGGCGACCTTATGCTCCGGGCTGACCCGCGCATAGACGCGTTTTTCTTTCACGAGCTCTCGCATTTGCGCTTCGTCCAGTCCGTTGAGGTCTTTTCCCATGATGGATTGTTCTTCGTGATCTGCCATGCCGAGTTGCTGTGCGATGGCAAATGCAGTGTCCTTATAGTCTCCGGTGATCATGACAGGGACGATCCCTGCGTCTTTACAAAGCGCGATCGCCTCTTTGGCCTCTTCACGCGGCGGGTCGATCATGCCGGTGAGTCCGATAAAGGTCATGTCGAATTCGATCTCTTCCGGATGCGGTTTTTCCGGTACGCTGTCAAATTCTTTGAGCGCATACGCCAACACGCGAAGAGCCGATCTGGCAAATTTGCTGTTGTACTCCAGCACTTCGTTGCGAAGGTCGTCCGTCAGTTCGACGCGCTCGCCGTTTCTGAGAATGTACTTACAGAGGCCGAGTACGATATCCGGTGCGCCTTTGGTGAAGGAGACGACTTTGTTGTCTAAAAATCCGGTGTGGAATGTGCTCATCATCTTGCGGTCGGAGTCAAACGGCAGCTCCTGTACGCGCGGATACTGCGCCTGATGCTTGTCCGGGTCGATCCCTTTTTTGCCGGCCAGTGTGATGAGTGCGCCTTCGGTCGGGTCTCCAATGACTTTAAACAGCCCGTCTCGGTCTTCGATTTTGGCGTCGTTGGTAAGAGCGGCGACAGAGAGCAGCGTATAAAGCCCCGGTGTCTTCTGATCGTCGATGTCTTGCCCGTTTTGCTGAATCGCACCGTTGGGTGCGTATCCGGTACCGGTGACATCCAGTTCCTGACCGTCGATGTAGATCTTCGTAACGGTCATTTCATTTTGTGTGAGCGTACCCGTCTTGTCGGAGCAGATGACGGTGGTGGTGCCCAGCGTTTCTACCGCGAGGAGCTTTTTGACGATCGCATTGCGCTCCGCCATACGGCCCATGCCGAGGGACAGAACGACGGTAACGATCGCCGGGAGTCCTTCCGGAATGGCGGCGACCGCCAGAGCGATTGCGGTCATGAACATTTCGAGTAAGCTGTTGCCGTAGAAGAGTCCCACTGCAAATACGATGGCACAGACGACGAGGACGATGAGTCCCAGCATCTTGCCGAGTTCCGCGAGTTTCTTCTGCAGCGGCGTCATCTCCTCTTCATACGAGGAGAGCGTGGTGGCGATCTTTCCGATCTCGGTGTGCTCACCGGTTTCTACGGCGATCCCCGAACCTCGTCCGTAGGAGACGATGGTGGATGTATACGCCATGTTTTCGCGGTCGCCGAGCTCCTGAGAGTCGTCGTAGCGAATGGATGCGTCTTTCTCGACCGGGACGGATTCACCGGTGAGCGAGGATTCGTCGATCTTGAGGTTGGAGCTTTCGATCAGGCGCAAGTCCGCGGGGACGATGTCGCCCGTCTCTAAGATGACGATATCGCCGGGGACGATTTGCGATGAAGGTAAGATGACGATCTTGCCTTCCCGTTTGACTTTCGCCTCGGGTGACGCCATCTTCTTGAGGGCTTCCAACGCCTTTTCGGCTTTGCCCTCCTGATACAAGCCCAGCAGCGCATTGACGACGACGATGGCTAAGATGATCAGTGCATCGGCGACTTCTCCGACAAACATGGAGATGACAGCCGCCCCGATCAGGATCAGGATCAGTACGTCCTTAAACTGATCGATCAGCTTGGCTGCGAATGATTTTTTCTCTTCTTCCTTGAGCTCATTCGGGCCAATGTCCTCAAGTTTCTTTGCCGCTTCTGCCGCCGTGAGACCTTGGGCAGAAGAGGAAAGCTCTTGAAGGATCTCTTCTTCCGATTTTTGGTACCAGAGCATTCTTTTCCTCCTTGGGGAAATAATAAAAGACCTTTGTTACGCAACGAAGGCCTAACAAAGGTCTCGCTACCTTAGAATGGCTAAGTGCGCAGCCGGGCCATGCCGGGTTGACGACTGCACTTTATAAGCTACTCCCCTTTTGTTATATTATCATTATACAGCACTCCGAAAATCCGTACAAGCCGTAGGCATTCCGATGCCCCGCCGTAAATTGTAAGGAAAAGCGGCATTTGCTATAATAGAAGGATACTTTTACTTACGTTATTTTAGAAAGAGGCCAAAGCTGAAACATCTATCTGATGATTCCAAACAATTGTCGACAAAAAGGCGCGTTCCCGTGTGGCGTTTGGGTTGGGGGCTCTTATTGACGGCTCTCGTACTGGGTGTCACCATCGCCGTGCAATCGAAGGATCGCATTCTCGAGGCACCCGTAGAGGCACCGGTTGCCGTGGAGGCGCTCGAGGAACCACAAAAGAATCAAAGCCGATGGCGCGTGGACCCTGTCGCCGCTCGGCGCGTCAAGAGCCAACACGTGCTCATTTATGACGTGGAAGCCGACGCCGTGGTCTATGAAAAGGGGAGCAAGAAGTTTGCCTACCCCGCATCTCTCACAAAGATCATGACCCAATTGGTCGCAATTGAATATCTGGATGAGAAGAAAGCCCAAAAACCTACGCAGATCTCCCAAGACATCTATCACCGCATGATCGAAGAAGGCGCCTCCATCTCCGGCTTTTTGCCCGGAGAGACGATCACGATCGAGGACTTACTCTATGCCAATATGTTGGCGTCCGGCGGGGACGCCGCGGAGCAGCTGGCGGTCGACATCGCAGGTTCCGTACCGGGTTTTGTGGCGAGGATGAACCGAAGGGCGGAAGAACTGGGCATGCACAGTACGCACTTCGTGAACCCGACTGGGCTGCACGACGTCAACCACTGGATGAGCGTCAGTGACACGCTGACATTGCTTTTAGAGGCGATGAAGCATCCCAAGTTCGTGGAGGTTATGACGACGAAAGCGTATCAGTCGACCATGAGCCCCGATTTTCCGGAAGGGCTGATCATACAGTCTACGGTTTTGAAAGACTTTAAGAATCAAGCACTCAGTTTTCGGGTGTTGGGAGGAAAGACCGGATTCACGGAAGAAGCAGGCCTTTGCCTGTTTACTTATGCGGAAAAGGCCGGATCCACTTTTTTTGTGATTACGATGAAAGCCCCTTATCAGGAAACGCGCACACAAGATGCACTGGACCATATCGCCCTGTTGAACGGGCTGGAGCCGGTACCTTTGGAAGGACGATAAAATGCTGAATTTTTGTTCCCTGGCCAGCGGGAGCTCCGGAAACTGTCTCTTTGTGGAGACCGACCGAACGAGAGTTCTCGTCGACGCCGGGTACAGCGGCAAACAAATTGAACAATTGCTCAAGACGATCGACGTGGAAGCGTCGAGCATCAACTACATCTTCGTGACCCACGAGCACTTGGATCACGTGAAGGGCGTCGGCGTGCTCGCGAGGCGCTACCGTATCCCGGTGGTCGCCAACTACCCCACCTGGGAGGGGATGAAAAAGTGTATCGGCCCACTGCCGGCGGATTTGCAGCTGGTGTTTGACACGGGGTCGGACTTCACGCTGCGCGATATCGACATCCACGCGCTCAGGATCTTTCACGACAGCAAAGACCCGACGGGCTTCGTGTTTCACTATGGGGAAAAGAAGCTCAGCATCGTGACCGACACGGGCTATGTGAGCGAAGAGATGAAAGAGAAAATCAAGCACTCCGACCTCCTCTTTTTAGAAGCGAATCACGACCCGGTCATGCTGGAGAAGGGACCGTATCCCTTTCATTTAAAGCAGAGAATCTTGGGAGCCAAAGGTCATCTGTCCAACGAAGATGCGGGCTTTGTGCTGCCGGAGGTGCTGAAGGGAAAAGGGGAAACCGTGTTTTTGGGGCACTTAAGCCACGAGAACAATGTCCCTCTGCTCGCCATGGATACCGTGTCCGGCATTTTACGGGATCATGGGATGGACCCCGAAAAAGATATCAAAATGTCACCGGCAAAGCGCTACGCGCATAGCGGACTGGTGAGGCTCTAATGCAGACGGGCTTGTACGCGATCGGAAAACTGAAAGAAAAGCACTGGCGTGACGCCTGTGACGAATACGCAAAAAGGCTGCCGAAAAGCTTTGAATTTCGCGAGTTCAAAGAGGAAAAGCTGCCGCAAAACCCCTCAGAGGCAGAGATTAGGATCGCGTTAGAAAAAGAGGCGGCCGTCGTATTGGAAAAACTTCCGCAACCCTGCACACTGGTCCTTTTGACAAAAGAGGGTAAAACGTACGACAGCGAGGCGTTCGCTGTGCAACTCGCGCGATGGAAAAGCGCCGGCCAACCCGTGGTGTTTTTTATCGGGAGCTCGTACGGCATCGGCGAGGCACTTCGAAAAGAGGCGCAACAGACGCTGTCATTTTCTCAATTTACATTTCCCCATCAACTGATGCGGGTGATCTTTTTTGAACAACTCTACCGGGCGGAGAGCATTCTGGCCGGCACCAAATACCACAAATAAGGAGATAACCATGGAATCAAAACTCTTTGGCAACACCCTCGTCATCCGCGCAGATCGCGGAGAAGAATTGATCGAAAGCGTAAAAAAAGCCTGTGTCGAACACCAAGTAAAAATCGGCGTCGTCACGGGGATCGGTGCATGTGACCACGCCGTCGTCGGCGCCTACAACACGCTGACGAAAGAATACCTCAAACACGAGTACGAGGGCGAGATGGAGATCCTCAGCTTCACGGGCAATGTCTCGCAAATGGACGGCGACTATTACGGCCATTATCACGTCGTCATCGGGCGCGACGACGGAAGTTGCATCGGCGGCCACGCGAACGAGATCATCATCAGCGGTACCTCTGAGATCTTCGTACAGTTGGTCGATGGAACACTGGAACGCTCGTATGATGACCGCGTCGGCCTCAATACCCTCGACTTCGTGAAACCGGAGAACCCGAAGGCTTAATGGGTCCCGAACTCAGTCAAATCGAGCGCGCCATCATAAAGAAGTACCGAAAGGTGCTATGGAGTCCTTTTGTGCGCGCCATTCGCGAATACGAGTTGATCCGCCCGGGCGACACGATCGCCGTGGCGATCTCCGGGGGGAAGGACAGTCTGCTGTTAGCAAAACTCATGCAGGAGCTGTACCGAAACGGGGAGCGCAACTTTACACTGGAATTTCTCGCGATGGACCCGGGCTACACGAAAGAACATCGGAACAATCTGGAGCATAATCTTCAGGTGCTCGGCATCCCGTGTCATATCTATGATGCGGACATCTTCGCCGTCTCCGACCATATCGCGGGCGAGTACCCCTGCTATATGTGCGCGCGCATGCGAAGGGGTTTCCTGTACGCCCATGCGCAAAAACTCGGGTGCAATAAACTGGCACTCGGGCATCACTTTGACGACGTGATCGAAACGATCCTGCTCAATGTCTTCTATGCCGGAAAATATAATACGATGATGCCGAAGCTGCGCGCCAAGAACTTTGACAATATGGAACTGATCCGCCCGCTGAGTTATGTCAGAGAGGCGGACATCCTGAAATTTACCAACTACGCCGAAATCTACCCGCTGGACTGTGCCTGTACCGTCACTGCCAAGCGAAAGGGCAACCAGCGCTATATGATCAAAGCCCTACTGGCCAGGCTGAAAGAAGATATTCCGAATGTCGAGATGTCGATCTACCGGAGTGCGCAAAACATCAGCCTTGACCAGATTATCGGGTACACCACAAAGGGAGAGCGATACTCCTTTTTGGACCACTACGAGGACACCCAATGAACCGAGAAATCTTCTCTTTTTTCATGCTGTTTGCTGAGCCCATCCTCCTGCCGTTGGCGGGTGGATGGTATATCGCATCGCTGATCGACAAAAAGAATCGAGAGAAAAAACAAAAAATCGCGTGGAGTTTGCTGATCTTCACCATCGTGCAAGCCATCGCCGTCGTAGTGATCACGATGGCCATGTCGGGGAGGTAGGCCGATGTTTTCTAAATGGTTAGACCAGTTCTTTGTCTTCTGGCCGGACTGGGTCATCCCCGCAATCGGCATCTTTCTCGGGGCCATTGTGCTCCTGTCTTTTGTGCTGTTTTTTATCAGCGAAGTGAAAAAGCGAACCGCGAAAAAGAAGAAGTTCTTCACCGATGCCGCCCTGTTCTTGTTGCTCCTCGGACTGTACGCGGTATTTTATATCGTGAAGCTCCTGTTTGCGCAGGAGCTGAGCTTGAGGATATGGTGACCCTATGCTGAAACAAATACTCGGATACATTTACAGTTATGTGGACTTTATTGAACCCTTTGTGTTAGTCTTCGCCGCCATCCTCTACCTGATTCATTTCTTCTTCTTGGACAAGAGGACCAAAGCGCCACTCATCGCGTTTGGCACGGCCTTGGTCGCCATGTCATTGGCGTTGACCGTTGCTATCATCGGCAACCGGTTTTTGATGTAGGAGGCCCACATGAATATCGATATGGCCTTAAGCGATCTGCTCTTTTATTTCGGCGTCGGATTTTTGTTACTGGGATTTATTTTCGGCATGATCGCCGCCTTTCAACGCGACAATATCAGAAAAAAGAAATTGTATTTACGAGGATTTTGGATTTTTCTATTCGTAGGACTCCTATTGCTCCTTCGCGATACAAAACTCGCCTATCTCGATGCATTTGCACGAAGACTGTTATAGATTCATATTTTGACCATAATTTTGCGTTACTCTCATATCAGGAGGGATCGATATGAATGATGAAAAAATGAATCCCGCAGAAGACAGATTCGAAGCAGAGGAAACTGCCGAACCGGAAGTGCGCCCGTTCCAAAACACGGAAGAGATATCTCTTGAAGGTTTGGGTGAATACCCGTCTTATGCGAGTGAAGAGACAGAAGAACAACAAGCCGAAGATTTCGGAAGACCCTATATCAACGAAGAAAAAGGCGTAGATGAAGACGACGTCAAACGGATCGTTAACCGCGCCATTCGCGAAAGCCGACCCAAGTTTCGATTTATGCGTGGGCTCGCCCTCGTACTGATCGGCGCTGTGCTGGGCTCCTTTCTCGGACCGCTCCTCGCCGAGCGATTTCTAGATACGCCCGTCACCGGAACCAATCAACCGGCGCAGACGGTGAGCATACAACCCACCGATCAGGCCAATATCGAAAGCGCTGTGGCGAAAAAAGCCGCTCCGTCCGTCGTCGGCGTATCCACCTCGGTCGAACTGAGAAACTCCTTCTTTTACGGAACGAGCATCGCCCAAGGCATCGGATCCGGCGTTATCTTGACAGAAGACGGCTATATTTTGACAAACTCACACGTCGTGTCCGACGGAAAGGCACAAGAAGTGTCTATCCTCTTCTCCGACGGAGAAGAAGCATCCGCCGAGCTCTTATGGTATGACAGCACGCTGGACCTCGCCATCTTGAAAGCCGACCGCTCCGGACTCACCCCGATGGAGATCGGTTCCAGTGAATCTGTACAGGTCGGAGACAAAGCCATCGCCATCGGCAACCCGCTGGGACTGGAACTGCAGTCGACGCTGACATCCGGCTATATCTCCGGGCTCAACCGCTCCATCACCTTTGAGAACGGCAACACCATGGACGGACTCATGCAAACTGACGCCGCGATCAATAGCGGAAACTCCGGCGGCGCACTCCTCAACGCATCCGGGCAGCTGATCGGCATCAACACCGCGAAAAACTCCGTCGCCGAAGGCATCGGCTTCGCGATCCCGATCGACACCGCCAAGCCCGTGATCGACTCCATCATCGCATCCGGCTCGTTTAAGACGCCGATCCTCGGGTTCCAAGGCTATGACTACGCGACCTTTAAGCGCATGAACCAGATCACCGATGGACCCGACGAAGGCGCCATCGTCATGGACGTCGTCCCCGGGACACCGGCCGCGCAGCAGCTCCAGCGCTACGACGTCATCATCGCCATTGACGGCACGAAGATCGAAAACATGGGAACGCTGAAGAAAGTTCTCCTGAGCAAGAAAGCCGGAGAGAGCGTCAGCCTCACCGTGTACCGGAATAATGAGGAAGTCACCGTCGATGTGGAATTGATCGAAAGAGACGCGAATCAGTAAGAAAGAAGGGTGCCGACCCGCTATAGCCGCTATAGAAGAGACAAACACGTGCAGAAAGTAGGCACGTGTTTTTGTTTGTTCACAAATAGTTGCGTACGAGAATTGAGAACAGGTCAATTTTCGCATGGATGAAGTCAATATTACGTCTAGTACTAGTCGCATAGACATGAAACAATGGAAATTGAACTCGATAATGTCTTTAGATGTTACGAGAATGCAAAGGTTTGCTAATAAAAATTAGGAGGGGTGAGTGTGCAGTATAAGTTACAAGACGAAGAGTTGAAACAAAGGATTATCAGTATACGTCGAGATCTTCATGAGAATCCCGAGTTGAGTCACAAAGAGTTTCGTACGTCACAAAAGATTAGCGAGAGGCTGATCGAATTGGGGATTGAGGTACTTGATTTGGGACTGGCAACCGGCGTGATTGGACGTTTGAAAGGAGCAAAGGATGGCTTATCGGTGGCATTACGCGGTGATATAGACGCTCTGCCAATAGAAGAGCTCAGCGATAAACCCTACCGCTCTAAGACAGAGGGAATTATGCATGCCTGCGGACATGATGTTCATACAGCCGTGGTATTAGGAGCGGCAGAAATTTTGGCCGAGATGCAACATGAGATCACCGGGACGATCTATTTTATTTTCCAACCCGCGGAAGAAGTCAATGAGGGAGCGCGAGATATAATTGAGGCGGGTTTCTTTCAAAAGTATCCCGTCGATGCGATCTTTGGACTTCATAACAATCCGGCGGTTCCCTATGGAAAAATTGCCATCAAGGAAGGTGGATTAATGGCGGCGGTCGATACCCTCCGAGTGCGAGTGAATGGAAAAGGAGGTCATGGCGCCTTGCCAAACTCCACGAAAGATCCTGTCATTGCAACCGCTGCGATGCTAATGAATCTACAGACCATAGTGAGCCGCAATATTTCACCTATTGAACCATCAGTAATCTCCATCGGCTCAATTCATGCAGGAGTCGCCAATAATGTGATTCCGGATTCTGTCTATTTTACTGGAACGGTGCGCAGCTTTTCTGAAGAAGTCCGCATGTTGCTACATGACCGCATTCATGCGGTGTTAGAGAGTTTAGCCAAAAGTTATGAAGTCTCCGTAGATATTGAGTATATCTTCCACCTACCGCCTGTCTATAACGAGAAGCCCCTAGCTGACATCGTTCGACAAGCTGTTGAAGAATCTTTGGGGCGCGAGGCGATATATGACCCGATTCCATCAACGGGAGGAGAAGATTTCGCATTATTTATGAAGGAGGTACCCGGATTTTTTGTATGGTTAGGGGTTGGAAATGAAGAAAAAGGGATTACGCAAATATGGCACAATCCTTCATTTGATATTGATGAAGAAGCCCTTCTACCCGGGGCGATTGCCATGGCGTCCATTGCAACAACATTTTTATCGAAAGGTGGAACCAGATGAAAAACGTTAAACTGCATATACTCGTATTGGCGATCGTCGTCATCTCTGAGTTTATTGGAACACAGCAGATACCATTAGGATTTGCAACCATCATCCTGCTGCCTATGCTATTTGCCATGGTGATCGGACTCATTATTACGATGAAGCCTCTACAGATTGCGAAAGAGAAGGAAATGAAAGATGCTGGAAGTCTCGTCAGCTTGACATTGTTGTTATTAATGGCAAAATACGGTTGTAATATCGGGCCGACGATCCCACAGTTGATCTCAGCGAGTCCGGCATTGATCTTACAGGAATTTGGGAATATAGGAACCGTATTTCTTGGAGTTCCTCTCGGTCTTGCACTAGGTTTGGGTCGCCAAGTTATCGGAGGGGCGCACTCCATATCGCGTGAAGGAAATGTTGCGTTGATCAGTGAAAAGTTCGGACTCGATAGCGATGAAGGGGAAGGTGTGTTAGGTGTTTATATCGTAGGTACTGTTTTAGGAACGGTGATTATTTCTCTGTTGACGTCAATATTTGCAACTTTGACACCTCTACATCCCTATGCCCTAGCCATGGCATCAGGCGTGGGATCAGCAAGTATGATGACAGCATCCGTTGGCACACTTGTTGAACTATTTCCTTCGATGGCAGAAACGATCACATCGTTTGGTGTTGCGAGTAACGTTTTGTCCGGTTTGGATGGACTGTACATGTCGATCTTCATCTCACTTCCGCTGTCTGAATGGTTGTACCGGGTTCTGAAGAGCAAGAAAGAAAAAGGAGTAAAGTATGAAAGATAGAGCTAAAGAATTTGTCGTCGTTATCTTGATTACAGCGTTTATTTCACTGATTGGAAATTGGGTGGGTACGAAAGTTAGTCCGATCGAAGCCTTACCGGGCATGATCTTATTAGTTTTAATATGTGCAGTGGGATTCTTTTTAGGAGAAGCGTTGCCGTTTAAGGCACCCGCCGTCCTCTACATTGTCACCCTAGGTGCGATTGTCACATTTCCTGCGTTTCCTGGATCGGCATATATTGCAGAACAAGTCGGAAAGGTAAATTTCTTAGCCTTAGCGACACCGATTCTTGCATATGCAGGAATCTATACCGGCGATAACCTAGAATCACTGAAGAAATCCGGTTGGAAAATCGGTGTACTCGCTTTATTTGTAATGACAGGAACCTTTATAGGAAGTGCGGTGATAGCGCACATTGTATTGAAGTTAACCGGCCAGATATAGTAGCAAAGACTGCCACGAAGGATGTTTCCCACGCAGGAAATGCCTTCGTGGTTTTATTTGATTTTAATGGATCGAAAAACTAATGTAACGAGTTTGGGTATAGAGATAGTCAATCATTACATACGTGAGATGTGACGAACCAGTTTATTCTGCGTCTTTATGAGTAAGAAGGGGTGATTTTTGTGAAACGATATCTGTTATTCTTGTTGTCCATTTTGCTGGTCGCGTGTACACCGGCATCCAATCCGCCGACAGAACCCGCTCAAGACGGGGAGGGGAGCGTCGTGACGGAAGTGAAAGTGATCGAGCAAAGCAATCAGTTTGAAGAAGGGGGCACATTGGTCGCGATTCTGGATGCGGATCACAGCTCGCTAGCGGTGATCGGGGCGTCATTTCTTGAGGGGCTCGATGTGAAGGCGGGCGATATCTTGGCCGTCTCGCATGCGGGAATCTTTTTGGAGTCCTATCCCGAGCAGTTCGGCAGCGTGCAGAAAGTGGAAAAAGTACGCGAAGAGCCGGATCAGGTAGGCCTTGTGTATCGTCAGTATGAAGAGCGGGCAAAGGCGGACCCGGTTTTGGTACAAGGCATATCGGAACTCGGGCTGAACATCAAGCAAGCGGAAAATCTTTCGGAGATTGAGAAGCGAGCGATTCTTTGGAAATTTGAATCTCAGGGTCTTACGATTTTCGAAGGAACCATGGATGAACTGACCCAGCAGGGGATGATCGACGAACAGCTTTTTTGGAAAGACGATAAAGGCGCGTTTTTTGAATTCGTAACGAAAGAAGTGGGTGACGATAAGACCAAAGTCGTATTTGATACGAGGCTCTGGAGGACCGGCATGGCATCCCTCGGCAGCGAAGGCGTAACCGCTACGTGGGCGGATGGAGAATGGACGGAAGACGGCGGAAGCCATTATATTTCTATGAAGTAATAAGGGATGAACGAAGGTAACCCAAAAAGAAAGCCTGCAAAACGCTTCACTGACAGTGTTTTGCAGGCTTTTTGATCGTCAAATAGCTCTAAGAGAAGGGTCGACATCTATTTCTTCGATACAGCGCTATGAACCCATAACAATCGGGCGGTCTTTGGTGATACATTCCGCCAACTGTGAAGGTCTGATCCATGATGATAAAAAGAATCTCCGGGATACAGAATATAGGGAGGATCGTCGTTTAGGATAAACTCGAAGACGCCGGAGATAATGTAGATGAACTCTTCGCCTTTGTGTGTATGTGGAATCATATTACCCGATCCGGGTTGAACGGTACAAATCACCGGATACATGATGTGATCCCGCATGGAGACGAGAGACTGCATTTCTAAACCGGGGTCGTCTTTTAGTTTTATCGGTTCCCCAAATCCATTTCGCACGACGTGTTCATCGGCATCGGCCTCTTCAAGGAAAACTAAGGGATTTTCCTGATAAAAATGAGCAAGCTTATTCATGATATCAAGTGAAACATTGCCTCCATTTTCCAGATGGCTGAGATGCGTGATGGAGATTCCGGTTGCTTTACTCACATCTTCCAGCGTATAGCCCTGCTGTTTTCGTATGTGCCTCCACTTTTCGCTGATCAATTTTTTTGAGTATACGATCTCCTTTTTTTGGTCGACATACTCTTCCAGCGCAGAATTTCCTTTCGACGAGAGCAGCATCTGTATAGCTTTGGTTCCCATATGCTTATCAATCGAATAGTCTTTGATCTTTTTTAGCTTCTCGATATCGTCTAATGTAAAGATTCGGTAATTACTCGACGAACGCTTCACTTCGATAAGTCCGTTTTTTTCCCAGTTTCTTATCGTCGCCGGAACGACTCCGATTTTTTTGGCGACTTGATTTATCGTAAATGTTAGATTCTCATTGTAATTCATCATCATCCCTCATTAATATACATTCTACAGATATGTGTAATGCCATTATGATAGACAAAAATAAAGAAAAAGTCAATCATTAACGACCGATACAATGAATACTGGATGTATAATGAATAGTGGTAATCCTTCAAAAAAGACCCTCTGTAGAGGATCCTTTTGAAGAGATTGTACGTTATTGTGCCTCTATCGTTTAATTCGGGCATCAACTGCGACAAAATGGTTCAAGCGGTTGTCAAAGATCAAAGGATTGATATCCATTTCTGCAATGTTGGGGAAATCACTTAACAATTGGTTGATGTGAAGAAGAATGGTTTGAAGTTGACAAAAATCAACACCGGGTTTTCCTCGATAGCCCTTCAGCAACGGTAGAGAGCGAAGTGATTCGATCATGTCTAACGCGACTTCTCGTGTGATAGGAACATGGCCGAATGAGATATCCTTGAATATTTCAACCAAAGTTCCTCCTAATCCCAGCATGATACTTTGACCGAGATTTGGATCATGAATCGAACCGACAATCAATTCGATTGCGCCGCAAACTTGTTGTTGTACGTGAATCCCTCGTGCACCGGGAAATTCTTTCATCCAGCGGTCTTTAAGTATTGAGAGCTCTTTTAGATTCTGAATGTTCATTTGTATGCCGTTTTGATCCGATTTATGAACAATTTCGGGATGGTCGATTTTTGCCACCACCGGGTAGACCAGCTCCAAGCTCTGTTGAGGATCTTCAAATGAGATATAGAAAGATTGTACGATCGGGATTCCGCAGGCATCCAGTACTGCGAAGCAATCGACAGGGTTCAGATACTCATCCTTTTTTTGGTTGTCGAAGATCGATTGTATGCGTCCACGGTCATAAGAGGAGAAATCCGTAGCGGTACATTCGCTCTGCACAGAATTTTTCCTGACCATCTTTTTCATGGTCTTTGGGATTTGTTCAGGAAACGAGAAAGTAGGGATATTGTGGGAACGCATGACCCTATTTCCTGAT
Source organism: uncultured Peptoniphilaceae bacterium (assembly GCA_964510345.1). Lineage (GTDB taxonomy): Bacteria > Bacillota > Clostridia > Tissierellales > Peptoniphilaceae > JAAYQA01. Next base: position 13,846 of record CAZEBB010000030.1, read on the forward strand.
GCCCCTAGCGAAGGGCCAAAAAAGCATGAAAAGGTAGGAATTCTTGAATCATCCAGACCTTTGATAATTGACTCTGCCACCTTCCCGGTATCTACTGTTGCAGGAGGCACGCAATTAATGACGATCGCATCATACAATCGGCTCTCGACGAGAGTGCGAACGGCGATCTCATAGTGCTCCGGAGGAGCTGCTGCGACCAGATCTATCGGATTGCTCGTGGAAGCTTCGGGGAATAGCCGGCTAGCAAGTGCATTCTTTGTACTTGGATCGAGTTGAGGAAGCTGAAAACCTTGGAATGTTAATTCGTCAGCCGTAAGGGTTCCTAGACCACCTGTATTCGAAACAATTCCCACTCGGTTACCTTTAAGAAGCGGGGTCTTTGATATGGAAGATGCAAGAAGAAATGCATCTTCAAGATGATCAACTCGAATGATCCCCGTTTTTACAAAGAAAGCATCTACGATTTTATCGTTGCTCGCAAGGCTTCCCGTATGAGAACTTGCCGCATGAGATCCGACGAGAGAGCGGCCAGATTTGACGACGATGACCGGCTTCGTCATTTTTTTCATGATCGATTCCAGACGACGCGGTTGCGGGATGGTTTCCAGGTACATACAAATGACTTTTGTGTTGGGGTCAGACTCGAGCAACGGGAGGATGTCGCATGGATTCATTTGTGCCATATTCCCTAACGAAACGATGATCGAAAAACCGAGGTTTAGCTCTTCCGAAAAATCGATGATACTTGTACCGATAGCACCAGATTGCGTGAGGAACGCGATATTTCCGGAGTTGGGGGAATTGGAGAGAATCGTCGCATTGAGTTGCACGTCAGGGCGAGTGTTTGAGATCCCCATGCAATTTGGGCCCACCATCAACATATTGTATTCATCCACGATTTCCAGAAGAGATTCTTCGAGAACCGCTCCTTCACCACCAATTTCCCGAAATCCTGCTGTAATACAGATCAAAGCAGATACCCCTTTTTGACCGCATTGCCGAACTACATCGAGTACGCTATGTGACGGTACCGCAATCACGGCCAATTCGACTCCGTGGGGGATGTCTAATACAGAGGTATAACCTTTAGATCCGAGGACATCATCTCCTTTTTTATTGACGACCGAGAGTTCACCTTGAAAAGTTTGGCGTTGGATACTTTGTACAATCGCATTGCCAATTCCCGGTCGAGTCGAAGCTCCTATGACAGCGACAGATGCAGGTTGTAGAAGCGCATTGAGATTGCGCTGAAAATAGGGGATGTTTTTTTCCCAACTGTCAAAAGTCAGTCCGTTAGGAACGGGTTTGGATTTGTAGTATAGCATGCCTTGATCATCGATCAAGAAGTTTCCAAGTGCCAATTCCAGAATCGTACGCGCTCCAACCAACCGATTTTGTTCGTTGACCAGTCGGAGATAATGACGGAACCGATCCTCTTCGTTGTCATGCAAGTCATAGTCAACTTTGATCTCAGGAGATCGAATGAGGAGTGGACCGGCATCTAATTCTTTTGTCGCGATATGAGATGAAGAACGCAGTGTCGGGAGATTGTATGAGAACGCCGACATAATTCCATTGGCCCCGGCCAACAATCTTCGATGATCTGAATCGGTATAAGCTAAATCAGCCGGGTGGACATTGACGACTGTGTAGTGATCTAATACAAAGTCAGAGATTGCCCAAACATAGCCGGCCAGTAGGATGACGTCAGCATTTAATTTCTCGATTAGATTCAGTGCAGCGCGATCATACGCTTCTCTGACTTCTCGATCACGCAAAGGTTTACCGAGATTTGCATAGTATTCGCGGATATCGATCGACTCAACAGGGATCGAATAAGAGAGCGCGGTGGCGACAGATTTAGATTGAGGGTTGTCGGCAAAAATTCCAACAATTTCAAATGGACACCCTTCAAACGTAGTTTCCATTTGTTGTTGTAGTTCGTAGGCTTTCCAAAGCGTATTCCCGGAACCGGAACAGTAACCGAGAACGCGCAGTTTGGGCTTGGACAGATTAATGATCGGTTTCACTGTTCACCTCAGATTTTAGAAAATCATCGATAATTTGCGCAAGCAGAGGAATGCCTTTTTGGATATCTTCTGTTGATGGCGTGGAATAGTTCAATCGGAAGGAAGGGCAAGGGGCCGAATCATTGACCATAAAAGAACATCCCGGTACAAAGGCAACACCTCTGTTCACTGCGAATTGAGCTAATTTTGTTGCATCATAACCTTCAGGAAGGGTACACCAGATGAACAGTCCTCCTTCCGGTTTTGTGAAAGCAATTCGATGATCGAAATGATCTTCGATAAGACGGAGCATTAAGGCGCACTTATCAGAATAGATTTTTGAGATTCGACGAATGTGTGCGTCAATATCGATAGAATCAAAGAGCTGATCGACCACAATCTGGAAGAAAATATTACTGTGACAATCGCCGACTTGCTTGGCAACAACGAGTTTTTCGATAATGTTTTTATTGGCACATACGAAACCAATGCGCATACCGGCGGAAATGATCTTAGAATAGGAGCCGTCGTAAATCACAATACCTTCTGTATCCATTGATTTTAAGGTGGGAATGTCTTCGCCGGTAAAACGCAGCTCACCGTAGGGGTTATCTTCAAGGATCAAGACTCCATATCGAACACATAAATCATATACATCTTTTCTTCTTTGGAGGCTCATCGTCTTCCCACTCGGATTTTGGAAGGTTGGAATCAAGTATAAGAGTTTTACATTTTCATTCTGACGAAAAGAGGCTTCCAATGCTTCTAATTCGATTCCTTCATCGTCCATTGGGATTCCGATGACATGTGCGCCATTTGATTTGAAAGCGTTTATCCCACTGACAAAAGAGGGTGATTCAACGATGACGACATCGTTCTGATTACATAAGATTTTTGCGGTAAGCTCTAACCCTTGTTGGCCACCGGTTGTAATGATCACGTCATCCGAAGGAGTGCCGATATTGAATCGGTTCTTCAGTCGATCCTTTGTACGATTGCGGAGAGGTTGATACCCTTCGGTGACATTGTATTGTAACGAAAGGATTGGCATCTTTTCATAGATACTCTCAGAAATAGCTTTTATCTCATCGACAGGGATCGATTCCGCGGAAGGGCTTCCGGTTGCGAAAGAAATGATACCGGGAGTTGTTGCAATCACTTTGAGAATCTCGCGGATGGCGGATGGCTTTACTTCTTGAATGCGTTCTGAAAATGTGTACTTCA
>CAZEBB010000030.1:17178-22661 GCA_964510345.1 uncultured Peptoniphilaceae bacterium
AGTGCACGGATGGAGATCAATGGGTTAGAAATTGGAAATCGATTGTCCTTCAATATGACGTTTCAAAAATCGAACGAAACATGATTTGATGGAGGAAGCCCGATAGCAATGGCGTGATTTCATGTTCTTATGTTGTGATCATCCCGCTCAGACTTTAAAAATGGGAGGTAGTCATTATGGGATTCAGAGAAGAAGGTAAGTGGTGGGTCAGCCCGGCGAACTATGCGAAAGATGTTGTCGCCGGTTTCGGTTTTCCGGAAGGCATCGAAATATTGGACACGACCCTTCGCGACGGTGAACAAGAACCGGGGATTGTGTTTTCGAAAGAAGACAAAGTAGAAATTGCCAAGATGCTTGATGCAGCCGGGATTCATCGCATTGAAGCAGGGACACCGGCAACTTCAGAGGAAGATGCCGCCGCAATCAAAGCGATCAGCGAACTCAATTTGAACGCAAAGATCTATTGCTTTGTTCGTAATGTCAAATCGGACATGGATTTAGCGAAAGAGTGTGGAGTCTTCGGAGTGTTAGCGGAAGTTCCGGGAAGTGAGCACTTGATTAAAGGCGGCATGGGATGGACAGCCGAACAAGCGATTGCGAAAGCGGTTGAATCCACCCGTTATGCCCACGAAATCGGTTTAAATGTAACCTTTTTCCCGGCAGATGGATCGCGAGCAGACTTGGACTACCTATGCAACACTCTGAACGCCATCATCGATGGAGGGGGATGGGTCGATTCAATCGTTTTAGTCGATACATTCGGAGCTTATTCACCTGAAGGAGCTGCCTATACCGTGAAACAATTGATTAAAAGAGTTGGGAAACCGGTAGAAGCTCATTTTCATGAGGATTTCGGTTTATCTGTAGCGACGACGATCGCGGCACTCAATGCCGGTGCGACATGTGCGCATGTAACAGTCAATGGTATTGGCGAAAGAGCCGGAAGTTGTCCAATTGAACCCTTGGTCATGAGTATGTTGTGCCTATACGGTTATGACACTGGCGTCAAACCTGAGAATCTATTAGCGTTATCACAAGAAGTCGCTAAGCGATCCAACAAACCGGTGCCTCCAACCAAAGCGATTGTCGGAGACCGACTGTTTGGTTGGGAAACAGGACTACCTGTTGGGTATTGGAAATCTGCAAAAGGAATCGATCCGCTAATTATGCTGCCTTATAAGTGGACGATGACCGGACAAAATGAACCACATATTTACATTGGTAAGAAGAGCGGCGCAGCCAATATTTCGCTTGTGAATGAAAGACTGGGATTAGAAGAGATTGAAGATAAGGAAAAAACGAAAGAGTTGCTAAACAAAGTGAAGGCCAAAGCGATAGAAGTCCGCAGAGATTTGACAGACCAAGAGTATCTGGAAATCTATCACGAGCTATAAAGATGCAGAATCATTGATCGGAGGAGAGTAATGACGGATAAAATATCTGCAAAAAAAGAAAATCGTGAACAATGGGGCGGCCGTTTTGGTTTTGTTATGGCGACAGCGGGATCCGCCGTGGGTTTGGGGAATATTATGAAATTCCCCTATATAACAGGAAGAAATGGAGGAGCGGCCTTCCTGTTTGTGTACATTATCGTACTGCTCGTCGTCGGGGTCAGTATGCTGATGTGTGATTTCTTGATCGGACGAAACGGAAAGAGCAATGCAGTCGATAGCTACAAGAAGATAAGTAAAAAATTTGCGTGGATGGGTTATTTGGGGATTTTTGCGGCCATGCTGGCACTTTCCTACTATGCGGTCTTTGGCGGATGGATGCTGTACTATGTCATTAACTCATTTGGCCCATTAGCAAGTATTGCTCCTGATGCAGTCTATCCTTTCTTTGCCGGATTCACCGGATCCGTAGTGGGTCCATTAGTCGGAACCCTCGTTTTCCTACTATTAACGATGGTCATTGTCATGGGTGGAATAAAGAATGGGATAGAAAAAGCGAGCAAAATCATGATGCCTACCTTGCTGGTTATCCTCATTGTATTGGTGTTTCGATCCCTCACGCTGGATGGAGCACTCGAAGGCATCGAATATTACTTAAAGCCTGATTTTTCATTAATTACCTTTAGTGTTGTCGCGGCAGCTGTGGGTCAGGTGTTCTTCTCTCTCAATGTAGGGACCACAGGAATGGTCAACTATGGGAGTTACTTGAGCGATAAAGAGAATGTGCCCAAGTCTACCGCGTATATTGTTTTTACCGATTTTGCAGTTGCGTTTTTCGCAGGGCTGATTGTAATCCCCAGTGCATTTGCGTTTGGGATTGAACCGGGAGCGGGACCAGCGCTATTGTTTGTGACAATGCCCGGCTTGTTTGCCCAATTGCCGGCGGGCGGGTTCTTCTGTTTCCTCTTCTTTGTCCTGTTGTTATTCGCTTCACTTACCTCTTCCGTCTCTATCTTGGAGATTTTTGTTCCATTTGTGACAGAGCGATTCTCCGATAAATTCGATCGAAAGAGTGCAAGTATATTGGGAACTGTGATTTGCCTTATTTTGGCTATACCGGTGAGCTTTAGTTTTGGGATTTGGGAGAGCGTATCTTTGTTCGGAATGTCATTCTTCGAACTCTACGATAATTTCATTTGCCTAATCGCATTTCCTTCTATTGCCATTGGAACGGCGATTCTTGTGGCTTGGGTCTGGGGGAAAGACAATGCTGTCAAAGCCTATACCAACCATGGAACCCTGGAATCCAAAACGAGCACGCTTTGGTTTACCCTTGTTAAATATGTGTGTCCGGTATTCCTAGTCATGGTACTGCTTACAGGTTTTGGGATCATCAAATAAGGCTCGGCTGAGGACCTCGCTTGCAAGGGAGGTCCTCATTTTTTTCCAACCGTACAAATTCTTGGTTTCCAACCATACAAATTTCGAGTTTCCATCCGTACAAATTTTCGTCGCTTGCTCGTCTGCGGGAAAATTTTCCCGAATTATTGACGTGAAAACACCGAAGTGGTATGATCATTTAGTGTAAAACAGCACTGGGGATGATCATCCCGCGATGAATTAAATAATTTGCGATCGCGGACAGGTTTGTCCTGTCGAAAGAACATCATCCTCTCACCTCATCGTGTTAGAGGTTTTTTTTTGAGGATTTTCAAGAAGTGGAGGACGACACTTTTGCATAAGAAATTAGTTTTGGAAGACGGATTGGTCTTTGAAGGGCGCTCGTTTGGCTCGGACGAAGACGTGTCCGGCGAGGTAATCTTCAGCACGGCCATGACGGATTATCAGGGTCTTTTGACGGATCCGTCGATTTGCGGGCAGATCGTCTGTATGACCTTTCCCCTGATCGGCAACTACGGGATCAACCGCTTTGACAGTGAATCATTGCAGCCGTGGATCGGCGCGCTTTTGGTGCGCGAGCTATGTGATGCGCCGAATAACTTCCGCATGGAGAGCAAGCTAAACGACTATTTAGTGAAGAACAATATCCCGGGACTGGAAGGGATTGATACGCGCATGCTGACGAGGCACCTTCGCGAGAAGGGGGCGCTTAAAGGGATCATCGTATCTTCAGATGTATCGGTGGAGGATGCCATCGCTCGTTTGCACGGGCAGCCGACGGAGGATGCGCCGGTGTCTCTGGTATCGGCGAAAGTGCCGTACCGCATACCGGGTTCCGGAAAGCGCGTCGTCGTGATCGACTACGGCATGAAAGCCTCGATGGCGGAAGCGCTCAGTAAAAAGAGATATGATGTCACCGTTCTTCCGTGGGATACGAGTGCAGAGGCGGTGCTCGAGTTAAAGCCGGACGGAGTGTTGCTCAGCAACGGCCCCGGAGACCCGCTGCAAGTGGAAGGAGGTCCCGAGAGGATCCGAGAGCTTCTTGGCAAAGTGCCGGTATTCGGCATCTGCATGGGGCACCAGTTGCTGTGCTTGGCGCTAGGCGCAAAGTCCATGAAGATGAAATCCGGCCATCACGGCGGCAATTACCCCGTGCGCAATCTGGAAACGGGCAAGATCATGATGACGAGCCAAGGGCACGGCTTTGTGATCGATGCGGATTCGTTGGAAGGGACGGGACTCGTTCCTACGTATTTATCAGTCAACGACGGCACGCTGGAAGGTGTGCGCCACGAGAGTTTGCCCGCGGCTTCGGTACAGTTTCACCCGGAGGCGTCGCCCGGACCGCACGATGCGGCGAACCTGTTCGACCAATTTGACAAAATGATGGAGAAACACCATGCCTAAACGAGAAGATATCAAGAAAGTTATGGTCATCGGCTCCGGTCCGATCGTGATTGGGCAGGCGGCCGAGTTTGACTACGCCGGCACACAGGCGTGCGCGTCGCTCAAAGAAGAAGGCGTGGAAGTCGTCCTCGTCAACTCCAATCCCGCGACGATCATGACGGATAAGGGCGTCGCCAATCGCGTGTATATGGAACCCTTGACGGTCGATTTCATGAAGCGCATCCTACACAAGGAAAAACCTGATGCGATCCTACCCTCCTTGGGAGGACAGACGGGGCTTAATATGGCGCTTTCGCTTTCCCAAGACGGCATTTTGGACCAGTTAGGGATCGAGATCCTCGGTACCGATATGGAGGCGATCGACAAAGCTGAAAACCGCGAGAGCTTCCGCACCTTGATGAAGAATATCCAAGAGCCCGTACCGCCGTCCGCGATCGCCGAAAGCGTGCACGAAGCGCTGGCGTTCGCCCACGAGATCGGGTACCCGCTGATCGTGCGCCCCGCATTTACACTGGGTGGCACCGGAGGCGGGATCTGCGAATCCGACGATGAGCTAGTCGCCGTCGTCGAAAACGGGCTGATCCTCTCCCCCGTAGGGCAGTGCTTGATCGAGATGTCCATCGCGGGATGGAAAGAGATTGAGTTCGAAGTACTCCGAGACGCCAACGACACGGCGATCGTCGTCTGTTCCATGGAAAATATCGACCCGGTCGGCATTCACACCGGCGACTCTATCGTGTGCGCGCCGGCGCTGACCCTCGCCGACCGCGAGTATCAAATGCTGCGCGATGCCTCGCTCAAGATCATCCGCGCGTTGGGGATCGAAGGCGGATGCAATGTGCAGCTGGCGCTTCACCCGGACTCGTACGATTACTATGTGATCGAGGTCAACCCCAGAGTGTCGCGCTCCTCGGCCCTCGCCTCCAAGGCGACCGGCGTGCCGATCGCAAAGATTTCGACCAAAATCGCCCTCGGCTATCACCTGGACGAGATCATCAACCCCGTGACCCGCGTCTCCTACTGCTGCTTTGAGCCCGCGATCGATTACATCGCGCTCAAGCTGCCGCGCTTCGCCTTCGACAAATTCGGCTCCGCGAATCGTCGCTTGGGCACGCAGATGAAGGCCACCGGCGAAGTGATGGCACTCGGCCGCACCTTTGAAGAAGCGCTGTTAAAAGCGGTGCGCTCGCTGGAGAACAAGGCGTGCCATATCGAACGGCCGAAGTATCGCGATGCCGGTGACGATGCGCTTTGGAAGATCGTGACGGGGCAAGAAGACGAGCG
>CAZEBB010000030.1:22761-25457 GCA_964510345.1 uncultured Peptoniphilaceae bacterium
AAGATGGTGGACACCTGCGCCGCCGAATTCTCTTCGCAGACGCCGTATCTGTACTCGACCTACGAGCGCGAGAACGAGTCCGTCGTGTCCGATCGCAAAAAGATGATCGTACTGGGCTCCGGGCCGATCCGCATCGGGCAGGGGGTCGAGTTTGACTACGCGACCGTCCACTGCGTCATGGCGCTCAAACGCCAAGGCTGGGAAGCCATCATCATCAACAACAACCCGGAGACCGTCTCCACCGACTTCGAGATCTCCGACAAACTCTATTTTGAGCCGCTCACGATCGAAGACGTCATGCACATCATCCGGCTCGAAAAACCGGAAGGCGTCATCGTGCAGTTCGGCGGGCAGACCGCGATCAACCTCGCCGACAAACTCGTCGCGAAGGGTGTAAAGATCTACGGTACGCCGCTGGAGGCGATCGACCTCGCCGAAGACCGCGACCTCTTTGAACTGAAGCTCAAAGAACTCGAAATCCCGATGCCGCGCGGCGAGATGGCTTCAGAACCCGAAGAAGCCGTCCGCAAAGCGCAGGAGATCGGCTATCCCGTCCTGACGCGCCCATCGTATGTACTGGGCGGCCGCAATATGGCGATCATCTACGACGACACAGAAATGGTCGACTATATGGAAAAAAACCGCATCGAAAACGGGCCGGACCCCGTCTTGATCGACTGCTATGTCACCGGCGTTGAATGCGAAGTCGACGCCATCTGCGACGGCGAGGCCGTGCTGATCCCCGGGATTATGCAGCATATCGAACGCGCCGGCGTGCACTCCGGCGACTCTATGGCGGTATACCCGCCGTATCGCATGGACGAGTCCGTCATCGAGAAAATCGTCGACTACACGACCCGTATCGGGCGCGGGCTGGGTATTGTCGGGCTATACAATATCCAGTTCGTCATCGATGGCAAGGGCGAGCTTTTCGTGCTGGAAGTCAACCCGCGTTCGTCGCGTACGGTGCCCTTCCTGAGCAAAGTAACCGACATCAATATGTCAGACGTGGCCACCCGCGCAATATTAGGCGAGACGCTCGCCATGCAGGGGCAGCCCACCGGTCTGCTGCCGGCAAACGACGACTACTCCGTCAAGATGCCCGTGTTCAGTTTCTCCAAACTTCGAAAAGTAGACATCGCCCTCGGTCCGGAGATGAAGTCCACCGGAGAGGTCATCGGCCGCGACAAAAACCTGAACACCGCACTTTATAAGGCGTTGATCGCCGCAGGTTTTCACCTGCCCGAGTTCGGCAAAGTCATGTTTACCATCGGCAAGCGCGAAAAAATGGAAGCGCTGGAGCTGGCACGCCGCTTCTCGGAAATCGGCTGGGCGATCTGCGGCACACAGGGTACGGTCGAGTTTTTACGCGACAATGGGATTCAGGCGGAGAAAGTTGAAAAGATCGGGAAGAAGGGAAAGACCGTGCTGGACGTGATCCGAAATCGCGAAGTGCAGCTCGTCATCAACACCTTCAGCGAACGAAAACGCGCCAAGATCACCGACGGTTTCCTGATTCGCAGAGAATCCGTCGAGAACAATATCTCCTGCCTCACCTCATTAGACACCGCGTCTGCCGTGTTGAAGGTGTTGGAAGCTATGAGTTTTTCCGTCCACGCGTACTAGGAGTTGCATATCCCATCAAAACAGTATACAATAAGACCCGGCTGCTGGGACGTAACACAATCGTTTCAGGAGGAAAGAAATGGCAAGACCGATGGGTCCGAGATTTAAAGTCGCAAGGCGACTGGGGGTGGATGTATTCGGCCATCCGAAGGCACTGAAGAGGGGAGCCCTCACCGTGCGAAAGCAATCCGAATACGCGAAGCAATTGATCGAAAAGCAAAAGCTGAAAGCCTACTACGGCATGATGGAAAAGCAGTTTGCGAAGATGGTTGATGACGCCATGCGCGGCCACGGCAATGCGGGCGACCGACTCGTCGAGCGGTTAGAGCGAAGGCTCGACAACCTGGTGTATCGCCTGGGATTTGCGCAAACCCTACGACAGGCCCGTCAGATGGTCGTTCATCGACACATACTGGTCGATGGCCGGCGAATCGACCGCCCGTCGTACCTTGTTGAGACAGGAAGCGTGATCGAACTCAAAGAGCGTTCACGAAAGAACGCGATGTTTAAAGGGAACTTCGATACGCTGGGCATGACGCTCCCGTATTTAGAGAAGGATGCCGACAGCTTTTCCGGCCGCTTGATTGCGCAACCGAAGCGAGAGCAGGTGCCGATCGACGTGACCGACTCGCTGATCATCGAGTATTATTCGAAATAAGATAAGCCGCAGCGAAAACTGCGGCTTTACATATGGCTTGCAAGTCTGATATAATAGCCAAGTATCTCTGCACAGGCAACCAGACCTGTGCCGGCAGACCACAGGGAGGTGAAAAACATGAACAAATACGAAGGGGTTTTTATCTTCTTCCCGGATGTGGAAGAAGCAAACCGTGAACAGACATTCGACAGAGTGAAGGCGCTTATTGAAGCTGATGGCGCAATCGACGAGATCGATGAGTGGGGCATGAGAAAGCTCGCTTATGAGATCGAAGACTATCGTGAAGGCTACTACCGCATTGTACGTTTCCAAACGTCTCCGGACACTTTGGCGGAAGTTGACCGCGTGCTTCGCATTTCGGATCCCGTCATGCGTCATATGATGATTCGTCTAGAGGACGAGTAGGAGGACC
>CAZEBB010000031.1:0-7940 GCA_964510345.1 uncultured Peptoniphilaceae bacterium
CGTGTCGATGTATTGACATACACAGCTGCGGCGTCGACTTCGTTCAAATAGCGTTGAGAGTTTTCATAGTCCGATGTCACGATGGCCTCGGAGTGGCCGGAGCCGTAGGTGCGGACGTGTTGAATGGCTTCGTCGATGTCTGCCACGACGCGGCAAGCGAGAATATAGTCGATAAACTCGGTGTAATAATCCTCTTCAGTGACGGGGTGCACGCTGTCGCCCAAAATCTCGCGGGTTTTCTCGTCGCCTCTCCACTCTACATTGTGGTCGTCGAGCCGCTCTTTGGCGAGCGGAAGGAAGGATTCGGCAAGGGACTCGTGAACCAGAAGGTTCTCAATCGCATTGCATACGGACGGACGCTGACACTTGGCGTTGTCCAGTATTTCCAGCGCCATGTGGATGTCAGCCGATGCGTCAATATAGAGGTGATTGTTTCCGGTGCCCGTCTCGATGACGGGTACTTTTGCATTTTCGACGACGGATCGGATCAGCCCGGCACCACCGCGGGGGATGAGGACGTCGAGCTGTCCGGACAGCGACATAAGTTCTTGCGTCGCCTCGCGCGAGGTTTGCTCGATCAACTGCATACAATCGGCAGGGAGTCCGGCTTCTTCCAAAGCATCGCGCATGAGATTCATCAGCGCCGTGTTGCTGTGGATCGCTTCTTTTCCGCCTTTCAGGATACATACATTGCCCGATTTCAGGCAGAGCGTCGCCGCATCGACGGTGACATTGGGGCGTGACTCGTAGATGATCCCAATGACGCCTAAGGGTACGCGCACGTTGAGGAGGCGCATGCCGTCTTTCATCGTCTCGCCGGAGAGGATCTTGCCGATGGGGTCTGCGAGTTCGATCAACTGTTCGACGGCTTGCGCGATGCCTTCGATGCGTCCGGTATCGAGTTTCAGGCGGTCCTGCATGGACGGTTTCATACCATCTGCACGTGCCGCATCTAAGTCTTTGTCATTGGCTTCGATGATCAATGCTTCGTTTTCACGCAATCGAACGGCGATCTTTTGCAATGCTGCATTCTTTTTTTGTGTATCGAGCCCTGCGAGCATCGCCTTTACGGCGACGGCGCGATCGGCCATCTGTTTAACGGCGGTCATTTTGCTTTCCTTCCTTGGGTTCGAAATAGGTGCCGACGGGTTCTCCGTCTAATAGCTTGTAAAGATTGCTAGGGTCCGACCCGTTGATAATCCACATGGGAATATTGGCTTCATAACAAAGTTTCGCCGCTTGGATCTTGGTGACCATACCGCCGGTGCCCCGTGCGGTTCCCACGCCGGCAGCGATGTGATCCACCTGGTCGACTCCCAGATTGACAAAGGGGATGAATGTTGCGCTCTGATCCGTTCGGGGATTGGACGTGTACAGCCCGTCGATGTCGGAGAGGATGACCAATGCATCTGAATCTGATAAAATCCCTACGAGGGCAGACAGCGTATCGTTGTCTCCAAAGACGAGCTCATCGATGGCCACGGTGTCATTTTCGTTGATGATCGGGATGACGCGCATCTCGAGTAGTGTATCGAGCGTGTTTTGTACGTGTTTTAATCGAATCTCGTCATCGATGACATCTTTTGTCAATAATAGTTGCGCGACATTGTGATTAAACCGGCTGAAAAGTGTATCATAGAGGTGCATGAGTTCACATTGGCCGATCGCTGCGCACGCTTGAATGCCCGGAATATTGCCCGGCTTTTCGCGGAGGCCGATTTTTCCGACGCCCACGGCGATGGAGCCGGAGGAGACGACGATTAAATGGACGCCGGCATTTTGCAGATCCGACAGGACTTTGACCAGTTCCTCGAATCGCCGGATATTGATGTGTCCGGACTCGTGGGTGAGAGTCGACGTTCCGATCTTCACGACGAGTCGCTTATTATAGAATTCGCTCATAATGTAATCCTTTACTATACTTAAACTTATGCTCATTCTACTATCTTGTAACGATATGTGCAAATCAGAGCGCCGCTTTGCTGTAATAGAAGTCAGGAGAAGACGATGGAAATATGGGATGTACTCGATGAGAAGAAACGCACCATCGGACGCTGTGTACGAGGTACGGAGTTGCCGGAGGGGCAATATCATCTGATTGTGACGATCTGGGTGATGAATGAAACCGGAAAGCTGCTGGTGACGCAGCGCGCAATGGAGAAGTCATTTGCCTACGAATGGGAGAACACGGCGGGGTCTGTTTTGGCCGGCGAGGACTCTATCACCGGTGCGCTGCGCGAGTTGTTTGAAGAGACGGGCATCGCGGCTAAGAAAGAAGAACTTAAGCTGATTGATCAGCGAAAGGGGCTCCGCACCTTTTGGGATTCTTGGTTTACGAAGACGAGTTTGCCGGAGGATGCGGTGCGTTTGCAGGAAGGAGAGACGATCGACTACCGTTGGGTGACGATCGATGAATTGGAGGCGATGATTGCCGATGGAGAGCTTGCGGCTCCCGTCGCCTCGCGGTATCGGAAAGTGAAAGATGCGCTGTTGGAGGCGATGAAATAAGAAACGCACGGGGTTACCGTGCGTCGTCTTTATGGGTCGGTTCTTCTGTTTCTTTCGTGATCGGTTGTTTTCTTTTCACGCCGGTCAGTTTCCTCACAAAGAGCACGATCAGGACGATGACAACTGCCAAGAAGATGAGATAGGGCAGGCCATAGATCAGTCCGATGATCAGATCTTCGACATTGTGGCGGAAGCTCGCGAAGGTAGAAGAGAAGGCGGTTTCAATGCGAGAGGTGAACGATGCATCGACGGACTGGCTTGCTTCGATCGATCGCACTTCCGTCAGGTATACTTCGACGAATTGGTACTGTACTTTGCGATCCAGATCGTTCAACTGTGCGGTGATGTCTTCGATCTCCGCAATGGTTTCACCCAGACTGGTCTCTACGGTGATCAGGTCTTCCATCGTTTCGGCTTTCTCGATGAGTGCGAGAAGCCGTTTTTCTTTGGCCTGAAGGACGGTTCTTCGGTTCTCCAGATCGTTGTACTGCGCGGTTACATTTTCTTTAGAAAGCGACTCGTTGCTGACATGGGCTGCGGTGCGCAGCTGAGAGAGAAGGGCTTCTGTTTTTTCGGCTTCGACGCGAATCAGAAACCACGCGTCGCGACTCTGGAGGTCTGACAACAAGGTGCCGTTATTGACTTCAACTCCGTCGAAAAATGCCCCGTTGGCTTCGACCGCTTTTTGGATTTTCGAGAAGGAGTCGTCATAGGTTTCCGTTTGTTGATACAGCGTATAGCGTTCGATCATTTTCTCTCCGGGAGCGTTCGCTGTGGTTCCGCTCTCCGTTGCGGTAGGCGCTTCATTCTTTTCGGCATAGTCATAGGCCGACGCCTCGGTTCTCGCTTGTGTTTCGGCGGCGACGGTTTCGGTCTGCGCTCCGGCACAGGCGGAAAAGACGATGCTGACGATGAACAGCAGAGCCATTATTTTTTTGCGCATGGTATAACCTCCTTCGTATGGTCTTGCTATTATTATAGACGCAAACGAAGGAAGAGGGGTTACAAAACGGAAAAGCGGTTGTCATCTATGGGGCAAAACGAGTACAATAGTGAAAGAGGCAGCGCTTTCGCGCTGAGAGAGTTAAGGGGAAGGAGATAGGAATCTTGAGATCAATTCGAATGTGGAGCCCGCTGCAAAAGGTGCTTTTTTCTTTTGCTGTCGTTCTCTGCACGATTTTATTTTTCGTCTTCGCTGCGAGAGTACGAAATAGCTGGCAGGCGCGTATTCTCTCTCCTAAGGGAATACAAGTGGACACCTCGTATCATATCAACGGGCAGTCGCAAGCGGTTCGCATACGCGGTGAAAATGAGGATAACCCGATCGTCTTGTATGTTCACGGAGGACCGGGAAATCCGATGGCGTTTTTGTCCTACACGTATCAAAAGCCACTGGAGAAGAAATTCACGATTGTCCACTGGGATCAGCGGGGAAGCGGCCGGAGTTATTACCAAAACGGTCGCCGCGGTCCCGAAAGCGAAGAGCAGGTGATGGCGGATTTAGATACCCTCATCGACCTGTTGCGCGTACAGTTTCATCAGGACAAAGTCATCTTGCTGGGGCACTCTTGGGGGACCTTTCTCGTGAGTCGCTATGCGGATGTACATCCGGAGAAAGTGCTTGGGATCGTGTCGATCGGACAGATGGTCAAGAGCATGAGAGACACAGAATTATACACGGCAAACGAGGCGAAGCGCATAGCAGAAGAACTCGGAAAACTGGATGCCGCCAAGGAGTTGGACGCTTCCATTCAGGCGTTACAGGCCGCGGAAAACTACGGAGCTTTCGGCGTACAGAATATTCTCGATGTGCGCGACAATGCCGCTTTATTTCTACCGCACGGTAACGAAGCGGGTGCGATTTCTCTGCTATGGCAATCGATGACGTCGCCGGACGCAAACTTCAACGATTTACGATGGGGGATGATGACACTCGCGCAACCGGCGAAGCAACTGGAGACGCAGATGGCGCTCCTAACTGCCGACAGTGAAGCGAATTCCGTGGAAACGATCACTGAATACAAAATGCCGATTCACTTTATCATCGGATCGGAGGACTGGGTGACCCCGAGACCGTTGGTGGAAATCTATATGCAACAGATCAAAGCGCCGTCGAAAGGCTTAACGATCCTCGAGGGACTCGGCCACTCGCCGATGCTTCAAGATCAGAAACTGACATCGGATACGCTCATGAGCGCATTGGTCACCGTATTGGACAGCGCACAAAAAAAGACACCCTAGAAAGGATGACATGTCGTGGCAGATTTTAGTCTTCAAGTCGCCCATATGATCCAACGACAGGGCAAAGAACTCTTTTCTTTACATGAGAGCAAAGCCTTCACCGGCTTACTCGGCGCGGTACTCTTGGCATTAGTCGACGCAGAAGCCGTACGGATCGCACCGAGCGACAGCGTTCCACGTGCGGAACTGCTCGTACGAGAGATTGAGCTACCGCCGCATTTACAGCCATTTTTAGAGAGCGCAAACTCAGCAACCGTCGTCGATTTCATGGAGGTGTGGACGGCGCTCGACAGCACTCATCGCGATTCGGTTCGCACCCTGTGGAATGAGGAACTTGAAGAACCGGATATCAAGGGGTCGTGTGAAGCGAAACTCCTGCGGATGCAGGAGGGAGAAGAAGCGGACCCTCGGCTCTATTACCTATTACAACAATCGGATCTCGCCGGTGCGCTGTTTTCTCTTCCGATGCGAAGGATCCAGGAAGAAAACTTAGAGGGTTGGATGAAAGACAACCCGATGGAATGTGAACTCATCGAAGCGCTGCCTTCCTTGTGGCTGATGCGCTTCGTACAATAACGGAGGTTAGGATGCAAGACCAACAGATGATCAATGCACTTCGGATGCTCTCGGTGGATGCGGTACAAGAGGCCAACTCAGGTCACCCCGGTTTGCCGCTCGGCGCTGCGCCGATGGCGTACACGCTTTGGAACCAATTTCTCCACGTCGACCCATGCAAAACGGATTGGATCGATCGCGACCGGTTTGTTCTTTCAGCCGGACACGGCTCAGCACTATTATATGCACTGCTGCATACGCACGGATTTGATCTCAGTATTGACGATCTAAAGAACTTTCGCCAACTCGGCTCCAAAACACCGGGTCACCCCGAGTTGCACGAAACTCCGGGGGTCGAGGCGACGACCGGACCGCTAGGCCACGGAATGTCGATGGCGGTGGGCATGGCGATTGCCGAATCTCATCTGTCCGAAGTGTTTCGCAAAGGCGATGAGACACTCTTTGATCACTACACATATGTACTGGCATCGGACGGCGACATGATGGAAGGCGTATCGAACGAAGCGGCCTCCATCGCCGGTATGCTGGAGCTGAATAAGTTGATCGTCCTTTACGACTCCAATGAAATATCGATCGAAGGCAACACGAATCTGACCTTTAGAGAAAATGTGCGCGACCGTTTTACCGCTCTGGGATGGGCGACACAGCTCGTCGAAGACGGAAATGATACCGAAGCGATCGCTCGTGCGATTGAAGCAGCGAAGCAAGAGGATAAGCCTTCGCTGATCGAAGTGCGCACATTGATCGGCTATGGTTCTCCGCGCGTCGGCTCCGAAAAGTCACATGGCGAGCCGTTGGGCGTCGACAACATCGCGATGACCCGAACGGAACTGGCATGGGAGTACGAGCCGTTTGCATTGCCGGAGGGTGTGAGCGAATATCGAAAGGCCTATCAGGCACGAGGCGCCGCGCTATCCCAAGCGTGGGAAGAGAAGAAAGACCGTTTCTTCTCTGCACATCCGGAGATGAAAGAGACATTTGATGCGTACTTCACGGAATCACCGGTGACGATCGACCCCATTACTTTCGACAAAGCCTCAGCGACACGCGAGAGCGCATCGGCTGTATTGCAGCAATTAGCGGAAAAACTGCCGAACCTCATCGGCGGCTCGGCGGACTTGGGTCCTTCCAATAAATCTGTGATGAACGGACGAAGCTCACTATCACCCGACAATTACGGAGGCAGCAATATTCACTTCGGCGTACGCGAGCACGCGATGGGTGCGATCGCCAACGGAATGGCGATCCACGGAGGACTTCGCCCTTATGTGGCGACATTCCTCATTTTTAGCGACTTCCTTAAACCGGCGGCACGACTCGCCGCGCTCATGAAACTTCCGGTCACCTATATTTTCACGCATGACAGCATCGGCGTAGGAGAAGACGGGCCGACGCATCAACCGATCGAGCAATTGACCATGTTCCGCTCGATCCCGAATATGACGGTGTTCCGCCCGGCGGACGGCCACGAGGCGCAGGCGGCGTGGGAATACGCGGTGAACCACCGCACAGGTCCTACGATGCTCGCGTTAAGCCGACAAAAGTTGCCGCAACTCGTCACCTCATCCAAGGACATTCACCGAGGGGGCTACGCCGTCAACGAAGTCGAAGACCCTGAACTGCTGCTGATTGCGACGGGTTCAGAAGTAGCGATCGCCGTGGAAGCCGCGGAAGCGTTGCTTGCCGAGGGCGTTCGCGCACGCGTAGTGAGCATCCCTTCTTGGGAAGTGTACTGTGCTCAGGACGCGGCGTACAAAGAGAGCGTACTGCCGAAGCATGTCAAAAAACGCATCGGGATAGAAGCGGCTGACTCCTTCGGATGGGGGCGTTTCCTTACCGACGAGAGCGTGTTTATCGGCATGGATACCTTCGGTACATCGGCTCCGGGAGACCAAGTGTTTGACCACTTTGGCATCAACGCCGAGTCGATCCTCAAAGCGGCCAAAGCGCTGTTGGAACAATAGACGATGTGCGGTCGATACAGCTTTGACACCGAGATCGATGCGCTGATCACCGCGTACAAACTGCGGGTGCAGCAGATCGAATATGAAAGAAAATCAGAGATTCGGCCGACCGATGTCGCGCCGATTCTCTTTTCTGACGGAAATCTCCGCCTCCTGCGATGGGGGTTTACGCCGTCGTTTACCAAGTCGCCGCTGATCAATGCGCGCGGTGAAACGGTCACAGAGAAAAAGACCTTCCGTGATGCCTTTGCGAGGCGGCGCTGCGTCGTGCCTTCTTCGGGGTTCTACGAATGGGGCATGGAGGGGGAACTGAAAAAGAAATACCATTTCACGAATGCCGACAGCCCGATTCTATCGATGGCGGGGCTATGGGAGATGTTTCCCGATGCAGAGGGCAATGAACAACCCCGCTTTACGATTCTGACAACCGCTGCGACCGATCAGATGCAGCAGACACACGACCGCATGCCCGTGATTTTGAACGGCACCGATATCTATCGCTATCTGAATCACACGACCTATACGAATGAAGACTTTAAGGAATTATTGAAGCAAAAGTCGACGAGATTGGTTAGAAAAGAAGCAATATGAGAGCTTTCGCCATAAGTGAAAACGTTATTTACTAGGGTAAAAAAAAGCCCCCGTCTTTAT
>CAZEBB010000031.1:7950-22392 GCA_964510345.1 uncultured Peptoniphilaceae bacterium
AGAAGTTGAGGTAGGGCTTGCATCAACTGCTCTGCTGCCTGTTCGGTATCATGGTGTGCGAGCTCATACGCATAGTTTTTGCTACGATAATTGTATTTGATGTCGTAATACCGGAGCAGGAGCCGCTCGATCGCGATTTCGGTGTCGCCGGATGCAATAAGCGCGCTGATTTCTTCATAAGGGGCATTTCCGATATAGGGAATCATCCGTTGTAGCGCATGTCGGATTTCACTGTCAGAGACTTGGGTATACTCTTCCTTGAGACGATGAATACGATCCTCTAACGGAGCGTCGATGTGGACGCTTGGAGCGCCGGTGAGAACTTCGAATAGAGGCTGCGGAATGAACAAGTCGCCGATTTTTCGGCTTTCACCCTCTAAGAAGACGGGGCCGGGGGAAAGCGCCAGCAATTCCTGCTGCAGGAGGCTCTCAAACATCTTTTGTGAAGGCTGCGAGGTGAGGCCGATGCCTCCGAGAAGTGAACCGCGATGATTGGCGAGGGCTTCCAAGTCGACGACCTGGGCACCTTTTTCTCGCAATGCATGAAGGATCTCAGTTTTTCCGGTACCGGTGTTGCCGTACAAGGTGACCCATTGTTTTTCGGAGAGGGCATCGGCCCAATGCTCATTTACATATTTTCGATAGGCTTTATAGCCGCCCGATAGTTTGTAGACACCGATGCCTAAGGAGAGCAGTAGTTGAAAAAGCACGCTGGAGCGGTAACCGCCGCGGTAACAGTATACAACGACCTTGTCGTATCGCTTCACCCAATGGGTAGCCGCGGTAAACAGCATCGGTAAGCGTTGGGAGGTGTAGCGCACCCCCAGGATCTTTGCGTTGTCTTTATCGCCTTGCATATATTCTGTACTGACGTGGACATGCTCTTCGTCGGAGAGCACGGGCAGAGACAGCGCGCCGGGGATATGGGCGTATTCATATTCTCTTGTCGTCCGCAGATCGACTAATAATACGCGTTCCGCGGATTCGATCTCTTCATAGTGGATGATGTTATGCATTTCTTTATTATAAACCAAAGAGAATCTTATGGATATAAAATTGAAAGAAATCAAGCCAAAGAGCAATGGTATACTATAAACAAAGTGGGGTGTTTGTATGATAGAAATCACGAATGTAACGAAACGATATGCAAAGGGCGATACGATCGCCGTCGATAATGTGAGCTTTACCGTACCCAACGGCGAAATTTTCGGATTTTTGGGACCGAACGGCGCCGGGAAGACGACGACGATCAAGATGATCGTCGGCCTCTTGGAACAGGATGAGGGCACGATCACCGTGAACGGGATCGATACGCGCGTCGATCCGATCGCCATTAAAAAGCAGCTCTCGTATGTACCGGATAATCCGGTCCTCTATGAAAAACTGCGTGGACTTGAGTACTTGAACTTTGTCGCCGATATGTACGGCATGGACTCTCAGTTGCGTAAGGACAAAATCTACCACTATGCGAAGATGTTCAATCTCTCCGGAGATCTACAGGATATGATCGGCACGTATTCACACGGGATGCAGCAGAAGCTCGCCCTGATTGCAGCGCTGATCCATGAGCCGGATGTCTTTGTCTTAGATGAGCCGATGGTCGGATTAGACCCGAAGTCTTCGTATCAACTCAAAGAACATATGAGAGAGCGCTGCGATGAAGGAAAGATCGTATTCTTTTCCACGCATGTACTCGAAGTTGCAGAAAAACTCTGCGACCGCATTGCGATCATCCATAAAGGAAAACTGATTGCGATCGGGACGATGGATGAACTGCGCGAAAAGATGGCGGGCTCCCTTGAACATATCTTCCTGGAGTTGACGGAATGAAAGGACAACTCGCAACCCTCATCCGAAAAGAGATGACGCTGTATTACGGCATGCGGAATCCGAAGAAGGAGCCAAAAAAGTTTCGACACCTGGTTTGGCTGCTTTTTGTTGCGGCTTTCGCACCCTCGATATGGCTTTTATATCAGATGATGAAAGAGTTGTACGGGCTCTTGGTCGACATTAACCAGCTGCCGTACTTCTTTACCCTTGCGCTCGTCGCGGTGCAGATGCTTCTCTTTATGAACGCAATCCCCGCTCTGATGGGTCGGTTTTATGAGAATAAGGATAACGATATACTCCTCGCAATGCCGATACGACCCGGCGACATCTTGATCTCGCGTTTTATACCGGTACTGCTGATGCAAGTCTTGCTGGCGCTTCTGCTGATTTTGCCTACCTATTTGGTTCACCTTCAGGCGAGCGGCTTTCGGGTCCAAGATCTACTCGCGGTTTTGACGGGATGGATCGCTTCCGTCGCGTTTCCGACGGCATTGGCAGCGGTCATCGTATTGCTTTTAATGCGCTATACCAATGTTGGCAAACATCGGGACAAGTGGAAGACGATCGGGATCTTTCTGATCATCGGACTCAGCGTCGGCGTGCAATTTGCCATCCAGTCGTCGGCGACCAAGGGACTGTCTCCGTTTATCATCCTGCGCATCCTCACGGACAATAAAGCATTGATCGATATGTTCGGCACGATCTTTCCCGCGGCGAAATGGACCGGATTGGCGTTTGCCTATACCGGCGGACGGGCGTTTCTTTACATCGCAGCCAATCTGCTTCTCATACTCGTGAGCGGAGCCATCGTCGTGTGGATCGGAAGCAAAGTCTATTTGCACAGTATCATTACCGGCCAGGAGATGAGCAAAGAGAAAAAGAAAGTGACCGGCGAGCTGCGCACACAATCGATGAAACCTGCGGTTTCGATCTTTCGAAATGAGATTCGCACGATCACGCGCACGCCCACCTATGCGGTCAATGTTTTGTCGGCACCGCTGATGGTCTCCATCATTTGGGCTCTGCCGCTCTTCGTCGACGAAAGGATTCGAGTCCAGCTGGGAGGTTTGCTCAAAAATATCCCATGGGCCAGCTTTCCCGATTCGGCCCCCCTTTGGGTGGCTTTACTCGCCGGGATCGTCTTAGGTGTATTCTTCAGCTCTTTCTCTGAAACCGCGACTTCGCTGAGCCGTGAAGGAGAAGGATTGTGGATCCATCGGGTCTTGCCGATCCGAAGCCAAGATGAGATCATCGGCCGCAGTTTGGTCAATGTGAGTTTACTGGTCGTTACCACCTTCGCCGTTTTGTTGCTGGTGCGCTTGCTCATACCCTATCCGCTGTGGGCGCTTCCGGTTGCGTTACTGACCGCAACATTCTTTACGCTTCCCATGACATTGGCCGGTCTTGCGATCGATGCGACCCGACCGAAGCTCCATTGGTCGGACCCCAATGAAGCGGTCAAACAGAACTTGAATACGTTATTTGCGATGCTCGCCACCATGTGCTATGTCGCCTTGCTGGCCTTTATCGGATATATGCTCTTTAAGAATATAGAGGATCCGATGGCCGCCGTGCGAATCGGAGTCATCGTCGCATTTGTGATCAATGGAGTCGCAAGTTTTGTTCTCTATCGGGTGACAAAAAAAGCACTGGAACACACATTTCGAACGTTAGAAGGATAGAAGAATCGCAAAGGAGGGGTAGCATGCGATTGGGGATTTTCAAATTTATTGACGAAAGTGCCGATCTGTTAAACCGAAACCACAGCCTCTACGAAAGTGCCGCGCTGCGTCTGGAGCGTTTTTTTACCGACAGCTTTTCTTGGAGAGATTCTTTTTTAAACGTATCCACACGCATTAAATCGGAGCAGAGCCTACGGGAAAAGATCCTCAGGCAAAATCTATTTTCCGAGTATCCGACTCCACAACAGATGATGGAGGAACTGCATGATGTGATCGGCGTGCGGATCGAATGCCGATTTATCGCCGAAGAACGAGAGATCTTTGAATCCATGGCGCAACTTTTCACGGATGAAGTGGGAGGCGGCTATTTTGCGTCTGAGCTCAACGAAGGGATCAGCTTAAATTTAAATATGGAGCAGCCGCAGTATCAGAAAAATGGCTTCGAGATTTATAAAATTGACGGGCGAATCTTCACCGGGCAGGCGACGATCAATTTCGAGTTGCAGATCAAATCGCTCGTCAATGTGTTCTGGGGAGAGATCGACCATAAAGTACTCTACAAGAACTTCAATTATATGGTGACCGAGGACTTTTTTCGCGATATGCTGATCTCCATCAAAGAAAACTTGTGGATGATCGACAAGCGGCTGATGCAGATGTACCGTCATATTGAAAACTCTGACGGGTCACATCCGAGCAATACCAAAGAGCAGCTGAAGAGCATGATGTCAAAAGTGATCCACGACATGTACAATCAAAAACTGATGGAAATGACGGGAATCCTGTTTGACTTTAAGAAACCTTCGGACTTGATCGTCGACTATATTTTCTCAAAACGTCAAAACCTGCCGGATGATCAGTATGGCCCCTGTTTTGTCGACATGCTGCAACGTGTGCACGAGCGCTCAAAGCTTTCGATGGATTTTTCGAAGCGGATCGAGTATGAGCCTTTCTCCTTTTCACATCCGTTAGCGGAACAGTTGGGGGAGGCGCTGTTGCCGTATATTGAGCAGGACTTCCAATGGTATGTACTGTTTCGCATATTGCTCGACATTGAGCAGACTGACTTCGTCAGCGAATACAAGCATTTTATCGAATACATGCTCATGACTTTCTCTTTTCGCATTCGACGTTCGCTGATCCGAAAGGAGATATCATCGAATGACCGCGAGAGATTACACAGCGAACTTTTGGAGCGATTGATCCTATGGTATACGAAGCACTGCGCGCTACACTATTTGACGATCGAGAACATGCGGCTCCTGGAAGAGGCCGTCGACGAATTTTTAGTCGGCGTCAAACGGCCGGAAGACCTGTGGGATTTGGATGTCGATATGTTTGATACGCTGTTGGAAGAGAGGTTTCCTTCATGATCGGGATTGACCTTTGCGTGATCGAGCGCATGGAAAAACACGTGCACAATCGACACTTTCATCGAAAGATTATGACAGATCGCGAGACGCAGCGCTTTTTGCGCAGGCCTACCGCCGAGAATCTGGCCGGCATCTTCGCCGCGAAAGAGGCGGCTTCAAAAGCGCTCGGCACGGGGATCGGGAAGATTGCATGGCGCGATATCGAGCTCTCGTCCTCTCCTTTAGGGCAGCCGAAGGCGACGATCACCGACCGCACCAACGGGATCATCCACCGTGTGGCGATCAGCATTACGCACGACGGCGCTTTCGCCGCGGCATCAGCCATGCTGATGGGGTCCTCACCGCCGGTTGTGCCGGAGGAGCGAATCGCGATGGCAAAGCGGCTGCCGGATCGTCCGAGGGAAGCCCACAAAGGGTCGATGGGACGAGCGGTACTGATCGGAGGTTCCGGTGGGATGAGCGGCAGCATGTGGCTGAGTTCCATGGCGGCGATGCGCACGGGCGCGGGCCTCGTGTATTCCGTCACCTCGGAAGATACCTATCCGGCACTGAGCCAGAAACTGATCGAACCGATTTGCCTCCCGTACATAATGAAAGATGTACAGCCATTGCTCGAACTGACGGCGAGAGCGGATGCAATCGGCATCGGGCCGGGAATGGGCACGGGTGAGCTCGCCGCGAAAACACTCGAAGTCTTACTAAAGACGGAAGGGTGCCCCATGGTCATCGATGCGGACGGGCTCAATCTCCTCGCACGGCATCCCGAGTGGTTGCATGAGACGCCGAGAGAGGTGATCCTGACCCCGCATAGAGGCGAGCTACGGCGCTTGCTGAAAGTTGAACCGGATGATGTGAAAACCGTTTCTTTCGCTCGTGAATGTGGTATGATTCTTATAGAAAAGGGAGCACCGACGCGTATCATTACGCCGCGAGACGTTCATGTCAACACGACCGGAAACCCCGGGATGGCGACGGGTGGCAGCGGCGATGTGCTCACCGGTATCGTAACCGCACTCGTTGCGATGGGGGCAGATGTCGACGGTGCAGCGATCGCAGGGGTGTATGTGCACGGACTGGCGGGCGACTTCGCTGCAAGAGACCTTGGAGAAGACGGGATGATTGCTTCGGACATCGTCTCACAAATCCCCAACGCGATGAAATACCTTAGGGAGGCAAAGGATGACGAATTACGGGAATACCTGGGTGGAGATCGATCTGGATCAGATCGAAAAGAACTTTGATGAAATTGCCAAGAAAGCGAAACCGGCAAAAGTCAATTGTGTGATTAAAGCGAACGGATACGGACACGGCAGCGTCGCACTCGGCAAGTTGTTGGAGCCGAAGACAGACTATTTCTCTGTGGCCAATTTTGCTGAAATGGTGGAGCTTAGAAATGCCGGGATCCAAAAGCCGATCCTCGTACTTGGCTACGTGGAACCGGTGCAGTATGCCGAAATTCCGAAATACAATCCGGAGATCGCCGTTTATAATGAACGACAGGCGCAAAAGCTTTCTGAAGAAATGGGGAAGCAAAATGCCACAGCGGGCATCCATATCAAGCTGGATACCGGCATGAGCCGATTGGGATTTCAGACGACAGATGAAAATATCGAAGCGGTATTGCGCATTTCCAAACTGCCGGGGATACGGATCGCCGGCGTGTTCACGCACTTTGCCTGCGCCGATATCGAGGATATGACGTTTACGAACGGACAGTATGAGAAGTACGTCGCCTTTGTCGATGCATTGGAAGAAGCGGGCATGGATACCGGGCTTCGCCACGTCTCCAACTCGGCGGGCATCTTGGACGGCAACTATAGAGAACATATGGTTCGAGCCGGCATCATCTTATACGGGATCAACCCCAATGGCGACGTAGAATCCGACGTGAAGGCGGAGACGGCGATGCGTTTTTGCGCGAAAGTTGCCAGCATCCGCACGATCCCGGCCGGAAAAGGCGTAAGTTACGGGCAGACGTGGACGGCGGAGAAAGAGACAAAACTCGCCACAGTAACAGCGGGGTACGCGGACGGTTACTTCCGTACGTTCAGCAGTCGTTCGCAGATGGTGGTCAATGGTATCGCCGCGCCGGTCGTCGGCCGGGTTTGCATGGACCAGACCATGATCGACATCACCGGACGCGATGACGTGAAAATCGGCGATACGGTCGTGTTGTATGACAAAGCGTATCCGGAAACCAATATGTACCACATGGAGAAACTGGCGAATACGATCGCGTACGAACTCTTTTGTGCGGTGAATCGGCGCGTGACGCGCGTGTACACAAAAGGCGGCGAAGTCGTGGAAGTCGTCAATTATTTATTATCGTAGTTTCCTGTGTACTGCCGGGGCAAAACGTTACATTTGTTGACAATTCAACTGTTACAAATGTATAATATTCGTAGGCTTTCCCGGCAGTGCACTCTATTTCGTAGGAGTTGACGAAAATTTTAGTGTCCAACGTAGCAAACCGGCCGTTTGCAGATTGGGTGTGATCAAGAATTGATTGTTAAGCGCGGTGATGTTTTTTATGCAGATCTGAACCCGGTCATCGGTTCGGAACAAGGGGGTGTCCGGCCCGTGCTGGTCATCCAAAATGATGTCGGCAACAAGTACAGTCCCACCGTCATTGTCGCTGCCATCACATCACAGGTAAACAAAGCGAAACTGCCGACACATGTGCAGATCGTATCTTCTGCATACAGCCTGCCGAAAAATTCTGTGGTGCTTTGTGAGCAGATTCGTACCATTGACAAGAAGCGGCTGCGGGAAAAGCTTGGGGGTATTGACGCTGAGAACATGCGAAATGTAAACAACGCACTCAGAATATCCGTCGGGCTCTCGGACTACTAAATACATATTGTCAGAGATAAGGCCCTCCTATGGAGGGCTCTATTTCTATCAGGGGATCGAATATCGTACAGAGGTGGATGGAAATGAAATGCCAACAATGTGGGCACAACAACGAACCGGAATTCCGGTTTTGCGAAAACTGTGGGGCGGTACTACAACAACCGAAGGGAAAAGCGCAAGAGGATGAACTGCACATTCCTACGATTTTTGAAAAACCGGTTGCTTACACCGGGCGATACAGTGACAATTATCGACCGGCGCGACGTGCGCGAAAAAAGCGTACGCAAAGTCTGGGTCTGATCGCGGCCATCGCGGGACTTATATTTATCTTTGCATTAGCCAGCCAATTCGGGCGCCAAAATGATGATATGCCGGCGATTATTCAGGAATATGCCGGCGCCGTCCGCGCAAAAGACAAGGAGAAACTGAAAACCATGCTATTGTCGGCTGTCACATTGGAACCGGCAAACCCCGACAGCATTTCCGGTTTTCTCACCGTAATGGAGATCCCCGGTCGCCTCAACGAAAGTGTGCGCAATTTGGAGGTCGACTATTCCCATCTCCGCCAAGATAAAGAGTATACGAGCAATCTGCCGGTGAAGCTCATCTTGCACGAAGACGCATATGCCATTGCCGTGGATACCTTTAATGTCGACGTTCGCAGCACGGATGCTTCGATTGACGGTGTGAAGACCGGCGCAGACGGCATTTTTCGCAATTATCTGATGGGACAGTACACCGTAGAGTACGGCGCGAACCGTTTCCCGATCCAACTGGATGCGACGAATCCGGCGCTCTCGGAAGGAACGATTACGCCGCCGCAACTCGCATCGATCGAGCCGCCGAAAGAGGCACAGACGGCGATGACGGAAGCCGCCGCTTTGGAGGGTGAGCATGCAGTCGTCATCGATACGGCGGTTGCGAATGCCAAGCTTAGGATTGACGGAAAGGACACCGAGCGCTCGGTTGCGGATTTACCCGATCGCACGATTCACCTTAACGACGGACAGACACTCCAGCTGGTAGAGATATGGAAAGGGGGGATCGGTCTTTCCGACGTCATCAAAATCGATGGCGCGAAGACGATCAAACCCGAGATCCAATACGACACCCCGGAAACGAGAGAGCTCGTCTTCAATCGCATCAAGGCGATGTTTGCCGAAGACATGCTGATGTTGACGGAAAAGCGGATGGACTTTACGACGATGGTCGATCCCGCATTGGCCGATGCCAAAGACAATGTACAAAAATTGATCGACGGAAACCAGAACTATGCCGGAGCGTATGATCGCGTGGAGTTTGACCCGGACAGTTTCCGATTAGAGAAAAACGATACGAATGCCACCGTGCGCGTTGTCGGCGTACTGACCTATGTGTACCAGACGTCGGATGTCGATAAGCCGTTGCTCGATGTCGACGCATTGTATCGTGACACGGCAAACATCGCGTTCGATGTCGTCATGGACGAAGCCACCGGGCAGTGGATGATCAAGGATTGGGGACGTACCGATGATTCCCTGTCGGGCACGCCGCGCACGGTCGTCGAACTGCGATAACGGGGAGGATGCATGAGTTTATTACAGGAAAAACTACGCGAAGTTGCAATGTCGATGATGCCGATCGTACTGATCGTGCTCATCGTCAATTGGACTTTTGTACCTTTGGAAACCCACGTATTTCAAGCTTTTCTACTGGGGGCTTTCCTTGTGTTGATCGGCCTTTCGATTTTCCTCTTCGGCGCGGATTTGGGCATCGGCGAGATGGGGGATCACATGGGTTCGAGCCTGGCGCGCCGCAACCACTTTATTCTCGTATTGGTCGTCGGTGCCATCTTAGGCTTTCTGATCACGGTAGCCGAGCCGGATTTACAAATTCTCGGTGCTCAGATTCAAAACGCATCGGCCAATGCGATCAGCAGCTGGTCGATTGTACTGGTCGTCAGTGCGGGTGTCGCGGTCATGCTGGCGATCGGTTTGG
This sequence comes from uncultured Peptoniphilaceae bacterium, assembly GCA_964510345.1. Taxonomy (GTDB): domain Bacteria; phylum Bacillota; class Clostridia; order Tissierellales; family Peptoniphilaceae; genus JAAYQA01. The sequence continues at coordinate 17,666 of CAZEBB010000031.1, forward strand.
CGCGCTCCATTAAAAAATGGCCGCTCAAATATGTCTTTGCCATCTTTTACGGCATCATCCTCATTTTGAGTTTCTTTGTCCCACCGGCATTTTTGGCGATGTCGTTTGACGCCTCCGGCGCGACGACAGGCGCTTTGACCGTGCCGTTTATTCTCGCCTTCGGTAAGGGCTTGGCGAGCAGTATCCAGACGCACTCTTCGGACGAAGATGTTTTCGGATTCGTCGGAATCTCATCGATCGGCCCGATTATCGCCGTAATGCTGCTGAGCATTTTGTCCGGACAAAGCGAACTTTCGGCATCTTCCGTGTCCGCAGCACCTGCCATGGCGCTGGGCGAACGCCTCCTGACGAATCTGACGCATATCGCCGTGGAGACCTTGATCGCTATCGTTCCGCTCATTGTCAGTTTTATTCTCTTCCAACTCCTCATCCGCAAGACCTCTAAGAGGCAGAATCGCAGGATTATGCGAGGATTTGTCTATACCTTTATCGGATTGTGGTTGTTTCTGACCGGCGTCAATGTCGGATTCATGGAGGTGGGCTTGATCATCGGATCGGGGCTCGCCGAACTCAACAGTTTACCGATTTTGGTGGGCGTCAGTTTGATCTTGGGGCTCGTCGTCATTTTAGCGGAGCCGGCCGTGCACGTACTCGCCGATCAGGTGGAAGACGTCACGAGCGGCGCGATCCGCAGAAGCTATATTCTCGTGTCCTTGAGTCTGGGTGTGGGAACGGCGGTCGCGTTATCGGCGCTTCGCATTTGGATCCCGTGGTTGGAGCTTTGGCATATCTTATTGCCGGGTTTTGGAACCGCCATCATCATGAGTTTCTTTTCGCGTCAGTCCTTCGTCGGGCTCGCGTTTGACTCGGGCGGGGTTGCATCGGGTCCGATGGCGGCTACGTTTATCTTGGCGTATGCACAGGGAGCTGCATCGTCTATACCGACGGCGGATGTACTCGCCGACGGCTTCGGCGTCATCGCGCTGATCGCCATGACACCGATCATCGCCATACAGATTATGGGATTAATCTACGACCGTAAAACCCGAAAGGAGGGGATTGATCATGCTGACGAATAAGGATAGCGTATTATTGGTAGCGGTACTAAAAGCCGGCATGGCATCTGCATTCTGTCGTGCCGCGTCACAGATTATGGAAACCGGTCACAGCATTTTCCTCGGGAGGGGAACCGCGCATGAAAAGTGGTTGCAATGGCTGGGAGTGGATGAAATCAAAAAAGAGCTGGCGATCATGATTGTTCCGAAAGTCGAAGAAGATGCCTTTTATGAGATGGCGACGAATAAATTTCATTTGCGGGAAAAAAACACAGGGATCATGGTCAGCATTGACGTATTGCGTTCCTTCGGATTATCCGAAGATGATAACTTTTGTACGAGTGTAAAAAAGGAGGGACCCATGGCCTATAAAGCCATCTTTACGATTGTCGAAAAAGGGCGGGCGGAAGACGTGATGGATGTCGCCGAAAAAGCCGGAGCCAGAGGGGGCACGATCATCCACGGGCGCGGTGCCGGGGCGCACGAACATGAGATGCTGTTTAATATTCAGGTGGAGCCCGAAAAAGACATCCTGATGATCATTACACCCAATACCCATGCGAAACCCATCGTCGAAGCGATTCGAAAAGAAACCAAAATCGACGAACCCGGGAATGGGGTTATGTTTGTCCTCGACTGTTCGCAGGCACTGGGGATTATTGAATAGGATAAGTCGGAGCATAGCAAGTAACATAAAGCGAGGAGAGTCCGGATTACTCTTTGAGGCCATATCTTGGCCGAGCGGCCGTGAGCGTGCCGAAAAGAGTTGTCCGGGCTCGACGAAGCAGAATTTGAAAAGAGGCGACGGACTCAAGATCCGAAGCCTCTTTTTTGTTATTCACAGACGATCTCGACATCGTCCAGATAGTTCATCTTATTTAGTCCGTTGACCGGGCAAGCGACCGGATACACGCGCTCTTCATTGCTGACCATGCACTCGATGAGTGTGAATTTTCCGTTATGAAGCGCCTTGTCGAAGACCTCGTCGATCTGATCGGGGCTTTCGATGCGATAGGCTTCAGTATCGGGATACGCGAGGACCAATTTGCAGAAGTCCGGGTTTTTGAAGAAGTCGATTCCGGAGTACCGCTTGTTGGTACCGAAGTACTGCAACTGGCGTACGAGTGACAGCGAGGTGTTATTAAACAGCAGGACTTTGATGGGGCGCCCCTGTTCGATCGCCGTACCGATCTCGGCCATATTCATTTGGAAGCTTCCATCACCCGCGACATTGACGACCAAGCGGTCCTGATTCATCATCGAGGCGCCGATGGAGGCGGGGAAGCCGTACCCCATGGTGCCCAAGCCGCCGGAGGTAAGGAAAGAACCCGGCTGCGAAAAGCGGAAGAACTGCGCGGTCCACATTTGGTGCTGCCCGACTTCGGTCGATATAATGGCATTTCCGTTGGTGTGTTCAGATAACTTTTCCAGGACGATCTGCGGCTTCAAGACGCCGTCGTCTTTATACTTGACGGGATAGGAGTCGTTCCAGTTGTATAGTTGCTGCGTCCATTCGTCGTATTGTGCCGGTTCGACCTTTTCGAGCAGAGCGTCCAAGAAATAGGACAGGTCCGCAACGACGGGGATCTGGGTCTCGATGTTCTTATCGATTTCTGCCGGGTCGATATCCACGTGGACGATGGTCGCCTTGGGTGCAAAGGTCTTCGCGACGATGGTGGAGCGGTCGTCAAACCGCGCTCCCAAACTGATGAGCAAATCCGCGTTGGTGACGGCATAGTTCGCCACCGGGGAGCCGTGTAGGCCGATCATCCCGAAATAGAGCGGGTGATCATAGGGGAGAGTGCCCAGCGCCATCAGCGTAGAGATGGAAGGGATCTTGGCGATCTCCAACAACGACTTGAGCTTTTGGTCCGCTTTCGCCATGACCATGCCCCCGCCGATCAAGAACAACGGTCGCTTCGCCTTTTTGATCTCTTCAGCGACGCGATTCACCTGCTTTTTATTGGGCGCTAAGTTGGGTTTATAGCCGCGAAGCTCCGTGGGTTTTGCCGGTTCATAGTCGAACTCCATCATCTGGATGTTTTTCGGGATGTCGATGACGACGGGACCTTTGCGTCCGGTATTCGCGATATGGAATGCGTCTTTAATAATCTGTGGGATCTCTTTGACATCTTTGACCAGATAGCTGTGTTTGGATATCGGCAACGTGATCCCGGTAATATCGACCTCTTGGAACGCGTCGGTTCCGATCAGACTCGTCGGCACCTGCCCGGTGATGGCGATCATCGGGATCGAGTCCATATACGCCGTGGCGATCCCCGTCACGAGGTTCGTCGCACCGGGACCCGACGTCGCGATGCAAACGCCTACCGTACCGGAGGTGCGGGAGACACCGCTCGCGGCATGAGCGGCGGCTTGTTCACTTCTCATCAGGATATGTTTGATTTCTTTACATTCATAGAGAGCATCGTACAGAGGGAGGACGGCTCCACCCGGATAGCCGTATACATATTCTACATTTTCTTCGATCAGGCATTTTAAGATCGCCTGTGCTCCGGTCATTCGCATGGGTTTCCTCCTATCCTCTCGTTAAGGCAATCTTGCCTGTTCGTACCACTTCAACAATTCCGTACACCTGCAACGCTTTTTCCAGTGCCGAGATCTTGCCCGAGTCACCGGTCGCCTCGATGACGAACGCATCGCGCCCCATGTCAACGACTTTAGCGCGGAAGACTTCTACGGTTTGTAGAATCTCACTTCTTGTTGCCGGCGTCACATTGACTTTGACGAGGACGAGTTCACGGTCGACATATTGTTCTTTGGTCAGGTCGATGACTTTGATGACGTCGATCACTTTATATAACTGCTTGGAGACCTGTTCGATGACGCGTTCGTCACCGGAAACGACCAAAGTGATGCGGGACAAACCCGGTATGTCGGTTTCGCCTACAGCCAGACTCTTGATATTGTAACCGCGCCTTGCAAAGAGTCCGGTAACACGGGTCAAGACACCCGATTTGTTTTCTACGATAACGGCGATCGTGTGTTGCATAATCTCATCCTTTCTACTAAAAAAGCTCGTCCATGGCTTACGCCAGGGACGAGCTAACACTCGCGGTACCACCCTGATTGCCACATACGTGGCCCCTCAGTTTCCTATAACGCGGATACGGATCGGCTTACTACAGTTCACCCGATCGGCTAAGAAGGGAGGGGAAGCGGCTCTTTTCGTTGATTCGCACCATCCATCAACTCTCTGAGAAAAGAATACGGCATCCTATGTCTTCCTACGCCTTTACCTTGTACCATAGTGTAATCTTTCGTCTCGTTAATGTCAAGATGTGGAAGGATGATTATTTGATTCGTCGGATCTCACTAGGGAAAGAAAAGTATCTTGGTCATAGAGACACAGAGTCTTTATAGTATAATAAAGGGAAACGAATAAATCTTCGTCAACAGGAGACACAAATTGCTTAAATTAGTCGATATACGAAAATCATACCACACCGCAGGCTTTACCCAAACCGCGTTAAACGGCGTATCGATCTCTTTTCGGGACAATGAGTTCACTGCGATCCTGGGACCGTCCGGTTCCGGGAAAACCACTCTGCTGAATATTATCGGCGGATTGGACCACTATGACGCAGGCGAGCTGATCATCGATTCGGTGTATACGAAGCGATACGAGGACCGGGATTGGGACACCTACCG
>CAZEBB010000032.1:0-22338 GCA_964510345.1 uncultured Peptoniphilaceae bacterium
GAAGACGGGCACAAGTTTATCTTCTACCCGAGCATCTTCTATGAGCGCAAAGAATTCGACAACGCCAACAACCACCTGAACTGTCCGGTCGTCGCCGGATATCCGGAAGTCATTAAAAACAATGTGGACGCCATCGCAGAAAACGGCGTCGACTTTAGAAACCCGTTCCTGTCGCTGCAAGACCTCGGAAGACTCAAAAAGAGACTCTGGGAAGAGTTGCGTGACCTGGGGATCGAGAAAAAGCACCTCTACAATGCCGCAGACGCCGCATGGAAAGAGCTGGAAACCTTCCGTTACGACGTGAAGCAGGAAGGCCAGCGCGCCATTCAATGGTGCCGCGACAACGGCAAGAAGGCGATCGTGCTCTCGGGCCGCCCGTATCATATCGACCCGGAAATCAACCACGGAATCCCGGGGGTCATCACCTCCTTAGGCTGGGCGGTGCTCTCGGAAGACGCCATCGAAGACGGGACCGATGTGAAAGAACTGCGCGTTTTGGACCAATGGATGTACCATTCGAGGCTCTATCGCGCCGCCGAAATCATCGGAGAATCGGACGACTTGGAGCTTGTGCAGCTGAACTCCTTCGGTTGCGGACTGGATGCCGTCGTCACCGACCAGGTGAATGAGATTCTGACCGCGCACGACAAGATCTACACCGTGCTCAAGATCGACGAAGTCAACAACCTGGGCGCCGTCAAGATCCGCCTGCGCTCGTTGACCCAAGCGCTCGCGAAACGCACCCGCAAAGTGCACCGCGTGCACAAGGGTTACGACAAGGTCGAATTCACCAAGGAAATGGCGAAAGACTATACGATCCTCGTGCCGCAAATGGCGCCGGATCACTTTGAAATACTGAAAGAAGCGCTCCTCTCCGACGGAATGAAGATCGAATTCTTAACCGATATCGACCGCCACGTCGAGAACGAAGGGCTCACTTATGTGAACAACGATGCGTGCTACCCGTCGATCACGGTTGTCGGGCAGCTGATGCACGCCGTCAAGAGCGGCAAGTACGACGTCAACAAGATCGCACTGCTGATGACCCAGACCGGAGGCGCATGCCGCGCATCCAACTATGTCGGGTTCATCCGAAAGGCCGTGGCGGAAGCGGGACTCCCGCAGATCCCCGTCATCGCGCTGTCGGCACAGGGGATCGAGACGTCGCCGGGCTTCCAAATCAGCCTGAAGGGACTGCACAAGGCCATCATTTCGCTTTTGTACGGCGACCTGATCGTTCGCGTATCCAACGAGACGAGACCGTACGAAAAGATCAAGGGTTCGACGGAAATCCTGAAACGCCACTGGATCGAAAAGTGTAAAACTGACATCCGCACGCACAATCTGAAGCAATATAAGCAAAATGTCAAAGACATCGTCCACGACTTCAGCCGCTTGGAAGTCACCGGCGAAAAGAAACCGCGCGTGGGCATCGTTGGCGAGATCCTCGTCAAATTCCTGCCGGAAGCCAACAATCACCTGCAGGCGCACCTGGAAGAAGAGGGCGCGGAAGTCATCGTACCGGACCTGACCGACTTCTTCATGTACAGTTTCCGCAACGCGACCCATAAATATAATCTGCTCTCCAAGGGCTACGGGATGAAATTCTTAGCCGACTTGGGTATTAAGTATATCGAATATTATCGCGGGTTCATTCGACGTGAACTGGAGAACAGCCGCTTTGACCCGCCGCTCTTGGTGGAACAGCTGGAAGAATTCGCGAAGCCCATCGTCTCTTTGGGCAACCAATACGGGGAAGGGTGGCTGCTCACCGCTGAGATGGTCGAGCTGATCCACGCCGGCGCGGAAAATATCGTCTGCGTACAACCGTTCGGCTGCCTGCCCAACCACATTACGGGGAAAGGCGTCATCAAGGCGATCCGCGGGCACTTCCCGAAAGCCAATATCATCCCGATCGACTACGACCCGGGTGCCAGCGAAGTCAACCAGATCAACCGAATTCGCCTGATGCTGTCCCAAGCCAAGGACAATGTGAACCACGCGGTACAGCAACAGAAATCAAAAGTCGAAGGAAAATAACTCGGAGGGGAGCGACATCATGTCGCTCCCGCTGAGAACATAGCCCCACGCTCCACAACTCCACACCGTACATAGAAGAGAGGTGGAAATATGAGAACCGAAAGAAAAAAAGAACACTTAGAAAATTATCTGCGCACCAGTTTTGTTGGAAATACACTCTTTGACGATATCTATTTGGAACACAATGCCCTACCGCTATTAAGCTTAGACGATATCGATACAAGCCTTACCTTTCTCGGGAAGAAAATTCACTATCCGCTGATGATCGGCGCCATTACCGGCGGCGGTGAGTTTGCCATGGAGATCAACGAACAGTTGGCGAAGCTCGCCTGCAAGTATCGCATCCCGATGGCGGTCGGTTCACAAACCATCGCATTGGAACTCGGGCAAGAGTCCGAGAAGTCGTTTCGCATCGTTCGGGAGCGCATGTGCGACGACCTCGTCGTCATCGCAAACCTCAACGCCAATGCCAAGGCTGACGATGCCAAAGTCGCCGTCGATATGCTGAGCGCCGATGCGTTGCAAATCCACCTGAATATCGCGCAAGAACTCGTGATGGACGAAGGTGATCGCGATTTTCGCCATGTTCTCGAACACTTGGAAAGCATCCGAGACGCGATCGACGTGCCGGTCATCATCAAGGAAGTTGGGTACGGGATTTCCGGAGCGGTAGCTAAGCAGTTGTACGACAAGGGCTTCAAGTACTTTGATGTCGCAGGAGCCGGCGGTACCAACTTCATCGAGATTGAAAATCTGCGCAACTTTGACCACGACTTCAGCGAACTGTACGGCTGGGGGATCCCCACGGCGAAAGCCGTGTACGATGTGAAGCATGCGTTGCCCGACGATGCGTATGTCATCTCCTCCGGCGGTGTGAAATCCAGTACGGACATCGCCAAATCCATCATACTGGGTGCCGAATTATCCGGCTCCAGCGGAGAGATTTTGAACTATCTCGTCCATGGCGGTGAAGACTACGCCGAAAAGCATATTGAAGAGATTTTCTACAAACTGAAAGTCATCATGGTCATGTTGGGTGCGAAGAATATGGAAGAATTAAAAAAAGTCCCGTACAAAGTGACGGGACGATTAAAAGAGCTGATCGACTAACCGGGGAAACCCGGTTTTTTCATGCTTATTCTGCGAAATAACGGTACAGCATTTTCGTAAACGGCGGGATACCAATCTGTGGATCGATACTTCCGCAGTCTTTTTCATATTGCATCTCTCTTTCGATACACTCCTTTGCGTACTCGGTGAGATCGTCGGCGGTGGCGGATATCCCGGTCTTGGCGGTATAGAGCTCAGCCATAAGGGAGAGTGCCTTCTCGTTATTGATGATGCCGAAAGCGGCAAACAGGCACATGCCCAAATTCTCCATCACGAAGATTCGATAATACAAAAGCTGCATATCATCGGTTTCTACGAATCGATGGCTCTTATGAATTTTCACGGAGAAGAGCGGTTCATCGGCCAGCGCGGGGCGGTCGTTGAGCTTGGCGAGCTCCGGGTTTTCGGGATATGCGCGGGCGATGCCGGCTGCACGCGAGCCGACGAGCCGGCCGATGGCGGAGTTTGCCCGGATCTCGTCAGTCAGAGAGAGGATGGCTTGACGGGAAGGCTCCTGACCGGTGGCGACAATATAGCTCCGAGCGGCGGTCACAAACTCAGGCAATACGAGCGACAATGCGCGCAAGCGATCCTGCAGTTCCTCAAGGAATCCTTCGTCGTCGATTCCTAACGAGGAGATGAGCGCTGCTTTCAGTTCACTTTGATCCGGTGCCGAGGAGTGAGCGCCGGTGTATGCCCCGTGTCGGTTTAGACACCCGATGACGCACATCGGCGAGCAGTTGTAGTTGATCCGCTGATGAGCGGGTGTTTTTCTTTTCTGTGGGCTTTCTTTCGGAATCTCCGGAATCGGCTTCCCCTGCATAAGCCATACGAGGGCTTCAGCGCCGTACGCCGGTAGGATCCTTCCTGAGAACGGGTTATCGAGAATTTCCCGCGAGAGCGCCTTGCCGGCAATCCGCAAGTTTTCCGCGTCCGAACACTCCCGATCAAAATAGCGATCTCCGGTGATGGCAACCGCGCGCAAGCCCTTGCTGCCCAGAATATCCCCAAATCCGTGTCGAGGACAATTGAAAGAAGGATCCCCCTCCGGATACGTGCTGAAGACGGTGCTGAGCGACATCAGGTGATCGCCGGCGATCCCGGTACCTAAAACCGCCGTCTTTCTTCCAAAACGCGTCGTAATGGTGGAGAGGATCTCCTCCGTGGACGCGCCTTTTGTCTCCGGCATCGAAAGGAGCGATGCACTCTTTTCGTCGATGTGCAGTACGGCATTCCCCTCAGGAGATTTCCCCGTGATCACAATCGCACAGATGTCCAGCGAGCCTAGCTTCTGTGGCAAATCACCCCCCGGATTAAACACCTGCATGCGATCGGTGTCGCCTTTGGCCAGTACCGTCATCCGCCCGGAACTGGGGGCCGCACAACCGGCGAAAAGTCCCGGTGCAAAGACGATCGCATTGTCCGGGTCCAATCGACCCGAGCCGATGGGAGTATTCTCGCGAAGTAGTCGTGCAGCGAGCCCTCGCCCGTAGTCTTTTTGTTGTTGGATATCGTAGGGTTCTTTTTTGATCGACCCATCCGTCAGATTGACATAATATATGAATTCCATTACTTGTCCTTTTCCGTTTCAAGCCCGCGAACCATGATGTACCGATTGTGATGAGAGATCAGATCGATATTGCCATATACTTTGGACAAACCGGCTTTGATTGCATCCAAAGAGGTGTCGTGCATGGAGATGTCCGCCGCAATTCCTCCGTCTTTTAAGAGGACGAGGCGATCGCAATACGCCATGGCGAAATTCGGATCGTGCAGAGTGATAAGCCCTGCGCGTTGATCTTCACGAATCAGTTGTTGTACTTTTTGCAGCATACGATGGCGGTTGTTGAAGTCCAAAGCACTGTCCGGCTCATCCATCAGCATGACCGGAGCGTTTTGAATCAGGCAACGAGCGAGGGTGATCATCTGTTTCTGTCCCTGACTCAGGGTTCCGAAATCTTTCTCTTCTTCGGCACCCATGTCTAAGCGCTCCAGCATCTCTTTGGCCTGCCCTATATGTTCGGCGGAGGGCGACTCAAACAAGCCGAGATGCGGGTTGAGCCCCATTAAGACGACGTCGATCACCCTTTTTCCACCCATTTGCGTCGATACCTGGGGGATAAAGGAGAGAAGGCGTGCTCGCTGCCTCTCGTTGAGGCCCGACAGTGAGGAGCCGCTGACGAAGCATTCCCCTTGCATGGGGATGAAATTGCAGATCGCATGCAGCAGCGTTGTCTTCCCACTTCCATTGAGTCCCAACAAAGCGCAGAATTCGCCTCTCGCAAGGGAGAGATCGATCCCTCGAATTACCTTGTGCGCACCGTAGGCGACATGTACATTTTTGAGCTCCAGAAGCCCTGTCATAACGACATCCCTCCTCGACGGCTCATAAAATACACGAGCATCGGCACACCGATCACAGAGGTCAGGATCGATATCGGCAGCTCGTTACTGTACAGAGAGCGCGCCAGAATATCGGCCGTCAGCACGACAAAGCTGCCGACGCAACCGCTCATAAAAATCGTGACGGCGTCATTTCTCCCGAGCATCATGCGGGCGGTGTGCGGTGCGATGAGCCCGGCAAATGAGATAAGGCCGGTCACACTGATGACGGAAGTGACGAGAAGTGTCGACAGTAGTAGAATCGTTGTGCGCAACGGCTTTAAGCGCACGCCCAGCGAGCGGGCTTCGTTGTCTCCGAGGGACATGAGCTCGATCTGCCGGCGAAGGAGCAACAGCCCCGCCATTCCGATCAGAAACAGGGGGAGTATCGTTACGACCTTTGAAAGAGTCACGTTGCCGAAGGTGCCCATCTCCCAGTATTCCATCGCCGCCAGTTCGTTGGCGGGATCGGCGAAGTATTTAAGAATCATGATGAGCGATCGGGTGACGGCGTTGATGACGATGCCGGCGAGTACATAGGTAGCCGTTTGACGGGAGCCCGTCGCGCGGATGAGGAACATGACAAAAAGAACAGCGGCGAGTCCGCCCCAGAATGCGCCAAACGCGATGGGGAGCATGCCGGTTGCCGATCCCGACACGATGGCGATTGCCGCACCCAGATTCGCCCCGCCGGCAACGCCGATGATGTCGGGTGAGGCCAGCGGATTCTTGAAGATCAGCTGATACACAGCGCCCGCAACGCCCAGAGCCGCGCCGGAGAGGATCGTCATGACGGTGCGGGGAAGCCGCAAGGTGAAGAACACACGGCGGGTGAGTTCGGGGATCTGCGAGCCATCACGAAACATCTCGGGGATCTCCGAAGGTGCGATCGCATATTTTCCAACGCCCAACGAAACAACGGCGGCAATCAAAACTGCCGCCGTAACCATGACAAATAAAGCTCTCGTCCGCTGGGTTCCGTAAGAATTCAAGTCTCTCTCCGAAAGATTATTCGAAAATGCCGGTGTCTACATCGAAGCCATAGAACGTGCTGTAGAAAGCTTGTGCATCGGCTTTCAACTCATCCAGCGTGTACACGTCCGGATGCAGTTTGTTCAGCATCCACAAGGTGCCAAGTACACCGGATGGAACGGGAGAATCCAGAGCTTCCAGACCGACCGGCATATTGTAGACGGCCTTGTTTTCGACCGCCGTAACACCTGCCAGGTTTTCATCGGCCAAGATGTCTTCCGCCGAATAATCCGGAGCACCGCTCGCCGTATTGTTGGACGGGATGATGATCATATCGGGATTCATCGTAAGGACCTGCTCGTAGGAAACCTCCACCCAGTAGTCGCCTTCCAGTTCATCGCCGGCATTCGTACCGCCCGCAGCGCGGATGACAGAAGCCTGATACATGTCTTTGGGAGCGGTGGTCAGATAAGCGCTGGGGCTTGCCATATAGACCTTCGGCTTGTCCGCATCAGCGATGTCTTTTGTGCGCTCTTCCGCTTTGCTGAGGGCCTCTTGGTAAAACGCGGTGAGTTCGCTCGCCCTCTCTTCTGTTCCCGTTAGCGAGGCAATGAGCCCGATCATCTCCTCAAGCGCTTCATGTGATTCCGGGTTGACGACAATTGCAGGGATCCCCGTTTCAGCGAGGGTCGCCGCATAATCCTTTGCATTCTTGGGAAGAATGACGAGGTCCGGTTCCGCTGCGAGGCAAGCTTCTAAGTCAAAGTTCTTTGCGTTTCCGACATTGGCGATATTACCAATGAGTTCCGGAGCAGACAGACCGTAGATCGGGCGCACGTCGATCTTTTCTTCCGTGCCTACGAGTTTATCCTTTAGACCGAGAGCCAAGCATGCGGAAGAGGATATGTAGTATCCGGATACGATTCGCTCTGCCGGCGCTTCCAGCGTGACGCTGTTTCCGAGCTGGTCTGTCACCGTCAGTGGGAAAGTCGCTTTGGCAACGTCTTCCGTAGCAGGTTCAGTTGTCGCTTCTGTCGCAGCCTCAGGGGCAGCTTCCGTCAACGCTTCAGTAACCGCTTCCGTTGCGGCCTCCGTCACCGGCGCTTCTGTTGTGGCCGGTTGTGAGCATCCGGCGAAGAGTGTCAGAAGGATCGTGACGATCAGCATCCAAGATATTCTTCTTTTCATGGGGTAACCTCCTCAATAAATAACAGCGGGATGCAGAGGCATCCCTACTTGATGAGAGTATATCATGCAGGTTTGTACGGGAGCATTGACATATTTTATAGGAAGATAAGAATTTGTTATACGAAAAAACCGCCTATCTCTTCTACCATATCCCCATAACTCTCTGCATCAACAGACTCACACCGGCAATCGACACCCAGCAGGCGGCCCCCATGATGATGGCTTTGCCTCCGGACTTTATAATCTTCACAATATTTGTGTTCAGGCCGATGGCGGCCATCGCCATCACGATAAAGAACTTCGAGAGCGTCTGGAGTGACTTGAAGATCGAGGCGTCTACACCTTGCGCCGTAAGCACCGTTGTGATGACGGATGCGAGCAGAAAGAACAGAATAAACTTGGGAAAGGCCTTCGCTAGGCTGAACTTTTGGTCGGATGCGCCTTTTTGTTTCGAAGCCGTGTAGAGCGCGAGCACAAAAGTGATCGGGATGATCGCGAGTGTCCTCGTGAGCTTCACGATGGTAGCCGCGTCCAGCGTATTCGCGCTGGGGTGCAGGCCGTCCCATGCGGCCGCCGCAGCGGTGACCGACGAAGTGTCGTTGACCGCCGTTCCGGCAAATAAGCCGAAACCCATATCGGAGAGTCCGATGGCTGTACCCAGCGTGGGGAAGATGAGAGCCGCCAGCACATTAAACAGAAAGATCACAGATATGGATTGTGCGATCTCCTCGCTTTTTGCGCCGATAACAGGAGCCGTTGCCGCGATCGCAGATCCTCCGCAGATGGAGGAGCCGACACCGATCAGAGTCGAAATATGGCCGGGCATTTGAAGAATCTTTTGCAGCAAGTAGGCGACCGCTAGAGCCGTTGCGATTGTCACCACGATAATCGGCAGCGACATCGCCCCGACTTTGGCGATCTCCGAAAGGTTGAGCCCAAAGCCCAGCAGCACGACGGCGATTTGCAGGATGTACTTGGAGGTAAACTGAATACCCGGTTGCAGCTCCGTTTTATCTTTGAGGATTTGCGTGATCCCCATGCCCGCCAGGATTGCGAAGACCGGACCTCCCACGATAGGGAAAATCTTCCCCAATCGGTAGCAGACCAGTGCGATCACAAAACACAGACTCACTCCCTTCACGAACTTTTTCATGATGAAACCCATCCTTTCTGTCGAGCACCAAATAAAAAAGACCCGAAGGTCTTATTTGCGATTATGTACCGTACACCCAATATCGAATCTCCGCTCCCGCGCGTTACCGAAACAGTTGGCTCGAGACAGGCACCCTCACAACACACAGAAGGGACCACTTATCGCTGCTTCCTCCCGGACCTGACGAGGTTCATAGCTTTCTGTTGCGTAAGACCCATCTGTCAACACTACTTATTCCGGGCAGACCGAAGGATTGCAGACCCTCCATTGGGCATCCACCCTGCTATAGCGGATTGCAGGTTACAAGGCACCGCTAACTCCCCGTGTAGTACGGTATGGCGGAGAGCGAGGGATTTGAACCCTCGTAACGCTATTAACGTTAACACGATTTCCAATCGTGCGCCTTCAGCCGCTCAGCCAGCTCTCCATGACTCGATCTATTATAATTGAAAGAAAAGCTAAAGTCAAATGAACATTGTCAACGCCAAAAGTGTACGCTATAATGTACACAACAGGAGGTGTATCATGCAGAACACGAATATCACGAATTTTCGAAAGAATATCTTTATGCTCTTAGAACAAACGGTGAAGTACAACGAACCGCTCCATGTCAGTACGAAGGATGGTAATGTCGTCGTGATCAGCGAAGACGACTATCGCGGACTGATGGAGACTTTACAGATTCACGCAAACCCTGAAATGGCAGAAAAACTGCTGAACGGGAAGGAAGCTGAACTGTCCGATTGCGTTCCGGAGAGCGAGGTCGAATGGTAAGTGTATCAAATTTTTTATACCAAAACCGCGACAAAAGACCTACCGAAAGCAAAAGCCGCGGGATTGGAGGAGAAGATTCGAATCCTAATCGATCTCATTCGAGAAGACCCCTATCAAACGCCTCCATCCTATGAGAAATTGATGGGCGATTTCAAGGGGCTGTACTCTCGACGGATCAATATCAAGCACCGATTGGTGTATCAGGTGTACGAAGAGGAAAAAGCGGTTAAAATCGTCAGCCTCTGGTCGCATTATGAGCGCGGAAAGAAGTAGGCAGTAATTAAATGTTTGATGCTGTAAGCTAGATGATTCAGTCGAAGTGGATATAATAATTGTAAACCACAATGATACTATTTTCTCTTAGCTTTGCGCACACGAACCCGTTTATAGTTCTTTAGTTTTTGTATATTTCCTGTCGCTTTGGTGAGGCGTTCCAACTCAAGTAAGAACACCTCGTACAGATACTCATCGTTGACTTCCACAAAGAGCGAGCGGATCACGGTCATGATGTATTCTTCCAGTGAGATTGGATCGGCACCACCAGCTTTTAGAGCGTAATATCGCAGGATTTTGCTGAGGGTGGGGTTTGAATCCCTGTTTTCATAACGACAGATATTTGAGAGGATCTCAGCTGGGAGTTCGATCTCCGAACGTGAAGATAACAATAAGAGTTGAAGAGTCGCTTGTAGACGTACCGCAGGAAAATTCAACGCCTTTTGTAGATACTTGCGCGCGTCATCGATCTCTTTTAGATGAAGCGAATAGATAGCGAGATTATAGTAATACGATCCCTGCTTTGATACTGCAATCTCCTCGTGATGTGTATCTAAAAAATCGGTCAGCGCATGAATACTTGGTCTTAGATCAGTTGAATTCGTACACATATTGTAGTATGCAACCATATCCAATAGGTCGATCTCCATTGCGGTGGATGGGTGCATTTCATAGTAGGAGTGTAAGTCACTCAATATGATCGGAACCATAAAAAATTTCTTGGAAAGACAAAGAAAGTGAGCATAGCGGAGTCTGCTGACAAGAGCGCGACTGTCGCTCAGGTGAATCTGTTTGACCCGATCGTTGAGAGCTTCCGGCTCCTTCGAATAAGAATACGAATAAAGCATGGGCTGAAGGCACAGCTGAAACTGAGAGTCAAACATCGGATACAAGTCAAAAAGGACGCGGGCTTCATCAGAAAGAATATCTTCTTCATAGTAGGAGAGAAGGGGAGCGCACGCGCGTAGGTACTCGGCCTCTACGACGTACGACGAGTACGGCAGCAGGAGAGTCTGTAATTCATTCACAGAATAAAGTATTTTCGAGTCATCTCCTGCGTTTTGCGCATTCAGAATATCGTTTGATATCCGAGCAATTTCTACCGTAAGATCGGCTTCAAAGTTGATCGATTTGCCCAATTTCGCAAGGAGGCGTTCGTAGATATCGTCATTTTTGATGATGCTCCCATTTTCGATCTGCGAGAGCGTCTCATGGGAACAAATGGTTTCACCGGCTTGATCGACGGGAAAATCGTGGACACTCCAATCAAGAGGTTCCTTCAAAGCGTACTCGCGCGTTCGAAAGTACCGAATCAAAACAGAGAGTTTTCTTTTGGTTGCATCGGATATCTGCAATAACATGTCTTGCCTCCGCCTGATTGATTCTGAATATTTGTCCCTTGAGCAAACATTTCGTCATTATTCCAAATTATAGCACACCCCTTTTTACAGTCTAATATAAAAGCAGAAAGGGTGTGGCGAAATGCGTCGAATGAAAAGATTTGATTCAGAAGTCAGCGTAAGTTTTCGTAAACTCAGAAAAACACAACTGAGCGTTTTCTTTCTGTTTTTCATCGGAATATTATGTCAAACGGTCATTGTTAAGCGTATGCAGCAAATGGTGGATGTCGTCATTCAGGGTGATTATGCGCTCTTGCAACCAATATTTCTTAACATGCTACTTATCCTCGCGGTGTTCGTACTTGCCAATGTAATTTCTCAGTATCAATTCCGAATTCTAGAACAGACGAGTGCGTTTCGGTTCATTTCATTTTTATTTGGCAAGACATTGCGTAGGAAACTCTCTTTTCATAATGAAATGCAGTCCGGTGTACTTGCATCGATGATCTCAAATGACGGAAAATACATCGCAGATTGGAAAGGGTTATGGGTTGTCACTATTGCGGTGCAGTGCACGATGTTGGCATTCACGCTAGGGATGATGCTTCAATACAGCAGATTTATCACTTTGATCGTTGCAGCGCTCGTTGCGATATGTTTTGTGATCGTGAATTATGTCAGCAAGAAACTCAGCGTATTATCAGTTGAAAACCAACGCTTAATGGGAGAGATGAACCAACAAATGATCCAGTCTTTCTCCGGTATTCGAGAGATTATTCAGTTGAGGAAAGAAGAGTATTTTCAAAGCCAACTCGATGACAAGCTGATGAAGGAGCGCCTCCCTGTTGCTAAAAAGATAGGGCTATACCATTCGATTTATGTATCGATGGCTCTCGCCATGATGTTTATCTTTCCTATGATGGCTGTGATGATCGGAGTGCTGTTGATTCAAAGAGGGCAATTGACAGTGGGTGCATTGTTGGCACTGTATGCCTTTTCTGGGCAATTACAGGAGCCGATAAGAAATCTGTCGCAATCAATTAGCGTGCGAAAACAAGCGCTTGCCATGCAAGATCGGATTCGTCCACTCTACAAAACCGAATCGCAGTCGGCCAACGGCGGCACACGCATGCCAAAGTTGGAGAAACTAAGCTTTCAAAGTGATTTCTTCGCATATCAAGAAGAGCAGCCGATGTTGAAAAGCGTTAGGTTTCAATTAAATCAAGGGGACGTACTAGTGGTCAAAGGAGAGAGCGGCACCGGAAAATCAACATTGGGGAACCTCGTGATGAGATTTGAGGAAGTCAAGCACGGTCAGGTTGACATTCGGTGGAATGACGTGCCGATCCATTCGTATTCGCAAGCTGAGTACTTTCAGAATGCTTTGCAGTCACAACAGAGGCCTTTTGTGTTCGAAGGAACGTTGATTGAAAACTTGATACTAGGGGATCGCTATACAACCGATCAACTGGAGGAAGCGACATTTGCTGCTGGTCTTGATCAATTGGTGAGAGAGAAAGGTCTTGATGCAGAGATTCGAGAAGCGGGGAGCAATTTGTCCGGTGGACAAATTCAAAGGATTGGACTCGCCAGAGTCCTCTTGAGAAAGCCCCAGTTGCTCATCCTCGATGAGCCGACCAGCGCATTGAATGACGAAATGGGGAATCTGGTGAGCCAACGAGTACAAGCATTTGCACGGAAATGTGGAACGACGATGATCGTCATCTCCCACAAAGACGATTTTGATGAAGGTAATCAGATACTTGAGATTAGGAATTGAATCGTATGGGAATCAGAATGGAGCGATGGACTCCATTCTTTTTTTGACGAAATCCCCATTCACCCTATGGTATAATTGATCCATTGGAGGATGACTCGTATGCAAACCCTTTATCGAGCGTATCGGCCGGACACTTTTGACAAAGTGGTCGGGCAGGATCAGATCGTACGTATATTAAAAAATCAAGTGCTGCAGGGGAAAGTGGGGCACGCTTACCTCTTCCACGGCACGCGTGGAACGGGGAAGACTTCGTGTGCGAAAATCCTCTCGCGGGCGGTGAACTGCCTCAATCCGCAGGACGGCAACCCGTGCAATGAGTGCGAGAACTGCCGCCAGATACTGGACGAGTCCACGATGGACGTCACGGAGATGGACGCCGCGTCGAATCGCCGGATCGACGACATTAGAGACCTTCGCGAGAAGGTGAAGTATCTCCCGAGTCAGCTGAAGAAGAAAGTCGTCATCATCGACGAGGCGCACATGATTACGAACGAAGGGTTCAACGCGCTGTTAAAGACGCTGGAAGAACCGCCGGCGCATCTCTTGTTCATACTGGCGACGACAGAGATGGAGAAGATCCCTGCGACGATCGCCTCACGCTGCCAGATCTTCACTTTTCGCAGGATATCCGCAGCGGACATACAGGCGCATCTGGAGGACATCGTTCGCCAGATCGGACGCGAAGCGGAGCCGGGTGCATTGGAGAGCATCGCCTACGCGGCGGACGGCGCCATGCGGGATGCCCTGAGCGCGATGGAGCAGGTGATCGCGGCGACACAAGGGGTCATCACGGCGAAGGACGTGCAGAGCGTCACGGGCAAGATCAATCAAGCCCAGCTGTTCGCCATGACGGATGCGATTCGCGAGCGAAACGCGAAGGGCGCGCTCCTCACGATGCAGGATATCCGTGACGCCGGCAAAGAAGCTGAGTCGATACTGGAAGACCTGACGGAGCACTATCGGCAGCTGATCTTGTGCCAAGTATCGGCCGACCGAAGGCTGTTTTCGGGATCAGACGAACAATATGAGCGGTATGTGGAAAAGAGCGCAGCCTTTCCCGAGGAGACTCTTCTGGAGAGCCTCACGCTGCTGATCGAGACGCAGAACAAACTGCGCTTTACGGACGACGCGCACACGCTCTTGGTTACGGCGATCCTCACCCTGACGGCGATCGCAAAGAAGAAGACGCTGGAACAGCGAGTTGAGGAGTTGGAGGCGTACTTATACCACCCGCAGGCGAGGACGACGCCGATGGAAGCACCGCCAAAGACGGATGCGGTAGAAGAGGTGAAACCGGAAAAAACGTCTGAACCCGATCTTGCGCAACCGACGGCACCCGAGCCGGAGGCGAAACCATCCGGCGCGATAACCGGCATCACCGAATCGGATTGGGCGAAAGTGCTGGAAAATATCAAAAGGCGCAGCGTTCCGCTCTATGCCTACTTGTATGAGGGACGACTGTATTCGTCCACGGCGAACGAAGTCGTCATCGTATTCCCGGACACGCACGAGATTCATCGCAACGCCGTCAACGAAAAAGAATCGTATGCGCTGATCAAAGAAGAACTGGAACGCCTCACTTTGACCGATACGCATTTGCAGTTTATAGTAGAAAGAGAACGAAAAGACAAAAAGGAAGCTTCGCTACAGGACGTGATCGACCTGTTTGGCGCAGAAAATATTGAATTCAAATAGGAGGACACGATGAAACGAGGATACCCCGGTGGAATGGGCGGAAACATGAACAACATGATGAAGCAGATGCAGAAGATGCAAAAGCAAATGGAAGAGATGCAGGCAAAACTGGAAGAAGAAGAGGTCACGGCACAATCCGGCGGCGGCGCGGTGGAAGCGACGGTCAACGGAAAGAAACAGCTAGTGAAGCTCAATATCGACAAAGATGCCATCGACCCGGATGACAAAGAAATGCTGGAAGACATGATCATCGCAGCGGTGAACGAAGCGGTGAAACAGGCGGAGCAAAAGGCCGACCGTGAGATGTCGAAGCTGACGGGCGGGCTGAAGATCCCCGGAATGTAATGGCTTATTATCCGACATCGGTTCAGCGCCTCATCGAGGCGCTGACGCATTTACCCACCATAGGCCGTAAGAGCGCGCAGCGCTTGGCCATGAATATCGTAGAAAAGCCGCCGGAAGAAGTCGATGTGCTCATTCAGGCGCTGATCGACGTCAAAGAAAAAGTGACGCACTGCTCCATCTGCAACAACCTTACGGACCGTGAGATCTGTAGCGTTTGTGAAGACCAGACGAGAGATACCTCCGTCGTGTGCGTCGTCGAAGACGTACAGGCGCTGATTGCGATCGAAAAGACGCGCGGCTTTCACGGGCTCTACCACGTGCTGGGCGGTTTACTGAACCCCCTACACGGCGTGACGCCGGAAAAACTGCACTTGGAGTCGCTCGTGCAACGCATCGCGCATGACGACATCAAAGAGCTCGTGCTGGCGATCAGCCCGACCGTGGAGGGCGATGTCACCGCACATTTTATCCGCGACGTGTTAAAAGATACGGATGTGAAGCTTACGAGGATCGCCTCAGGGATCCCGATCGGCGCATCGCTCGAGTACTTTGACGATATGACGCTGATCAACGCATTGGCGGATCGAAGGAAGATGGAATGACGAGAATATTATTTGCCGTAGAAGAAGAAAAAATCAAAATTCAGGACCGGCCCGTATGGGAATACCGTCCCGTGGACTCAACGAAAAACGGCGCGGTCGTGTTCTACCACGGGTGGAGCAGTTCGGCGGAGCTCAACCGGTTCCGGGCGCAGATTATCGCGTCCTACGGGTACCGCGTCCTCTTGCCGGAAGCGATGCACCACGGAGAGCGCGGCGTGATCGACTATCACGACCCGGTGACTCGAGCGAGCCGATTCTTCCCCGTGATCGACGCGAGCACAAAAGAATTTGCCGACCTGCAGGCGCATTTGACCGATTGCGGGATTAACAAGATCATGGTGACCGGGCATTCGATGGGCGGTTATACGACCGCGTCCGTCTTTGCGCAGTACCCGCAAATTACCGCAGCTGCCGTGATCAACGGAAGTTTTCACTTTGAGCCGATCGTCAAGTACATCGAGACGGTCCTCTCCAAAGAAGATTTGGAGGCCGTGCGCGATTCCCATATTCACTTTGGCAGCGACCCCGCGAAGGAGATCGACGCATTGGTGAACCGCCCGATCCTGATGGTCAACGGTGGCGCCGACCCGGTGATCCTTCCCTCATGGCAACGCGTATTTTACAAACAGATCGCCCCGCTGTATGACGACCAAGAGAGAATTCGATTTGTCGAATACGAGCACCTCGGCCATTTTGTGACGACGAATATCATGGAAGAGGTGGTTCGCTGGGCGGACCGCTGGATCGGAGGGACAGAATGAAACTGCGATTCGGCGTACTACTGCTGTTGATAGCCGCCTCCGTCTTTATGCAACAAGTGTTGAAACGAGATATTTTAGACACCATCCTCCTTTTAGGAGCGGTGTACATCATCGGATTTTGGATTTTTAACTTCCTAAAGAAACGGGCCCATGAAACCGACCTCAAGCCCGACAAATACATTCGCATGAACCGCATTGCAGCGGCTTACTCGAGAAAGAGCAGTAAAGCGGAAACCGCGGCATTGTTGTCCGCCGCACAAGGATGTATCGACAAAGGCGATGTCGCCTCCGCTAAAGAGCAGTGGGAGGCCGTGACGCCCTACTTGAGCTATCAGCCCGCGAGCATACAGCACCTGTATAAGATCATCCAAGGCTATATTGCGCTCATGGAAAAAGACGTGCGCGGCGCGCAAAAGGCCGTAGCCAAATCTCCATTGGACAATCAGATCCTCGATGCACAAAAAAGGGAAGTCGCCTTCGTTCGCGCGCTGGTCCATCTTGTGAACAAAGACAAGAACAATGCCAAAGAACAACTCGCACGCCTCAACGAACCGAAGAACAATCGCCAGCAACTGCTTCGGCTGTTCGCTTTGGGCTGGCTGTTCAACCAAAGCGGTGACCACGACCGAGCCATCCAAGCCATGCTACCCATCCTAGAGAATGGCAAGATCTTATGGATCTACCCCGAGGCAGAAAAGCTGAAAGCCGCTTCGGAGAGCAAAAAAGAATACGCATTGATTAAGTAGAAGGGACCCTGTACGGTATGTGCAGGGTTCTTCTTCATTATGCAATAGTGTCGGTTCTTCAAAAGGCTACTTTTATCTTTTCAGCCGGTCAAAATTGAATACGGAAGCATACAGATAAAGAATGATTTATTAAAATAGTTGATGATATAATTAAATAAATATATTTGTCCGAGTAAAGTGGTGGTGATATAATGCCTTCAAAGAGTTGAAGGAGGATTTGAAATGAAAAGAATGAGATTTTTAGGTTGTTTACTGGCAATCCTGTTGTTGGTCGGATGCGGGAATTCAGGGGAGACAACGGCAACTGAAGCAACAGCAACTGAAGGAACAGCAACTGAAACAACGGCAACTGAAGCGACAGCAACTGAAGCAGCCGCGGCTGAAGCGGCGGATGCGGGTACTTCACTTTCAGAAGAGGATCCATATGGATTTGGAGATCGCAAACAAATAACGGTTGGGATAACCGGAAGCTATGAACCGTTTACCTATGAAGAAAACGGTGAACTCAAAGGTTACAGTGTGGACATGTGGCAAGAGTTTACGAACCGTACTGGGATTGAAGTAAAGTATGAACGAACGGACTTCAGCGGTTTGTTAGGGGCATTAGAATCGGGAAGAAGTGATGTTGTGGATGCACAAATGTCACCGACTCCGGAGCGGGAAGAAAAATTCAAGTTTACAGAACCGGTTGACTACTATGGTGGAACGGTCGTAGTCAAAGGAGACAACGAAGATATAAAGACCGTAGAAGACCTGAAAGGTAAAAAAATCGGCGTTGGGTCCGGGAATGAAATGCAAAATACGGTAAACGCGTTGTATGAGGAAGGCGACATTACCTGGGAGGTCTATACGACAGCGACTCTCGAAAACATGTTGAAAGATGTTGATTTTGGTCGGATTGATGGAATGCTGGCACAGAACATCCAAGCAGGCTTGGCCATCGAAAAAGGTGGGTACAACGCAAAAATGACGCCTCTCTTCGAAACGAATGTTGCTACATTGGTCGTCAAAAAAGAAAATGAAGATCTCTTGAATTCGCTGAATGCTTTCATTCAGGACATAAAAGCAGATGGGACTTTAAAAGAAATATCCATGAAATGGGTTGGTATGGATATTTCCAAACCGGAATAAAATATTGAGTAAGCAGATTGAGATTATATCAATATGAAAGAGCTTTTTGATTTTGCTGCGCAGATTCTACCGGACTTGTTTAATGGTTTGATCCTAACGGTTCAGATTGGGATCTGCGCATTTCTATTAGCCGTCGTCATCGGATTTACGGTTATGGTAGTGTATTCTTTCCGCATAAAGTGGATCAATTCAATCATTAGAGTATACGTTTCTTTCTACAGGGGTACTCCTCTGTTGATGCAGATTTTCCTTTTTTATTACGGAGCCCCCATGCTCATTTCGGCTTTGATTAACATCCCGAAATTTGTAGCGATTGTCCTTTGTATGGCGGTAAATAGCGGCGCCTATATCTTTGAAATCTTCAGGGGTGCTGTTGAGAGCGTTGATATAGGGCAATATGAGGCGAGCATCGGGTTTGGAATGACGCATTTTCAAGCTTTGCGAAGAATCATTTTTCCGCAGGCCATTGTAGCAATCCTCCCTGCCTTAACAAGTTCTTTTTTGGACATGCTGAAAGTCAGCTCGATTGGTATGACGATTGGCATACAGGAACTCACGGGAAAAGCACAATTAATTACTGCGCAATACTATAAGGCATTTGAGACGTATTTTATCGCGATTATCCTTTATTGGATTTTGTCACTGATTGTAGAACAGGTACAGAGGAGAGTTGAGTTATGGGTAGGCAAGTCGTATCAGAGGTAATGGAAGAATGATTGAGATAAAGGGGCTCTCCAAAAGTTTTGGAGAAAATACAGTATTTGAGGAGGTCAACTTAACGGTTGAAACCGGTGAGGTAGTTGCGATTATTGGCCCTTCGGGAACCGGAAAATCAACGCTTTTACGTTGTCTCAACCTTCTAGAAACTCCAAACTCCGGGTATCTGGTAATAGACGGAACAACCATCGACTTAGCTCATGTTCAACCGACGGATGCGAGAAAGTTAAGAGAACGCCTTCCCATGGTTTTTCAAAGCGCAAATTTGTATCGGAACAAAACAGCCATAGAGAACATTATGGAACCGCTACTCGTTGTAAAGAAGCTTTCGAAAACCGATGCCTATACGAGAGCCGAGGAACTCCTGAAACGCGTGGGGGTTTATCATCGAAAAGACTCGTACCCGATTACCCTTTCGGGAGGAGAACAGCAACGGGTTGGTATTGCACGTGCGATGGGAATGGAGTCGGATGTTATTCTTTTTGATGAGCCTACCTCTGCACTGGATCCTACACTCGTAGGTGAGGTGCTAAAGGTGATTCGGGATCTGGCTAATCAGAAAACCACGATGATGATCGTCACCCATGAAATGAAGTTTGCCCGTGAAATTGCGGATAAAGTAGTGTTTATGTCCGGTGGAAAAATTACGGAAATGGGAACAGCGGAAGATATCTTTTTGAATGCAAAGGAACCTGCCACAAGAAGTTTTATTGGCGGTTTAAATTATTGAGATCATTGGGGAGAAGGGTATTGAAAGAACAGAAATTTCATTTTGACACGCTGGCGCTTATGGGAAATGAAAAGCGCAACATATACAAGGCTCTAAGTGAACCGATTGTGATGTCTTCAACATTTGAATTTGACCGGGTTGCTGTTGTTGATGAAGCGATGGGAGCAGAGGGTGATGATTTTGTTTACACCCGTGGGAATAATCCCACCCTCAGATGTTTTGAGGGTTTGATCGCCGAACTTGAAGGAGGACGAGGCGCCGTTGCTTTTGGGTCCGGGATGGGAGCCATCAGTGCGGTTCTCGTTTCATTGCTAAAAAGAGAAGAGACGGTGGTACTTCACAAAACGGTTTATGGTTCTACGACTTCATTGGTTGAAAAAGTGTTTCCGGATTTTGGAATTCGACATAAGAGTGTGGATCTGTCGGATTTTGATAAATATCAAGATTGGTTGGATCCGAGCGTAAGGGTGATTTACTTCGAAACACCATCCAATCCGAATCTAAAATTGCTTGATATTCGCAGGATTTGTGAGATTGCAAAGAATAATGGCGTAAAAGTTGTTGTAGACAACACTTTTGCTTCACCTTATATACAGAATCCTCTCGAACATGGTGTTGATGTAGTCGTTCACAGTTCTACAAAGTTCTTATGCGGTCATGGAGATGCACTAGGTGGTGTCGCTGTCTCGAATGATCTCGACTATCTGATGGAATTGCGTTTCAAGTATATGTGCAACTTCGGAAGCGTAATGAGTCCGTTCAATGCATGGCTTACAATTCGGGGGATAAAGACTTTGGGCTTGCGTATGCGACAGATGCAGGCGAGTGCTATGAAAATCGCAGCCTTTCTAGCAGAGAATCCGTTGATTGATCGTGTGAATTATCCCGGTTTGCCGGATTTTCCGGATCATGATCTCGTCGCAAAACAAATGAAGGGACCGGGTTCTATACTCTCGTTTCAGATGAAAGGCGGTGTGGATGCAGTAGAAAGGTTTATTGATGAGACTAGACTGATAAAGACTGCAGTAAGTGTAGGGGACTGCCACAGCCTGATTGAATGGCCGATGAAAATGACGCATAAGGGTCATACAGAAGAAGAACTTGAAGCGATGGATGTGGCACCGAATTTGGTGAGAATTTCGACCGGCTTAGAGGATGTACGCGATTTAATTGCGGACATACAGGGCGCACTAAAACGCATAACGAACTAAACGGTTGTTCAAACCTAGACCGAGGGGAAAATGGACATAAGAAAGAAACTTATTGAAATCGAGCCAAAAATCCTTCAATGGAGGAGATGGTTTCACGCACACCCGGAAGAATCGGGAAAAGAGCACCGGACTTCAGAGAAAATCATTCAGGAACTAGATCGGATGGGGATCTCGAACCAACGAGTAGGACGTACCGGAGTGATCGCTACAATACGGGGACGCAATGATAAGCCCTGCCTGGGCATCCGAGCTGATATGGATGCTTTGCCGATTGAAGAGAAAACGGGGTTACCCTTTCAGTCAATGACAGAAGGCTTGATGCATGCATGCGGTCATGATGCGCATATAGCGATGTTGCTTGGAGTAGCAGAGGTTTTAAGCAGTAGGGAAGACCTCAATGGGACGATAAAACTCATTTTCCAAGCGGCAGAGGAAATTGGTGAAGGTACGAAAGAGATCATTGAATCGTTGGATTCTACAGATGGTCTAAATGCCATCATAGGGTTGCACATATGGAACGATATTCCGGAAGGTGAAATACTCCTCCTTCCCGGGCCGGTGTTTTCAGGAGTTGAAGGATTTACTTGCCGGATCACCGGACAGGGTGGGCACGGCGCGCGTCCGGATCTGGTTAAGGATCCGATCAAAGCGGCTTGCGACCTCATTATGAAGTTTTCATCAATCCCGTCCAATTTTTACGATGTGTTGGACAACTCCGTTGTTTCCACCTGTATGATACAGTCGGGAAACAAAGGGAATGTATTTCCGTCAGAGGCGATTTTTAAGGGAAGCATGCGATTCTTTAAGAAAGATGCAGGAAAGAGTATTCGTGCAATCATGGAAAATATGGCAGCGGGGATAGAGAGGATTTACGGTACTCGGGTTGCGATTGACTACTATGCGCAAATCAATCCGATTATTAATGATGAGGATTTAATCCTGCAAGCACGGTCAATAACTCACAATGTTGATGGGTTACAAAATTCGCCCCGCACTGACCCCATCAGCGCCAGTGATAATTTTGCAGAATTGGTAGAACGATATGGCGGTTTTTATGCGGTTTTAGGCGCAGGTGGAGAGGGGTTTTTCCCGCACCATCATTCTCAATTTGATATCGACGAAGCATCGATACGTAAAGGAGCCGAATTCTTTGTAAGATATGCATATGAGTATTTTTCTTGACGAAAGTCCCTACTTGAAAAGCCTGTGAAACGCTTATCTTCAGCGCTCCACAGGCTTTTCTACATTCATTATGCAATTGCGTTGAGTTTTTTCAGCATGACTTCGATGTCAATGCCGTGAACCATCGCCGCTTCTTCCAGCGACTCCATTTGGCTGCCCGGGCATCCAACACAGGAAAGTCCCATTTCGAGCAATACATCGACCGT
>CAZEBB010000033.1:0-21583 GCA_964510345.1 uncultured Peptoniphilaceae bacterium
AGCTGTCTCGAAAGGGGCAGCTTTTTCTTTGTTTACGAAAAGTATCTCCTTTGATACAATAGATGGAGTTTTGTAAAGGCGGTGCAGAGGTTGCAGAATCTGTATGAAATACTGGGCGTAAGTGAAAACGCCTCTCAACAAGAGATAAAGAACGCGTATCGTTCACTCGCAAAAAAATATCATCCCGACTTAAACGGGGGCGATGAAGAGGCGCAAGAAAAGCTAAAAGAGATCAACACGGCTTACGAAGTGCTGGGCAATGAAGAGAAGCGCGCACAGTACGACCGCTATGGCGATCAGATCTTCCAAAACGGCGCAGGCGGTGGAGCCGGCTATGGCAATATGGGCGATATCTTTGGTGACATTTTCTCCGACTTGTTCGGTGCAGGTGGCTTCTCCGGACGGACGAGCGCTCGTCGCAACGGTCCGATGGTGGGCGGCGACATTCGTGTCGATGTGACACTACCGTTTAAGGACGCTGTGTTTGGCACAGAGAAAGAGATCAGCTTCTCACGCACGGTACACTGCGGAACCTGCGACGGCAAGGGAACGGAGGATATCAGCGGTAAAAAAACGTGCCCCACCTGCCACGGATCCGGTCAAGTGCAATATACGCAAGATTCTATGTTCGGGCGATTTATGCGTCAAGAGACGTGTCCAACCTGTAAGGGAACCGGGGAAATTATTGATAACCCTTGCGAAACTTGCCACGGCGAAGGCATGGAAGTCAAGAAAAAGAAATTACGCGTCAAAGTGCCGAAAGGCGTCGACAACGGCGATGTATTGCCACTTCGTGGCGAAGGCCACGAAGGGAAAAACGGCGGACCGGCCGGGGACTTATATATCGTATTTCACGTGCAACCGCATGAATTGTTCCAACGCGACGGGCTGAACATCCACTTCGAGATGCCGATCAGCTTTGCACAGGCGGCCTTAGGCGGCGACCTTGAGATCCCTACCCTCATCGGTACGGAGACCTTCGAGTTAAAAGAAGGCACACAAACCGGAGAGCGATTCCGCTTGCGCGGCAAGGGGATCGAAAACGCGCGAGGACAGTCGGGAGACCTGTATTTCACCGTACAGATCGAAACGCCGACGCACTTAAGCGACGAGCAAAAGGAACTGTTGAAACGCTTCGCCGAGAGCGGCGGAGAAGAAGTGCACGAGCGCAAAAAAGGATTCTTTGATAAAGTAAAAGATTTATTTGATTAAGACGGTCAGCAATAAAGCACGAGTGGCTCAACAAACGATGCCTCTCGTGCTTTTTATTGTTTTGGATGGCAAAGAAAATGTGGCATTAGAAAACCTTATAATGTCATGAAATATCTCAATTAGCAACGCTTACTCTTCTCCGATATACTGGATCAGAGGAGGGATGTGGATGGTACATATCGGACTCGATATCGGGTCGACGGCAGCGAAGGCTGCGGTCATGGATGAGGACAAGACGCAGATCCTGTGGACGAAGACAGTACCCACAGGCTGGGACAGCAAGGCGACGGCGGCTGCCGTGCGCGAGGAGATCCAACGAGACGGATACGACGTAGACACCGCTTCGTGGACGGCGACGGGCTATGGTCGCGTATCCGTCGAATTTGCCAATAAAGTGGTCACGGAGATTACTTGCCATGCCAAGGGCTCCGGGTTTTTATGTGGGCAAGACCTTACGGTGATCGACATCGGCGGACAAGACACGAAAATCATCACCATACAGAATGGCCAGGTCATGGACTTTATGATGAACGATAAGTGCTCGGCGGGAACGGGTCGCTTTTTAGAGATCATGGCGGCGACTTTGGGTTGCAGTTTACCGGAGATGTTTACGCTGGCCGAACAGGGAAAAGAAGTAAAGATCAGCTCAATGTGCACGGTGTTTGCCGAGTCGGAAGTGATTTCGCTGATCGGAAAGGGAACCGCAAAGACGGATATTGCCCGCGGCGTGATCGGTTCGATCGTGAACAAGGTGTATACACAGACGATGAAGCATCGCGTGCCGGGGACCAAATACTTTTTGTCCGGGGGATTCTCCGTCAGCCCTTATATGGTGAAGGCTCTTTCGGAGAAACTCGAAGCTCCCGTGGAAACGCACGAATACGCGCGCTATGCGGGTGCGATCGGAGCCGCACTGCTCGGCAAAAAGCCGGCATGAGTTTAGTTCCCCTATTGGAGGAGCTGCAGGACGCGAGGCGAAACGCCTACGTGTCTGCGCTGATCGCCGGGGAGACGGGGCGAACGGTCGTCGGGCATCTAGGCTGGATCCCCACGGCAGAGCTCTGGGCGGTCGGCGCATGGCCGATCCCCATCGTCAGTCAGGATGATACGACGCTCTCTTACACGAAAGAGGTGAGCGAACCGATATGCCCGCCTCTTCGCGCGACGATCGGATACGCGATGAAGGATAAATGCCCACTCATTCATGCCTCACAAACGGTGGTCATCAATACCCTATGTCCGCAGCGGGAAACGGTTGTGCCGCATTTGTCGGGAAAAGAGATCCTACGCTTTCATCCGTCGCAAGAGAGCGAATTCATTCGAGAGGTGTATCTTCGATTTGGAGAGCCTGAGGCTGAGAATTTGTCTCGTATCAGAGAGACGCTCAATGCGATCGATCACAATTTGGAGGTGCTCGCCCGGCATGTCGCTACCGGTCAAATTACCTTTCGCGAATGGGCGATCCTACAAGACGGTATCCGCTTCCTTCCCGAATTGTACGAGCAGATGACCGCTCTGGAAAAAGCAATACATATTGCAACACAAAGGCCGGCACGAGACACAAAACGAATCGCACTTACGTATGCGACTGTTGACGGAGTGGATGCAGAGGCATTGCAGAAATTTGACGAATACAGGATCGAATTACACCGACTCGATTGCGAGAAGAGCGCGGATGTCGCGCGTATTTGCGGACTCCCTTTTTTGATGGAAAACTGTCGACATATCGACAAACAGGAACCGTTCACACTGCATATGAGCCAGCCGGATCACGCATGGCTCACGAGCATCGAAACAAGATTACAATCTCAGGAGGAGATACAATGACCGACAATCATCAAATGTGGAAAGATTTAAACATGGACGTAGAAACGCATGACTTGCTTTGCGAAGCTTTACCGGTCGCTTTTGGCGACGTGTACATGAGTCAAGAAAACCGCCCACAAGGGATGGACTTCTTTAATATGGTCGTCGCTGACATTCACGGCATTCGCCCGTCGGAACTGATCGAGCATCAAAAAAACGGCGGGAAAGTCGTCGGAACTTTTTGTATCCACGTGCCGGATGAGATTCCCGTGTCAGCCGGAGCGATCGCCACCGGTCTTTGCAGTGGCTCGCAGTTTTGGGTGCCGGGGGGAGAAAAATACGTGCCTACCGCAACCTGCCCGCTGATCAAAGCGTCGTTGGGTGCCCGATTTGACCGCACCTGCCCGTTCTTCCGCATCGCCGACCTCTTCATCGGAGAGACCACTTGCGACGGCAAGAAGAAGGCGTGGGAAATCCTCTCGGAAGATGCGCCGATGCACATTATGGACTTGCCGCAAATGAAGCGAGACAAAGACCTCGCGCACTGGAGAGACGAGATCATGGGATACAAAAAAGTGATCGAAGATCTCACCGGAAACGAAGTGACCGAAGAAAATTTACACGACGCGATCGTCCTGATCAACAACAAGAGAAGAGCGTTGGCGAGACTCAATGAGTTCAGAAAAGAAGACAAGCTGCCCATCAGCGGTAAAGACGTGCTCCTTGTTCAACAAATCGCTTTCTACGATGACCCCGCGCGCTTCGCGACGATGACCAACCAACTCTGTGACGAACTCGAAGAAAGAGTGAAAGAGGGCGTTTCCGTCTTCCCCGAAGGTACCAAGCGCATCCTGCTCAGCGGCACCCCGCTGTCCATCCCGAACTGGAAACTGCACCACATCGTAGAGACCAGCGGTGCTGCAGTCGTCGGCGAAGAGATGTGCACCGGCTCGCGCTACTATGAAGGCCTCGTCGACGAGACGCCGACCGATATGGACGGCATGATCGATGCACTGAACGCACGTTACATGAACATTCACTGTGCATGCTTTACACCGAATACCGAACGCATCGACGATATCATTCGACTCGCGAAAGATCTTCGCGTGGACGGCGTCATCGACGTCAACCTCAAGTTCTGTAATATCTACGACATCGAAGGCTATACCGTCGAGCGTGCGCTCAAAGAAGCGGGAATCCCCGTTCTGGGCATCGAAACTGACTACACCGACGAAGACGCCGAGCAACTCCGCACGCGTATCGGCGCATTCATCGAGATGATCGGCGAATAATGGAAAAGACCTGGCTTCTCTTTCACGACGTAAAGAGCGCCATGAAACTGTATCAGATTTTGCTGGAGAAAGCGATGAAGATCTCCATCGCACCGACGCCCAGGGAAGCCAGCAAGTGCTGCGGCGTCTGCATACTGCTGGACGACCCCGAGGACACGGAACCGGCGGTGGAGATAGCGGAGCGCGAAGACATTGAGCTTCGCGGCATCCACCGAATGGAAGTCGACTTTAATCCAAACCGAGACAAATACTGCTGAGAAGGCGCGGGAAACCGCGTCTTTTTTGTGTCTTGGCGCGTAAGAATTTCTTCAGTCTTTTGTCAGAGTCTCGTAAGTTTTAGATCGCTATTTTGAGGGGTTTTCGTGGTATCTTTACGTTAGGTAATCGATTGCTTTATCTTGGATGGTTTCGTAAAAGGAGGTACACATGAGAAGACTCATCGGGTTGGAATTCAAACAAATAGTGAGGGAGAGATTTAATCTCATCTTTTTGGTCGTCATGCTCGGCTATATCGCCCTCGTATTTGCATCAAATCATGGACTCAATTTCTTCGACTACGCGGGTTGGGCTTATGCACAGCAATTGCTCCTCTGGTGGATGGCACTTGTCGGCTATAAGAAAAGTGCCGAGAGAGTCAACCGCAATTATCGGGAGTGGATGAACGGGATCGACAAAAACGGACGCGTACTCATCGCGCAATTGGCGAGTTTGGTCGTGATGTCTGTGATCATCTGCATCGTCATGATGGGGGCGTACCTGATCTTTGGGATCGTCTCTAAGATCTCTGTCAGCTACATCATCGATTCGCAGAAGGCGATCCTGCTCAATTATTTCTTTGACACGCTGATCGCCGCATCGATGGGGATATTGATCGGCAGGATATTTCCCCAGAACTGGGGTTATGCGATCACATTATTTGTCGTATTCCTGATGGGGCAAATGGGGTTTTCCTGGATCGCGGAGATTGGAAACAAAGTGCCGGACGTGTTACAGAGATTGGTTTTTGCACCGCTGGAGATCGGATCGAGGACACCTCATCGCATGATGGATACGCTCTACGGTTTCAGCAATGAGGGGACTCTATGGGTTCGCAGGATGTACTTACTCTGTCTCGTATGGATCGTGATCTCGTTGATGAATCAAGGGAAAAGAAGCGCTGTGAAGCGAACGAAGACCACGGTTGCACTCGCTGGGGTTGTGCTCTTATGTGGCGGATTTTTACTCATCAACCGTGACTACATCTATGATGAGCCGATGAACGGTCCAAGGGCGTACGGCGACGATCTGATGGTGTACCACGAGAAGTTTGATGAGACCCCGAATCGATTGACCCCATTGTTTACGTGGACCTCCTTGGCATTGCAAGTCAACACGGAAGGCAAACTGGAGGTGACCGGAGAAGGGCAAGCGAACCTTTTGGATACGACAAAGGAGTTGCAAATGAATTTGTATCACGGTTTTGTCGTCGATCAGGTTGCGGTGGACAATCATACTGCGGATTTTCAGCAAGATGGGGATCTCCTCACGGTGACATTACCGGAAGTAAAAACTGAGGGAGAGACAGTACAGGTGAGTTTTCACTATGGTGGACGCAGTATGACGCCTTTCTTCGTCGGCAAGAAAGCTGTCCGTCTGCCTTCGTATTTTACGTGGATTCCTCAACCGGCGATGACGCAAAATGTGATGAGTCCAATCAGCATCTCGACCTATTCACTTCATGGCGATACGCCGATCCCTGTGAGCCTGGAGTACGAGGGGAAAGAACCTTGCTACATTAGTTCGGACGATGCGGCCTATACGAGCACCGGAAGTGCGGCGATCATTGCCGGACACTGTCAGAAGACGTCGATCGACGGCGTCACCTATGTATTCAGCAATGACACGAAAACGGAGTACATGAAAGAAGCCTCAGAACGAATCATCAATAGAATTGAAGAGGTATCCAAGGTGTTGGAGATAGAAACCTTGCCCGTCACGACAGTAATCATGACCCCGCAATACGATGATCAAATTGGAAACGTGAGCTCGGGAGTACGCAAGGATGGCAATTTGTTATATATCAGTAGCGGATATATCGCACCACAGAGCCGAGAAGATCTGACAGGAGCGTCGCAAAAGGTCATTGAATACGCTGAAAATGAGCGAAAGTTTGTCGACTATATCCACGGAGTGGCTCCTCTCCTCTTGGAACATCCCCACTTTATGATGCAGGAGAATACTCTGCAGACGACGTTTTTTGACGCATTGCTGCATTACCTGTCCGGATACGAGCCGAGGCGGGCAGACCATCCGGAGATACTCGAGTTTGTAATGAATCATTCGGATGCAGGAGAATTCTTACGCGAATGGTTCCATCAGATGGACCAACCCGAAGCGTTTACCAAAGAGGATGTACAAGCGCTCATGCAGGAGTACCGATAGGAGGCATTATGAAGACCATAGAAATGATCGGGATCAAAAAGAAATACGGACAAAAAGAAGTGCTATCGGGTGTTGATTTGACCTTGGTTCCGGGTGTCACCGGTCTCTTAGGGCCTAACGGCGCCGGTAAGACGACCTTGATTCGATGCCTGTTGGATCTGATTCCCTATGAGGGGAAGATTCAATGGGAGGGCGGTGTGCCGTCCATCGGGTATTTGCCGCAAGATTTCCGCATATTTCAGCGGTTGACCGTACGTGAGGCGCTTTTGTATGTAGCGGAATTGAAAAATGAAAAACCGGATACCGTAGAGACGGCGATGGAGATTACCGAGCTGCAAAAAGAAGCGAACAAGAAGGTGAGAGAATTGTCCGGCGGCATGCTGCGCAGATTAGGCATCGCACAGGCGTTATTAGGTGACCCCGCCATGCTGGTTTTGGACGAACCCACCGTCGGACTGGATCCCATGCAGCGCGTGAAGACCCGCAATTTGATTGCGAGAATCGCGAAGGACCGAATCGTGCTTTTGTCCACTCACATCGTCGAAGATATCGAGCAGATCGCCACCCATGTGGTCATTCTGAATGAAGGAAAAGTCGAGGTGCAGGGCGACGTACGCCCTATGATTCAGGCATTGGAAGGGAAGATCGGGGTCATCGAACTCAGTGAGATCGAATCGGATCGTACGGAGGACTCTCTAAAAATTCTGCAAGTACAGAGCGATGGGGTCCGACAAACGGCGACCGTTTATGCCGATCGGCTTCCGAAGAAGGCAAGGAGAACGGTGCCAACTTTGGAAGATGTATATTTGCGCTATGTGGATCCCCATGACTCGTGAAATCCGATTGTCAGTCCTGAATGCGGGAATCCTGAAGTTGACACCGCTCGTGTTTTTCCTATGGGCGGTATGGAAAGCGGCGGGCGTTCGGTATTTCAAGAAGGAAGAATTTGAATTCCTCTTGGGACTCGGGCGAGCATTACCGCTCGCAGGATTTATTTTCCCCGCGCTCTCTCTGAGAGAAGCCGTGTCCGAGAGCGGGGGCGACATCCATTTCGTCTACCGAAAAAGCCGCGGGTATTGGGCAATGCGAAACCTCGCAATCATCCTTCCCTATGCGCTCATCACAGGGGCCGTGATGGCAATACTTCTGATTTGGGCATTGGGGGAGATCAGGTGGCCTGCATTATGGGTCGTAATGGTCGTCACCTTCTTCTATGGATGGCTCGCATACTTTTCCATGCTGTGGACGAAGGACATCATGTGGACCAGCCTGATCTGCCTGGTGGTTAGCGTCTTCGGAGTTTTTGCGCCTCCGGGACTCATCGACCTCATTAACGTAAGTCAAGGGGGTTGGATGATTATGAATCGGGGGACACCTTGGCCACTCATCGCCCTTTACCTTGGGTGGAGTGCCATCTGTGCGGCATTAGGCACGATTCGGATACGACGTCTCTAATTACCAGAGGAGTATGAAAATGAGAACGACAAGACGCAAACAGCGAAGGAGAAAAATGTATGGGTTCAGATGGATTGCGATCGTATGTATCGGGCTCTTTGTACTGCGATTTGTCTATGAGGAGGCGAGCCAAGGTCGTTTTGGCCACGGTTTACAAAAGTCAATTCGGGATTTTGATTCTCGACGAGCGGATTGGTTTTCGACTCCTGAAGAACCGGATTTCTCCTCACTGGAAGAATTTGGAGCGAGCGGGTATACCGTGTATGACCTGAATGAGCAGAAGGTGGTCACGACGGATGACGTAGATAAAAAAGTCGTGCCGGCCAGCCTTACGAAATTGTTTACGATCCAATTTGCATTAGAACATCTCGATCCCGAGGAGATCGTGGAAGTTGGTACCGGATCGATTTCCTATGTAAAAAAGGGAGGATCGACTGCCGGTTTGCTTCCCGGGCAGGTCTCTGTGGAAGATCTGATTCAGGCGTCGCTGATTCCATCAGGAAATGATGCATGCTATGCATTGGCAGCTGCGGCCGGAAGGAAGCTGATGCAGGATGAAGGAGCATTAGCAAAAGATTCGATCGCTCGATTCTCTGACGAGTTACGAGAGTATCTGGATAAAAATGGATATCGCTCCACAAAGATTACAGATCCTGCAGGAGATGCAGAGAAAGATTCAACTTCTGCCAAGGACCTTATCCGTATTACAACAGAGGTCTTAGAAAACCCCGCCGTGGACCAAGCGGTTCGGCTCGATCACATAGTACCCGATCCAGGGATCTCAAGTTCAGAGATTTGGCTGACGACCAATGCGTATCTCAACCCAAACGCAGGAATGTATCATCCCAACATCACAGGTATTAAGACAGGTACCCTGTCCGGGACATACAATTTAATCCTTCGATACGAGAGAAAAGGAGATGCTTATTTACTGATGGCTTTAGGGCAACCGAGCCGACAGGAATTGGACTCGACGATGATGGGCCTTATCTATGAACTGGATAGGGCGTACGGCGGCCCCGGTGCGTCTCCCATCATGGCGCTGATTAACAAAGTGCAGGTAATGTTTCACAGAGGCAAATAAAGAGCGCGGGAAACCGCGCTCTTACACTTACGAATGAAGTTTTCCCTGTAACAGCAGATAGATGACGAAAGCAAAAACTGCGAGACCGGTGAGCACCATATAGGGCACTTCGAACGAGCCGGTACTGGCGTAAAGGTTCCCTAAGAGTGTCGCCGACAGCGAGGACAACACCCCTGACAGGTTGACGACACTGAAGTTAACCGGGAAGTACTTGATACCGAACTGTGACGACACAAAAGTCGACGAGAGGGTCGGTCCACTGCTGAAGGATAGTCCTGTGAGGATGAGGCCCAGCACGAGAAGCGGGATGCTGAAAACTTTGACGGTAATCAGCGTAGAGATCGTCGCACCGAGCGTGATCAGAATCGCAATCAACAGGGTTTTACGAAGGCCGATGCGGTCAAATATCAGACCGAAGAGCACACGTCCCAAGCCGTTAGATACCGAGACGATACCGACCAAGAGGTTTGCCAGAACCACAGGAGCACCGACGAATAAGCTGAGGTCTTTCGCGAAACTGAAGACGGCTTGTCCGATTCCGGTCACCGCAACGATGTACAAGAAATACAGAATAAATGCCATGGATTTGACCATCTGTTTCGGCTCGACATCGTCTACGCGAACCAGTTGTTTTTTGCTGCCGGTCAGATAGGGCGTCAGCTCATCTCCCGTCGGGAAACGAACGAAGACGGCTGCGGTATAGACGACGACTGCAATGGCAATCCCGATCATCAGATAAGTACGCCTCCATCCGAAGCCTGCCATATCGAACATGAGAGCGGCAATATTTCCGACGACCAGCGCACTTAACCCGAAGCCCATCATCTGGGTTCCGGTGCTCAGTCCTTTACGGTCCGGGAACCACATATTGACGGCAGAGAGGATCGTGTTGTATGCAATCCCGATGCCGGTTCCCGTCAACAGGGGCAGAGACAACAGAAGCATGGGGTAACTGCCGGGGTTCATTGAGGTTAGAATAAAACCCGCAGCCGCCATGGTTCCTCCGAGTAATATGACGGCTCTTGTGGGAAGTGCACGAAGCAAGAGTCCGCCGACTAACAAGCCGATGCAAAATAATGACATCATGATCGAGTAACTGAGTGCCAACTGCGAAGTCGTCCATCCAAATTCCTCTGTCAGGGGCACTTTTAAGATGGACCAGGCGTATACGACGCCCATCGTCAATGTGCTTAAGAACCCGAGTACCAATAAAAACCATCGATTGGGGGTCTTTTTTACCGTCGATTCCATAATTCCCTCCTTGATCACCGTGTGATACGGCGCAACGCCGGCAAGCAGCGTAGCAAGGTTATCGTGAAGACGATGTGGCAGACATCACGACAACACTATACTATATGATGATATTTTTACCCATAATTTCGCAAAGAATCTATGCCGGATAAATCTTATTTTTAACGCGATAAGATGAGAAGTTGCATCTGTTCTGTATAAGATCACGCAGAACGGACATTAGAACCGACTCGGATATGGTACAATACACCCGAGGTGAATCAATTGCCATATTTAGAAATAACGGTTCAAACCGACAGCGATCATGTGGAAGAACTACAAGGATTTTTATATACGCTCCCGATCGGAGGGCTTGTGATCGACGATCCGAAGGACGGGTGGGAGACAAAGAAGACGGCACCGGACTGGGTGGTCGTTGAGGACGATCTCTTACGTGACCTTTCGGCACCCATTTATGTGCGCGCTTATCTGGAAGAGAGTGAAGCGAAAGAATCATTGGACGCGCTTGACGCGTTTTTACAGGACATGCCCACGATGGGAGATATCAAGTTTACGCAAATGGTGGACGAAGAGGCGTGGGCGGAGTCGTGGAAGCAGTATTTCCACCCGATCGAGATCGGGGAGCGTCTGCTCGTGCGACCAACATGGGAGGACGCGGACCCGAAGGGGCGCGTTGTGCTTTCGATCGATCCGGGGATGGCCTTTGGATCGGGTACGCACGAGACGACTCAACTGTGCTTGACGCAACTGGAGAAAATCGAGATGGAGGGGTATCGCGTGGCGGACATCGGTTGCGGCTCCGGGATCTTGTCCATCGCATGCGCATTGTTCGGGGCAAAGGATGTGCAGGCGATCGATATCGAGCCGATGAGTATTCGTATGACGGAGGAGAATGCTGCGCAAAACGGAGTCTCGGATGTGATCCGAGCGCGTTTGGGCAATCTTTTGGAAGGCATTGAGGGGCCGATCGACATTTTGGTATCGAATATTTTGGCGGAAATCCTCGTGGAGATGATTCCCGTCATGAAGCCGGTTCTATCTGAGAATGCCTATATCGTCTTATCGGGGATTATCGAAGAGAGAGAGCACATGGTCCGAGAGGCTCTGGAAAACTCCGGTTATACGGTGGCAGCAGTCGATTACCAAGGCGGCTGGTGTATGATCTATGCGAGGGGATAGCATGAATCGTTTTTTTGCAGAGCCAATCGACGGCGTCGCAACACTTTCTATGGCAGACACTCACCATCTCAAGCGGGTGTTGCGGGCGAAAGTCGGCGACGCCGTTGAGATTGCCCACGATGGAACGGCGTATAGGGGGGAGATAATCTCCTTGGAACCGGCGGTTACGGTTCGCATATCGGGCACGGCAAGCGCAGGGGAGCCGCCGCTGGAAATCCGACTCTATCAGGCGTTTGCCAAAGGCGACAAGATGGACTGGATTGTCCAAAAGACGGTGGAGTTAGGTGTGACGTCGATCCACCCGTTTTTTTCGGTCTTTACGGATGTCAAATTAAATGCGGAGCGCGCGGAGAAAAAGCGGGAGCACCTACAACAGGTAGCGGTAGCGGCGGCGAAGCAGTGCAAGAGGAGTCGCATCCCCACCGTGCATTCGCCTCTGAAAATTCAG
The DNA here is from genome assembly GCA_964510345.1 of uncultured Peptoniphilaceae bacterium. Taxonomy (GTDB): domain Bacteria; phylum Bacillota; class Clostridia; order Tissierellales; family Peptoniphilaceae; genus JAAYQA01. The sequence continues at coordinate 12,149 of CAZEBB010000033.1, forward strand.
GAAGCCATTGCTGAAGCGGCAGATACGCATATTCTCTTTTGTTATGAAAAAGCGGAGTACCCGTTAGACAAGATGACAGCGAAAGGACCCATCAGCGTGTTCATCGGACCGGAGGGCGGGTTTTCTTTTGAGGAAGTCAATAATTTTCAAGAAGCTGGAGCGCAGACGGTATCGTTAGGGCCGCGAATTTTGCGTACGGAAACGGCCGGCATGGCGATGCTGGCGATCTTACAATATCAATGGGGAGACATGCGATGAAGGGAACCTATCGGATCGAGACGCTGGGCTGTAAGGTCAATCAGTATGAAACCACCGCGATCGAAGAGATTCTTCGTGAGGCGGGTTACGGAAAACACGAGGGTGAGGACAGTGCTTCTGTTTGTATTATCAACACCTGCACGGTTACACACACGGGCGACAAGAAGTCGCGGCAATGGATCTCCCGTTTCAGACGGGAAAACCGGGAGGCGCTGGTCGTCGTCATGGGCTGCTATGCGCAGGTCGCACACGATCAGCTGGCGGAACGCCCGGATGTGGACCTGATCGTCGGAACGAAGGATAAAGAAAAGCTCCCTCAGCTTTTGGAAGAGGCGAGGAGAAGCTCACAAGCGGTGGATGCCGTGTCGACATTGGATGCGAAAACGGAATTTGCGCCGTTAGATATCCAAAGCGCGCATGAGAGAACCCGGGCGACGCTGAAAGTGCAGGACGGCTGTAATCAATACTGCTCTTACTGCATCATTCCGTACGCACGGGGGCCGGTGAGATCCCGCGATTTCGGGTCGATCCGCGAAGAACTGGCGCGCATGGCGGAGTTGGGATACAAAGAAGTCGTGCTCACGGGGATTCACTTGGCTTCTTACGGAAAGGATCTGGCGGAAAATCAACTGGTCGATGTGATTCGACTGGCTGAGGAGACGGAAGGGATTGAGCGCATTCGCCTGAGTTCACTAGAGCCGGGGATCGTCACGGACGATTTTGTTCGGGAGATATCGGAGTTTACGAAGCTGTGCGATCACTTTCACCTGTCGATGCAGTCGGGGAGCGATACCGTTCTTGCGAGAATGAAAAGGCGCTATACGACTGAAGAGTACGCGCAGAGCATTGCACGGTTACGGAGCGCTTATCCGAATGCGGGGATCACGACCGATGTGATTTGCGGTTTTCCCGGCGAAACCGAATCGGAGTGGCAGGAGACGATGGATTTTGTCCGCAGGATCGGGTTTTCAAAGCTTCACGTGTTTGCTTATTCGCCGAGAGAGGGGACTCCGGCGGCAAAGATGGCGGACCAAGTGCGATCGGACGTAAAAAAAGCGAGAAGTGCGGAACTGACGGCACTCGGGAAACAATTGGCGAGAGAATTTTTAGAGCGTCAGGTCGGACGCCCACTGTCGGTTCTTCTGGAAGAAAACGAGGGCGATGGGTGGACCGGTCATTCCAAAAACTATTGTCAGGTCCGCGTACAGGGTGAGTTTCATGAAAATCAGATTCTGGAAGTCATCCCGCAAAGAGTCGAAGGCGATGAGTTATTCGGTTAGTTTGCTTTTCAAGTGCTGTACTTTATGATAGTATTAATCGCGATAAGGAGGTGGAATCATGGACTGTATTTTTTGCAAACTTGCCTCAGGTGAGATCCCGACGGATGTCGTGTACGAAGACGAGCTGATTTTTGTCTTTAAGGATGCAAATCCGCAAGCGCCGGTTCACTATCTGGCGATCCCGAAACAGCACGTTCAATCCTTAAATGAGATCGAAACGATGGAAGCTGAGGTTCTTGCGCGAATCTTTGAAACGATACCAAAGATCGCAAAAGAAGAAGGCTTCGCGGATGCGGGGTATCGCGTGGTCAATAATTGCGGAGCTGACGGCGGTCAAACGGTAGGACACCTTCATTTTCATATCTTGGCAGGACGTTCGTTACAGTGGCCTCCGGGTTAAACTTGCGGACTGAACGGTTTTAGAGTATAATGATTTGTATCGTACTCGGCTCATTTTTGAGCACTCTTACGAAAATGAGAGGGGGGAATATCGATGTCGGAAATCAAAGTGGGAGAAAACGAATCTTTGGACAGCGCATTAAAGCGCTTTAAAAAGCAATGTGCTCGCTCGGGTGTACTCTCTGAGTACAGAAAGAGGGAACATTACGAAAAACCCAGCATCAAGAGAAAAAAGAAATCAGAAGCAGCACGTCGCAAGAAAAACCGCTATTAATTCTTCGATCATTAAAGTCGCAGTCACCTTTGGGTGAGGCGGCTTTTTTTGTGCTCTTATCCGTTGCGAAAATCTTTCGGTTCGCATGATGTGCGTAAAAGCGATTGTGAAAAGGTATATATAAAATAAGGAGGTGCGTCGATGATCAGACGAACAAGAATGCTGTTATGGAGCACGATGTTAATGATCCCCGGAATTTCCTTTGCTTCGGGGCAACAAGTATTTACCGTGATGTCTCATCCTGTGATCAGCACATTACTCTTGGTGATGGGCTTTGTCGGGCTCATACTGGAGATTTTCTCACCGGGATTCGGTCCCTTCGCCGTTTTGTCGTTGCTGGGTTTCGGATTGTTTTTTGCCACGGCATTATCGGTTAGGGATCAAGCGACACTGCCGCTGATTCTCTTTGTGCTGGGTTTGATTTTTGCAGCGATCGAGATGATGATCCCCGGTTTTGGCTTGCCCGGGATCGCAGGGATCCTACTGATCGCGGCAGGCGTAGTGTTTTCTTTTGAAAATGTCGCTGTCGGTCTGCAGGCGATGAGCGCTGCCATCGTTGTAACGGCTGTTGTCGTCTTCTTTCTCGTGAAGGCCGGTGTAAAGAGTCCGGTCTTTGACAGGATCCGGCTGGCTTTAAATTTTACAGACAAGTCGGGCTATGTGTCGACATCGGATAAAAAGGACTTAGTCGGTGCGACAGGACCGGCGCTGACCAATTTGCGCCCGTCGGGTGTCGCGGAATTTTTTGACGCCCCAGTAGATGTTGTGAGTGAAGGAGAGTTTATTACTAAGGGAGAGGCTGTCACGGTGATCCGTGTCGAAGGCGCTCGAATTATTGTGAGGAGGAATCAATTATAATGCCAGGTTTTATGCCGACCGTTGTCATCGCGATTGCGATTTTACTGTTTCTCATGTTGTTTTTTACTTTCATTCCGGTGGGACTGTGGGTCACCGCGTTCTTCTCGGGTGTCAGTGTCAAGATCTCGTCTTTGATCGGAATGCGACTGCGCCGCGTCGTGCCGTCTCGTATCATTAACCCGCTGATCAAGGCGACAAAAGCGGGCGTTTCGCTTAACACGGATCAGCTGGAAGCGCACTTTTTAGCCGGTGGGAATGTCAACACGCTGGTCGACGCGCTCATCGCAGCACAACGAGCGGAAATTCCGTTGGAGTTTGAACGGGCAGCGGCGATCGACCTCGCAGGACGTAATGTGCTGGAAGCGGTGCAGGTCAGCGTCAACCCGAAAGTCATTGAAACACCAAAAATTGCAGCCGTCGCAAAAGATGGGATCGAGATCATCGCGAAGGCTAAAGTAACCGTGCGAGCCAATATCGACCGCTTGGTCGGTGGAGCCGGTGAAGAGACGATCATCGCCCGCGTCGGCGAGGGGATCGTCACGACGGTCGGTTCGTCGGAGTCTCACAAAATGGTATTGGAAAACCCGGACTCGATCTCGCGTACGGTCTTAGCGAAAGGCTTAGACTCGGGAACTGCTTTTGAGATCCTCTCGATCGATATCGCAGATGTCGACGTCGGCAGAAACGTCGGAGCTAATTTACAGACAGAACAAGCGGAAGCGGATAAGCGCATTGCGCAGGCGAAAGCGGAAGAACGCCGTGCCATGGCTGTAGCAAAAGAGCAGGAAATGGTCGCAGAAGTGCAAGAGATGCGCGCGAAAGTTGTCGAAGCCGAATCGCAAGTTCCCTTGGCACTGGCGGATGCATTAAAAGAAGGAAAGCTTGGCGTCATGGATTATTACGGTATGCAAAATGTGATCGCGGATACGAAGATGCGAAGCTCGATCTCGGACGCCGGCAAGGACTCAGGAGCCAATCGCCCGGACAAGAATAAATAGGCCGCGTCATGGAATTTGCGATCCTGTGGTTGGTCCTCATCTTTATCGGAAAGGCGATGGGCGAAAGCCATAAGAATAAGAAACAAAAGAACACGAATCAGGCGCGAAGACAGCAGACGACGGAGACGAAACGTGCAGAACCCAAGAAAAAGGGATTCTTTGGAGCGCTTCAAGAAGAGTTAGAGCGCCTTGAGCTCGAAGAAAAGGAAAAACAGCGACAAGCTGTGCAAAAGGCGGACCAGGCGTTACGACAGGAGCCGCCAACGAAGAAAGTGAAGCAGAAGGCGTCTCTTCCACGAGACGAAGAAGAGGCAGCGGAGGAATATCTTGCACGTCAAGAGCAACTGCGTTTGCGCGACGCGCTCAATCAAGTCGCTATGAGTCAAACCGTAGACGACAATTATCGCATCAATCGCAACACCGGTTTTTCCGTTCAAAATCTTCAGGCGCGGTTTCCGGATCCGGCACAACAGATGGTCGTCCTGTCTGAAATATTTGGAAAGCCGGTCAGTCTGCGCAACGAAAAACGATAGGTCAGAGCCGAAGCGAATTTCGCCTCGGCTCTCGCTATCTACTGTCGCGGTATGCTATGCTATAATCATTAGAAAGAGAACAAAGGAGCGAAGCGATACTTGCAAATACCCATTCAGGTTTCAGAATATGCGTTTATCCCGGTGTTGTTCGGGTCGCTGGATAAGAGAAAGAAATGGTTAGAGGAAACGATGTCAGTCAAAATCGGACACAATGATACGGAGATCCTCGTGACAGGCGAAGAACAAGCGGTGGAACAGACGCGAAAGGTCATCGATCAATTGCAGAAAAACTATACAAACGGGAACCCCGTCGACGAACAACAGGTACGTTATGCGGTGGAGATCGCAAAATCGGAGCCGTCCTATGAACTGGAAACCCTTATGCAGGAAGTGTTATTACTGACGCACTCAGGCCGTTCGTTAAAGCCGAAAACACTGGGGCAGGCGGCATATATCCAATCCATCCGCAAGCACGACATCGTGTTTGGGATCGGGCCGGCGGGTACAGGAAAAACCTATCTCGCCATGGCGATGGCAGTGGATGCGTTTCGCAAGAAAATGGTCGAGCGCATCATCTTAACGCGTCCGGCGGTGGAAGCGGGCGAAAGTTTGGGCTTTTTACCCGGAGACCTACAAGAGAAAATTGACCCGTATCTTCGCCCGTTGTACGATGCCTTATTTGACATGTTGGGCTACGATACATTTTTGAAGTTGAAAGAGAAGGGCGTCATCGAGGTGGCACCGCTCGCCTATATGCGCGGCCGCACGCTGGATAATGCGTTTATCATCCTCGATGAAGCGCAAAACACGTCCAATGAGCAGATGAAGATGTTTTTGACGCGTATGGGATATGGGTCCAAGGCGATCGTGACGGGTGATATCACCCAGATCGACTTGCCGAAAGGGCGATCGTCAGGTTTGATCACTGTGAGTCGAATCCTGCGTAATGTCAAAGGGATTTCCTTTGTGCAGTTTTCAAAGTCTGACGTAGTGCGTCACCCGCTCGTACAGCGGATTATCGAAGCCTATGAACGGGATGAAGAGTCTAAGACATCATGACATTGTATGTAGAAAATCGACAGGATTCGATTTCGATTTCTGATCAGACTTTGGATGATCTCGAACAGGCGATCACGACCGCACTGGCGACGCAGAACTTTACCGGTGACTATGAGATCAGCCTCAGTTTTGTGACGCAAGACGAGATGCGGATACTCAACCGCGAGTATCGCGGGATCGACCGCACGACCGATGTCCTGTCATTTCCGACGGACTTTGAAATCGAACTGCCGATCATGCCGCTAGGCGATATCGTCATCGACCCGATGCGTGCCGCTGAACAGGCGGAGGAAATCGGACATTCTTTAGAAGAAGAATTATTGTACTTGACGATCCACTCGGTAATGCACTTACTCGGGTATGACCATATGGAAGAAGAGGAGAAGAGGAGCATGAGAGAGGCGGAGAAAAAGGCCCTCTCGGAGGTACGAAGAGATGGCGCCGAAGAAGAAGTCGACGGAGTTTAAATGTAAGTCGTTTATCCAGAGTTTCAATTACGCGGTAGCGGGCATTTTGTCCGCTTTTCGACATGAATTCAATTTTCGCTTCCATATCGCGAGTGCCTTGGTGGCGCTGGTCTTAAGCCTGTTTTTTGACTTTACGAGACTGGAATTTCTGGCGCTTTCATTTACGATTTCGCTCGTTTTTATTGCGGAGATGATCAATACGGCGATCGAGAAGACGGTCGACTTACTGTCGCCTGAGTATGCGGAAGCTGCCGGGGTCGCAAAGGATGTAGCAGCCGGTGCGGTATTGATTTCCGCCGTCAATGCGATCATCGTGTTTGTCTTGCTGTATGTCATTCGATTCGACAGCTTTCGAATCTCATTACTCGCGAAAGTCCGAGCGAATCCCCTCTATATCGCATTTATCATCGTGATGATCATCATTTTGCTGACGATTATCGTAAAGAGCAAGTTTTCGAAAGGTCACGGGACCTACTTTCAAGGCGGAACGGTCAGCGGGCACGCCATGCTTTCGTTTTCGATGGCGACGATCATCGCTGCGTTCAGCAATCAGATCGTCGTCATTTTGCTCGCATATTTTCTTGCGTTCCTCGTGGCGGAAAGCCGCGTCGAAGGCGGCATTCACAAGACGACGGAGGTACTCTCCGGCGGAATGCTGGGGCTGTTGGTGACGATGCTGTTATTGAACCTGATACGTTAGGAGACGAGATGAACCGGGATAAAATCATAGAACTGGCATTAGAAGCCAAGGAAAAAGCATATGTTCCCTACTCAGGATTCCACGTGGGGGCATGCGTAGAAACGGAAGACGGTGAACTCATTACCGGCAGCAATATCGAAATCGCCTCCTACTCACCGACACTATGCGCCGAGAGAACGGCGATCTTTACCGCTGTTCACAAGGGAGCACGGCGTATTACGAGGATCGCCGTGACTGCCGATGGGAAGGATACCTTTCCTTGCGGCGTTTGCCGGCAAGTGATGCGTGAGTTCGGTCCGGATATGGAGATTTTAATCGTCAACTCAAAAGAGGACGTGACCACGTACACATTAGAGGAGTTGTTGCCGCACAGTTTTGGACCGGAGGACTTAGGGCATGGGCTATAAATCAGGTTTTGTAACGGTTATCGGGCGACCGAATGTGGGGAAATCCACACTGCTGAATCGAATCATCGGCGAAAAAGTGACGATTGTTTCCGACAAGCCGCAGACGACGAGAAATAAAATCCAATTGATTTACACGGCGGACGACGCGCAGATCATTTTTTTGGACACGCCGGGGATTCAGGAGCCGAAAAACAAACTCGGCGACTATATGCTCGGTGTATCAAAAAACACATTACAGGATGTAGATGTCATATTATTTTTGGTTGAACCGGGAGCCGTTATGGGGGCCATGGATACGAAAATTCGGACATTACTCGCTGATGTCGAGACGCCGATCCTACCCTTGCTCAACAAGACGGATACACTCACAGAAGAGGAAACGCAGTCTCTGTTGGCGACCTATCGTGAAATCGAAGGGTTTGCGAATATCATGCCGATGTCCGCAGCGGACGGTACGGGGGTGGACGCGGTGATCAAGACGATTATCGAGCACCTGCCGGAAGGACCGAAGTACTATCCGGACGATATGATCACCGACCAACCGGAGCGTTTTATTGCGGCGGAACTGATCCGCGAGAAGGCCATGGTACATCTGCGAGAAGAGATCCCGCACGGGATTGTCGTAGAGATTTTATCCATGAAAAAACGCGAGGGGAAAGAACTTGTGGACATCGAAGCCAATGTATTTGTCGAGAGGAAATCTCATAAGGGAATGGTCATCGGTAAAGGTGGACAGATGCTGAAACAGATCGGTCAAGAGGCGCGCATGGATATCGAACGCCTATTGGGAGATCGCGTTCACTTGCAGTTGTGGGTGAAGGTGGCGGATCGCTGGAGAAATGAAGCGAATCGCCTAAAAGAATTCGGCTACAAATGATTAAGAATCTTCACGGAATTGTGCTGACGAGCATGAGATACCGAGAAAGCGGAAAAATTCTCCGCGTTTTCACCAGAGAACGCGGACTTCTTTCTGTCATGGCACAAGGGGTCTATAAAAAGAACAGCAGCCTACTGGCGGTAACGGAGACTTTTGCCGAAAGCGATTGGGATCTCGAAGCGGGACGGCAGATGTATTATTTACGTGGAACCGAGCTGATCGACCTGCACTACCTGCTCAGGCAGTCCATAGAATGGCTGCATGCAGCGCAAAAAGGGGCATCCTATATCATTCGGGCGATTCCTGAAGAAGTTCCGCAAGTTGAGGTCTTCGATCTGTACCGTGAACTTCTGACTCGGTTGCCCGAAGGGAAAGATCCGGCCTCTCTACAGTGCGCTTTCATGCTCCAGTTGGTTCGTAATCTGGGGTCTGCGCCGTATCTTCACGCATGCACGCATTGTGGAAATCGGAAGATTAAAACGATGCGATTTTCGTTGCCATTGCAGGGAATTTTGTGTGAGAAATGCCACCTTATTGATCGACAAAGTCAACCGTTTTCAAAGGATGACTACTTTCAGGTTTATTCATTGCTTAACAAGAGTTTGAAAGAAATCTCATTACAAGGATCACAAACTACTTCAGAACGAGTTAGATTTTTAGTAGAAGAGTATGTAAAAAACACAATTGACCTCCGATAAGAAACGATCGTCACTCAAAAAATGCATAAATTATTATACTGTATCGCAGGATGAGAAAGCATTCGTTAACTAACGATCATATTCATAAGTATATAGGTATGAATTGAAAATGCGATGCCTTTTTGCATTTTCGGTAATTTCTTTGACATGATTATCGATCGATAATATATTATTTGTGAATAAAAGTTTGATTTAGTTATAGGATTTCGCTATAATAAGACCAGTACTACCTTATTTTTTGTATGGTCTATTAAGGTCGGAAAAAAACAGGATAGCAGGAGGTGAAGCAATGGGAAATACGACCCTGGAGCAAATCCAGCGCGCCGAACAAGAAGCGCGGGAAATGGTTTCTTCTGCGCAACTGGAAGCAAAACGTATGGTCCAGGAAGCAGAGGAACAAGCCACTACGCTGCATCGAACCAGCGTCGAAGACATGATTCGACGTGCGGACGCCTTGATACAGGAAGGTAAGGCGAACGCTGAGAAGGAAGCAGAGCCTTTGATTGAATCCGGCAAGAAGCAGCAAGCTGCATTACAATCGGTCCCGCAGAAGACGATCGATGCGGCGGCTCAAAAGATTGTAGAGAGGATCGTGGGAAAAAATGGCAATTGAAAACATGAGCCGGT
>CAZEBB010000034.1:0-12825 GCA_964510345.1 uncultured Peptoniphilaceae bacterium
GGATATAGTTCTTTCTCACTTCGATAAACGGGCCGCCGACGGTCTTGATGCCCTCGTTGCGAAAGTACTCGCTGTCTTCTTCCGTCATGCAGACCGGAACGGTTTTATCGATCGCGTAGTAGTGCTCGGCAACTTCCGGCGGCACTTCTTCATCGTTATAATAGATTTCGTCGATAAACCGTCGGTTGCTATGCAGCATAATAGCCCGATAGTGATCTGCCAACGAATACCCGACCGTCTCTCCGGATTGTGTCATCACATTGGCGATATAAATCACCGGCGCTCTGGCCATTTGTAATGCATCGACAATCCCCTCTACGAGTAGGTTCGGCATCACACTGGTATATAAGCTGCCCGGCCCCAACAGGATCAGATCCGCTTCTTCAATCGCCTGCAGCGTTTGTTCCAAGGGTTTTGCATTGTCTTTGGTCATATAGACACGGCGTATCTTCGCATTTTTTGCGCGCACAAAATTGGGGATCTCCGACTCTCCTTGGATCGTCGTCCCGTCGTCTAATTCTGCGATGAGTGCGACATCTTCGAGCGTCATCGGGAGTACTTTCCCCGTGATCGCTAGTATATCCGATGTCTTTTGGAGAGCGGTATCAAAACTCCCGTACAATTCATTCATCGCGGCGAGGAATAGATTTCCGAAGCTCTGCCCATCTAATTCTCCTTCGCTGAACCGATACTGAAACAAGCGCTGGAGTTCAGATTCCTGGGTTGCCAATGCGACCAGACACGCCCGGATATCTCCCGGAGGAAGCATCCCTAAGTCTTCTCTCAGTCTTCCTGAGCTACCGCCGTCGTCTACGACATTGACGACGGCCGTTATTTCTTTTGTTACGGTCTTCAGTCCCGATAGCAGTATGGATAAACCGGTACCACCACCAAGCGCTACGACTTTCATTTCACTTTTCCTATACATTCCAATGTTTTCCGTCTCTATGATATAAGACGACTTTTTCTCCTGCTTTCACTAAACGATCCATTAGCGCATGGCCGATCGAAACGGAGCGGTGTCTTCCCCCCGTGCAGCCGATGCCGATCGTCAGGCCGGTTTTTCCTTCTCGCTGATACAAAGGGATCAGGTATTCACATAAGTCCGTGATCTTATCTAGGACGATATTTGTCTCTTCAAATCCGTAGACATAGTCCTGCACGGCCGCATCCAGTCCGGTTTGCTCTCTGAGTCCTTCGATATAAAACGGATTCGGCAAAAAACGAACGTCGAATACTAAATCGCCATCCAGCAGCATCCCGTACTTATATCCGAAGGAGATGATACTGATCGTGAAGGTGACGCCGTCCTCAGAACTGCTGAAGTGTGCCATAATTGATTCTTTAAGCGCCCCCAGATTCTTATGCGAGGTGTCGATAATCAGATTGGCCTGTTTTCTCACATCGCGCAACTTCGTTCGCTCGCTCTGGATGCCCGTTAGCAAATCGGCATTTTCTCCCAGCGGATGAGGGCGTCTCAACTCCTTAAAACGGCGCACGAGGATCTCGTCCGTGGAATCTAAAAAGAGGATATAGACAGAAAGCCCGGCTTTTCGAAGTGCCGTGACCGCTTCATCTAAGGCGTCAAAGAAGATTCCCCCGCGGATATCGACACCGACCGCCAGCTTGTCAAATGACCGTCGTGATTGCTCCGTCAGGTCGACAAAGTTAGAGATCAACTGCGGCGGCAAATTATCCATGCAGTAATATCCCATGTCCTCAAAAATATTCAGTGCGGACGACTTCCCCGCGCCTGACATGCCGGTGATAATGACGATTTGCATATGAACTCCTATTCTGTGGCGTTACGGATCCGCGCCAGCGGTACTCCCGCATCCTGCGCGCGTTTGAGCCCTTCACTTACGTGCCCGATATGGTCGGGATGGTGAGCGTCTGAATTGATAATAAACTGTACGTCTGTTCTCATCGCCATGCGTACATCTTCCGTAGAGAGCTTCGCATGATGCGAGTTGATTTCCATAAAAACACCGTGTTTGGCGCACGCTTTTGCCAACCGTTCTACGTCAACCGCCGCTTTGTCACCGGGATGTGATAAAAAGGTTACCGGGTGCTTCTCGATGATGCGAATGAGTGCGTCCGTATTCTTCTTGGCCATCCGACGGCGTAAGGGTGGGATGATTTTCGACAACGGGTTGAGGATAAAAAATGTCCAGGCGCTCTTGATGTCTTTCATTTTTACCCCATAATGAAACCCGACCGCACAAATATCCAATTGAGCTCGCATGTCCTGCGTTAGATCCCAGTCGCCGTCAAAGCTCGTGACATTCGCTTCACACCCCATTAATACGCGAAAGTCCTCCCCTTCATAGAGACGGTTCACGCGGTCGATCTCTTCGCGAATTTCGGAAAACTTTTCCGGTAAAACGCCAAAGAATAAGTGACCCGGTCCGTGGTCGCAGATGGCGATTTCTTTGAGCCCTCGTTCGTAGGCCGACCTCGCATTCTCCTCGATCGTACCTTTTCCGTGACCGTTTCGACTATAAATCGTATGGGTATGATAGTCGCCTTTTACTCGCACAAATCTTCTCCAATGATCTTAATTTCCGTCTCCAGATCAATCCCCTGCTGCTCACGAACGATCTTTTTCACCGAATCGATCAGCGTTAACACATCTTGGCAGCTGGCGTCACCGCGATTGATGACAAAACCGCAGTGTTTCTGCGATACTTGCGCATCTTTGTATCGAAACCCGCGCAAACCGCTGTCATCGATCAATTTTCCGGCAAAATAGCCTTCCGGTCGCTTAAATGTAGATCCCGCACTTGCGTATTCTAGAGGCTGCTTGGTTTCCCTCTGTAGTGTCAGATCGTCAATCTTTTCCTTGATGGCGATCGGATCCCCGGAACGCAATAAAAAAGTCGCTCCCAATACCGTCCAACCTTGGGGCAATACGTGGCTCTTTCGGTATCCGAAGCCCATTTCGTCACAGCGTTTGATCATCAAATTTCCATCGGCGTCCAATAGGCGTACCGTCTCGACGATATCGATCATTTCGCCGCCGTAGGCACCGGCATTCATGACCATAGCTCCGCCGACGGTTCCGGGAATGCCCCCGGCAAATTCGAAACCGGTGAGCGCATGACCGAGTGCCACTTTGGATATATCCGAAAGAAGCGCTCCGGCTTGCGCGTAGATCCGCTCCCCTTCCACTTGTATCTCAGAAAAGTTATCGGAAATCTTCATCACAATCCCTCGGATCCCGCCATCTCTCACCAATAGATTGCTTCCGTTCCCCAGTACCATAAACGGCACCGGATCGTTTTTCACGCGAGCGACGATCTCTGCAATCTGACTTTCCGTCTCGGGGATCAGCATCAGATCGATGGGCCCGCCGATTCGAAACGTCGTATGATCCGCCATTTTTTCGCCGTCATGAGCGATTTTTTCGAAGTATTTTTGATACTCTCGTATTTTTGCGTCCATAAAATGTCCTTATCTATAAATTGATTAAGTGCGGCATATATCGTGTAGCGAGTCCTAACAACAAAAAGAAGCCGATGATATCCGTTGTCGTCGTGACAAACATGGCAGACGACATGGCCGGGTCCAAATGAAGTTTCGTTAAGACCACCGGCACGACAAAGCCGACGATATTTGCTACCAGTTGATTCCCCACCATCGCGGCAAAGACGATCAATGCCAGCACGAGATTGTTCAGCATCACATAGATAATAAACCCGCCGATCGATCCGATAATCACTCCGTTGATAAGACCGACGCCCAACTGTTTTCTAAGGATCGACATACTTTCTTTTAGGTCGATCTCCTCCATCGCAAGTGCACGTATGGTAACCGAGAGCGTCTGCGAACCTGCCGATCCTCCGAGTCCCGCAATCACCGGCATCGCCGCCGCCAATATGGCGACCTGTGCGATCGTATTGTCAAACTGGGCGACGAGAAACGCGGAGATCAACGCGGTGAACAGATTGACGATCAACCAAGGCACACGCATCTTCACAGAGCTCAAAACATCGGACTCCAGTCGCTCGTCCTTGTCAACCCCGGACATCATCAACATGTCTTCGGTATGCTCTTCGATCAAGACGTCGATGATATCGTCGATCGTGACGATCCCCAATAATGCGCCCCTACGATTGGTAACCGGCATAACCTGCAAGTCATACTTGGATACTAAGAGCGATACTTCTTCCTGGTCGGTGTCGGTATAGACACTGATTGGATTGGCCTCCATGATCTCAGACAGGCGTTCTTCGTCCGGCGCCGATAAAAGCAAACGCAAGTCGACCGTGCCCAACAGACGATGAGTATAGTCGGTCACAAACAGCGTGTCGATGACTTCCGTCGAGGGAGCGATCTCCTTGAGCTTCTTAAGCGCCTGCATCGCCGTCAGAGAGCCGCGCAATGCGATATACTCGGTGGTCATAATCCCGCCGGCAGACTCCGGGTCGTAACGGAGCAACATCGAGATCTCTTCCGAGTCGCTCTTTTTCATGAGATTGAGGATGTCTTTGCGTTTTCTCACGGACAGGGCACCGACGATATCCGTAATATCGTCCGTGGACATATGATGAAAGATTCCCAGAATTTCTTCGATACTCAATAGATTGATAATGCGAATCTGTTCTTCTTCCTCTTCCTCTTCAAGAAGCAATGCCTTCTTCTCATCGTCGAGAAGGGCAAACACGTTCAAAATCTCTTCGTCTTCCAACTCTGAAAGCGCGATCGCGATGTCGATGTCCTGCCATTCTTCGAACAGGTTCTCCAGCGCCTGCACATCGTCGGAAGCGATAATTTCCAGTAGAATATCCCGTAATTCCAATCTTTCACCACCTTTCTACTCCTTGTTATTGTAACCCATAGCGACAAGGCCGCGCAAGGTCGAAAAAAGCCGCCGGGTTGCGTCCGGCGGCAGTTTGGATTAGTGAAAGAAGCTTTCGTCTGTGTACAGCGGATATTTTGCGATGAAGGCCTGAGCTTCTTCTCTAAGTTTCGCAAGCTCCTCCTCATTCTCAACATTCGCAGCAACTCGGTTCATAATGGAGGCGATGGTTCGCACCTCCTCTTCTTTGAGTCCTCTCTGAGAAATGCTGGTGGTTCCGATCCGTACACCGCTGGTGATGAAGGGGTTTTGCGGATCATTAGGAATTTGGTTCTTGTTGACGGTAATCCCGATCGAATCAAGCGCAATTTGGAACTGTTTGCCTGTAATTCCTTTGGGTGTGAGGTCGACCATAACAATATGATTGTCTGTTCCACCGCTTACGATGCGGAACCCGTGTTTCTCGAGCTCTTCTGCCAGCGTCTTCGCATTGGCGACGACCTGCTTCATAATGTTGATGAATTCATTCGTTTGTGTATATTTCAATGACCACGCTTTGGCTGCCATCGTGGCGAGATGAATGGATCCTAAGGCCCCGGGGAAGGCGCCCTTGTCGATCATCTTCGCATGTTCCGCTTTACATAAGACCATACCGGAGCGAGGGCCGCAGAACGTCTTGGTTGTCGATGAGGTAACGAAATCTGCGTGAGGGACCGGTGAGGGAAGAATTTTCGCTGCGACAAGTCCAGCGATATGCGCCATATCGACCATAAAATAGGCGCCGATTTCTTTGGCAACGGTTGCGATTCTCTCGTAATCAATCAGCCTCGGATAACTACTCCCTCCGGCGATGATCAGCTTGGGCTTAAACTCTCTGGCGATCTCTTCCAACTGTTCATAATCGATCGTCTCCGTCTTCTCATTGACACCATAAAACCTGTATTCATAGTTCTTGGAAAGAAAGTTGGCCGGGCTTCCGTGCGTCAAATGGCCGCCTTGGTCAAGTCGCATACTCATGACGCGATCGCCGGGTTTGAGTACCGCAGCATATACCGCATAATTGGCGGTTGATCCCGAGTAGGGCTGCAAATTCGCATGTTCGCAGCCATAGACTTCCTTCGCCCTCTCGTTCAACAATATCTCCAGTTCATCGGCAACGCCCGATCCCGCCTGATAGCGATTCCCAGGGTACCCTTCCAGCGTTTTGTTCGTAAATACGGACCCGCTTAGTTCCATTACAGGCATCGGAACGGTAGATTCCGACGCGATCATTTCGATATTATGCTTTTGTCTTTCATATTCCTTAACGGCGATTTCATATACTTCCGGGTCCGTCTGTTTCGTGTATTTTAGCATTATGCACCCCTCTTTTCTTTATACTTTGCTTCCCAAATACTATCCTTAATCCCCAATAGCGCCGGATTGAACACCGGGTCTAATCCCTGACGTTTCTGTTCCTCGTAATCCTTTAGAAGCATAATTCCCTTCCCGGAAAGCAACAGAATCGCAATGATATTCAGCCACGCCATCATACCGACCCCTAAGTCTCCGAAGGTCCAAATTAACTGGCTGGAATTGATAATCCCGTAGAAGGTTGAAGCTAAAAACAAAATTCTCAAAAACAGTGTTGCATTTTTCTTTCCAGGGAATAAATAACTCATATTACTCTCAGCTTGATAGTAGTACGACATCAAGGAAGTAAAAGCAAACAAGAAGACCGCAATCGCGATAAATCTCGCTCCGAAGCCACTGAATAATGTATCAACGGCTGCTTGTGTATAGAGAACGCCATATTCGACACCCGGTAAATGCTCGACGATAGCCGCCCCGCCTGTCTCGCCAAGAACGTTATAGCTATCTGTTAAGAGAACCATTAAAGCTGTTGCCGTACATACGAGTAGAGTATCAATATAAACAGAAAATGCTTGGACTAATCCTTGTTTTGCCGGGTGCGAAGCTTCTGCCGCTGATGCAACAATTGCCCCGGAACCTTGTCCGGCTTCATTCGAGTAAACGCCACGTTTTACGCCCCATGCGATGGCACTTCCAATAATCCCGCCGAAAACAGCATTCATACCAAATGCAGAGCTAAAGATTAGACCGAATATTTCAGGAACTCTCGTAACATTGGCACCGATAATGATGACTGCCATTATGACGTATCCGATCGCCATAAAAGGAGCGATGACCTCTGCGGTTTTACCAATTCGTTTAACGCCACCGAAAATAACCAAAGCCACGAGTATACACAGTACAACTCCTGTTGCTATCATCGGAACTCCGAATCCGGTTTCCACTGATTTTGCGATTGAAAAAGACTGAGCACTGGGCATTAGTACTCCGGGTGCGAGAATCGTCGCAATCGCGAAGAGGACTCCGTACCAGCGCTGACCTAATCCTTTTTCAATAAAAAACGCTGGCCCACCAACATACTCATCGCCGATTTTTACCTTATAGGCTTGACCTAACGATGATTCAACGAATGCGGAGCCGGCTCCCAAGAAAGCGCTCGCCCACATCCAAAAGACAGCTCCTGGACCACCCATCGCGATCGCTGTCGCGACTCCGGCGATATTTCCAACGCCGACACGTCCACCAACGCTAGTTGAGAACGCTTGGAATGGGGTAACGCCTGTTTCTGATTTGTCGCCTTTGAAAAGCAATGTAACCATGTCCTTAAACAATCGTATTTGCGGAAACCCCATTCGTATTGAGAAGAATATACCTGCAAATAAGCACAATCCGACTAGCCAGTTGCTCCAAATAATAGATTCAAGTAGAGAAACAATTTCACCTAATGACATAAGACCCTCCTTTTTTTATTAATGTCATTATTTCATATCGAATCATTTTCATACATTACGGGTCTTGTTCAAAAGCTTCCAAATCTTGACTTATATTTGATATTTTTCTCTCACTTTGCTGGGTGACATATCATATTTTCTCTTAAAATGCCGATAGAATGTATTAAAGTTCTGATATCCAATTTCATACGCTATCTCCTGAATATCTTTTTGGCTATTCTTCAACAAATCCATTGCCTTTGTTAACCGAATTTCGTGGAGCTCCGCAATGATTGTCGTCCCTGTTTCTCGCTTGTAAAGACGAGCAAGATAAGAAGCATCCAAGTTCACTTTCGATGCGATATCAGTCAGAGATATCTGATACATGAAATCTGAATTCAATAAACTCATCACTTCGTTTACGACCGGGTGACTGTGGAATGAGAAACCCAAAGCACGCGAAAGTGAAGTTCGCAATGCTGAATTGTCAATCGGCTTCAATAAATAGTCGATGGCTCCCTGCTGAATCGATGCTTGTGCGTATTCAAAAAGGGAAAATGCAGAAACGACGATATACTTGTGTTGCGGAAATTTCTCCATAAGCTCTATTCCAGAAAGAAAAGGCATTTGGATATCAATAAACACAATGTGCTCGGTTGTCTCGTCGAGAAGATGTAAAGCTTCTTTACCATTCCGGGCGGTCCCGACAACGGTGATCGGTAGATCCTGATGTTTGAGTAAATGTTGTAATATTTGGATTGCTGATTCCTCATCGTCGATAATAAACACCGGGATCATTGTTCTTCTCCTTTTGGTAGTTGAATAACTACGGATGTTTCATGAATATTGCTGTTGATGTCTAATTCAAAATTTGTTCCATACGCCATACTTAGTTTATGGTAGATTAACCCCAGTCCGTGTTTGGAGCCCGCTGTCCATTCCCTTGTGATCAGTGATACATTTGCCATATCGATCATGTGCCCATTATTTGTAATTTCAATTTGAATTTTGTCTTCAAGTTCTTGGCAATCGATTTTGATTACCTTAACCCCGTTGTACTCCATGAATCCATGTGTAAAGGCATTCTCAACTACCGGTTGCATAAAATTAAATGGTATTGGAAAGCTCAAAAGACCATGAGGTACATTGATTTCAATTTTCAAACCACTTCCGTATCTTCGTTCTTGAAGCCGTAAGTAGATCTTCACATAATCCAACTCATCTGCGAGAGTCGCCATTTGAAAGTCTTGTTTTGAGGAGTATCGTAGCATTTTGGACAAGTCGATAATGCCCTCATACAGATCTTGTCTTTCACCGATGAGTGACAGCGAAGCAAAATGATTGAGGATATTGAACAAGAAATGATGATTGATTCTCAAATCCACCGATTTTTGCTTTTCTTTTTGCAGATGGGTCGACAATTGAGCGATGTTCTTCTCGCGGTCTTCCAACAGTAGTTGTTTTTCCTGAAGATTCTTGCGCATCGAATGGTATCGCGTCATCTCCTCAATCCCGCCAGCGATCTGTGCCAAAAACGCGTATACCCCTTGCTCGGTCGATCGGGACGTCTTTAACCCGACGTCGATATCACTGTCTGTATCGATCGAAATAAATCCACCTTTCAGTAAGGCGCTCGGTTGATTCTCGAGTCGTAAAGGAAAGTCATAAATCGTAAGTCCGTACGGGCATCGATACGATTGTTCCTCTTCTTTCATCTTACGATCCATGCAGGGACATGCCTTCAAATGTCTCCACGGATCGCAGTGTTTTGCACAAGTTTCAGGGAATTTTTCGTTGTTGAATATGATCTTCTTTCTCGCGCTGAATACCATGAGAGGAAAATCCTTTGCGTTGATTTCGTGTAATTCCATCGAGACAACAGCCGCCATGAGAGGATCTTTATACTGATTCGCCAGTTTTGCACCTTTCCCAATGGGGTACACACGCACAGGATTTGAGATAATCAACTCCCGAATCGGCTCTTCAAAAGGGTTGCGAGTCTCATGGATGGCTTCCGGCGGTAAATACAAAAACTCACCGGCACCGGCTTTTGATTCAACTCCGTTGATCACATAGGTCCCTTGCCCTTGCAGTATGTAGATATATTGCTCGTTTCCATAATGGCGATGCGGCTTTTGGATGGTGTATGGATTAATCGTACTGATTCCCAATGTTAGATTTGTCGTTTGTTCGTCTCGACTGCGTTCAAAATAATGCCACTCGGTTTGTCCCCAATCCATATATTGGATTTCCACAAGATCACTCCTTTCTCCTTATATTTTATCAGTCCTGTCTTTTTTCCTTTTGACTTCTTCCCTACCGTTATTGACTTAGAGACAAAAAAGGCGCGCGTACCATGGGCACGCGCGCTCGTTTGATTGGAGTTTCTTATGCGTCTGCGAGTTTCTTGTAGGACTCGTAGCGTGTTTTTGCGTTGTCTGTTGCGATCGCAAAGAGTTCTTCCGCTTCTGCCGGGAAGGAGCGTTTGAGTGTCGTGTAGCGCACTTCGCTCTCGAGGAATTCGGACAGAGGTTTGGTCGGTTCTTTGCTGTCGAGTTGGAATCCGTTCTTGCCTTCTTCCACCAGTCTCGGGTCGAAGCGATAGAGGTGCCAGTATCCGGTTTCAACCGCTTTGAGCTGTTGCTTGGAGCTGGTGCCCATACCGGTCGTGATCCCATGGTTGATACAAGGTGCATATGCGATGATCAACGAAGGTCCGTCATAGCTTTCTGCTTCTTTAATCGCCTTGAGAGTTTGGTTCATATCTGCGCCGAGGGCAACTTGTGCAACATAGACATATCCATAGGTGACCGCCATCAAACCGAGGTCCTTTTTGCGGATCTTCTTACCGGAAGCTGCAAATTTTGCAACGGCTGCAGTCGGAGTCGCCTTGGAGGATTGTCCACCGGTGTTGGAGTAGACTTCGGTGTCGAGTACGAGGACATTGACATTTTCGCCGGAAGCAAGTACGTGGTCTAATCCGCCGTAATCGATGTCGTACGCCCAACCGTCTCCACCGATGATCCATTGGCTTCTCTTGACGAGGTAATCGGTCAAGCCCTTCAGGTTTTTGATCATTGCATCATCGCCGGTGGCTGCTTCGATCGCTTTGAAGAACTCATGTCCGGTCTCTTTGGATCCGGCGTAGTCGTCCATCTTTTCGACCCATGCTTTCCCGGTCTTGACGAGGTCGTCGTCACGGCCTTGCTCAGCAAATTTCTCGACGAGCTTTTTGATTTGCGCGCGTTTGTTACGGGTTGCCAAGTGCATACCGAGTCCGAACTCTGCGTTGTCTTCAAACAGCGAGTTGGCCCATGTCGGTCCGCATCCGGTGTTTTTGTTGATGGTGTAAGGCGTCGAAGGTGCGGAAGCGCCCCAGATCATCGAGCAACCGGTTGCGTTGGCAATCATCATGCGATCGCCGAACAGTTGCGTAACGAGCTTCGCATATGCGGTTTCGCCACAGCCTGCGCAAGCGCCGGAGAACTCAACCAGTGGTTGCTTGAACTGCGATCCTTTGATGGTGTCATCGCTCATCGCGTCTTCTTTATAGCCGACGACGTCATGTGCGTATTTCCAGTTGTCTTTTTGTGCTTCGACTTGGCCTTCGAAAGGCTTCATGACGAGCGCTTTTTCTTTTGCCGGGCAAACGTCGGCGCAGTTTCCGCAGCCTGTGCAGTCTAACGGGCTGACTTGGATGCGATAGCCATATTCTTCTAAGCCTTTACCGACGGCTTTTTTGGTTTCAAATCCGGCCGGTGCATTGACCTTTTCTTCTTCAGTCACGAGGAACGGACGAACGACGGCGTGCGGGCAGACGAGCGAGCAACGGTTACATTGGATACAGTTGTCGATTTGCCATTCCGGAACAGCCGCTGCGATTCCGCGTTTTTCGTATTGGGACGTTCCCATCGGGAGTTCGCCGTTGGCGATATCTTTAAATGCCGATACGGGGAGGTCGTTTCCTAATTGACGGGTCATCGGGATGACGACTTCATCGATGAATGCCGGGCGCTCTTCATGTACTTCTTCTGCTGCCATTGCGTTTTTCCAGCTTTCCGGTACATTGATCTTCACAGGTGCATCCACACCGGCGTCGATCGCGTCGTGGTTCATCTTAACGACTTTCTCACCTTTGCGACCGTATTCTTTGACAACGGAGTCTTTCAAGTGTGCGAGTGCTTCTTCAATCGGGAGAACTTTGGAGAGATTGAAGAATGCGGATTGCATGATCATATTGGTGCGTCCGCCCAATCCGATTTCTGCAGCGATCTTGGAAGCATTGATCGTGTAGAACTCGATATTGTGGTTGGCGATATAGCTCTTCAGCTCGCCCGGCAGATGCTCTTCCAGTTCCTCTTCGTTCCACAGCGTATTCAGTAGGAAGACGCCGCCATCTTTTAGACCGCGAAGGAGTTCGTATTGATGTACATAGGATTGTTTCGAGCAGGAGACAAAGTCCGCTTCGTCGATCAGATAGGTCGAACGAATCTTGTTGTCGCCGAAGCGCAAGTGCGAGATGGTAACGCCACCGGATTTTTTCGAGTCATAGTCGAAGTATCCTTGTGCGTACATATCGGTGCCGTCACCGATGATCTTGATCGCTTGCTTGTTCGCGCCGACGGTTCCGTCAGAGCCGAAGCCCCAGAATTTGCAGCGGATCGTTCCGTCGTTGACCGCACGGATCTGCTCGGTGACTTCCAGTGACAGATTGGTGACGTCGTCTTTGATACCGATCGTGAAGCCGGAGCGCGGTTTGTCTTGTTTGATATGATCGTAAACGGTCTTCAAGAGCGACGGGTTCGTGTCTTTGGAACCTAAACCATAGCGTCCGCCGACGATGACCGGTGCGTCTTCTTGGTCATAGTAAATGGAGCGCACGTCTAAGAATAGAGGCTCTCCCAAGGATCCTTTTTCTTTCGTACGGTCGAGAACGGCAATTTTCTTGACGCTCTTCGGCATTTTTGCAAGGAAGTGTTCTTTGCTGAACGGGCGATACAGGTGCACTTTGAGTACGCCGACTTTTTCGCCTTTTTCGTTGAGGTAATCGACAACTTCTTCCAATGCGTCGGTCACGGAACCCATGGCGACGATTACGCGGTCAGCATCTTCTGCGCCGTAGTAGTCAAACAATCCATAGTTTCTGCCGGTGATTGCATTGATCTTTCCTATGTAGTCATCGACGACGCCAATAATATTTTCATAGTAGGGGTTGGATGCTTCTGCTCTTTGGAAGTAGAT
>CAZEBB010000034.1:12835-18931 GCA_964510345.1 uncultured Peptoniphilaceae bacterium
AATTCGTCATATTCCATGACTTCAATCTTTTGTACTTCGTGGCTGGTTCTAAATCCGTCGAAGAAGTGAACGAAAGGTACTTTTCCTTTAATCGCTGCTAAGTGAGCGACAGCGCCCAGATCCATGACCTCTTGTACGGAACCCGATGCCAACAAAGCGAAACCGGTTTGGCGAGCGGCCATAACGTCTTGGTGGTCACCGAAGATCGACAGAGCATGGCTGGCAATCGCGCGCGCGGATACGTGGAATACGCCCGGGAGATTTTCTCCTGCGATTTTGTACATGTTCGGCACCATCAGCAGCAGACCTTGCGATGCGGTAAATGTTGTCGTTAACGCACCTGCAGTAAGTGCTCCGTGGACTGCACCGGCCGCACCACCTTCAGCTTGCAGTTCTGAAACGAGAACTTGTTCGCCAAAAATGTTTTCACGACCAAAAGCAGACCATTCGTCAATCAGTTCTGCCATCGTCGAAGAGGGAGTGATCGGGTAAATGGCGGCTACGTCGGTAAATGCATACGCGACATGAGCGGCAGCGGTATTCCCGTCCATCGTCTTCATAGTTCTTGACATTGTACAACCTCCTGTAGTTTTTATAAATATGCACTTCTCGTATCCAAAAGGGACACAAGTGTTTCAATAATAGTATATCGATTGATAGTAACCTTGTCAAATGAAATCCGTTTCATCTCATTTTTAAGCATTTTTTCCCCGCTTTTGAGAATAAAGTCTCAAGTTGATTCGAAACAATTAACATGAGTAGGTCTTATCGCTTCATGAATATTTCTTACTAATTTCCTTTGGAGAACAAACGCTTATTTAATTCCAATGCTGCATTGTACCCCAGTGTTCGTTGGCGATGGTTTCGAGTGGCGACTTCGATGATCATTGCCATATTCCTCCCCGTTTTGACCGGAATTTTGACCATGGGAATCGGTACCCCGAGGATGTCATAATGTTGTTCATCGATGCCGAGTCGGTCATATTCCTGGCCGGGTTCCCATGTGTGCATGTCGATCACGAGGTCGATGTACTCTTCCGTTTTTACCGAGCCAAGGCCATATAGTCTGCCGATGTCAATAATTCCGATCCCTCGGATCTCCATAAAGTGGCGAATATTTTCCGGTGAGGTGCCGAGCAGCCCGGTCACCATTTTTTTGATGACAACCACGTCGTCCGCGACAAGCCGATGGCCGCGAATGATTAAATCCAAAGCGGTTTCGGATTTCCCTACAGAGCTGTCTCCCAGCAGCAAGACCCCGGAACCGAAGATCTCCACCAGTACCCCGTGGATCGTAATCTCCTCAGCGAGCATCAGCTCAAGCGCGGTATTGATCCTCGTAATCAGATTGGTCGTCGGAAGCGTCGAACGAAAGAAACTCTTGTCATAGTGCATGGCGAGGTCTAAGATATCTTGCCGGATCTCCAGTTTCCGGGAAAAGATCATCCCCGGAATATCGTAACTTAAGAGCCCTCGGAAGCGCTCATAGCAAGTCTGTGTGTCGAGCGTCATATAATAGTTGTGTTCCAATTGTCCAATGATCTGTAACCGCTCGTACGGATAACTGGTCATATAACCGACGAGCTGCAGACCGGGTCGGTTGATGTCACGTGATTCGATATAGACGTCTTCATAATCTTTGGATTTGTGAACAACTTCTAAATCCAGCGATTCGACGAACTGTTTTAGTTTAACTTTCTTCATTGCGTTCCCCCTTGCGAAAATAGGTATACACACTGTCGGCCGCTTTTTTGTTCATGCCGGGCACTTGATTAAGTTCTTCCTCGCTTGCCTCTTGGATCGCCGGAATCGTCTTGAAGTGGCGCAGTAGGGCTTTCTTTCTCTTCTCCCCAATCCCGGGGATATCATCCAGTACCGTCTTCGTCATCTGCGTATCTCTGAGTTTGCGATGATATTGTACGGCAAATCGATGCGCTTCTTCTTGGATTTCATATAAAAAACGGTATAAGGGGGTTCGGATGGTCAATGGGATTTCTTCCCCGCGCCAGATCAGTCCCCTTGTATTGTGAAACTGGTCTTTCACTAATCCGCAAATCGGTATGTGCAAGCCGATCTCTCGCATGACATCGTTCGCTGCATTCACCTGATGGACACCGCCGTCGATTAGGATCAGATTCGGAATCTGACCAAAACTTGTGCGCTCTTTTTCACTCTCTATTTCACCGAGTGCCCGTCTCATCCGGCGCATCAGCATCTCCTTGTGACTTCCTACATCGTCCGGTCCCTGCGCTGTGCGAATCTGAAATTTGCGGTATTCTTTTGGCGCTTTCTCTCCGTTCAGAAACACCACCATCGAACCGACCGTCTGCGCCCCGGAAATGTTGGAGATATCGTAACATTCGATCCGCTCCAATTCGCCGATCCCCAGTTTTTCTTCCAACTGTTCTAAACCGAGTGGCTTCGTGCGCTCTCTTCGGGACATCTTTTGTTCGTATTTGTCCAGCATGTCTTTTGCATTGGTGCGTACGGTGTCCAACAGGTCGAATTTCTTGCCGCGCTTCGGCGTACGAATGCGGACCTGGGTGCCTCGTTTCCCACTGAGAAAACTCTCGATCGCCTCTTTATCCAGTGGATCCACGTCGACGAGCACTTCCTGCGGAATATAGCTCGAATCCATATAGAATTGCATCAAAAAGGCGCGTAGAATCTGCGCATCCTCTTCTTTGTAGTCGTCGTCAATAATGAAGTGCTCTCGTTCGACGATTTTTCCGCCTCGCATGAAAAACACCTGCACACAGCAGCGTCTCTCCGAGCGCGCCATCGCAATGAGGTCGATATCCAGATCTTTCGTCGTCGAAACGGTCTGTTTCTCCAGCAGTGTATGAATCGATTTTAAGTGATCGCGATACGTTGCGGCGAGCTCGTATTGCATCTCGTCCGCTGCTTTTCGCATCCGAGCTTCAGTCTGTTCGATCAAATCACTCGACTTGCCGCGTAAAAATCCTCGGACAGATTCGATCGCCTCCAAGTAAGCCGCCTCATCGGCGATTCCGATACACGGTGCCGGGCAACGGCCGATAAAGTAATTGAGGCACGGCCGCTCGAGTCGATCCCCTCTCTCGAAACGCAAACTGCAGGTCCGTAAGGGAAAGATACGCTGCATCAGTGCGATGAGATCATTGACGGCATAGGCATTGGGGAATGGGCCGAAGTACTCCCCTTTGTCTCCCCCTACCGACCGCACTTTGAGCAGCCGCGGAAAAGACTGATCCGTGATCAGAATATACGGATACTGCTTATCGTCTCGCAACAAAATATTGTAGCGAGGCTTTTTTTCTTTGATGAGATTGGACTCCAACACCAACGCTTCGACTTCATTGTCGACGATGATATATTCGAACCGGACGACATGCGAGACCATCGCCCGCACTTTTCCGGCTTGTCCGCTGAGTTTTGTAAAATAGGACCGCACTCGTTTTTTCAGTGAGATCGCTTTGCCGACATAAATGACTTCGTCATCTGCATTGATCATCAAATACACGCCGGGGCGATCAGGCAGCTCCTTGAGCAGCTCTTGGATCGGTGTCAATAGACAGACCTCGTCTTTCGATGCAGAAACGCCCTCGTCTCTTCGTCCAGCCCATCCGCCAAGTTTTCATAGACTCTCTTATTGTACGAATTGAGCCACTCTTTTTCCTGTGATGAGAGCAGCGACAGCTCCAAGGGAGCGGTGTCGATATAGCAATCCGATAATACCGAAAACTGACGAAACTCCCCGAAGTCGTTGGCGCCGGCCGTCTCCACGACGACGATATTTTCGATCCGCACGCCGTGTGAACCCTCGCGATAAATCCCCGGTTCGATGGAAACGACCATCCCCGGCTCCAGCGGCACGGTGTTCGTCGCACGGCTGATGCTCATCGGCCCTTCGTGGACCGAGAGGCGATACCCCACGCCGTGGCCGGTACCATGTCGGTAATCGATCATTTGCTGCCACATCGGGTATCGTGCAAAACCGTCCAGTATCGTGCCCGTCGCCCCCTTCGGAAAGAGCGCGGTTGCCAATGCGATATGAGAGCGCAAGGTCAAAGTGTAATCTCTTCTCTCCTGTTCGGAAAGCTCTCCCATCGCAATCGTGCGCGTGATGTCCGTCGTACCGACATCATATTGCCCGCCGCTATCGACCAAGAGCAGGCTCTCATTCTCCAAAACGGCACTCGTCTCTCTCTCCGGTTTGTAATGGATGATGGCACCATTGGGGCCGTAACCGGCAATCGTCGAAAAACTCAACTCTAAGAAACCGTCCCCTTCCGCGCGAAATCCTTCCAGTTTCTCTGCAATCTCGTATTCGGTTTTCCCCACACCCTCGTTTTCAATCCAATGGAAAAACTTGGTCAGGGCGATGCCGTCTCTGCGATACGCTTCGCGTAAATTGGCAATTTCTGTTGCATTTTTTACCGCCTTTGCGTCGGTTGAGGGGTTTCGCTCGTAGATGACGTCATGATGCTTTTCCATCATCGAAGCCATCTTTTCGTTGATCCGATTCGGGTCGAGAAGGACCGTCGTGCGTTCCTTTTTCGTCGGCATCACATACGCATCGTAGTGAAAGTCGAATACATTGATATTGTCATCGTATAGTGAGAAGAGACTCGGGCTGTTTCGCTTCTCGCGCTCCAAGAAGAGCGTGCAGTATTTCTGGTCCACCCAAAGAAATGCGTAAAAGATGGGGGTGTGCGGTACATCGTTACCGCGCAAGTTTAAAAGCCAACAGATGTCTTCCGACGCGCCGATCATCGTCGCTTCGGCACCCGCGTCTCGGAGGCGCTTCCGCAGATCGGTCAATTTTTCGGCGCGGGTTGCTCCGGCATTCTCGTCCGGCACCACGGTGATAATCTCGTTGGGTAAGCTGTCCCCGTACATCCATAAGTTCTCAGAGATCAGCTCGGCGCTGAGTGCGCGTGGTGCGATCCCTTTCGAAATCCTTTCAAATTCAGCGTGACTCATACGCGATCCGTCGACGACAACTTTTGCGTCCTCCGGTAATTCGCTCAGTTTCTTTTCAATTGAAAGGGTGCCCTCTAACGCTGTGCAGTAGAGGTCGATCCCTGTCCCTTGTAGTTCATGCTTTGCCTGCAGCTCATACCGGCCATCCGTCCATAAGCCCGCCCAGTCATGTGCGACGACAAGCGTGCCCGCGCTCCCCGTGAAGCCGGACAGGTGACGGCGCAGCTGGTACCGATCGGCGACGTATTCATTTTGGTTCGGGTCAGACGTGGGAATGACCACAGCGTCCGCTTTTAAGTAGCGAAGGTGTTCGCGAACAATTTCAAGTCTTTTATTTTCCATGTACTCTCCTAAAAACAAACCTTCTTCTATTCTACCCTTTTTGTGTCTGAATGAAAACGATAGTCTCGATTTTAACTTTTTTTACACATTAGCATCGGTATGTTACGATATTTTTGCGGAGATAAATAGAAATAGCGCCAGAACCCGTAAGGGTTGACGAGGAACGGAGTCATCGAAATTTCGGCGGATGCTCCGAAGGTATCACAGCCTGAGGTTCTCACAAAGGCGGACTGTAAAGTTCGAGACAAAGAAGAACCCGTGACCCTCCGCAATTTTTGATTGAGGAGTGAACCCCTATGTGTGGAATCACCGGCTCCATTGGGAGCCTAAATGCCAAAGATGTCATCATCGACGGATTGGCACATCTTGAATACCGCGGGTACGATTCAGCCGGCATTGCGCTGATGAACCCCGACGGTCTCACTGTCGTGAAACAAGCCGGGCGACTGCAAAACTTGATCGACGAGATCAAGGGCGTCATAACGCCATACAAGATCGGGATCGGACATACGCGCTGGGCGACACACGGCGTGCCGTCTGACCGCAATTCCCACCCGCACACCAATCCCAACGGCACCATCGCCATTGTACACAACGGCATCATCGAAAATCACAAAGAGCTGCGTGCCGAGCTCGTGCGCAGAGGCTACAGCTTTCGCTCCGACACGGACACCGAGGTCATCGCGATGCTTTTGGACCTTTACGACGGCGAGGATAAGCTTTTAACCGTTCAAAAAGCCGTGGCGCGCCTCCAAGGCGCCTACGCACTCGGCATCTTGTTTGAAGGCG
>CAZEBB010000034.1:18941-21462 GCA_964510345.1 uncultured Peptoniphilaceae bacterium
GTCGATGCTCTCTACGCAGTGCGCCATGAAAGTCCGCTGATCATCGGGATCGCGGAAGGAACGACCATGATCGCCAGCGACGTGCCGGCGATTCTTCCCTATACCGACCGCGTGATCTATCTTGAAAACGGAGATATCGCCAGACTCGACGAGCAATCGGTCCAAGTATTTGACGAGACGGGACGTTCGGCTGAGCGCAATATCCAAACCATTGAGTGGAATGTGGAGTCGGCGACCAAAGAAGGCTATCCGCATTTCATGCTCAAAGAGATTTACGAACAACCGGAAACCGCCCGCCAAACGCTGGAGAGACGCTTAAAGAACAATCGAATCCATTTTGAAGATTTCAGCCTCACCGCTGAACAGATGAAAAAGGTGCGTACGATTTGGATTACCGCCTGCGGTACCGCTTATCATGCGGGAGCGATCGGTCGGACGCTCTTAGAGCACTCATTAGGGATCCCGGTGCTCATTCAACACGCGTCCGAATTCCGGTATTCCGACCCTTTGGTGAATGAAAACACGCTTCTCATCGCCGTGTCACAATCCGGAGAGACGGCGGATACGCTGTCCGCCATGCGCGAGGCAAAGAGAAAAGGAGCTCGCACGATTGCGATCACCAATGTCACCGGATCGACGCTCGCTCGTGAAGCGGACGATGTGCTCTACACCTGGGCGGGGCCGGAAATCTCTGTCGCTTCCACCAAAGCCTACACGGCACAGTTGATGCTCTTCGCCATGCTGTCGCTCTATCTTCAGTACCTCTTCTTAGACGCGTTCGATGTACTCGGATTAGAAGTCCTGCGCAATGTACCCGATCAGATGCAGGCGTTACTGGACCAACCCGTGGATTACGAGAAGATGGCGGAGCAGCTTTCGCAATCTCCCGTCGCTTTCTACATTGGAAGATTGTTGGATCACACCACGGCCATGGAAGGCGCCCTAAAGCTGAAGGAAATCTCCTACATTTATACCGAAGCCTTCCCCGCCGGTGAACTCAAACACGGCCCGATCGCCCTCATCGACAAAGGGACACCGGTACTGGCCATCGCCACTCAACCGAAAGTCTATGAAAAGATACGCTCCAATATCGAAGAAGTCAAAGCGCGCGGCGCCTATGTAATCGGCATCGGAACGAGAGAACACCCGGAACTCGCTTCCGTTTGTGACGAATCCGTGTTGATCCCCACGACCGACCCCAAGTTTGCGCCGCTGCTCGCCGTCATCCCCACCCAGCTGATCGCGTACTACACATCTGTCGCACTGGGACACGATGTCGACAAGCCGAGGAATTTGGCGAAGTCGGTAACAGTGGAGTAGGTTTAAGTAAGGAACGGGAATCCCCCGTTCCTTTTGTATTTTCCCCGCTTTCGTTTATAATGATTTGAGAATGATACATGAAATGAGGAAATGAAAGTGAAACTAGGAATCGTAGGGTTGCCGAATGTCGGCAAGAGCACCCTTTTTAACGCCATAACGAAAGCCGGCGCAGAAGCCGCCAACTATCCTTTCTGCACGATCGAACCGAATGTCGGGCTCGTGCACGTACCGGACCCGAGGCTTCAGAAGCTGGCGGATCTGTACGAGACGGAAAAGATCGTGCCGGCTGTCATCGAATTTTACGACATCGCGGGGCTCGTGCGCGGCGCGAGCAAAGGCGAAGGCTTGGGCAATCAGTTTTTATCGCATATTCGCGAAGTCGACGCCGTCGTCGAAGTGCTCCGCTGCTTTGAAGACGAGAACATCGTCCACGTCGACGGCGCGGTCGATCCGCTGCGCGACATCGAAACCATCCATGTGGAGCTGATACTCGCGGATTTTGAGATCGTCGAAAAGAAAATCGGGAAGCTTGAAAAAACGGCAAAGGCGGATAAAGCGCTCCGCCCCGAATACGATGCGCTTAAGAAAGTGTATGACGTGTTGGCGGAAGGAAAGTCGGCGCGCGAAGCCGACTTGACGGACGAAGAAAAGGTGTTGTTGCGTGGCTACGGACTGCTCAGCAACAAGCCGATCATCTTCGTCGCCAATGTCGCGGAAGATGAAGTCGCCGATGACGGCAAAGGTAATCCCCATGTGCAGGCAATTCGCGATTTCGCAAAGGCCGGCAACAGTGAAGTCGTCGTGATCTCCGCGAAGATCGAAGAAGACATCGCAAGTTTGGATGAAGAAGATCGCGCCATGTTCTTGGAAGAATTGGGTCTCTCCCGTTCCGGACTCGATCGCTTGGTCGTCTCCAGTTACGACTTGCTCGGCCAGATGAGTTTCCTCACCGCCGGAAAACCCGAAGTGCGCGCGTGGACGATCAAAAAGGGTACGCCTGCCGTCGAAGCGGCCGGCAAGATCCATACCGACATCCAACGCGGGTTTATCCGCGCCGAAACCGTGTCGTACGACACGCTGATGGAATGCGGGTCGTTACAAAAAGCGAAAGAGAAGGGGCTTGTACGGCTCGAAGGAAAAGAGTATATCATGCAGGAGGGCGACGTCGTCCACTTCCGCTTTAACGTATAGAAACAGCGGC
>CAZEBB010000035.1:0-15944 GCA_964510345.1 uncultured Peptoniphilaceae bacterium
CATGTGGAGACGGTGGTTCGATTGGGGAAGCTTCCAAAATAGAAACAGCCTCCTTGGAGAAGGAGGTGGCAGCCGAAGGCTGACGGAGGATTGACCGAGATAATAGGTCATGAGAAGCGCAATAATTGCGCTGTCGATAATTTCAAGGCGCAAATATTGCGCATTGATATTTACGAATGCGCAATAACCAAAATAGGTATTTATTAACTTTGGTATAGCTTAGTTCTATTTGAAATCCATTGGTGACTTGTACGATCGACTGTATCAAATAGTTTATGAGAAGACAGCAATATACTAAGATTTTTTCGCGTGTGGCGCATGTGCAGACGGTTTTGTTGTCTATAACTGAGCCATGTGCTTAAGGGTTAGGTGGAGAGTGGGTAGATGATTGGATTACAAAGAGGGACCGTGAAGCTATTCGATCATGAAAAAGAATGGGAACTTGAAGCGCAGAGGACCATTTCCAGATTACAAAAGATTTTGGGTTCTGTCGCCAAGGACATTCAGCATGTGGGGAGTACAGCCATTCCAACGATAAAAGCCAAGCCGATCATTGATATTGCCGTTTCCGTTGAAAATTTCGCAGATGTTCTTGCCTTGGAAGAGGAGTTGAGAAGAGAGGGGTTCTTTTACCGCCCTTCTGACGCCTTAGATAACCAACTTCTTTTTGCCAGTGGCAACTACTATGAAGGAACGGGAGATCTGCAAACACATTTTATTCATGTGGTTTTACAGGACAGCCGGGAATGGATCAACTACATCAATTTCAGAGATTATCTCAACAACAACCCTACGGCCGCCAAAGCGTATGAGGATTTGAAAGTCGCTCTTGCGGCCGCTGCGCCGGTGGATGAAGGGAGAGAAAACTACCTGAAGGGCAAGCACGATTTTATTGTTTCTATGCTACGAAAGGCACTTGTGAGTTCGTAAGAAATAATTGTTGTGTAAGAGTGGAAAGAAGATATGAGCAGATTCGAATTACTGACAAACTATATACCGGTCATCCCGACAGATGCCATTGGCGAATGGTTCATTGACAAAGTAAACGATGGTTCTCCTTCAAGAATGGCTGCATATTAAAATGGCTTAATCATCTACATGATATCGACATCTCTTAGTAAAAATTTCCATCATAATGGACAAAATCTAGGTTTGCATCATGATACAGAGAATTGTCTTGATGGCGCAATTATGATAAAATAACGCCATTAGGAGGTGGGTACATGATTACGATACGTCCGGTATCAGATTTACGTAATCGCTTTTCAGAAATTGAGAATACGGTTAATGCGGGAACCCCTGTCTACTTAACGAAAAACGGCTACGGCACAATGGTTGTCTTGAGTTTAGAGCAATATACGGCACTGACGGAAGATGTAGAGGCTAGGCTCGATGAGGCAGACCGGATGGCGCAGAGGACGAAAGAGCGTTTTACGGCGGATGAGGTTTTTAGCAGGGTGAAAAAGCGCATCAAGGAAAATGAAAAAATATAGTCTACAATTTCTTCCTCTTTTTGAGGAAGATTTAAATCAAATTGTCGACTACATCACCTTTCAGCTTGAGAATCCTCAATTGGCTTTGTCGCTTGTTGATGATGTTTACCGAGCAATTTTTGAGCGTCTTCCTCACGCAGAGAGCTTTGAAATGTATCATTCGAGAAAGCAGCGTTCACTTCCCTACTACCGAATCTATGTTAAGAATTTCATCGTGTTTTATGTTGTTGATGACGACGTAATGGAAGTCCGGCGCATTTTGTATGGTCGCCGCGACTGGAAGAATCAACTGTAAATAAGGATAAATCAATATTCAATTAGTTTTTCTGGAGGAAAGCAACCGAACAGAGGTTGCTTTTTAAATTTCGAGATAATCACATAATTAGACTTAACTAATTCCATTATAATGGACAAATTAATTGAATTATTGAGTTTTGTCCATTATAATGGACAAAAGCGAGGTATGCAACATGATTAATAGAGAGACTTATATCAATAGAATCATTCCCTTCATCGATACTGAAGTAATTAAAGTGATGACGGGCGTACGGCGTTCAGGGAAATCGGTCATGCTTGAACTGGTACAAGAGCATCTAGTACAACAAGGTGTAAATCGAAGCCAGTTTTTTGTTCTCAACTTTGAGGAGATCATGAATGAACCGTATCTTGAGTACCATGCATTGAATCAACTCATCGAAGACTTCATTGCTATCAACGAAGAGAAGACCTATATATTTCTCGATGAAGTACAGGAAGTCAATTCATTTGAAAAAGTCATCAACTCTCTGCGCGCTCGACATGGCAATAAAGTCGATATTTACATTACCGGGTCCAATGCAAAGCTACTTTCCGGAGAACTGGCTACGTTGATTAGCGGACGCTTCGTGCAATTCGAGATCTTCCCCTTTACATTCTCTGAATTCATTCAGGGCAAAAGAAGCATCGGTCAAAAGGCAACGGACTTCGAATTCTTACAGCAATTTTTAACAGAAGGAGGAATGCCTTTTCCCATCTTTCAAGACTTAGCCTATCAGGATCGCGTAAACTATCTGTCCGATATTTATAATTCCATCATCTTAAAAGATATTATCGAGAGGGAGACCATTAGAGAGCCTGAGTTGTTGAGGCGGCTCCTAAACTATTTGTTTGCGAATACAGGCCGCACCTTCTCGGCGAACTCGATTGTCCGATACTTGAAGAATGAAGGGATCCGCGCTTCGGTAACGACTATCTTGAATTATTTAGGTTATGCACAAAGCGCCTATGCCATTATCCCAATCTCGCGCGTTGACATTCAAAGGAAAAAGTACTTATCAAGCCAGGAGAAATACTACGTGATCGATCATGGTCTGCGGCAAGCGATCATTGGCAGAAATGAAGAAGATATTGAACTCGTATTGGAGAATATCGTTTTGTTAGAGCTTATCTCCCGTGGCTATCATGTGTATGTAGGTAAAACAAACCAATATGAGGTGGATTTTGTTGCAGAGAAAAAGACCTTTCAGGGCATAGATCGCGAATACTATCAAGTGAGCTATCTGCTCGCCACACAAGAAACGCGTGAAAGAGAGTTCCGATCCCTCAAGGAAATCCAAGATAATTTTTCAAAAACGGTGCTGTCTTTAGATCCAATCACAGTTGATTCGGACGGCATTCAACATAAGAACTTAATTAACTGGTTATTGGATTAACCTCGAACATCGGAACTTTGACAAAGATGATAAACTAAGCGTGAAGAAGGTGATGAGGCAGACCCTATGGCACAAAAGACGACAGAGCGTTCTTCAGCGGATGAGGCTTTTAGCAGGGTGAAAGAGCGTATCAAAGGAAATGAAAAACGATAAACTGCAGTTCGTTCCGCTCTTTGAGGAAGATTGAATCGCATTGTCGATCAAAGTCCCCCTTTTAAAGACAGGCACTATAGACGGCACAAAGAAAATATCAGAATGAAGAAATGGTCGGTGGTAAATCCACTGGCCATTTTGTTTTTTAGTTGGAATGTCGGTATATGGAGTACTATTGATTATTAGTGCAAGGTTAAGATAACACAAGCAGTTTTATATGATATACTGTTAAAGTGGTTGAGAGAACTGAAACGAAAAAAGTTCGTGAAATAGCGTTGAAAAGGAGATAGGCATGAAAAAATGGAGTCTTTTATTACTTATCGTAGTTTTTTCTATTCTTAAGGCTTGTAGTAACAAATCAGAAAATGAACCCATCAACGAAACTGAAGTTGTAGAAACCGAGCAGCAGACAACTGAACTCGAAGAAACAACGAGTAATGATAGTCAATCAGAGGACAGCAAGTCAGAGGAGCCTGTAATCGAGGACGAATTAATTAAAATGACTCCTTCAGAGCAATTTGCCCATGAATATTTATCAGCGCTTTTTGAAGGTGAGATAGACTTTGAGAATACCTATTTACCGGTCACAGTATCTATAGAATCTTTTGAACAGTACATTAAGGAATGGCAAGGGAAACTGACTTTTTCGGATTTCAAGATGTCGATCAGTAATGGCTTCCTTGTTTCTGATGGCGAGGTTATTTCCTATTCTCCCCAACCGGAAAAACGGCGTAAGGTCTTTGCTTATGAACTACTGGAAGATAAAGTGTATATTCCTGAGTTTTTCGTACAAGACGTTCAAATTGGGCTGAATAAGAACGCTGAGTTTATTATTAACGGCATTCATTCAAAGGACATCAATCCGGAATTTGATTCATTCGCAACAGGATCTCTTGGACTCACGACGCCCGCTTTTCTCATTCCCAAGACGCTACGGGTAACCGATATCGTTGTTGAGCAAGACATTCTCGAAGATGCAGTTTTTCATGGAGACGTTCACAATGGATCTTATATTGGACCCAAAGATTTTACAACTAACCTGGACATCATTGATCAAGATGCATTAAAAGAGTTTATTGAAAGAACCATGCAGGAAATTATCAATGCATATACTTCCGGAGGTACAAAAGAGGATGTAAAACATTTGTTTGAAGAAGGAACGAGTGATAATGTACTCACTAAAATAACAAATTGGAATAATGAAGCAAGTGACGGTGGACCGTATCGATACGAGATCAAGGAAATCAAAAGTATTGATTTTTCCTATAAAGACACGGTAAAGGTGATTGTTGAAGCGAGTCTAATCTATAAACACTATCAAGGACGAACGGAGTTTGATCAAACGGGGACTTCAATGATTTGGGTGCAGTTGAATAGCGTAGATGATTTCATCATCGACAAGGCACAGCATCCAGATTATTTATTTGACTAATATTTGTAAAGGGCTTAAAAAATCACGAACAGGCTTTTTCTCATGATAATTTCTATTGTAATGGAAGAACAGTTAGATTCTATAAGTTTATCCATTACGATGGACAAAGAAATCTCAAATCAAGGATTGATAGGATGAAAGACGCGGGCATCGAATATTTGCGATTTTCTAATCGGAGAATGAGACAATTGTATGAGTCGCTGGGAGTTCGGGAGGATGTATTTCATTTCGATATTCCATTTCCGACAGGTGGTGATCGAGTATGACAAAAAGAAGAAAAGTGTTAACGGAAAAAGACGTCCCGTGCATATTGGACATTAAGGAATTAGTCGAAACGCAGGAGAAAATGTTGATCGCAGAATGGGCACTGGAGCTTGCGGAGTTGGAAATACTGCCCTTATGGGAAGAGTATGCACCAACGGATGATCGTCCGACCCGCGCGATTCGCGCCGCGAGGAAGTGGTTGGCAAAGGAGATCAAACTCCCCGAAGCGAAACGGGCTATCCTTGCCTGTCATGCGGCCGCCAGAGAAGCTGAAACGAATCCCAAGGCACAAGAAGCTGCCAGAGCCATCGGACAAACTGCCTCCACGATCCATTCAAAACGGCATGCACTTGGACTGATCTCGTATGGCTTGTTGGCTCTTGCGTACGAAAAGGCAGGAGTCAATGCGCCTTGGAGTGAAATAATCGGTATTGCTGCCGTGCGGTGTGATCGATACTTGGAAAGCCTAAAAAACAGGATTCATGCCGATTCCTTATGAATTCATGAATATTTTCATTGGTAAAAATGTAGTAGGATACCCTCAATAACAGTACAATAATCGTATGATTTGATTGCTGAAATATTGTACAGGAGGATGCTCATTGGACATTCAAACCAGTGTAAAGATGATCGAATCCTATTTGGATCTCGACAGAACACCTGTGGGAATTAAGTTCTTCCACAACAAGGAAGACTTCGACAATTTCGAAGTGGATCAGAAAAGCCGCAAGGTCACATACTGCAATTCCGTGCAGTTGGCCAGCAAAGGTGAGTCGATGAAACTCACGAAGGAAAATCAGGCGTGCCCGAACGGAGCTTTCGCGCTGAATTTCACGGATGTACCCGACCCGATCGCAAGTGGTATGGGTCGCTTCAAAAAGGGCATCTACAACGATGTGGAAACTTCCAAGAAGATCAACGACGACATGGTCTTCATGAAGGACAGAACGTACGGGATCGCCGTGATGCCGTTGGATAAATACGTTACGGAGCCGGACGTGGTCATCGTGGTGGGCAGCTCGTACAATATCATGCGAATCATTCAAGGGAATGGACACTTCAACGGATACACGAACAACTTGCGTACCGTCGGTTTGCAAGCGGTTTGCCAAGACTTAACGTCGTACCCCTACAACACGGAAGACATCAATATTTCCCTGCTGTGCCCGGGCACTCGACTGGTCGCGAACTGGGTTCCCAATGAGATCGGCGTGGGCATTCCCTTCAAGAAATGGTATGAGATCGTGGAAGGCGTGAAGCAAACGACGAATCCCTTCGAAAGGAACAAAAATAAAGAAGCGATCATCAAGCGCTTGGAAGCGAACGGCTTGGATGCAAGTGAAGTCAAGCTGGACGAGAACTACGATGACGGATCGTACAGTGGCGGAAGTATCGATATCGAACAATAAAAATAGGAACTAAGGTAATTTGGCTCGTATCGTCGAGCCCGGACAACTCTTTTCGGCACGCTCACGGCCGCTCGGCCAAGATATGGCCTCAAAGAGTAATCCGGGCTCTCCGTTACTCTTTGGAGCAATTATCTTTATTGTAGTTCACAAATCGGTCAGGTAATGGCCGGTTTTTTTGTGCGGACACCTGTGTTGAGCGGTGCCGGTTTAATGGTATATATGGATGAGTCAGAAGTTTAGAACAGATGGTAGGAGAACAATATGAGTCAGACAATATCCAAAGATAAATTCGAAGCCCAAATTGAATTGCTCAAGGCGCGATTTTCTCAGCATATGGACAGGCACCCCGATCTACAATGGGAACCCATCGAGGCTCGGCTGCGAGAACGATCGCGGGCAGTAGCTGTATTGGTTCGAATGGAAGAGACCGGCGGTGAACCGGATGTGATCGGGTACGATGCAAAGAGCGATGAATACCTGTTTTGTGACGGCTCGGAACAGACCCCGACGGGTCGCAGAAACACTTGTTACGATGAAACCGCTCGCCTGAAGCGCAAAAAAGCGCCACCGGAGAGAAGCGCAGTGGGTATGGCAGAAGAAATGGGGGTAACCATCCTCACGGAAGAGGAATACCGAAAGCTCCAAGAATTGGGCGAGTTCGATACGAAGACGTCCAGCTGGGTGCAAACGCCCGAAAGGATTCGGGATCTCGGCGGGGCGATCTTTTGTGACCGGCGATACACTACGGTCTTCACCTATCACAATGGTGCAGACTCCTATTACTCCGGGCGCGGATTTCGCGGGATGCTGCGTGTGTAGAAGAAAGGAAGACAATATGCAAAAAATTACCCCTCACCTTTGGTACGACAAAGAGGCGTTTGAAGCGGCATCGCTCTATGTGAGTCTTTTTGATGACGCGCGGATCATCCGCCGAACGGTTCTTCCCGACACGCCTTCGGGCGATGCGGAAGTTGTGTCATTTGAATTGGCCGGTCAACGGTTGGATGCGATCAGCGCGGGCCCGTATTTCAAGTTCACGCCGGCGCTCTCCTTTACCGTTCTCTGCGAGTCGGATGAGGAAATGGATAGGTTGTGGGACGGACTGATCGAAGGTGGTCAAGAGATGATGCCGCTGCAAGCGTATCCGTTCTCTGAGCGCTACGGGTGGCTGACGGATCGATACGGGCTCAACTGGCAGCTTATGAAGGCGACTCGAGCGGTAGAGCAAAAGATCAATGTGAACTTTCTCTTCTCTTCGGAATCCAATGGAAGGGCGTTGGAAGCGGCGGAATATTACACAAAACTGTTTCCGAATTCCCAGGTGTATTACACGAATCCTTACGGAGAAGGAGAAGCGCAGGTGCCGGCCGCGAAACACAACTTTGTGGGGTTTGTGCTGGATGGGCAGTCCTTCTCTGCCATGGACAACGGGTACGATGCGGACTACAC
Organism: uncultured Peptoniphilaceae bacterium; assembly: GCA_964510345.1. Lineage (GTDB taxonomy): Bacteria > Bacillota > Clostridia > Tissierellales > Peptoniphilaceae > JAAYQA01. The sequence continues at coordinate 7,892 of CAZEBB010000035.1, forward strand.
GTTTACCGAGGCGTTCTCGCTGATGGTGCGCTGCAAAGACCAAGAAGAACTGGACCACTACTGGGCGGCGCTCTCCGCCGTACCGGCTGCCGAGCAATGCGGATGGTGTAAGGACTCGTTTGGGGTCAGTTGGCAGATCGTACCGGAGGAACTGGATACACTGATGTCGACAGGGTCAGCCGCGCAGCAACAACAGGTGAATGAAGCCCTACTAAAGATGAAAAAGCTGGATATTCAGGCGCTAAAGGACGCTTGGAACTCGTAATTCACAAAAAAGCCGAACCCATCGTCGAGATTGACGAAGAGGTTCGGCTTTTGGTTTTATGAAGCCAGTGAGCCTGTTTTTGCCGTAGGGCAGGGCAGCACCGGAGGTTTAATACGAACTTCAAACTGTCCGATGAGAAAGGACGATACCATCGTCGTAAGGAGCGAGTAGACGAGTCGGACCACGGGAATATACATCAGCGAGAGCAAGAGTACGACGGCGTCCGTCAGCAAGTATGCGCGCGCCAGGCTGGGTCCCGATTTGCGCGAGAGGACAAAAGCCAGCACGTCGTCCCCTCCGGCAGCTCCGCCTTGGGTTACGACCATTCCGCAGCCGGCGCCGATGCCAATCCCTCCGAGGATCGCTGCGGCAAAAGGCAAATCGTACAGCGAAGGAATCACCGGACCGATGGCAAGCGCGATCTGATAAAAGAGGGCAAAAGAGATCGAGGCGAGCGCGGTTCTTCTTCGAAAGCTTTGGCCGAAGAGAGTGAGCCCCAACGCGATGCACCCGAAGTCGAGCAGCGGACTGACGATCGAAGGATTTAAGCCCAGTACTTTGTGAGAGAACAGGCTGAGCCCTAAGACGCCGCCCTCCGTGATCTGCGCGGGACTATGGATATTCACGATCGTGAACGCCATGACGGCACAGCCCAAGACGACACGAAAAAATCCCTTTCGAGAAAGGGAAAGAGCAGTTAGCAAACGTGTAAACATACAACCACCTTTCATTCTATATTGCACGACAAGCCGCCGGTAAACGGAGGGTGAGGTGCGATTTGCATGATGGCGTTCGATGCTTTTTGTTTGCTGATTTTTTCTTATAAAAACTCTGAGCTTCTCCCGTCTTTTTTGCCTCACGAGTCCCACATCAGGCACTCGCTCCGGCCTTTTATCAACAGAATGGCATCAGATAAAAACTGCCGTGTACGGCAGCCACCAATTACGATAATGATATTATACCATTTTTTTGCATTCTCTGCACGAAATCAGGTAAAGTTTATGTAAAGACCGAGAATAATGACAAAAAGTCCGTTCAATCCGACATGCTATGGTGGATTGAACGGACTTTTTGGGTATGATCTTGGAAAGGAGGTGGAGGAAATGGCTTGGATTCCAAGATTAATCGAAAATCACCTAGAAAAGACAATGGAGACATTTCCGGCCGTACTCGTAACGGGACCCAGACAAGTAGGAAAATCAACACTATTACAAAAAGTTGCGACGGACTATGAGTATATTACCTTTGATAATCCAATACTTTTACAGCAGGCGCTTGAGGATCCGAATCTATTCTTTATGAATCACCCGGGGCGGTTAATTTTGGATGAAATTCAATATGCTCCGGCACTTTTTCCGTATCTAAAAATGAAGATCGACGAGGCGCGTTTTGTCGATCTTAAATCGAACCAAAAGACAAAATGCATGTTTTTGCTCTCAGGATCGCAGGCGTTTCATTTGATGGAGAACATCAGTGAATCATTAGCCGGTCGGATTGCGATTATTCCCATGCAAGGAATATCATATCGGGAGCGGGCATGCATCGACTGTGTGCTCCCATTTATACCGAATGAACACTATCTGACAGTAAGGAAGGATAGTCTAAAGGTTATTGATGACCTTTGGGAGATCATCCATCGTGGTTCGATGCCTGAAATGGTTGCATCGAAGAGTGACTGGGAGACCTTTTATTCGGCATACGTATCGACTTATATCGAACGAGATGTCAATCAACTGACACAGGTGCAGGATAAAGATTCTTTCATACGATTTATGTCAGCAGTTGCGGCACGCAGTGGTGAACTCATAAATTACGAGAGCGTCGGAAGAGACGTCGGAATCTCGGCACAAACAGTGAAACGTTGGATTCATATTCTGGAAACTGCCGGGATTGTACTTCTTTTACATCCGTATCATAATAACCATTTAAAACGGATTGTCAAAACGCCGAAGTTGTATTTTATGGATACAGGACTCATGGCGTGGTTAACGCGATGGATTACACCCGATGCAATGCAATATGGAGCAAAAGCCGGTCAATTTTTTGAAACGTGGGTGATCTCAGAAATCGTTAAATCTCAACTCAATGCCGGGGAGTCCTTGCGTAACTTATATTATTATCGCGATACGGACCAAAAGGAGATTGATCTCGTAATGGAGATCGGAAGAACGGTGTATCCGATTGAGATCAAGTATTCCGCACAGCCGACGAAGAAGATGGCGAGTGCCTTTGATCGCTTGAAACCCATCGCAGAGGCCGGTGACTTAGAGATTGGAGATGGAGCGATTATCAATCGATACCAAGAATTGTACTATATAGATGAGAAGATCCGTGCGATTCCGATCGAATATTTGTAAGGGGCGAGTACTTTATTGAAGCATTTCTTACGACTTGGAACTGACGAATAATTTTGTTAGGATAGAGGGAGTGACCGGAAGGAAGAGGAGGAAGAGATGCGAATACTGTCTAGACAAGAAATGCAGGATGCGGATCGACAAATGATCGAGCACTACGGCGTGCCGGGGATCGTGCTCATGGAGCGCGCGGCGCTGGCGATGCTCCCGTATTGTTCGGAAGATTCGCTGATCCTGTGCGGCGCGGGCAACAATGGAGGCGACGGCTTCGCCCTTGCACGGATGCTGCACCTGATGGGGAAAAGCCCGCGCGTGTGGGTGTTTTCTGATCGTCCCTATTCGGGTGACGCGGAAACGAATCGAAAAGCCGCCGAAAACTTGGGTGTGCCCATGCGCACATATGGAGGCGATCTCCATGCGTTCAAAGAAGCGATCGGGGAGGCGAAGATGATCGTCGACTGTATCTTCGGCATTGGATTGAACCGCCCGATTACCGAGCCGATCAAGAGCGCGATCCACGCGGTCAATCAGTCTACTCTGCAGATTCTCAGCTGCGATATCCCGTCCGGTATCGACGCGGACACCGGCGAGACCCTCGGCGTAGCGGTGATCGCTGATCATACGATCACATTTCATGCGATGAAAAAGGGGCTCGTCGGCTTTTCGCATGTGCAAGTGGCCGATATTGGAATCCTAGGGTTTTATCCCATCGATGGAGACGAAAAATGAAAGAATACCAATTTGACGCGGAGATAAAAAAGGTTCCCGACATCGACGGCGCCTATGTCGTTTTTCCGTATGATATACGAGAAGAGTTCGGCAAAGGACGTGTGAAAGTACATGCGACCTTCGATGGCGAACCGTACGACGGCAGCGTCGTGAATATGGGCGTTAAAAATGAAGATGGCTCCGTATGCTACATTATTGGCCTTAGAAAAGACATCCGAAAGAAAATCGGCAAGCAGGTGGGAGACACCGTCGCCGTAACCATCACCGAGCGCGTATAATCCTCTTGACATTAAACAGGTACCTGTTGTATAATAAGAGCCAGTAGAACAGGTACCTGTTATTTTGAGGAGGAAGAGTATGAATCCATTAAATAAAGAAGAAACCATGCTGGCAAAACTGGATCTAGTGATGCGGTTGCTGCGAAGACGGCCGGCCGGAAAACAGCGCTTGGGGCGCGGGGTATACCGCTTGCTCACCCGCATTCGCGAACACGAAGAGATCTCCACGAGAGAACTGGCCGACAGTTTGGGAATGCGCCCGTCGTCTCTGAATGAAAAGCTTGCGAGCTTGGAGAAAGAAGAGATTTTGGTGCGGGAAAGAGATCCAAAGGATCAGCGCGTCTTTCTCGTAAAGTTACAGCCGAAGGGGGTCGCGCTTTATGAGGAGATCCGCACTGAGCGACAAAAGATGAATGACGGGATCAGCACTATATTAAGCGAAGAAGAGGTCGAGGCGATGACATCGCTTGCGGAGAAACTGGCGGCAGGTCTCGAGCAATTGGCAGAAGAGACTCCTGCAGAGGAGCCCCCATGTCAGTAAGGCCGGGCGGTCCCGGAGGCCGCGTCGCGAAGTTTTTGACAGAAGAAGAGAAAAACAACCGACCCAAAGTGACCAAAGAACTCCTCATGCGCATCGGCGGGTACCTCGCGCCGTATTGGAAACAGCTGCTGCTCGTTTTGTTGGCGATCGTGCTATCATCGGTGCTGCACCTGTTACCGGCGATCCTGACCGGTCGCATGATCGACGAAGGGCTGATCGGGCGGGATATGACCGCGCTGGTTCGGCTGATCACCTTATCGTTTGGCGTGCTGCTGGCGGGCAATCTGATCGGCGTATTGGAGAGTTACCTCAACACGTGGGTGTCGGAGCACATCACGTTCGATATGAGAAACCGAATGTTCAAGCACTTGCAGGCGATGCCGCACCAATTCTTTGCGACGGCTCATCAGGGCGACATCATCACGCGCATGACGTCGGATATCTCCGGCGTGCAGCAGATCTTCACCGGGACGCTGACGGGCATCTTGTCCAATGGGATTACACTGATTGTAGCCGTTGTGGCGATGCTGCAAAAGAACTGGATGCTCGCCGCCATCGGCATGCTGATCATCCCGCTGTTTATCCTGCCGACCAAGCGCGTAGGAAAGACGCGCTGGAGCATCACGCAAGAATCGCAAGAGCGTCAGGATGAGATCAACGGGATCCTCGGGGAGACGCTGTCGGTCAGCGGGCAGCAGCTCGTCAAACTCTATAACAAGGAAGAGCAGGAGTATGATCGCTATGTCACGGCCAATCGCAAGATGACCGAACTCAATATCAAAGAACGCATGGCGGGCCGCTGGTTTCGCGTGGCGCTCACTTCGTTCTCAAGCCTTGGACCGATGCTGATCTATTTGATCGGCGGCATTCTGATGATGCGTTATGATGCGACGCTCACGGTGGGGGACATCACCGTACTGGTGGCGCTATTAGGCAAGATGTATATGCCGGTCAACACGCTCTTGAGCATACAAGTGGACTGGATTCGCTCCATGGCCCTGTTTACGAGAATCTTCGAGTACTATGACATGCCCGTTGAGATCGCCAATGCGGACAATGCCCAAACGCTGGACAACGTACAAGGCGAGATACGTTTTGAGGACGTTTATTTTCGATATGAGGAAGAGCGTCCGATCCTCAAGGGGATCGACTTCTCCGTGCAGAGCGGTAAGAGCATCGCCATCGTAGGGCCGTCGGGAGCCGGTAAGAGCACCTTGATCAACCTGATCCCGCGCTTGTATGACGTGGAGAGCGGCTCGGTGCAGATGGACGGCGTGGATGTGCGCGAATTGGACTTAGGTTTTCTTCGCAGAAATATCGGCATCGTCACACAGGATACCTATCTGTTCAACGGGACCATTCGCGAGAATCTGTTATACGCGAAGCCGGATGCAACCGAAGAAGAGCTTATCGATGCGTGTAAAAAAGCGAATATCTACGGGTTTATCGCAAAGCAGGAGCGCGGGTTTGACACTAGGGTCGGAAACCGGGGGCTCAAATTATCCGGTGGCGAGAAACAGCGCTTGTCCATCGCCCGCGTGCTTTTAAAAGACCCGGCAGTGCTCATCTTTGACGAGGCGACATCGAGCCTTGATTCGATCTCCGAGAATCTGATACAACAGGCGATCGAACCGCTGATCCAAACGCGTACGAGTATCCTGATCGCCCATCGCCTGTCGACGATCCTCTCCGCAGACGAGATATTGGTCGTGGAAGATGGAAAGATCACCGAGCGGGGAACCCACGAAACGCTTGTCGCGCGCGGTGGGGTATATACTCATTTGTATGAGACACAGTATAGCACCGCGGCGTAGAGTGAAGGAGATAGTATGATCAAATATTATGGAAACGGGAAGGTGTTCACAGGGCGAGACGAAACTCATTTCGTGTCGGCCTTTGGAGTGGAATACGGGCGATTTGTGTGGGTTGGCGAGACAGGAGAAATCCCCGGAGAGTATGAAGATTTGCAGGGGAAGACAGTCGTACCGGGGTTTATCGACTCCCATATGCACCCGATCATTACCGCCAAGTTGGCCAATGGCGTGGCGCTTATGCCTCCTAAAGTATACAGCATCGAAGATATGGTGCGGGAGATGAAGCATTTAGCTGAGCGCACACCGGCCGGGCAATGGATCGACGGCTGGGGGTGGGATGAATTGCAGTTTGCCGAGCGTCGCGTGCCGACAAGGCAGGACTTAGACCGCATATCCACCGAGCACCCGATCAAGATCACGCGGTCGTGTATGCACAGCGTGGTCGTGAACACCTATGCATTAGATAAAATGGGCGTGACTGCCGATACACCCGACCCTGAAAACGGGAAGATCGTCCGGGAGGATGACGGCACGCCGACAGGCTATTTAATGGAAGAAGCGTCGCGATTTATTTTAGTGGGAGATGACGACTCCAGCGATGCGGTGGCCGATCTCGCTAAGATCAGCCAGCGGTTTGCCAAGTACGGGATCACCACCGTGACGGATATGGCGACGCAAATCGCGCCCAAAGATGCGTTCGATACCTACAAAGAAGCGTCCAAGAAGGGTTTTGATCAGCGCGTCAGCTTATACTATTTGTTCAGGAATGTAGAAGAACATCCCGATGTTTCGCTTCAATTGGACAATGCGGATGAAAAAGTGAGAGTGGCGGGTTTCAAACTGTTGACTGACGGTGCGATGTCGTCGCAAACCGCCTTTATGAAAGAGCCGTATCCGGATAGCGATACCTACGGATTTCCCGTAGAAGACGGGGACGACATCCGACGAGGGCTGGCGCTGGCAAAACAATACGGGTTGCAGCTTTCCGTACACGCCATCGGCGACGCCGCCGTTCAACTGGTGATCGACAGCGTAAAAGAGGAAGAGCCTTGGTTACAGGGAGCGCCGTCCGTGCGGATGGAGCACGCGACGCTTTTGGATGATGCGATGATCGGAGAGATCAAGTCGGCGAAGCTCGGCGTGTCGACGCAGATGATCTTTCTCTATGCCGAGTACGACAGTTATCGCGCGAATCTGGACGATGAGCGTTTGAATCGGTGTAATCCACTGCGGACTTTTGTCGAAGAACTGGACGAGGTCGCCCTCAACTCTGATTGCCCGTCGACGCCGTGGGCGGAGGCCGAAGATGTGTTTGTGAGCCTCCAATCAGCCGTGAGGCGGATCAACCCCGCGGGGAACGAGTACAACCGGTCGCAGGAGATCACCGTACCGCAGGCGGTTCTCTTGTACACGAGAAATGCCGCCCGCATGATCAACCGACAAGACATCGGGCAAATTGCAGAGGGCAAACTCGCCGACTTCGCCATCTTACAAGACGATTTGTTCACGACCGATCCAGAGCGGATCCATCAAGTGAAAGTGGATCGAACCGTCATCGGCGGCGAGCCCGTCTATACCGCGTAAAGAGAAAACCCGCAGAGGATGCGCATCCTCTGCGGGTTTTACGATGTTCAGATTATTCAGCTACTTCAGTTCTTTCGATCGTGGTGAACGTCAGATCTTGATATTCGCCGATGGTGTTGCCTTCGTCGACATTGACTTCGTTGTGTTCTTTGTCGCCTTCGAACGTTTCGGAATAGAAGCGGCCGAGGACGACGTCAGCGCCGTATTTCGCGGTGTTGTCAGAAACGGTCGAGTTCTTGACCGTCGCTTTACTGGAGGAGGTCAGGATGCCTTCGCCTTTGAAGAGCGATTCGCCGTCAAAGACGTAGATTCCGCCGCCTGCGACCGTCGCTTCGTTACCGGTGATCGTGCTTCCGTCAACGACCAGCTCGCTTGCGCCACGCAGTGCGATTGCTCCGCCAACGCCCATTTCACTCATGGATTTGTTGTCGGTCAGCGTGCAATTGTTCAGGAAGATGTCGCCGTTGAGAGCCATCAGCGCACCGCCG
>CAZEBB010000035.1:16044-21199 GCA_964510345.1 uncultured Peptoniphilaceae bacterium
CACCGCCGTTGAAGAAGATTCTCTCCGAACCGGCAACGTTGTTGGTGAACGTGCTGTCTTCGAGGTTCAGGGTCGCGTCGCCTACGATGTACATCGCGCCGCCGACTTTTGCGTTGTATTGTGCGTTTTCGATCGTGATGTTCTTCATGGTGACTTCCGTTTTGTCCATGCCTTCGTCGCCGAAGTCTTCCATCTTACCGGAGAACATGAAAGTACCGTAACCGTTGCCGTCGATGGTTTTGCCGTTGCCGTCGATGGTCACATCGTCGATGACGACCAGCGTCGCACCTGTGACGACGTCAACTTTGTCCGATCCGTCTGCGTTCGTCGGGTTGTCTTTGTCGCCTTCTGCGGTGAGGTCAGCCATGAGTTTGATGGTGTCACCGGAAACCGCCGAACCGTCAATGTACATGAATTTGCCTTCATTGGTGTCGGGATTGAGGATGTAGTCGTAGTATCCGAGTGCTTTTTTGAGCTCATCGTACGTGGTGATCTCGAAGACACCGTCTTTCGCTTGCGGCTTTTCTACTTTTTCAGCTTCGGCGATGAAATAAGCCTCTGCCGGGCTCGGGCGGTCCAAGTCGATCGCTAACAGCGGGCTGTCTTCGCCGGCTGCTTGCTTCACACAATCAGCAACCGCGTATTTGATCGCACGGCTCGTGACGGTAGCTCCGGTCACGACGTCGATGTCTAGCGATTGGGTCTCCACCATTTTTGCGGGGACGTCATTGATCGCCGGGTCGCTGAGTCCTGCGGTTTCCGCGTGCTCGGTAACTTTGATCGAATCAATTTTTGCATCGCTAAATACGGTTTCTACCGTAAGCGGTCCGTTGTGGCCGTCGACTTGCGCAGTGTATGTACCGGCTTTAAACGAACCTGTGGCAGCCGCTTCGGTTACGGTCGCTTCTGTAACAGCGGCTTCTGTTGCCGCTTCGGTAGCTGCTTCTGTCGTCTCTGCCGGTTTCGTCGTGCACGCAGCGAAGAGCATGGTGCTCGCGAGGCAGAAAGCGAGGGTCTTTTTGACCTTGTTCATTGGTAATTCCTCCCTTGATACTTTGAAAGATTTTCGGTGAAAACCTAACAATATGATATTCCAAGATATAATACCATAGAAAATAAAAATATACATGATATATTGTAAAAATAAAGAAAGACGTGATGCTATCACGAAGAAATCACAAATTTTGAAATGAGAAACATAAAACAAAAGCCTAAATTAAGGCGATGATAATGAGAACGCGTATCATAAACAAACGAAAGGGATAAGGAATCCACTGAAATAAAAAATGAATATAAATAGAATGTGTGAAAAGTTCACGTATATTCATTACGACTAAAAAAAGGGAAAGTGTTGAAATATCATACTTCAGCTGTTGGGTATGCAACAGAATTGAGGAAACGATATGCAATCATGAGCAAAAAAATCTCTTCCTATTAATAGGTTCCAAACGGGTTGATTTAGGGATATGCGGTACCACATTAGACGATTGACAACATCGGAAAACGATATACAATAAGAGTACTATATCAATTATTGAAGTAGAATCATCGGTGATGAAATGAAGAAAGGGGGAACGCTGTGAAAATTGCGATGCCGGTAAAAGAGCCGATGTATGGAGCGGAAATATGGGATACATTTGCCGACGCGCCGTTCTTTTTGATTTATGACTCCGTTACGGACACGAGAGAGTATCTGGAAAATGATGAAGCGACAGATCCCGTGGAGTCACTCCTTGAAGAAGAGATATCGATCCTTGTCATTGAAAATTGTGGAAAAGATGTCGTTGACGCGATGAATGCTGCCGGGGTCGTCCTATACCGGTCAAAGTACAATGTCGCGTATGACAACTTAAGCGCCCTTTGGACCAAAGAGCTGCAGCCGTATGGCGAATGAGACTCCCTAAACGGGGAGTTTTTTCAATGGCTTTGTCGCGGATGGGGTAAGAATACGGTAATCAGTGATGACATGACAGAAGGAGATAAAGCATGAGACCGGTATGGAAAGGCGCGATCAGCTTTGGACTTGTGAATATTCCGGTAGATCTCGTAAGTGCGGAGCAGCGCAATGATTTAAAGTTTAATTTGATCGACAGCAGGGACCAAAATCGAATTCGCTATGAACGGGTCAACGAAGAGACGGGGGAAGAGGTCCCTTGGAACCAGATCGTGAAGGCGTACGAGTTTTCGAAAGACAATTATGTGATCGTTACCGACGAAGACTTTGAGCAGGCGGATGTGAAGGCGTCCAAGACGATCGATATCGAAACCTTCATCAATCGAGACGAACTGGAACTGAAATTTCTGGAAAAACCCTATTATATTCAACCGAAAAAAGGCGGAGAGAAGGCGTACATTCTCTTGCGGGACGCACTTTTGAAGACCGACAAGATCGCCATTGCCCGTGTCGTCATACGAACCAAGTCCTATTTAGGGGCGATCTACACCGCCGAGGATATGTTGATCCTCAATCTGATTCGCTTTCAGCAGGAGCTGCGCTCCACAGAAGATGTCAAAATCCCGCAGAATATCAAAGTGACGGCCAAGGAAATGGACTTGGCGGTGAAGTTGATTGAGGACATGAGCGAGGCATGGCAGCCGGACGCGTACAAGGATGAGTATCGGCTCGCGCTGATGGAGAGGATCAAAGCGAAAGCTAAGGGCCAGGGCATCGAGGAAGAGCCGGAGGAGGAAGAAGAGGCGAGTAATGTGGTCGACATTATGGATCTGCTCAAGAAGAGTGTCGACGGCAACAAGAAGAAGCCCGCTGCAAAGTCGAAAGCTTCGGCTGAGAAGAAACCGGCGAAAAGGAAGAGCTCATGAGCCTGAAAGAATACGACAAGAAACGCGATTTTTCGAAGACGAGTGAGCCGAAGGGGCAGAAAAAGAGTAGTGATGGTGCCTCCCGTATTTTTGTCGTGCAAAAACACGCGGCCTCCCGGCTTCATTTCGATTTCCGACTCGAGTGGGACGGCGTGCTCCTCAGCTGGGCGGTGCCGAAAGGACCTTCCTACAATACGAAGGACAAGCGACTGGCCGTGGAAGTGGAGCCGCATCCGTATGACTATAAAGACTTTGAAGGCACCATCCCGAAAGGCGAATACGGCGGAGGAACCGTCATGCTCTGGGATGAGGGTACTTGGGAGATCCAAGAAGGCGAGGGTTTTTCCAAAGGGCTGGAAACCGGGAGTTTGAAGATCATCCTTCACGGCGAACGGCTGAAAGGGAGATGGGCGCTCATCCGCATGAAGCCGCGAGAGGGTGAAGAGGATAAGAACTGGCTGATGATCAAAGAGAAAGACGAATACACGCAGACCAAAGACGGCATCTCTGACTTTGTGACCAGCGTGCGATCGGGAAAGACGATGGAGCAGATCGCACAGGGCGATGCTCCCGAAACGTACGACGTACAATTGGCCACCTTGCAGAGCCGTCTGCCCGAGGGTGAAAACTGGATGTACGAGCTGAAGTACGACGGCTACCGGATCGTCGCCTATGTCGACCATGGTGAGGTTCTATTGGATACGAGAAATCATCAGGATTATACCGAAAAGTTTCCCGATCTCGTCAAGTCCTTAAAAAAGTGGAATGTACAAGCGGTGCTTGACGGCGAGGTCATTGTCAATAAAGAAGGGAAAAGCAGTTTTCAAGCACTCCAGCAATATATCAAAGGCAAGAAAATGCCGAAGCCGGTGTATATGGCTTTTGACCTACTGTTTTATGAGGGCGGGGATCTCCGAGAAAAGCCGCTCTCGAAGCGGCGCGAGAAACTCGAATCGATACTGAACGAAGCCAAATTGAGCGGTGTGCATTTTAGCAGCGCCAGCACGGAAGACCCACAAGTCGTATTTGCGACGGTTTGTGAAAACAAGATGGAAGGCGTCATTTGCAAACGGGCGGACCGCCCGTACCGCAGCGGACGAAATGACGATTGGATCAAAGTCAAATGCCAGAATCGGCAGGAGCTGATCGTGATCGGCTACACGCAGACCGAACGGCGCACGCGTGCCTTTTCATCGCTATTGCTTGGCCTGATGGAAGAGGGAGACATCCTCTATGCAGGGCGCGTCGGCACCGGATTCTCCGAGAGTTCCGCCAAAGAGATTATGAAGAGAATGAAACCGCTGGAGAGAAAAACAGCACCCATTTCCGATGCCCCCAAAGCGAGGCACGACGAAGAGATCACCTGGCTGACGCCGAAACTCGTAGCCGAAGTCAACTTTGCCGAGTGGACAGAGGAGGGCTTACTGCGCCAAGCGAGTTTTGAGGGACTACGTGAGGACAAGCCGGCGAAAGAAGTTGTGAAAGAGAAGCCGGTTGAAGAGGTCATCCTAACGAGCCCGGATAAGCCGATGTTTGAAAACTACACCAAACAGGATCTCGCCCATTACTATGAAAAGATGGCGGAGCGGATGCTACCGTATCTTCGAAGGCGCTTGGTCAGCCTCGTTCGCTGTCCGGGCGGGGTCTCGGAGGACTGTTTTTATCAAAAGCATCTGAAGGACGAGTTGGCCGGTCTCTACTCCGAAGGGATCACGGAATCTGACGGCGATGAGGCGGACTACATCTATCTCGAAGATGTGCAGGGGATTCGTCAGGCTGTGCAGTACGGAACTGTGGAGTTTCATACTTGGGGCAGCCGCATCGATGAACTCGAGAAGCCGGACATGATCGTTTTCGACCTTGACCCCGATGAGGGCATGGATCTGGCAAAAGTGCGAGAAGGCGTGCTTGATCTCAAGAGCATTCTCGACGAATTGGAGTTGACCTCATTTCTTAAAACCAGCGGCGGGAAGGGCTACCATATCGTCGTTCCGCTCACGCCGTCCGCAGAATGGGAAGAAGTGCGTGAATTTGCCAAAAATGTCGCCGTCGCCATGGAAACAAAATGGCCGAAAAAATACACGTCCAATATGCGCAAAGAAAAACGCAGAGGAAAGATCTATATCGACTGGGTGCGAAACGGCAGAAGCGCGACCAGTGTCGCCCCCTATTCCGTTCGCGCGCGAGAACCCGGCTCCGTTTCCTGGCCGATCAGCTGGGCTGACCTCAAGACGGTCGCCCCCGCCGATTACACGATGGAAAAGGCACTCAAAAGCCGAAAGAAAGATCCTTGGGCGGGGTTTTTTGAAGTGGACCAGAAGATTGGGAGCGGGGA
>CAZEBB010000036.1:0-20389 GCA_964510345.1 uncultured Peptoniphilaceae bacterium
TACGCAAATCGCTCCACTCTCACTCCTTCTTCCGCAACGATGGCATTCAATCTCTCCATCCGCGAGGCGGAAGGAGTTTTAAAATGCTCAGAAGGCTGATGCATCGCAAGCGCATCGTATTTTACTTCACCGTATCGGTGATACGGCAACAGCTCCATGCGTGGCTCCCTCACATTTTCCTTCACAAACCGCGCAATCGCCCGTACTTCGTCATCGGTCGCATTCACGGATTCTATTACAGGAATTCGAACGACAAGCGGCAAGCTGCTTTTGCCAATGTGTTGAACTGTAGCGAGTGTGTTCTCGTTGCTCATGCCGGTAAATCGCTTATGTGACACCGGATCCATGTGTTTTATATCGATAAAACACATGGAGAGGCGGTCGAGTACCGGTTTGAGTTTTTCGTAAGAAAAGTTTCCGTTACTCTCCATACAGAGGTCATACCCTCTGTCATAGAGCGCTTCGCTCAGCTCATTCAAGAAGTGGAATTGCCCCGTTGCTTCACCGCCGGAGAAAGTGATCCCTCCCCCGGACCTGCGGTAGAAAAGCCGATACTTTTCCACTTCATCCAAAATTTCTTGGGTGCTTTTGATCTGAATTGCGGATTTACGGCTGCCCGTCGGACACGCTGCGACACAGCGCCCACAACTTCTACACTTTTTGCGTTCCGCCGGGTCGTTGAGATTCATGCCGACGCCATACGGGCAAACTTCCATGCAGCGGCCACATCGTACGCAGCTGGATTCAGTGTGCAGGATCTTGTCGAAAGTCGTAAAGCTCTCGGGGTTCGCACACCACTGGCAGCGCATATTACAGCCGGCTAAAAAGAGCGTCGTGCGAATCCCGTCTCCGTCATTGACGGAAAAATGTTGGACATCGATGAAATAACCCCGTTGCATAGCGACGCTCTCCTTTCTGGTCTATAAAGTTTCGTGTGCCGTTCTTGCGATGATCGCATCTTGCATGGAGCGTGACAGATTGACGAACTGCGTGCTGTATCCTGCAACCCGTACGAGCAGATCTCTGTATTGCTCCGGATGCTCTTGCGCTTCAAGGAGGGTTTCCGTAGACAATGTGTTGAATTGTACGTGGAAAGCTCCGAGCGAGAAGAACGCCTGAATCATTGCGCCTAGATTGCTCTGTCCGCGTTTCGTGCTGACTAAGTCATTTTGCAGGCGCAAGTTCAACAGGGTGCCACCGGAGTGCATATCCTGATTGAGCTTCGCTGCCGAACGCATGGCCGCCAACGGTGTCGTGCGGTCGGAACCGGCATAAGGCGATACACCTTCCGACAACGGTTCGGTTGCTTTTCGTCCGCAAGGGGTCGCGGCGATGACTTTTCCGGTCGGCAAGTAGTTGGAGATTCCCATGAATGCGCTGTTAAAGGGATTTCCGTAGTAGTCTTCGTAGCCGTGGACTTCATTGTAGTAGTGATTCGCGATCTTTCTTGCGATTGCATCGACGTATTCGTCGTCGTTTCCGTATTTCGGTGCATTTTGGCACGCTTCGCGGAGGGATTCGTATCCTTCCCAGTTGGCATCCAATGCATCGATCATAGTCTTCATGTCAACCAGTTTTTCTTCAAAAACGAGTTTCTTGATCGCGGCAAGCGAGTTCGACGTAACCGCCAATCCGATCCCCGTCAGTACCGGACCAAGATTATATTTCGCTCCGCCGTCGACGAGGTCGAATCCTTCTTCGAGGCAGCGACCGTTGGTCGATGAGAGGAACGGTCTCGGTACCAACTCGGTGTGCAGTTCTTGTGCCAATAAAGAGACTTCAACCGAGGTTTCAATCAGTTTATCAAACTGGCGGAAGAATGCCTCTTCGACTTCTTCATAGCTGCCATACGTGCGAGGATCGATCTCATCAAGACCCATCTTTTCGCCGGTCATGCGACTATAGCCTTTATTTAATGCGTATTCTAATGCAGCCGTGAAGCTGACATTAACAGCAGATGTCCATTCGAACGTATTGCGATAATGAGGAACCACACAGCCGCAGTTGTTCCAGTCTCTCGCATCTTCCGGTGAATACCCGGCATTAATCAACATCTGATAGCCCGCTTGGTCGTTATGGATTGCCGGAAAACCGGTGCCTAAGCTGACCAAGTGCGTAACGGCGTCGACAAAATCTTGCGGTGCATCCTGATGCAGACGGACCGATAGTCCGGGCTGATGTGTTTGCAGTTCTGCGGTCGCCTTTAGCGCCAAATAGCTCAGTTCGTTCGTCGCATCGGATCCGTCTCTCTTCTTTCCTCCGACCGTCAGGTTTTGGAACTGATTGTATCCCGCAAAGAATTCAGCGGTATTCGCAGAAATCGTCCATACCCACTCCGAGAGCTTTAACCAGTAGCATTCGATCAGCTCGAGGATCTCGTCGTCATTGTGAATTCCGTTTGCCTTGTCATATTGATAGAACGGGTACATGAATTGGTCGAATCGTCCCGGATTCAGCGCCAACGGGTTTTCGGACAGGATGCCGCCCAGTTGGACGAACCATGCAAATTGCAGTGCTTCCTGGAAAGTCGTCGGCGGGTACTCGGGTACTTTCATGCAGATGCGGGCGATCTCCAACAGCTCCGCTTTGCGTGTCGGGTCAGTTTCCACTTCCGCCATCTCTTTTGCTTTCGCAGAATAGCGATTCGCCAGCGTAATGATTCCTTGGCTCGTCAGGATGATCGACTCGTAGAATTCTCTTTTTTTGCGGTCATCGCGCTTCGTTGCCGACAACGTCTTCGTTTTTTCTTCCGCTTCTTCGATAATCTTGCCGAATCCTTTGACAAAGAGGGTTCCCTCGTAATCGGGGGTAATCTCCCCAACCGCCTGTCTCCATTTGGAGTCATTGTCGATAATACCGGTATCGACCGCTACTTTTGCCACTTCGGGATCGACTTGCGCGAGGAACGCTTCTTCTAAAGACTTCCCTTCCCAATACGGGAAGATATTCTCGCGAACATAGGCGCGCTGCTCATCTGTCATGTCGTACGGGTCTTGGACGCGCTTGTCGAAATTGTCCATTTCACGGTCCACCCATGTCCACGAAAATTCAGGCGTTAAAATCCCGCATTTGCGGAATTCGCCCGTCGCGCCTACGATGAGTTCGCCTTCAAATATGGAAACGACCAGGTTTTCACATGTGTGCAGAAATGCTTTTGCGCGGCGAATCGGAATTTGCTCGCCTTCAGTCATTTTGTGGCTCTCAGTGAACAGTCTGGCCCTCTCATATGAAATGGACGGTTTTGCTTGGATATACGCGTCTTTTGCTTTGCGCATGCGCTCGGTTAATGCCATTTTTTCCTCCTAATAGCGTACGATGTTTTGAAATACTGCTTGTTCTTCATGCCGGTTCTCGTATCGGTGCGCGCTCTGCGGATTAAAAGTCAATGCCGCCGGCGCTTTCAATTCATAGGTCCGGTCTTCAACGCATATTGTCAATATTCCGTGGGTAACGACGACATATTCACCCGATGCGTTGTCGTGGGGGTCGGAACTGTGGCTGGCTCCCGGGTCCAGGGTAATGTAAAAAAACTCAAAACCGGATATGGGGTTAAACGAAAAGATATCATAGAGCTTCATCTTTCCGTCAGCGGTCAGAACAGGGGGCAAATCCTCGATGTGAATCACTTCGTAATCATCTTCAACCGGGGACAGCAACGAAGATAGGGACACGCGCAATCCGCTTGCGATCTTCCATAACAGAGAAACCGTCGGATTGGATTCCCCTCGTTCAATCTGTCCGAGCATCGCTTTGCTCACTTCTGTCAACTGCGCCGTTTCGTCTAACGTGAGACCTTGCTCCAAGCGGATTCTTCGGATTTCTTGCCCGATCCGCTTCGTTGGATCTTCCATACCTTCACCTCCTGTGCGTTATAACGGTTAAAGATATTATACTGTCCGGATCGACATTCGTCAATCGTTTTCTGTACATCTTCGCTTAATTCTTTTGAATAAAAAAAGAGGCGCAGTTTTGCACCTCTTACCTCACTCCACAATATTTCGTATCACATCCAAAATCGTCCCATCCCGGTACTGACTGACGGCGACGATTCGATCACCTTCTGCGCGCTTTTTTGGGACTCCGGTGATCTCTATCGCAAGTTCATACAGTTCATCGATGCTGCGAATCGGGAGTTTCCCCTGTGTTCGCAGCGCATCGCACAGCGTTTGGTTCTTCGGATTTACGGCAATTCCCAAATCGGTCACCAGCAAGTCGACGGTCTCTCCCGGTGTCGTGACCGTTCGCACGCGATCGACCACGGCACTTCGTCTGGCATTGACCAGTTTCGTTACGATGACGCTGAGCTTCGCACCGGCTGCCGTGTCGGCATGACCGCCGGACCCCCCGAGGATGACGCCGTCGGATCCGGTCGTGACATTCACGTTGAAGCCCAAATCGATCTCGGAAGCGCCTAAGATCACGACATCTAGTTGATCGACGATATTGCCCATCTGATGGGGATTCGCATAAAGACTTGCCGACATCTTATGATGGCAGGGATTTCTCGCGATCGACTCTGTGGCGCCACGCGAGAAACACTGAACGTCATAGAGGGCTTCAAATAAGCCTTCTTCGTGCATCTCGACCAACGCATCGGTGATGCCTCCGGAGGCAAAGCTTCCCGTCAGGCGCTGATCTAACATATACTTTCGCAACTCCATCGCCACGGCTAATGAAATGCCGCCGGCTCCGGTTTGAAAGGAGAATCCGTTTTTGAGAGCGCCACTCGCCTGCAATGCGCGTACGCAGTGGTGCGCAATCCTAAGTCCTACCGGATCGCGTGTCAGCTGGGTCGTGCCACTCACGATTCCCTCGGGATCACCGATGTGATCGACGGTTAAAACGGCGTCTACCCACTCACCGAGGATCTCGGGTTCGTCCACCCGGTCTACGAGATTATCTGTTACCAGCACCACTTTTTTCGCCATCTGCGCATCCGCAATGGCATACCCGAGCACACCGCAGTTGGATGGTCCCATCGATCCGGTGGCATTTCCGCAAGGGTCACATGCAGGGACCGCGAGAATCGCGATGTCAATCGATAGCTCTCCCTCAAGGATCTCCCGCGGTCGCCCACCATGAGTGGTGATCACGCAGGTCTCCCGGCATAGCCCTTCGCTGATCGCCTGTGCGACCGGCCCTGAAATATAATCGGCGTGAATTTTTGTCACCGTACCGTCTTTCATCATATCGACCAACAAGGAATGGCACGGGAAGATCGAAGAGGCTGCCACGGTAAGACCGCGAATCTTTCTCTCTTGTATTTTCCTCATCACCATGGGTAGCACATGATCTCCATTTCGTAAGTGATGATGAAAGCTGATCGTCATTCCATCTTCGACGCGTATCGCATCGAGCAGTTGCTCCGGCGTCTGAAAGTGATCGGCTCTCTCCGTCCGTTTGTGGACATCGTATTCCTTCTTGTCATAAGTCGGTACGCCGGAAAACGGCTTGTTGAGTCCTTCCCTTCCGATCGCATTGATCATGGCAATAATCCTCGTTTCTCGGCCATCGTTACAATTTGCTGCGCTCGCTTCACCACAGGTGCGTCGACCATTTTGCCACGGTAACTGAAGACACCCAGCCCTTTGTCGCGATTCTCCTGATAGAGGCGCAGGATCTCCGCCGCTTCGTCGATCTCGAAGGGATTCGGACTGAAAAAGCGATTAACCGTCTCCACTTGTCGGGGGCCGATCAACAGCATTCCATTCATGCCTAATTGTTTGCTCAATTTCATATTCGATAGCAAGCCTTCCTCGTCATCGACATCGGTAAACGGTGTGTCAAGCGCATCAAGTCCAAAAGCTTTCGCTGTATTGGCGATGACCATTCGCGCGTATAGGAGTTCGGTTGATTCAACCGTGCGCTTGACTTGCAAGCTCGCCGCATAATCCTCTCCTCCAAGTGCGATTGCGGAAATCCGCCTTGACGACAGACAGATCTCTTTGAGGTTCAGCAAATCCCGAGGCGACTCAATCAGTAAGATCCAATGGAGTTGCCTCGCCGATTCTCCCAGTGTCTCGATAAAGCTCTCGATGCTCGCAACCGATTCGACCGATGCTTTCGGGATGACGATCCCATCGGGATGCCCTTTCAAAATCTCCTTCAAATCTTCCTGCCACCACGGGCTATCCGTCGGATTGATACGAACCGTGATTTCTGTCTCTGACGGCGGGAGCGCGGTCAGCGCTTCTCTTACGAGAGTTCTGGCGCTATCTTTTTCTTCGATGGAGACCGCGTCTTCTAAATCAAAGATCACGGTATCCGCACCGAGAGCCACTGCGCTGTACAACATCCCCGGATTGTTTCCGGGCATAAAAAGAACGCTTCGCCTATTCATTGGACCTCCTCACCGCGGTTTCCACGCGCGCGCGTATGGTACAATCCAGTGCTCCCTTGTCGTCGAGGCGAATGCGCCCCTTCGTCACTTCCAGACTTTCTAACACACTGTACACGACTTTTCGTATCTGATCTCCAAATTCAAACAATACGGGGCTGTCAATCTCAATTTGCAGTCGGTCCGCCGGCATCACGGTGACGAGTACATCATTCGAACTCAAGGTCCCGCAGACGGCTCTTTTTTTGATCTCCATTGGTGAACTCCTCTTGGATCCAAGCTAGCAGGATCGTCACACTGACCAAATCAGCGACCCCACCGGTAGAAATCCGATTCTGTTTGCATATTTTGTCAACTATGGCAGCTTGTGCGCGGTCGTCCATCGCATTGCGCACGACCATTTGAATTTCCTGCCATCCTTCAATCCCCGCTCGATGGATCGCCGTCGTATCCATGATGCGGCCCATCCAGTCCAAGGTAAGCGCATCCACATTCGGGTGGATGAGAAATGCCGGCAATACGTCGTCCATCGCTTCCTGAAGTCCGCTCAGAGCCATACCCCTCGCACCTTGCACGCCGTGTTCGCGAAAGATCCTCATTCCATGACTGCGCACCATCGTATCGAAGTCAGTCTGTAAGGGCTGGCTCAACTCTCTGATGCGCTGTGACAATTCATCCAATGAGCGAGCGGCGAGTGACGCATTGTTGATCAGTAAGACAAAAAAGAGCAGTCCACGTTGCGCATTCACGCCCTTGGTGGCTCTTTGCATCGCCTCCTCGATTCGAATGCCGATGCTTCGCAACTCCTCAAAGGAATAAGGTGCCATCCATTTCGTCGTGGACAGTTCTTTCATCATGGCGCGCGTACTGTCCAAGAAAGTCCACGCGTTCATATCGTCATGGGAACCGGTATCTGTCCACGTGACACAACCGTATCCACGCACACGGCTTAGTTCCGCGATCACCGCAAATTCCGTATACTGTCTGATCCGCTCAGGTAAACTTCCCCTTCGCAGAAAACAAACCACTCGGTCGATAAACCAATCGGTGATCTCATTCACTGAATGACGTCGATCACGAACGCACACGACAGCCCTCTCCTCGCATAGAAAGCACGTCCTTGGAGGGAGATTCAATTGGCCTCGGCCGATTTCACCGTGTGGATCCATTACGTCAATATCCACAAGACGCCCCAACGGGTGCGTTTCCTCTAAATGGACAGCCACTTCCTTCACAGTGCAAGCTGGCTTTGCTACGGTGCTGTAGAAGATGAGCCCTTCTTCCTGATATGTATAGTTTCGACTCGTCATCGAAAGCTCTTTAGTGATCTCCCAATACAGCTGAACCGTAGCAAACGAGGCGAAAATATTTCGCTTATCCGCACCCGGAAAATTTGGTCGGATGACGATGAGTGTCCCACCGTACTCTGCGATCAATCGGTTTTGAAGCCTCGCTCGTTCCTCTCGTCTATCCAGTAAAGTCTGCATATCGCTGTATCACTTTCCATGATGCCGGGGGTACATTGGGTCGTATGGCCTCTGCCTTTCTTTCCCGCATCCATTGGCGAATACGAGATGCCGATATCGGCTCGCCATCCGGCGCTGAGAGCCTTGGTATTTCAACCACTTCACACAGTGGCGGCAGCGTTTCACGCAGCACTTCATTATAAATTCTGGTGCTCCCATCCACGGGTTCTTCGCCGACAAAGCGTTTCTCGATCGAAAAATGCGGCACGAAATACGTTTTGAAAAGCAAGGCATCCAGCCGAGCATATTCTCGATGCCGTGCAGACGCTTCTTTCAAAAAGTAGGTTGGGAACGTGACCGGAGAGATTGCATAAGGACTCGACGGAAGCACCCTCACATTGGAACGATCGGACACGGCCTCTTTCACAATACCTAATCGATCCGCAAAGGAAAACTCCGAACCCTCCTCCTCCACGACGAAAACCAACAGTGGCTTTCCGCCCTTGCCGGCTTGATCGATCAAATGAAGATGCCCGTTGGTCATCGGATTGGCGTTCATCACGATGGCATGGGTCGGTGTACCGGCCGGCTGATGCAATAGATTCCGAAGCGCGGACTCGGGCGTCGTCTCCCCTCGGTGAAACAGTATGACCGTTCCCGTATCGGCGATGCTTTGAAACCCAATTCCATGAAAATGCTGTGCATACTCCGACTTCGTAAAGAGAAACAAATCCGAGCATCCCCGCTCTGCGGCAATCGACACCAATGCCGATACGATCTCCGTCATCCGCCCGCTCGATTGCCGATTCTGATCCACGGCAAGCATCTTGATGACATTCCCCGCCAATGCCCCACAGGCTACCGGCGTCCCCCTTTCATAGCCGATTACGAAAAGATCGGCCGCCTCTCTCGTCAAACCCCCGGCTTGTAACAGGTGATCGACCTCTCTCATCTGCCGGGCGGAAGTTGGAGAGACACGCTCGAGAAACATCATTTGGACTCCAGGTAATGATTCACACCTTCGACGTATAGATCACGCCCTTTGGCGTCGATTACGACGATCACGGGAAAGTCGACGACCTCATAGCGACGTATCGCCTCCGGACCCAGGTCCTCATAGGCGATCACTTCACTTGATACGATCGATTTGGAGATCAAGGCTGCCGCGCCCCCCACAGCGGCGAAGTACACCGCGTGATACGTTTGGATCGCCTCGACCACTTCGGGACCGCGGGTCCCCTTGCCGATCATCCCCTTTAATCCCAACGACAATAAAAGCGGTGTATAAGCATCCATGCGATAGGAAGACGTCGGTCCCGCAGAACCGACCGCCTGTCCGGGCCTCGCCGGAGTCGGGCCTACATAGTACAAGACCTCGCCCGACAAATCGACGGGCATGGGCTCGTTTTTCTGATACGTCTCCCAAAGTCTTCGATGTGCCGCATCCCGACCCGTATAGAGGGTGCCGGTCAGGTAGACGATGTCTCCGGCACATAAAGTATCGATCACCGCATCCGTCAGCGGCAATTGAATTCTCTTTTCCATGCTAGCCTCCTAGATGATTCGCACGGCATGACGAGATGCATGGCAGCACATCGTCACACAAACGGGGATGGATGCGATATGGGTCGGGTAGGCTTCGATCTTCACGGCCAACGATGTCATTGCGCCGCCAAATCCGCCCGGTCCGATCCCAAGTCGATTGATTTCTTCCAGCAGTTCTTTCTCGAGCACCCGATACTTCGGATCCGGGTGTTCATCTTTCATTGGACGCATCAGCGCTCGCTTGGATAACACGGCAGCGTAGTCGATACTTCCACCGATCCCCACTCCGACAAGCGAAGGCGGGCATGTATTGGGTCCGGCGATCTTTACCGTTTCAACGACAAAGTCGCGTACGCCTTGAATGCCATCCGAAGGGATCAGCATCTTCGTTCGGCTCATATTCTCACACCCGAATCCTTTGGCCGATCCCAAAAGCGTCACCTTGTCCCCGGGGACAAACCGCGGGTAAATGACTGCCGGCGTATTGTCTCCTGTATTTGTGCGATCAAACAGCGGGTCTTTGACGACGGATTTTCGCAGAAATCCTTCTTCGTAGGCTCGGCGAACGCCGCGGTTAACCGCATCGTCTAATAATCCGCCTTCAAAGGCGACCTCTTCCCCGATATCGACAAATACGATCGCCAATCCGGTATCCTGACAAATCGCCATTCGCTCGCGGCGCGCTATATCGTAATTGTCACGCAGCTGAGAGAGTACCGCCCGCCCCACAGCCGTCGTTTCGATATTCAGTGCATCTTCGACTGCCTGCGCGATCTCAGGATCGATTTCGTAGTTTGCTTCTAAAAAAAGATCGTAGACAGCCTCTTCCACCTGTTGAAGCGATACGGTTCTCATCTCCTACCCCCTGTCATTGTATTGGTCAAAAAGAGTGTTAATCACGCCCAGATTGCCGATCTGCACCGAGCCGACAATGGCCAACAGCATATAGCTCCTCGTAAACGGATCCTGCGTCAGCTCCGGGTAGATCGTAAACTCGTGGATGTCACCGGTATTGTTCATGTGCATCCGCGGCCCTTGACAAGCGCGCACCATGTCTCCGATGATGATATGATTGTCATTCTTATAGGCAACGGGGAGTTTTTGATCAATCAGCTCCTGCACGTCGTTTCTAAGCCTGACCATATCGATTTCCGGCTTTTCATCAAACAACATCAAGAATCCGTGTCGCACTTCAGAATGCCGATACTCTAAGATTCCCTGTTTCTCCAAAGCAATCGAAAACAGCTCCTCCGCCGTATGCGCCATCTTGCGATAGATGATCGATTTATAGACGATGCGACGCACTTCCTCCGGTTCCGGCCCAAATTGTGTCGGTCTGGTGATGATGATCTCCTCGCCGATGCCGATCAACAAGTCAGCGTTTCGCTTGAGGGCGGGATAGACCATGTCGAAATGCTCGATCACCACACGCTTTTTCATGTCGAGTGCACGTTGAATCGCGCGGACGATGTCGTGCATCTGATAAAAGGCGCTCTCAAAGTTCATGTCGATATGATACGTGCGCGCCGAGAAAAATGAGTCTTCTTCCAATTCCATAATCGGCAGTGGGCGGACATTCAACCCCTCGTCGTCATTTGTGAGTTCTAGACCGGGGAACATCCCCTTAATCAGCATGCTCTTGCCGCTTCCCGCATCTCCGATGACTCCGATCAACAAATCAAAAGGGCTTAGATACAATTGGCCGATCTGCGTTCCTTGATCCGCCATGCGCGGATAGCCACGCGGCGCTAAGTAGATACTCACCAAATGGTTGCGCTGCATGCGGTCGGAGTAACTCATGGTCTCGCCTTTTTCATCGCCAATATCCGCTGCATTTCGTTGTGGACGATCATAAACCCTTCGTCGACACCCATGCCCGGCTTGGCTAATATCTGATCGGCACCGACCGCCATCGCCACATGCGTACAGATCTGCGCGGATCTCTCAGTCTCGTTGCACGTTCCTCCCTGATAGGCGAGAATTCCCTTCTCCTTGCAGTACAACACGGCGTCCGCTACATTCTGAATGCCGCCGAGGTCGGGTGTTTTGATCTGTATCATATGGCCTGCCTTTGCATCGGCGAATGCCTGAATATCATCTAAAGTATTACACCATTCATCTGCGACGATCTCTACCGGTATCTCCCGACGATCTAATTCCTCCCGTAGTGCGGAGAGGCATTCGATCTGCGCTTCGCGGCTTCCTGCATCCATCGGCCCCTCGATGCGAAGTGCATACGGACGTGCGGCTTCGGCGAGTACGGCAAGATAGTTCGCCATCGTTTCGTACTCTCGGTTGCCAAAGGTTTGGCCGATCGTTCCGTAGACGTCGATATGAAGGATCGGTTGGTATTCTTCGTCTCCTGACAGTTCTGTAATCCGTTGGCGCAACCAGCCCACATAGGCTAACAGGATCTCGCCTTGCGTACCCAGCTTCGTCTCCACGTGATTGATCAGTGCATGGGGAAGCACTTGCGCGCGTTTTAGAATGATTTTATCAGCGTTGACATAGCGATCATCGCCCGTCTGACAAAAGATCGGGATCATTTGATCGGATAACTCCGTTCGGTATTCTTCGGCGATGATCTCCGCCATCATACGGTGCTTTGACTTGGCGACCGCATCCAACAACGCTTGACTCACACCATAACGGATGGCCGTATGAAGCGGCTTACCGTCGATGCGAATCGTCTCCAACGCTCCCGCCATTTCACGAAAGGAGGTGATCTCGCCGCCTTCAAATACCGGTGCCACATATTCGTCGATCACGGGAATAAATGAATCAGCGAGAAATAAGGGATCTCGCCCACCGGCTCCGGAGTATTGTACCGCGGCACAGTCTCCGTGTGCGACTTGCCCGTCATCCAATACGATCTGCACGGAGACGGATTCCCCCGGGATTCGGACATTGGTAAATCCTTCTGTCGCAGGTTTGCCGACATATGCGGCGCCGTCCGACTTGGCCCCATTTCGAATCGCTTTTTGGTCATCGAAGAAAAATCCGGTTCGCCCCGATGAGAGTATGAACTTCAAGATTTTCATGTATTTCCTTTCTGCCGCTACTTCCGCGGTCGTCCGACCAAGCGCCCTTTACTGATTGCGTACACATCATCCGTCACCATTTGAAACGACGGCTTTCGACCTTCATAGCCGGCTCTTTCGTTGATCTTCTGTTCGTGGAACTCCTTCAGTTCTGCCGTGAGCGGCAAATTCCCCATGTGGAAGACGCGGATCGCCCCGTCGTTGTCTCTTGCCGGCAGCATTTTCCCGGCATTGTAGCGGCTGGGTGCAAACGGGATGTCGATGACCCCGGCTTCGAACGCACGAATCGCACCGATCGCTGCATCCCCTTCACCGAGTTCGAGCACGCGATTGACGACACAACGAGTCTCCGCTGCGATAATCACCTTCTCATCTTTTAGTGAAAAAGTATTGAGCGTTTGGTCGTGTAGCATATGAATCATCTGTTTGGTACAGAGGAGACCTTGTGCATTCGCCTGACGCGTCGGGATCCCCATCGCTTCGTGTGGCGTTTTGACAATGACTTTCGTCACTTTTGACAAAGCCGCGACGGCCGATCCCCACGAAATGACGGCAAAAGCCTTCGCTTCATCTTGTGGAAAACCGCCCATCCATTGATGGAGCACAGTCGTTACGACGACGTCGTTGTAGCCGAATTTTCGGAGATACTCTTCTGTGAGCGACTGGAGGGTTTGGATCGCGGCGACATCTTGAATGAGGTTTCCGCATTGCCCATATCCTACGGTAATATTCTTTACGCCTTGTTCTGCAGCCAGCAGCGCTTCTAAAATGGCGACACTGTGTGAGATAAAAGGCGGTACAAGCGTTCCCGTGAGCGGTCCAAACGGCTCGCGGTTGATCGGCACGCCGGCTTCTTCATACAAACCCACCAATCGATCGACATACATCCAGTCTGTGATGGTTCGCTCCAGCGACACATTTTTTGAATAGGGAATATTGTACGAAATGCCACCGCCTTCAAAACTGGTAAACCCACCGGCCAGCGTAATTTCTGCTAACAATCGCGATTCGGGCGTACCGTGGCGCACTTGAACCGGGCGGTCCAAGCTCTGAATGATCTGACGGCACGCATTAACCCCATGATTGACCGCCGGAAACCCGTTCAACATAGATTTATTCTCACGAACGGATTCTTCGATCCCGATCTCAGCCTCTTTGTATCGATTTTGTCTCGTGTACGAGTCGATCGTCGTAGGCAGAAGGTCGGCTTGCCCTTCATTTTGTAAGTACGTGAGCAATTCGATTTGATCGCCTACCAAGGGGACTCCGGCCCGTGGTTGGATCAAAGTCGTCCCTTCCTCGCTCGCTTTTTTCAGTTGCGTCGAGAAGACTTTTGAATCCGGCAAACTCTTATGAAACTCAAGGGCTTCATCAAAATCGACGGCGCTCCCCGTCGGCCATTGTTTCAGGACATCCTCCCGCAAGCGGTTGAACTCCTCAATTGTTAGTTGTCGATTTTGCAGTTCCGACATTGTGTATCTCCTTTATCAAAATTTCCATTGCCAACTCTTCATCATGTAGAGCGAGAAGCCCCATCGCCGACAGCAGATAGCGTCGGTCGCTCCAAACTCGCAACTGTTGCGGTCGCAGCACAAAGGGGGTCGCGTTATTGAATATTCCTGATTGTATGATCTCTAATAAGCGGGGGTTGCGAACGATCGCTCCTCCGGTCACGATGATATCCTTTACGTGGCGCAAGTCCTTCCCTGTCTGCACGTATTGCTTCCCATGTGGGGTATAAGCTTCTTCCCACCGCCCCACATGGCGATCGATCCCGATGGTTACGGCCGACCGGGCAATCGCTGTATCAAGAGCGACCCATTCTTCGCGACTTGGAATCGTCGATTTATCTTCTTCGAGTTGTGCGATCATCGCTTGGACCGTCTCGACCCCCAATCCGCTGTCTTTTGCCAAGACTTCGAGGCCGACGGCGTCGACTATGCCGGACACGCTGTACCGCATGCCGATGTCTCCTTCCACCGTCCGCTTCTCATACGGCTCGGGGAGTCCTTTGTATACGACTTGATCCGATTCCGGGAGCCCCGCAGCGACTGAATAGACATCCGTCGTTGCTCCGCCGACGTCGATCCCCATCAGATCGCCCATTCCTTTGCGCCTGAGCGTGCCCTTGGATATCAAGTGCAGCGCATTGCGTACGGCAACCGGCGTTGGCATGGCGATCCGATTCAACAATTCGTTAATCGTTGAAAGCCCTTTGCCTTCCGTTATCTTTTCTAAGAAGATCTCGCGTATTGCTTTTTGAACCGGCTCGACATGTAACACGTCGAGTGCCGGCATAACATTGGGACAATCGCGCACATCCCAGTCAGATAAAAGCTGTTGACAGCACTCTTTTGCCGAGCGATTCCCCGCATAAAGAATCGGAAAGCGTACGGACAAGCTTGCGATCCGCTTTGCATTTCCTTCGATACAGGCGCGATTCCCACCATCGGTACCGCCGCATAATAGAAGTATATCCGGTGGGGATTGCTCCAATTCGTGTAAATCCTCAGCCGTCAACTCGTGATGATAACATCGTACAACCTTCGCTCCGGCACCGAGCGCGGCTAAATGAGCTGCCTTTGCCGTCAGCGTCGGCACCAGTCCGCTCACCGCCATGCGCAAACCGCCGGCGGCGCTCGAACACGCGTACACATACTCGAAATCACGTAGTTCCATCTCCAAGTTGTGTAACGCTCGGTCAAGCCCGATTTCTATCCCTTCCGTAACCGTCGTAAAACTCTGCGACGTGCCGATTACTTCTTTCAACTGCGTGTCGACAACGGTAACTTTCGTAAATGTGCTGCCAAAATCGGTGAGTAGCACTTTATACATGTCCTATAGTCCTAAGTCTTGTTTCAAACACTCGATCCCTTCCTCCGGAGTTGAGCCGGGTGGAAAGACCCGGTTGAATCCCATATCAAGAAATCGTTTTTCTACATCCTCAAATGGTTGCTTTCCGACGACGATATTTCCGCCGACATACATCAGAATGCCTTCCAGTCCCGCTTCGTCTGCCTTTTCTCTCAGCCCACGACAATCCAACTCTCCGTGTCCATATAACGAACTTACGAGTATACAGGCGGCATTCGTCTCGATCGCAGCGTCTATATACTCCTCCTGACTGACCATAACCCCGAGATTATGTACGTCAAACCCTGCTGCTCGATAGGCATATTCCAGTATACGAATGCCCACTGCATGTACATCTGCACCGATGACTCCCATTACGACTTGCCTTTTATCCATAGTCCCTCCCTACAATGGAATCGACTTCATTTCCTATACCATTATCCTAATGATTTCACAATGAAATTGCAAGTCGGAAAGCATATTATTTGCGTGGGCTTGATTTGAAGACACAAAAAAAGGCGACAAGCGCCGGTGATTTTGGATAAATAGAAACGATTGGGAAGTGAGGAGCGTCCGGAATACTCTTTGAGGCCATATCTTGGCCGAGCGGCCGTGAGCGTGCCGAAAAGAGTTTTCCGGGCGCGACGAACGAATGAATCCACTTACTGAAGAGAATTCAGGTTTAATTCGACACTACGCACTTCTCTGCAACTGTTGCTTCTCGATATACAGTTGGTGCAGTTCCTGTGCGGTGATTTTGTGCGCGGGTACATCCAGTACGACCTTGCCTCGGTCCAACATGACGATGCGGTCAGCAAAACGCGTGGCATCTTCCATATTATGCGTGATCATGACAGTGGTCATGCGGCGGTCGCGAACCAGTTGCATGGTCTTTTCCATGACGATCGCGCTGGTCTTCGGGTCGAGCGCTGCCGTGTGTTCATCAAGCAAGAGCAGCTCAGGATTTTTCATCGTCGCCAACAAGAGAGAGACTGATTGTTGCTGGCCACCCGAGAGAAAGCGTACGCGCGTGTTCAGTTGATTCTCTAGCCCTAATTGCAACGTTTTAACCAGCTCACGATAGTATTCGATCCGCTCTTTGCGAATCAGCGAGCGCAAACCGAACTTCTCCATCTTTTTGTCAGCCAGAGCCAAGTTTTCTAAGAGAGTCAGAGAAGGCGCAACCCCTTTCGTGGGCGACTGA
The DNA here is from genome assembly GCA_964510345.1 of uncultured Peptoniphilaceae bacterium. Lineage (GTDB taxonomy): Bacteria > Bacillota > Clostridia > Tissierellales > Peptoniphilaceae > JAAYQA01. The sequence continues at coordinate 16,447 of CAZEBB010000036.1, forward strand.
TAGACGCGGCCAAAGTATTTCGCACGATCCGCTTCTAACAACGGCGTCACATTTGTCTCGTTGATAAAGATGGACCCGGACTCCGGCGCCAGTGTGCCGGCGATCAGATTGAGCAGGGTCGACTTCCCGCACCCGTTCGATCCGATAAGTGCAGTCGCCGTTTGCGATTCGATGTCGATCGAAAAGTCTTCGAAAATCTTATTCTCGAATTCCGTTCCCAGATGGAACCCCTTCCACAAATGTTCGATATGCAGCATGTCTCCACTCCTAGTCATTGGTTTTGGCCTTTGCTCGCCCAGCGGCAAAGTTATTGTAAGCGATGAACAGTATGACGATGGCTCCGTTGACCATCTTGAGGTCCTGCGGTCTCAGTCCCAAACGCAGTGCCACGGTACCGATGATCTTATAGATGATCGCCCCCGTGATGGCGCGTGTCGTTCCTTTAATGCCATCTTTGCTCTTAAGAAATGTATCGCCGATGATGATGGACGCCAGCGCGATGACGATAACCCCCACCCCGAAGGTGATGTCCGCAAATTTCATGGTCTGCGCCATGAGCGATCCGCTGAGCGCGATCAGTCCGTTGGAGAGCATCAGACCGACAGCTTTCATGCGGTCCGCGTTTTGCCCCAGGTTTTTGACGAAATCCTCGTTATCACCCGTCGCTGCCAGCAAGTATCCTTGCTCCGTCTGCATATACCAGTCCAGCGCGATTTTGATCAGCGCAACGATGATCAATAAGACGATGATACGATCCACATAGGCATTGCCCGTCGTGATCATATCGTAGATGCGCGGCTGACCCGACAGCGAGACATTCGCCTTGTCGTTGATCCTGAGATTGATCGAGTACATGATCGTCATCGTGAGGATCCCCGCCAGCAGCGGCTTGATTCTTAATTTAATAAACAACACGGCGGTCAACAATCCCGCGAGTGCTCCGCCGGCAAATGCGACGAGCATCGACGGAATCGGGTGCACCCCCATCAGACTCAGTTTGGCAAACATGAGCGCGCCAAACGGAAAAGTACCTTCTACCGACAAGTCCGCAATATCCAATACTTTATAACTTAAGTACAAGCCCATAGCGAGTACTGCATAGATTAATCCCTGTTCAATCGTGGACAATGCCAGATTCATTCGTTCCTCCTGTTATTCGATAAACTCCGCACCTTCAAAGAGCGGTTGGTTGATATCGATCCCCAACACTTCTGCGGTGTTCTTGTTTACGGTCATGACTTTTACTTTTGCGTACTCTACGGGAATCTCCGCCGGGCTCACGCCGTCGACCAAGATCTTTTTCGCCATTTCGGCCGTCTGTTTGCCCAATTCATAATAAGATAAGCCTTCCGTCAGTAGCGTTCCACCCTCTAATTGAGAGGCCTCCGCCGATACCGATGGGATCTTGTTATCCTTCAAAATATCCGCAACGATGGATATGGAGCTCGCAAGTAAATTGTCGCTGGGGATATAGAATCCTTCAATTTGCGTGACCAGTGTCTCCATCGCTTGGCTGATATCGTGAACGCTGTTGATGCCGACTTCAATCACTTCGATTCCGTATTTCGGGGCAATCTCCTTCACTTGATTCACTTGGATCTCGGAGTTGACCTCACTGGTATTAAATAAAATGCCGATGGTCTTGATCTCCGGGTTGAGCTCCTTGAACAGCGCGATCTGTCGGTCGATATCTGCAGCATCACTAGTGCCTGTGACATTCCCGCCCGGCGCTTCATCGGTTGCGACCAGATTGGCTTGCACGGCATCGGTCACTGCGGAGAACAGAATGGGAATCTCTGCACTCACCTGTGCAGCCGATTGCGCCGCCGGCGTCGCGATCGCATAGATTAAATCGACATCGTCCGCGACAAATCCTTCAGCGATGAGCGCCGCTGTCGGTACTTCGCCTTGCGCGTTCTTGTATTCGATGGTGGCGTTGACACCGGCTTCTTTCAGGCCGTCTTCAAAACCCTGTCGCGCTGCATCGAGCGCCGGATGTTCCGCCAATTGGCTGATGCCGATGACGAACGCATCTCCCGCTGTTTCTGTCACTGCCTCGGTTGTGGTTTCTGTCACCACTTCTGTCGCTTCCGCTTCACTCGCCGCTTCTGTTGCCTGTCCCCCTGTACTGCATCCGGCGATCAACAGTGTCAGAACGAGCATGATCGTTACTAGTCTTTTCATTTCTTCCCTCCGTCGCTAATTTTGTCAATAAAAAAATCTCTCGTACTGCTGCTAACAGCAGGGACGAAAGATTCCGCGGTACCACCCTGATTATGGCTAAGCCATCACTCCGGAGCGCAAGGATTGCGCTCATTTCGATAACGGGAAAACCCGGATACGCCTACTGTTCTTTCAGCGCATCAGCTCCGGAGTGTATATCTGGGTTGCACTGCCGACTTACACCACCCGTCGGCTCTCTGGAAGGGCATGGACCCTCTTCTCTCCATCTAAGCTTACGAGTAGTGTATGTCATCTTTCATCCTTTGTCAAGAATAATATTAATTAACCTTTTAGCTAAAAGCGACGCAGAGACGAAGTGGCGTGTCACACCTATTCGACGATGATCGCGTCTTTGTAGAAATCGGTCGTAATATCGACGCCGAGTTTGTCGGCCGTCGTTTTATTGACCGTCAGTTGAAGGACTTGTGGCTTTTCGACCGGAATATCCGCCGGTGCGATGCCGTCCACCAAGATCTTTTTAGCCATTTGCGCGGTTTGTTTGCCCAGTTCATAGTACGTGTGACCGGTCGTCAGAAGGGCGCCGCCTTTGACTTGCGACTCTTCCGCAGAGATCGAGATCATATTGTTTTCGATTAATAAGTCCGATACCGTCGCGATCGAGTTGGCCACTAAGTTGTCGCTCAACAGATACAGTGCATCAATCTTCGGAATCAGCGTTTCCATCGCCGCCGAGAGTTCGTTGACGGAGTTGATACCGACCGCTTCTACGGCAAGGCCGAGGGTCGGTGCGATTTCCTGTACTTCTTTTAACTGTACTTCGCTGTTCACTTCGCTTGTATTGTAGAGGACGCCAATCGTCTTGATCTCCGGATCCAACATCTGATACACGCCCAACAGCGTCGTAACATCCGCTGCGTCGATCGTACCTGTGACATTGCCCCCGGGTTGTTCCATCGATGTGACGATCTTCGCTTCTACGGGGTCGGTGACAGCTGAAAACAGTACGGGGATATCCGTCGTGCTTTGTGCCGCCGCTTGTGCAGCCGGGGTTGCGATCGCGTAAATCATGTCGACGCCATCGGCGACAAAACCTTCCGCGATCAGAGCTGCCGTCGGGACTTCCCCTTGCGCGTTCTTATAATCTAGTTCAAAGTTGACGCCGAGCGCTTTCAGCTCTTCTTCAAATCCGGTGCGAGCATCGTTCAAAGCCGCGTGCTCCATCAATTGGTCGACGCCGATCTTGTAGACCTTATCGGACGCGGGTGCCGTTTCAGACCCCGCTTCGGTTGCTTCGACGGCTTCCGTTGCCGCTGCATCGGTTGACGCTTCGGTTGCCGCCTCCGTGGCAGCTGCTCCACCGCCGCATGCTGTTACCAGCAACGCCAATGCTAAAACCAATAGTGCAAATTTTTTCATTTTCTCCTCCTAAATGTGCGGGACCGCCCAATAAAAAGCGCCCCTGTCGCATAGAATACGACAGGGGCGAATCATTCCGCGGTACCACCCTGATTATGGCATAGCCATCACTCTGGACCTAACAGTCCGTATCTCCTATATCGGGAAGCGCCCGTAACCGCCTACTCGATTTCTGCGGTCATGCTCCGGAGTGAATATCTCATGTTTACGCTACATCGGCTCCCACCAAACCCGACTCTCTTGGGTAGTATCAACATCCTTTTCTCCATCACAGCTATAACTCATTGTAATGTACTTCCGTTAATTTGTCAATTACGAAATAAAGTAAATGACTAACAAGGCG
>CAZEBB010000037.1:0-16949 GCA_964510345.1 uncultured Peptoniphilaceae bacterium
ACACCGTTTCCTTCCATGATATCGCATCAAAATTGGGGTATGTAATCTGCAATATCAAATCTCTGCTTTTGAGAAAGGAGAAAGCAATGAATCAACCTCCATTACGAAAGACGGTCCCTTGTACGAGCGATATCCTGCCTCTTACAGAATCACAAATCATGGAACACTATCGCACACTGAAAGAAGGGTGGGAAGTGATCGACAATCTGGCGATCCAAAAGACGTATAAGTTCAAGAATTTTGATAAAGCGCTCGCCTTTGTGAATCAGATCGCCGTTGTTGTGAACCGGGAACAACACCACCCGATGATTACGCTTTCATGGGGCAAGGTGACCGTACATTTCACGACATTCAAAATCCACGGACTCCATGGCAATGACTTTATCCTGGCTCGTGAGATCGACGAACTAATGTTGTAAACCCAAAACCATTACTATTTACTTGACCGCATGGATGGCAATCTTCCTCGACTTCAATCACTGCTTTGTAGTAGGTGGTTGAGGGTTTCATGATGTCCTCCCAAGCAACCGATCCATCCAACCTCTTCTAGGTTCTATTCTTGTCCACTGATAGAATTCGGCTTTATTTAGAACGAAGTACTCATCATTCACCTCATGGAAAACCTCTGGAGGCATGCTCTCCATAAACCTTTGCGTTAGTTCATGCTGATCAGAAATATCCAGAATCGGAATACTAAAGGTCTCCTTATCCAACTTAAGGCGATCCTGATGCTTATTGTAATAGGACACTAGGATGTCCTTATAGTAGTTTACGTAGGGATTGTCGATTTCTAACCATTTAAAAAACTCATCGGTATCTAATTCTATGTTAATCCCTTGTAAGGACCCATGTACGACATATTGAGGCAGCGCTTCCTTATACACTTCTGATTCCGGTCTTTGATATGATCGCGTCGCATACTCGTCGATAATCGTGGTTTGTAAAAATAAGTGACCGCTTGACGGATCAAACTTGAAGTGATCACCCGCCATACCTTTGTACAACTTTCTCCACTTTTCCTGATTGCTTTCACTATCGTCGTTATACCGATCTATGGGAAAATATCGAGGCAGAGGCAGGTCAGCCAACTTATAGTATTCCTTGAAGATTTCCCGGCTTTGGTGTAGAAAATCGACTTTTCCACCTTGCTCTCCAAAATAATTCCAGTTGTATGACTGCCATTGTTCCAATCGGAGCGCCATCCGAAGGACAAAATCAAGAAAAAGAGTGTCATCCATATCCTCATAGATACTTTGGTAAGCCAACGGCGAAGACTCTCTATACTTAGGATCAAACACTTTATCAATTTTCAGATAGTAACTTCTTCGCCTTGCTTCTGCCGGTAAAGAGTAGCCATCCGCATTTGTCGTACCGATGACCGTGGGGAACGGTGGAACCGAATGAATCTTATTGTTCGTCGTATCCAAGATGAGGCGTTTTCCATAATTGTGATTGCTGAAGAATTCAACATCTAATTCATCCACCAATATTGGACAGACATTTTCTTCTGATACCCACGTTCGTAAAGTGTTGGCGCGCTCCATCTTTGCTCGAGAACCACTCCCCAAGTCAGTAAAATTCCAATAAGGTTTGTCAAAAATTCCCAACATTTTTGCGATCATTTTCAATAAGCTGGATTTGCCGCTTCCCGCATTTCCACCGATAAATAGAAACTGTGGAATATCATTTCTCTCTTCACTCGTTCTTGAGAGTTTCTTAATCTCGTACAGAAATGGAGACGTAAAAGTATACAAAATTGCCTCCATTATCCTTTGTCCATAATCATCATCGTATTTGAAGGTGAATTCTTCAAATGTTTCCATAAACCTGTGGATCTTAAGCAACGCATTCTTAATGTCTTCTTTGTCTGCCAATATTCCTATCTGCCCATACATATCTGATTGAATATTGCTCTTTCGGATTAATCCCGACTTTCCCATAGTGGCATTGCGGACATCTGGACGATTATACAGCACTTCTCTTGTCAAGCTCTGTTCAATGACTTTCACTCGTAACGGTTCAATATTCTTTTTAACCGTACTCGATAAGGTCTGGGTTTTCTTTATTTGTGGAACGGAAGTACGTAAGTTGATGGACTCTTTGACAATAGTGTACGCCGTTTCTTCACGTTTTGTCTCTTCTTTCTCGTCTGCTTTGACTTGCCAACGATCAGACTCGATATTCTTGATTTGCTCGATCATGGCGTGGGGCACAATACCTGACTGAATTTTCCGATCTAAGTTCTCAATACGTTCGGTGATTGCCTTCAACCGAATCTTTTCGACATCTTCATTCCCTAAAATGATTACTTCGTCTTCCGGTTTGATTTGACCCTCTACTCTTTTTGCATTGATTGCTAATAGTTCCTTCGGGAAATAATCAATCAATACATGATGCAATTCATTATAAAAGTAATCCTGATAAAGTGAATAGAGTGGATGGTTGTCGTAAATGACAATATTTTCAAATTGTGCCGTCGTATTAAGGAAGGCTTGCTCCGAAAGATTTGCCGAGCCAAGGATGATACGATTCTCCCCTGTCTGCAGATTCCTAAGCAAGTAAAATTTCGAATGAATCGCATATCCGATAGGAACTTTCATCTCGATTTCTTTATTCGCGATCTGTTTTTTTACTTCTGAAGACAAGTTCTCATAGAAAGCGACACTTTCATTTCGTAAGTCCTGTTGAATCATTTGTTTCAGTCTTTGCGCCATTTGATTTGCTCGATTCTGCACATGCTCCTCAGGTATTCCTACAACTAATTCTATCCGTCGAAAGGCAGAAAAGTATGTATTCAAAAAAGCAGGAGAGATTGAATACGTTACACCGATCATCTCATCGTACCGTTCGGGATTAAATATCTCCTTAATATCCATGTGGACACGTTGATCTTGATAAGTAATGAATAGTGTTGATTTTTCATTTTTTATCACAACCTCCGAATCCGGTAACCAAGACATTTGATCCATTACTTGGGCTCCTTTCTTAATGAGAATGTCCCCTAATCTACAAAATACGCTACAGAAGAATCATTTTGATCTCCAGAACTTGTAATCTTCTACAAAATGGAGCGAAAGAACACCACTGCTTTCTCGATCTCTTCATCCGTGGGGTTTTTCTTGTTGATCCCTCCGATCAGCTTCATGGGTCCAAACGTATCAAAACCCAGGCAGCCGTATTGACCTAAAAATTTTCCACTCTTTCTTTTGATGATCTCTTTCATTGACTCTGTAAAGCGCTCTTTATCAATACCGCAAGTATAGAGTAGAAATACATCCTTGTTTTCCGGGAGGCATTCTTCCGCAAAAGCGCGGATCCTCTTATAGAACTGGCTAAATGAGATGCCCGATGCGAAGCCGATCAACTCATAGCCGCTTAAGTCAGCTTTTTCTGTCTGCGTGACATCGATCGTGTCGATCGGATATTCTTCGCAAATCGCATGGACGAGTTTTAATGTGTTTTTATGGTGCGTCGATTCATAGACGATGACCGTTTTCGGTTGATTCACTTTTCTCCCTCGTTTCTGTTCGTAAGATATATATCATCACAATAGTACGGTTTTGTTTTATGTTACCTACATATCATACCCATTTTAATCTCCTAAACTGTAACCGGATCGTAACCTGCCGACTTATCCTTTGTGATACGATGATGGCAAACGATTTAGTGCTTTTGTTATGTTAAGGAGGATTCGCATGAAAAGAAAACTGCTACTGTTCGCCATATTTCTGCTGATTCCCGTCCTCGTGTTTGCAGATTTTGGCCCCAAGCCGTCTGTCACCGTAGAATTTGAAAACCTCTCTGATGAGTATTATATTACACTACTTGGCAAAGAGACGACCTTCGGACCTTATCGTACCGACGAAGTTCAGGGAGTCCCTCCACCTCGGTGGCTGGATCACGACGATGCATTGCGAGCCAGAAAAGCATGGGATATGTTTCGCAACTATCAAGACTCTGAAGGATACCTCTTCATGGGATTTATGGACACTAGCGCACGACAACCTTTCGTGTGGGACTACTACCCTCCGCAAGAGTTTAAAGTGCTTATCGTACAACCCGACACGGGTGAAACTCTCATCGGCGATCAGGTGCAAAAGACCTTCGCTTTTGACAGTATGTACCGAGCGCAGGTCAATGATGGGGTCATTACCATATCTCCACATTTGAACCTAGTCGGCGAGATCGGAAACTTCACCCTCCGCGTGATCCTCACCATCGGCATCGAGCTGGCTGTCGCTTGGCTGTTTGGATTGCGTTCGCCCCAAGCCGTCCGCTATATACTCACTGTCAACATCATCACACAAGTGTTGCTGCATCTGTTCATCGGCATCACGAGTTTCTACGCCGGTGCGCTTGCCTTTCTACTCGCTCTTCTTTTAGGTGAGATCATCGTTTGGCTGGTCGAATCAAAAGCCTATGCAAAGTACTTTCCTTCGCATGATATCGCGACTTCCAAAAAAGCATGGGCGTATGCTTTCGTCGCCAATGCTCTTTCATTTGCCACAGGTCTGCTGATCGCGATCTTCATTCCGGGCGTATTGTAAAATAAGAGGGTTTGTCGCACATGACAAGCCCTCTTTTACTTGCTCAATTATGGAAACCCCTAATCGATCTTCTCATAATGAGTCCACATTCTAATAATCCGCACAACTTTTCGATCCTGATCCACAGTATACACGAGACGGTGTTGATAGTTGATTCTTCGAGAGTACATTCCACGCAAATTTCCCACTAGACGCTCATATGGCGGTGACTCTGCAAATGGATCGGTTCTCAATAGTTCGATTAACTGTTTTGCCTTTTTATCGAGTTTCGCAGACTTTAACTTTTGGACATCTATTACTGATAGTTTCGAGTAGGAAATCTGCCACATTACCACTCAACCTGTTCTTCGGAAATATACTCATCGTCATCCGCTTTCGACAGTTCAATTAATTGTTCCGCATATCCCGGGATAGAGTTCAAGTACAGCGTTTCCTGAATTGCCCTCCAATTGTCTTCGGACAACAACACGGCATTATCGCCTTTTGTATTAGTGATCGTGATCACTTCTGAGTTGTCGTTGACCTCTTGCACCAATTTATAGAGGTTCTTTCTTGCATTTGTGATGCTGTAAATCATCTGTATCCCTCCTTTTCATTATTATAACGTACGCAAGAACGTACCGTCAATAGATCGATTTTACCAAATAAAAAACGTATCGAGATCAAACATTGACTCGATACGCATGGTGCGGGAAAGAGGACTTGAACCCCCACGTCAGTGACACTAGATCCTAAGTCTAGCGCGTCTACCAATTCCGCCACTCCCGCAAGTCCTGTGGACGCCAGGTTCTCGCGTTCTATCGCGAATACCATTGTCTCTTCACAGGATTTCTATATTATAGGCAATACTACGAAGTTTGTCAAACATTTTATAACTTTAGATCGGGGAACACCCCCATGGTGTAGTCATCCGGACCTTGCGACAACCATGTGTAGTAGGCCGCCGTGCCGATCATGGCAGCATTGTCGGTAGATAGGGCTCCACTCGGCGCGTAGAAGGTGCCGCCGATCGCCGCGATTTCTGCTTGCAGTTTTTCACGCAGGCGAGCATTAGCCGCTACGCCTCCGGAAATGGCGACAGCCTTGATGCCGAGTCGCTTCGCTAGGCGCATCGTCTTGATGACGAGCGTGTCCACAACCGCCTCCTGAAAGGATGCAGCGATGTCTTCTGCGCGAAAGCCCGGTTTCTCCTTTTCTTTTTGTAGCAGTTGTAAAACCGCCGTTTTCAATCCGCTGAAACTGAAGTCGTGGCTGCCTTTTTCCAGCAATACGCGCGGTAACTTGTACGCATTGGGATTCCCCGTCTCAGCCGCTTTTTGTATCGACGGTCCGCCGGGATAAGAGAGGCCGAGCGCACGCGCGGTTTTATCAAACGCCTCGCCGGCTGCGTCGTCGATCGTCTTTCCATGTACGGTATAGTCCATCTGGCCGCGCACTTCGATCAGGTAGGTGTGTCCTCCCGAGACGACCAAGCTTAAGTGCGGATACGGCAAATCCGGATGGCAGAGTTCGTTGGCCAGCAGGTGCCCCGCCATGTGATTCACTCCGACAAAGGGTTTGTCCAGTGAGAAGGCCATTGCCTTGGCCGCAGCGATGCCGACGAGCAGTGCACCGACAAGCCCGGGGCCTTTTGTTACGCCGATCAGGTCGATATCGGAAAACGCGAGTCCGGTTTCCGCAAACGCCTCCGCGATCATCGGGTTCACCATCTCCAAATGCTTTCTGGATGCGACCTCGGGCACGACCCCGCCAAAGGGTTTATGGATGTCGATCTGCGAAGAAATCTTATGATAGATCAGCTCCCGCGGCCCTCGTAAAAGCGCCACCGACGTTTCGTCGCAGGAGGTTTCGATCGCGAAAATGATCGGCTTATTCATGATAAGTCCCTCTGCATGATGATCGCATCTTGTTTGTCCTCCGGGTAATAGTTGGCAATTCGCCCCACGGGTGCGAATTTATAGCGTTCATAAAGTCGTATGGCAGCGTGGTTGTTCTCCCGCACCTCCAATACGATCTTTTTCATATTTTCAGCTTTCGACTGTTCGATCATATGGAACATCAGAAAGCGCGACCACCCGTTTCCGCGATGGTCCGGGTGTATGACGATATTGAGCAAATGCACCTCGTCGATGATCATCCAGTAGCAGATATAGCCGATGACGTTCCCGTCTTCTACCAGCACATAGTTATGAGAAATCGGGTTGACCAGTTCGTGCTCAAGTGCGTCTAAGCTCCACGGACTGGAGAAAGACGCCGTCTCGATCGCGTGAATCGCAGTCAGGTCTTTCGCTTCGGTGCCTCGGATCAACGCTTGCATCGCTTCTCTTCCAATTCGCGTTCCGCTTGCGACACGCCCACGTATTCGGGCATTAGGACTTCCCATGCGGGTCTTTGGCCACCCTCGAAACACTCCTGTGCATATTGCGCGATCGTGGGCGTCAACCGAACATCCGCCGGCAAGGCGCGATACTCAATGCCCGCTCCTCGCAGCGCTTCCTCAACCGACTTGGATTCGATCAACAGTACCGAGCTTTGGATCCCTTCTTCGATCAGCGCTTTTAAATGCCCCGTCTGCGCACCGTATTTTGGTCGGCCCATTTCGTCGATCTCTTCATAATATACGCGTCCTCCGCGTGCGTCCAAAAGCAACCATCCCGAAAAACCAACGGTTCGTGCCATGGCAGCAAATGTGCTCATCCCGTACACAGGCTTTCCCGTCATCTGCGAAAAAGTCTTCACCGTGGTCAGCCCGATACGTAGCCCCGTAAAAGAACCCGGTCCGATACATGCGGCATAAGCATCGATATCTGAAAGCCGGATTCCGGCTTTGGTCACAGCCTCACTGATCATAAAGAGTAGCGATTCGTTGTTCTTTTCCATGCACATCTCGGTGACAGTCGCTCGCGTCTCGGTGTCATAGACCGACACTTCGCTCACTTTTCGTGATGTGTCCAATGCGAGAATTTTCATGCTCGTGCCTCCAGTCGCTCGGCCAACGGTTCATCCAGAATCAGTCGACGGCGATCCCCCTCTTTTTCAATCCGAATGGTCAGGTGACCCTCCGGTAGGTAATCGCCCGCCATCTGCGGCCATTCGATTAATGTGACGGCATCTTCCGGGTAAAAATACTCCTCGTAGCCGATGTCCTCCAGTTCTTCCGGATCGTCGATGCGATACAAGTCTAAGTGCCACACAGGCGGTACGGCTTCATAGTATTGTGCGATGGCAAAGGTCGGACTGGTCACTTCGGCGGCGCTTTTAAGCCCCGCCAGCAGACCTTTCACAAAAGTCGTCTTCCCTGCGCCCATCTCACCCTCCAAGGAGATGACATCCCCTTCACGCAAAACAGCGGCGATCGTTCTCGCCGCTTGTTCTGTGTCGTCTATCGTAAACAGTTCAAATCTCACTGCATGCACATCCTTCTGCTTTCATTATAACGAAATGGCCACAAAAGGTAAATGCAGGCTTATTCGACTTCGTAACCCTCTACATTCGCGTTAAAGCAGTACTCTTTAGAGGGGAACTCGCCGCTGAGCGTCTCTTCGTGGAACTTGTTGAGTCCGGCCACCATTTCCTTGCGAATATGCGCAAAGTGTTTCACGAATTTCGGTTTGAAGTCGCCGTACATGTCCAGCATATCCTGTGTGACGAGCACTTGGCAATCCACGTAAGGGCCTGCGCCGATACCCAAGATCGGCACCTTAATCTGCTCGGTCATCTTCTTAGCGACGCCTTTCGGCACGCACTCGAGTACGATGGAAAATACACCGGCGTCTTGCAGCGTTTTTGCGTCTTCAATCAGTTGTGCCGCTTTTTCCGGAGTGCCGCCTTGCACTTTAAAACCTCCGAGCGAGCCCGCCGTTTGCGGTGTGAGCCCGATATGTCCCATGACGGGGATCCCCGCACGTACGATCGCGCGAATCGTGTCCGCCATTTCCACGCCGCCTTCCAGCTTGATGCAGTCGCAGCCGGTCTCTTTGTAGAGACGCACGGCATTGTGCACGGCTTGTTCGATGCTTTCATGGTAGGCGCCAAATGGCATGTCACCTACGATAAATGTGTTCGGCGCTCCTTTTACGACCGGGCGAATATGATGGACCATATCGTCCATGGTCACAGCGGTCGTGCCCGCATAACCTAACATGATCATACCCAGAGAATCGCCGACGAGGATCACCTCAACGTCGCTCTCGTCCACAATGCTCGCCGTCGTGTAGTCATACGCCGTCACATAGCTGAACTTTTTGCCTTCGTCCTTGTACTTCTGGAAATCCAGAACGGTCATCTTTTGTTTACTCATAGTAGCCTCCTATCATTAAACGTCCTACCTTTTCCTCTATGCTATCACGCCGTTTCACTTCTGTCAAATAAAGTGTCCTATTCGTCGTCTTTTCTTCCCAACAACCGCTTCCATTGCAGCGTCGTCTCACGGATGGCTTCTTCTCCGGCCGTGTGGTCCCGATTGGCGATCGCTTCGATCACAGGCGGATGCACCCGAAGCGCTTCTTTCATGTGATCTTCGTAGTCCACCGTATGATAACGCGCGGGCAAATACAGCTCCAGTATGTACATGTAGATCATCTTGAGCGTTTCATTGTTCGCCGCATTGACCATTGCCTCGTGAAAACATACTTCGGACGCGTGCAGGTGTTCGTAGTCAAACGCACCGGCCGCGACGAACTCTTCTTGTTTGGCCACGCAGTTGCGCATCGCTTGGATCTGCTCTTCGGTTGCGTGGTCGACCCCTAAGTGAATGATCCCTCTCTCGATCAGTTCGCGAATTTGACTGAGCTCGTCAGTATTCCTTTCTTTTTTTACGATCTGGAGCATGAGCTGCTCAATCATCGAATACCCGACATTGTCAGCGATGTAAGTGCCGTCGCCTCGGCGGATATCCACCACACCCATCGCAGAGAGGATCTTCATCGCCTCTCGTACCGATCCGCGGCTCACGCTCAGTGACTCAGCGATCTCCATCTCATTCGGTAAGCGGTCACCAATGCTCAATTGGTCGTTGATTAATAACGATTTCACCGACTGAATTACGATGTCGGTCGCCGACATTTTCAGATACGGATTTTGCTTTTTTAGTAGTTCAATGGTACTATTGTGTAAGTTCTCCATGATGCCCCTCGTTTATGATCTTTATAACATAAGTATAGCATAGTATAACGGTTCCTGTCTTGAAAGAATCCATTGAGTAAAATTTATGTCAATTCTATTTGATTTTTTTCGGTTGATGCTTTATACTATTGTTCATGGTCGTTCGGCGGGGTGTAGCGCAGTCCGGTAGCGCACGTGGTTTGGGACCATGGGGCCGGGGGTTCGAATCCTCTCACCCCGACCATCTACAATATCATATCACAGCGGGGTGTAGCGCAGTTCGGTAGCGCACTTGGTTCGGGACCAAGGGGCCGGAGGTTCAAATCCTCTCACTCCGACCATTAAGAGACCACAGGGTCTCTTTTTGTTTGCACAAAAAAGAAGTAGCCCTAAGGCTACTCCAAAACTGACGACAAACTAGAATGAGGAGCGTCTGGAATACTCTTTGAGGCCATATCTTGGCCGAGCGGCCGTGAGCGTGCCGAAAAGAGTTTTCCAGGCGCGACGAATGAGCTTTTATCTCAATACTACAAATAGCTTAAGACTACTCCAATTCTCTCTTCCGGTACAAATACAGGGAAATCCTGTACGAGATCCACAAAATGGCGATCCACGTAACCACCACTATGGCTGCGGTGATCCAAGGGTTGGCGGCAATCCATGCGGTCAGCCCATCGATGCTGGCGTTCGGGAAAAATCGTTTCAGCGCTTGGCCGCCCAAAACAAAGATCGTCGGCAAGAGCACGAAGGGAATCACGGATACGAACTTCGCTTTCGCATAGGGAACGCTAAAGAGGATCGGTATTTGAATGGCTTGCATGAGATTGTACATTGCCGCCATCGATAAGACGATAAGTAGAATCTCTTGGATCGCCAAAGTCTCTTCCATTCCGATGGTGGTTACTTTCAATACGAGGATGGAGAAGACGACCGTGATCGCGTTTACGGTGAGTGCATACAGATAGCGGCCTTTGACAACATCGGCTCTTTCGATGCCCAATACCGCATAGAGGGAATCTAGGCTTGCAAATTCAGACCCTGATGCAAACGGGTATGTCGTGTATAGATTTCCAAAGACCATCGGGTAAATGAGTGCGAGTGTCGACATCTTAGCAAACCGTGCGAGAAACACTGCCAACCCGAGGACGAGGACCAGGTTTTTCATCGTCAAAAACGGTTTGATCGTCAACCAGTCCAATTTCACAAATGAAACGGCTTTACTCATTTTTCTTCGCCTCCCGATTCATGTAAACGATAATCTCATCTAAGGTCACGGGATCGACCAGCAGACTCTTCGGCAAGAACACCGTCTCTTCACTCTTCATCATGCCTTCAAAACCCATACTGTGTTCCTTCCAGCCGATGATCCGGTTCTTTTGTTCTTCGTTCAGCTCGTCGACTCCGCCTTTCACGCAGACAAATCCCTGTAATAGATCTTCTTTCGGACCGGAAAATACGATCTCACCGTCCAATATGAATAGAATGTGGTCGGCGATTTTCTCTAGATCGGACGTAATGTGAGTTGAAAACAGCACGCTATGCTCCTCATCCAACACAAATTCTCCCAACAGCTCGCAGATCTCATCGCGCGCCGAAGGGTCCAACCCGCTCGTCGGCTCATCCAAGATCAAAAGCTTCGCCTGATGCGACAGCGCCACGGCCAGCATCAGCTTCACCTTCATTCCGCGAGAGAGCTCTTTCACCTTTTTCATGCGGTCGATCGAAAACTGTCGCAAATACGAGCTGAATCGCGCCTTGTCCCATTGGGGATAAAATAATCCGACCGCCTTCTCTACATTAGTAATTGTCCAGTCCGGTACAAAGAAGGCGCTGTCCATCACGACGCCGATCTTTGTATTGACCTCGTTATTCTCTTTGGTTCGCTCTACCCCCAAAACGCGGACCTGCCCGCTTTCGTAGTTCGACATATTCAGCAAGCTCTTAATCGTCGTCGTCTTTCCCGAACCGTTGGGGCCGATAAAACCCGTGATCAACCCTTTCGGGATGTCAAACGAGACGTTTTTTAACGAGAAACCTTCGTAAGATTTACAAAGATCTCGTACTTCAATCACATTGTTCATTTTCCGTCTCTCCATAGAGTAAATTCAACATTTCCGTTACCTCTTTCTGTGAGATCTCTCCCCTACGCGCCGCATCGATCGCCTCCATCAGACTCTCTTCCACTTTGCGAAGGGCGTTCTCTCTCGCCATCTCTTTATTCTGGGGAAGAACATAGCACCCCTTCCCCTGCACATTGACCACAAAACCTTCGTCTTGCAGATCACGATACGCCCGAGTCGTCGTGATGACGCTGATCTGTAGATCTTTGGCTAATTGGCGAATGGAGGGCAGCACATCATCTTCCTGTAATGTGCCGTCATAGATCATCTCTTTAATCTGTCCTTTAATCTGTTCGTAAATGGGAACCGTCGATCGGTTCGATATGACAATACGCAATCTCTCACCTCCGTTATTAACACTTATATACAGTATAGTCACTATGTTCACCTATGTCAACAGATAAAATATTTTTTCTATTCCCGAGCCATTTAGTGGGATTTTGAATCAAAATGGGAATATAGATTGTAAGAGTTAAAAAATCGTTACCATAAGGAGGACGAGATGCTAATAGATGGATACAATCCGCTTGAGAACAAGATGTTTCAAGTGATGAACGAAAAAAGTGAGATCGTAAACCCCGATTTCATGCCGGAACTCTCCGATGAGGAACTGACGTTTTTGCATCACACGATGCGTAAGTCGCGCGTGATCGACAACCGCGCACTTTCGCTGCAACGACAAGGCCGCATGCTCACGTATGCTCCGAACATCGGGCAAGAAGCCACGCAAGTCGGCAGCGCCTACAATCTGAAAGAAACCGACTGGGCGACCGTCGCCTTTCGCGAACTCGGCGTCTTCTTATTGAAGGGCGTGCCGATCGAAAAGATCTACCAATACTGGTACGGCAACGAATGGGGCAATCACTTCGGCGAAGAAAAACGACTACTCCCCGTTGCGATCCCCATCGGTTCACAACTTCTCCATGCCTCAGGCATCGGGATGGCGACACGCTTTCGCGGCGAAAAAGACGTCGTCATGACCTATATCGGCGACGGCGGCACGTCCGAAGGTGACTTCCACGAAGCGCTCAACTTCGCGGCGGTCTTCAAAGCACCGGTGGTCTTTATCGTACAAAACAACCAGTACGCGATTTCGGTACCGCGTTCCAAGCAGACAGCCAGTGAAAACATCGCCATGAAATCCGTCGCCTACGGCATGCCCGGGATACTCGTCGACGGAAACGACATCTTCGCAATGATCGCAGCCACCAAAAAGGCCGTGGAATACGCGAGAGACAACGGACCGGTGCTGATCGAAGCCTACACCTATCGACTGGGTGCTCACACCACATCAGACGACCCCACAAAGTACCGTACCGATGATGAAGTCGCCGAGTGGAGTAAAAAAGACCCGATCACACGACTCGAAAAATATATGGAAGAAAAGGGTTTGTGGAAAGAGGAGCAGTTGGAGCCGCTCTTGGAGGAACTGGATGCGGAAGTCATGAAAGCCTACGAGGCGATCGAGCATACCTCCGACACAAAAATCGAAGAGATCTTCCAATACCACTATGAGACAATGACCCCGCAATTAGAAGAACAAATGGCTTCTTATCTTGCATACTTGGAAGGAGCAGAACAAAATGGCAAATAAACTCAATATTGTACAAGCGGTGAATCAGGCACTTCAACTCGAAATGGCCAACGACCCGACCGTTCTCGCTTACGGTGAAGATGTCGGATTAGAAGGCGGCGTCTTTCGCGCCACGGTCGGACTCCAGCAGGAGTTTGGCGAACTGCGCTCATTTGACTCACCCTTGGCTGAATCCGCCATCGTAGGAACCGCGGTCGGCATGGCGATCAACGGGATGAAACCCGTGGTTGAAATGCAATTTATGGGCTTTAGCTATCCCGCATTTGATCACATCATCTCGCATGTGTCGCGCTTTAGAAACCGCACGCGCGGCGAGCGCCACCTGCCGATGGTTATTCGCGCTCCGTATGGCGGAGGAATCCGCGCGCTGGAACACCACTCAGAAAGCACGGAGGCGATCTACGCCCACATTCCGGGGCTGAAAGTGGTCATCCCTTCCACCCCTTACGATGCGAAGGGGCTGCTGATCGCGGCGATCCGCGATCCTGATCCGGTCCTCTTCTTAGAGCCCAAGAAAATTTACCGCGCATTTCGCCAAGAAGTGCCGGAGGAAGCCTACACGCTGCCCATCGGCAAGGCGAAAATCGTACAAGAGGGTACGGATGTCACCGTGGTCGCCTGGGGTGCGATGATCCCCGAAGTGCAAAAAGCGCTAGAAGGCCTCACCGACATCTCCGTCGAGCTCATCGACCTACGCACCATCAGCCCGATGGATCGCGAAGCGATTCGCACATCGGTGGAAAAAACAGGCCGCATCCTCGTGGTGCACGAAGCGGCGAAAAGCTACGGACCGGGCGCGGAAGTCATCGCGGCCGTCAACGAGACGGCGTTTCTTTCATTAGAAGCCCCGCCGATGCGACTCACCGGTTTTGACACGGTATTCCCGCTGGCTCGAGGAGAAATGCATTATATCCCCACGCCGGAGCGCATCGCTCATACGATTCGCGAACTGGCATACTATTAGGAGGCCCTCATGTTTGAATATAAATTTCCCGATATCGGCGAAGGCATCCACGAAGGTACGCTCATCAAGTGGCTCGTTAAAGAAGGCGACGCCGTTAAAGAAGGACAGGATGTCGCCGAAGTAGAGACCGATAAGGTCACCGCCAATATCCCTTCGGCTGCCACCGGCACCGTCGCAAAGCTGCACGCCGGAGAAGGTGACACGATTCACGTCGGATCCGTTTTTGTTTCGATTGACGACGGGAAGGCGAGTGCCTCTCCCGATCCAACGGAAACCGCGAAAGAAGAAAATGACGACGACTTGAATGTCGTATCCGTGGCTCAAACCGACAGCGAGGACCCGGACGCCGTCGCCAACGATCCGGTTGAAGAAGAAACCGCCGGTGTCGTCGGTGAGGTGATCGCCTCATCCAATGAGATTCCGCCGAGCCGAGAAGGCCAAGCGGTAACGAAAGCACCTGCAGAAAAGAAAAAAGTACTGGCGACCCCGGTCGCAAGAAAGATGGCGAAAGACTTGGGCGTCGATCTTCAAACGCTGGCCGGCACCGGACCGGGCGGGCGCATTATGAAAGAAGATATCCAAAAAGCGGCGAGTGGATCAAAAGATGAGACAAAAGCAGAACCGAAGCCGTCCGCCACACCGATCGAATCAACCGAAGATACCCGTGTAGAGCCCATCTCGCGCATCCGAAAGACGATCTCTCAAAAGATGAGCGAGTCGGCGAGAACGCTGGTTCATACCACTTCCATGGAGGAGATCGAGGTAACCGAGCTCGTCGCCTTCCGCGAGAAGTACAAGCTGGCCTTTGGCGAAGAGACCAAGCTCACCTATCTCCCTCTGATCATCAAGGCGATCGTCTTAGGACTGAAACAGCATCCGATCCTCAACAGCTCGATGGATGAGGAAAAGGGCGAGCTGCACTATCATGCGCGCTACCATATCGGGATCGCTACGGACACAGAGCGCGGCCTGGTCGTCCCCGTCATGCGGGACGCTGACCGCAAGAGCGTAGAAGAGCTGGCCATCGAGCTAATGCAGATTGCGGCGAAAGCCGAAGAAAATTCGTTTGCGCTCGAAGACATTAAGGGCGGTACTTTCAGCATTACCAATTACGGATCCATCGGCGGTTCCTTTGGTACGCCGATTATCAACTACCCGGAGAGCGCCATCCTCGGCGTCGGCCGGATCGCTAAAAAACCCGTCGTGAAAGACGATCGCATCGTCATCGGATATTTACTCCCCTTGAGCCTTTCCTATGACCATCGCCTGATCGACGGAGCCGACGCCCTGCGCTTTATCCGCACGATCGAAGAAGCGCTCGCACACCCTGAGCTGCTGCTCCTGAGGAGCTAGCCATGTACGATGTATTTGTCATCGGCGCCGGCCCCGGAGGGTATGTCGCCGCCATCAAGGCGGCGCAGCGCGGGGCCAAAGTCGCCATCGCGGACTCCGGCAAACCCGGCGGCGTATGCCTGAACTACGGTTGTATCCCGACGAAATCTCTACTGGCCTCCGCCCGAGCACTCCACGAGGTGAAATCGGCAGCAGACTTCGGGATCCTCGGAGTTGAACCCGATGCCATTCGCCCCGACTGGAAAAAGATGTTAGAGCGAAAAGACCAAGTGGTCGCCAAACTCAATAAGGGCGTCGAGGGGCTGCTGAAGAAAAATAAGATCGACTGGATCCAAGGAGAAGCTGAAGTGATCGATCCGTCGAAGATCCGCGTCGAAGAAACCGTCTATGAAACCAAAAAGCTGATCCTTGCCACCGGCATCCAAGATGTGTATCCGGACATCGAAGGATTGGAGGCATTGCGTGCATCCGATGCCTTTTACGACAGCCGAAAGCTGCTTGCCATGGAGACACTGCCCGAAGAACTGCTCATCATCGGTGGCCATACGATCGCCGTGGAGTTTGCCGTGCTGTTTCAAACTTTGGGTGTCCACGTCACGCTGCTCCACCTCGGCGAACGACTCTTGCCCTCATTTGATGAAGAGTTATCGGAAGCGATGCACCGTCAGATGAAGAAACTCGGCATTCATGTCGAAACAAATGTGAACATCGATCACTTTTCCGATCAAGAGGTCCACTATCATCACAAAGACAAAGAAAAAACCGTAACTTTCTCCCATGTCTATATTTCTCTCGGCACCGCACCGCGAGAGAAAGGGTTGGAGAGCCTACAGCTTCCGAAGAACGATCAGGGTTTCATCCAAACCGATGAGTTTTTGCAGACCGGAGTGACCGGTGTGTACGCAATCGGCGACATGAACGGGAAGTACGCATTGGCACATGTGGCGTCGCACGAAGGGATCACCGCAGCGACCCATGCCACAGGCGGGAAGCATAAGATGAACTACCGCACCGTCCCGACGGCGCTGTACACGTTTCCCGAGATGGCCTCGGTTGGCTTAACGGAAGCCGTAGCGAAAAGCGAATACTCGGACGCAACGGTCAGCAAATTTTCTCTGACGGCCAATGGCAAAGCGCTGGCGGAAGGTGAGAGCGTAGGTTTTGTCAAAATCATATCGGAACCCACGTACGGAGAGATCCTGGGCGTTCACATCGTCGGAGATCACGCGACCGACATGATCGCCGAAGCCGTAATGGCGATTCAACTG
>CAZEBB010000037.1:16959-18712 GCA_964510345.1 uncultured Peptoniphilaceae bacterium
TGGAGGCAACCGTTCACGACCTCGCCCTCGCCGTACACGCGCACCCCACCCCCGGAGAGATCCTGATGGAAGCGGCATTTGCCGCCATCGATCGGCCCATACACGGGTAGCTCGGAAAACATTTGACAGTCCCTAGTTCTTGTACTATACTGTAATTAATCTTCAGGGGCAGGTGAAATTCCTTACCGGCGGTGATAGTCCGCGAGCGAAAGCTGAATCGGCGCAATTCCGATACCGACAGTACAGTCTGGATGAAAGAAGATCAATGCGTTTGTCATTGCCCCAATTTTTTGGGGCAATTTTTTTGCCCCTGACTAACAGGAGGTCAGAGATATGGAACACAAATTACACCCACAGCGAATCTTGACCACGCACACCATGGTAAAGATTTCCGTACTGTCCGCCATCGCGTTTGTCCTGATGTTTTTCCAGGTACCGCTTCCCTTTGCACCGCCCTTCATGCAGGTGGACATCTCCGATGTACCCGCGCTGATCGGCGCATTCGCTATGGGTCCCGTACCCGGCATGTTGATCGTACTGCTGAAAAACATCTTGAATCTGATGGTCGAAGGAACAAAGACCCAATTCGTCGGCGAACTGTCCAACTTCATCGTCGGCTCCGCCTTCGTCATGACCGCTGCCGTCATCTACCTGCGCAACAAATCGTTCCGCACGGCGATCATCGGCACGATCATCGGGATCCTCGTGATGAGCGTCATTGCAACGCTAAGCAATTATTTCATCGTATTTCCGCTGTATGCCGCTGCGTTCGGCATCGACTTAGAAGCGCTGACGGGCATGGCCGCCGGCCTTAACCCCTTGGTTTCCAGTTACGAGACGATGATGATCGCCGCCGTCTTCCCCTTTAATCTCTCCAAGGGGATCATCACAGGACTGCTCACGATCCTGCTGTACAAAAGAGTTTCGCCCATTCTACACCGCTAGTTCCATTGCCTCGCGCTCCCACCCTTCCTTTGCGCGAGGCACCATTTTTTTGTAAAGGAGACTACATATGAACCAAAACAGAGATTTCTTGACCGACCGCGTCCGCATGCGCACCGACTTCTCACAAACCGACCAGGCGAAGCAAATCCCGCCGCCTCCGATCGAGAAGACCGTTCGTCCCTGCCAAAATGTGATCTCGCTTCCCGAATGGGAGGGCGTAGAAAAAGACGTGCCGCTGTCCGTGCTGATCGAAGAGCGTAAGAGCGTGCGCAAATACACGGATCAGGCGATCACGATGAAGGAGCTATCCTATCTTCTCTGGGCGACACAGGGCGTACGCCGCTCGATGTCCTCCGGCACCGTGCTGCGAACCGTGCCCTCCGCCGGCAATCGCCACAGTTTTGAGACGTATCTGTACGTTCAGAACGTAGAAAGCTTGGAAGTCGGTCTGTATCGTTACCTGCCATTGTCCCATGCGCTGGTGTTTGAAAAGGCCGTCGAAAACGGACAAGAAAAACTAGCCTATGCCGTGCTCGGGCAGGACTTCGTCGCCACCGCACCGGTCGTCTTTCTCTGGACGAGCGTGCCCTACCGCACCGAATGGCGCTATGCAGATGCGTCCTACAAAGTGATCTGCGTCGACGCCGGCCACGTCTGCCAAAACTTGTACCTCGCAGCCACCGCGATCGACTGCGGCATCTGCGCGATCGGCGCCTATCTCCAAGACGAGGTCGACAAGTTCCTCGGACTCAATACCGACAACGAGCTCACCGTGTACATTGCGCCGCTCGGAAAGAAGCCATAAAAC
>CAZEBB010000038.1:0-17936 GCA_964510345.1 uncultured Peptoniphilaceae bacterium
CTCAAAATCCAGTGGTGGCAACATCGTGCGGGTTCGACTCCCGCCTTCGGCACCAATGTGTCGGCGTGTTGGAATTGGTAGACAAGCTAGACTCAGAATCTAGTATGCATTACGCATGTGAGGGTTCAAATCCCTCCGCCGGCACCACAAGACCCGCTCATCCCATGGATGTAGCGGGTTTTTTATAAGAGATTATTATGACTTGATAAAATAAATTAACGATACATTTGACAAAATAAATTGATTTCATTGCAGAAGTTAGATATTATATAGATATAGACTTGTTAGAGTTCCAACAATTTACAGGAGGTAAGAAATGAAACTACAAGGTAAAGTTGCCATTCTAACCGGAGCGACTTCGGGAATGGGAAGAGACACAGCGTACTTATTCGCAAAAGAAGGCGCAAAAGTTGTCGTCGTCGGTCGTAACGAAGAAAGAGCTAAAGCCGTCATCGACCAAATCAAAGCGGACGGTGGGGAAGGGATGTACATCATCGCCGATTCGAGCGATGTCGCTAATCTTCATGTCATCGTCGACAAAACGGTAGAAGCCTACGGCACGGTCGATATTCTCTTCAACAATGCCGGTGTTCTCAGCATGTCGGGCATCATGGATGTATCGCTGGAAGAGTGGAACAATGTGATGAATGTCAACGTGACATCTGCATTGGTACTGGTTCAACTCGTAGCGCCCATCATGAAAAAGAATGGAAAAGGCGTGATTATCAATACTGCGTCGGTCGCAAGTTATGCAGCTCACCACGGTTTTGTCGCATACGTTACCTCGAAACACGCAATGTTGGGACTCACCAAATCGATCGCATGGGAACTCGGACCGGAGATCCGTTGCAACGGAATCGCTCCCGGAGCGATCCACACGGCGATGGTCGACAGTATCGGTGGACCGGCAGTTTTGGAAGGTATGAAGACCGGAGCTCCCTTAAAGAGACTTGGCGTCGGAGAAGACATTGCGACGGTCGCACTGTTCCTGGCTTCGGACGACTCTTCCTTTATGACCGGACAGACGATCAAAGTCGACGGCGGCTTCGAAATCTAGTTTACCAACAAAAAAGACATGAGTGCAAAATAAGCACTCATGTCTGAAGTGTAGAGAAACAGTTCGTCGCGCCCGGAAAACTCTTTTCGGCACGCTCACGGCCGCTCGGCCAAGATATGGCCTCAAAGAGTACTCCGGACGCTTCTCACATTCCAAAAATTTTGGCTTGTTACCAGTTTCTGACATGAATGCAAAATACGCATTCATGTCTTTTTTTGTTAACGAGTGGCTGCGACGATCGCTGCTCGCAAGCTATCCGAAATGGAGGAAGTTCCACCGAGGAGATAGATGGAATCGACATTGATGCCTTTCAGATAGGTGGATAAACGGCTGTCGAGATTGGTTCCAACGAGGATCATCGGTGCTTTGGAATCTGCCGCAAGACCCGCGCCGGTCAATCCGTCGGCGAGTACACGACCGGTGGCGAATACGGCTTTGGTCGGCGTTTTGTAATAGGTGCTCGCGATGATGGCGGAGGTTTCATAACGATTGCCCCCGGAAATGCGATTCACTTCGATGCCTTTCGAACGAAGGGTTTGAAGGAGTGCATCAGAAACTGAGTTGACGCCTCCGATGATGGTGAGGTTTTTGACTCCGCTGAGTGCTTTTTCAACGTCATCATCGAGCGAATTTCCATTCGTGAGCAGGATTGGAATACCGTTCTCTGCTGCGTACGAGCCGATACCCAGCGCATCGACAGCCGATACGCCATTGGCGAGGAAAGCGCGTCCGCTCGTGGAGGGTACGGCATTGGCGAGAACCGCACTGGTCGCGTAGCGGTTGCCGCCTTGGAGTCTTTCGATCGTCAATCCCATATTGCGCAATGAGGATTCGATCGCTGGTGAAACGGATGACGTGCCGCCGATCAGGATTACTTTTTTTGCGCCTAATCGTTGGATCTCTGCTTTCACAGAGGCTTCCAGTGATTGTCCGCCGGTAAGGAGTAGCGGCGCTTTATTGCGTTGCGCTAAGGGTGCCGATGCCAGCGCGTCGATCTGGCTGCTGCCGTTTGCAAGCAGAACCGTTTGCGCGGATTTCATGCGTTCTTTACTGATCGCAATCGCGGTTTCATATCGATTGCTTCCCGAAAGTCTCTTGGTTCTGGTGTCATCGTCGTCATCGTCTTGACCCGGTTTTTCCGTCACCGGATTCTCCGTCACGGGTTTTTCGGTTGTCGGGGGCTTCGGTGTCGCAGAACCGGTAGCCGATGGCGCGACATTGGCGTATTGCTTCCTAAAGGTTTCGTCGCCGTCGCTCGTGTCGAACTTTTTAAATGCTCCGGTGAAGGCGTTGATTTCAAATGAATACTTCACTCCGAGGTTAAAGGCTTCGCCTTGATATTTGGGTTCGGAGTCGTCGTGATTGTATTCGATCTTTTGTAAAAATGTGTTGGTCTTCCCTGATTTAGCGATTACGCTTGATGCCGCTTGGTCCATTGTAACCAGCCGCCCAAGGATTTTTGAAACCTTGTCCCATTGGTTGTCATTGCCCTCGTCCCATTTCGCCCAAGTTGCATTTTTGGCATTGATCTCAAATACGACTTTACGTCCCGATTTAATGGCTTCACCTTTATACTGCGGATTGGTATCGTCGTACGCGTATTCGATCTTTTGGACGATGCCTCCGCCGAATCGGTCGATCACCATTTTGCGCGCCAGATCCGGCGCAAGCATCGATGCCGCATGGACGCCTCGGGTCAGCAACGGAGAGAGTGCAAACAGCACAACCAGTGTCGTGATCATGAGAAGGGTTGCGGTTCGTTTCTTCTTGGATACTCTGTTCATTTTGTTTCCTCCTTTTCTATTCGCGACGAGTCGCTCTATATGGTTAACGCACGAGGTGCGGGATTTATTGCATTGGGAAAAATTAAATTGTGCTATAATTGAGCAAAGAAAGCGGGTGATGATTTGAGAATCGGGAGATTTGCAGATTTACACGGTGTAACACAGGACACAATTCGTCACTATATCGACATGGGACTTTTAGTCCCGGAAAAGCTCAACGGTCGATTTGTATTCTCTGATGCAGATGCGGCAGACCTCGTCAAAGTGTTACAGCTGAAAGAGAAGGACTTTACTTTAACCGAAGTGAAGAAGATACTGATATTTCAACGTCTGGGAGGGATGAATACCCGGGTATACCGCAAACTTTATGGTCAATACCTTGCAGAAAAAGTGGAGAAACTCACCGAGCGCATCCAGAGGGATGTACATACGAAGGCACAAATGCAAAGTGAAATGGAAGCGCTCGAAGAAACCGTTTTAATACCGGACGATCGATTTGGAGTTCCTTTTCACTTTATACCCAAATTGAAATGTCCGGTTTGCCATCGTCGTTTCACGATTCACGAGGGGATCGTGAAACAGAATCATTTGATCAAAGCCGGGTTGCTTTGTGAGTGTGGGTACTCACTGGATATAGAAAATGGAATTATCATCGACCGCGGTGCAGTCAGAGAGAAGATGCTCCATGGACAGCCGATGCCGACGAAAGAAGAGTATCTCGATTCCTGTTCCTATCCTTTCGTCAATTATCTCTATCAATCGATGGTACATATGATGCAACGAATTGAAGCATCTCCCGACTTGCCGAAAGCGATGCTTGAAGTCGCCGGTTGCGTCGGATTTTTCTTGATGCAATATCACCATCTTCTGTCACCCGAGACGACGTATGTACTTGTCGACTACGATCTGTCGCGAATTCGAGCTCTCCAAGAAGAAATCTCGCTGAGTTCACGACATACGAATTTTCTGTTCCTTTGCTGTGATTACGATCACATCCCTTTAGAGGAGGGATGTGTCGACAAGATTGTCGATTTTAATGTTTTATTGGATGAGCTCGACGAGAATTGGGCGAATCAACTACTTCCCTTGTTAATGGACGAGGGCGAAGTCATCGGATCTGTGAGAATGCTCGATGGCATGGATCCGTTGCGGTGGGAAAACGCACTACACGATTGGAAACTGAAGGTAACGGATCAGCTGGAAATTGACTATCCCAAAGAAATTCAAACGACCAAAGAGAGGGAACGATCAAGAATTATTTATGTGGCAAAAAACATGGGGTTTACCCAAGATAGTTAGAAAATTCAACGAACTCAGCTTGTATGTGCCTATTGACATGGTCTCGACACGAGAAACTATAATAGACAAAATGAAAACCATTGGAGGAGGTACATACGATGTTGAAAAAAGATTGGGCTCGAATGACGAGTCTCGTTCTCGTTTTGATTCTGTTGTTGTCAGCCTGTACGACCGCGACCACAGAAGCGACGGAAGCGCAGACAGAAGCAGCTACCGAGACGGTGACAGAAGCTGCAACAGAAGCTGACACGGAAGCCGCGAAGAGCGGGGCATACACGCCGGGCACTTATGAAGTGACGACAAAAGGTCACAATGCGGATATGGTTGTGGCGGTCACTTTAGACGAGAACCGGATTACGGATGTCGTCATTAAAAGCCATGAAGAATCGGCAGGAATCAGTGACGGTGCGATTGAGGGGATCCCCAAAGCAATCGTCGACGAACAGTCCTTAGCCGTGGATACGGTTGCGGGGGCGACGGTATCCTCGCAGGCGATTCTCGCAGCAGTGGAAGAAGCTGTCAAACAAGCCGGCGGAGATCCTGAAGCGTTAAAAGTTGCCAAAGCGGAAGAAGCAAAGAAAGAAGAGGAAATGACCACACAAGTGTTGGTCATCGGAGCCGGTGGTGCAGGCCTTTCAGCCGCCGCATCGGCATTTGAGAATGGAGCGCAGGTGCTTGTCCTCGAGAAACAGGGAACCGTAGGTGGATCGACCGCGCTGTCCGGTGGTGGAATCGCAGCGACCGGTACGAAGTTCCAGGAAGAACTCGGGATCGAGGACACGAAAGAATCGTGGATGGAGCTTTGGAAAGAGCGACAAGCGACTTCAAATCCCGAGGGGATGTATCCTGATTATGATGTCGTCGATCGCTTTATGGATGAGGCGATCATCACCACGGAGTGGCTCGTGGACGTCGTCGGGCACAAATATGGCAAGATTGAGGGATTCGGCATGGATCCGGTTGCGCGCCTCCACTTCCCGGAAGGCGGCGGCGGAGCTGTGTTGACGAGCAATGTCGAAGCATATCTTGTGAAAAACGGAGTTGAGATATTAAAAGAGACGAAAGCGACCGAGTTGATCACGGACGATTCCGGAGCCGTTGTCGGAGCCAAAGCGGAATCGAAGGATGCCCACCTTACCATACATGCCGATAAAGTGATTCTCGCGACCGGAGGGTTTGCGAAGAACAGTGAAATGCTGGCGAAACTCGTACCGGAAGCGAAAGATACGGCTGAATTCAGCGCAGCGGCAGCCGGCAGCACCGGAGACGGAATCACCATGGCGGAAAAAGTCGGGGCGGTCCTCTATGAAGAACCGTGGACCATCGGACTGGGTGTCGGATCCACCGTGGAAGGAACCGGCGGAATCGCATGGGATTGGACGAAAGTCTATGTCAACGGCGAAGGCGAACGCTATATGAATGAACAGAGCCACTATGCGATCGTGACGAACAAGACTTATGAACAGGAGAATCCATGGTTCGTACTGGATTCTGCAGAAGCGAATGCACAGTTGATCGAATCGCTGGAGGCGGCTTTAGATGGCGGTGAAGTCGTTAAAGCCGATACGGTAGAGGCTCTGGCAGAAGGCATGGGCGTACCCGCAGACAAATTGAAAGCGACACTCGACGAGTACAACGCCAACGCAGAAGCGGGAGAAGACCCGCTGGGTAAGGCTGCTGAACTCTTAGTACCGCTCAATACAGCACCCTATTATGCGATCAAAATGTATCCGAAGACGATGGGTACTTTCGGCGGCGTAAAGACGAACGAAAACTATGAGGTCGTCAAAGAAGACGGAAGCGTCATCCCCAATCTCTACGCGACGGGTGAAACCGCCAACAAAGTTCTCTATAACCAAGTGTATATGTCAGGTTCTGCCGTGCAGTTTGCACTGACCAGCGGACGACTTGCCGGAGCGCATGCAGCTCAGAATATTGAATAACTCTCCTAATGACAGTGGCCGATACGGAAACGTATCGGCTTTTGTCATTAATTAGGATATTTGAAGTTATGCTGGGCTTTGTCAGGAGTTGATTCCTTATTGTGATAGAGAATACTTGCAAGGGTCCAATTTTCCAATTATCATGAAGAGAAGGGGGTGCCTATGAGATCACGTCGTATCATTACAATGCTCATACTCGCACTGCTATTGTGTGCATGCGCGAGTCCGGGGCAAGAAGTGACACAATCACATAATTTCATCATCGACTCGGCAGGACGACAAGTCGAGGTGCCGGAGAGTGTCGATCGCATCGCCTGTCTGTATGCGTATGCAGGACATACGACGGTGTTGCTCGGACAGCAGGAGAAGATCGTCGCGGTGGTCAACGGATTGAAACGAGATGTCCTGATGCGGCGGGTATTGCCCGAGATCGATCAAATGCCGACGCCCTATACTTCCGGGGCGATTAATGTCGAGACGCTGCTAATGGAGAAACCGGATGTCAGCTTCGTTCGACTCCAAAACCTTCAATCAGAGGGAGAGCGCGAAAAACTCGAACGGTCGGGGCTGACTTTTGTCGGCGTCGATTTTACGACGATGGCGGAACAAAAGGATACCATTCAGTATATGGGAAAAATCCTGGACGCAGAAGAACGCGCACAAGAGTACTTAGCCTATTATGATAAGATTCTTTCCTGGATTGCCGAACGCGTAAAGGAAATACCGGAGGAACAGAGACCTCGGGTTTACCATTCGGTCAACGAAGTTGCACGAACCGATGTGAAAGGCAGTATCACCGACGAGATGGTAAAGATCGCAGGGATACGAAACGTAATCGATGAGGAGTCATCCGATATCAAGCTGGATGGGGAGAAAGCTTTTACGACCGTCGAACAGATTTACAAATGGGATCCGGACCTCATACTCGTGAACGAGCCGGACGCTTACCGATATTTCATGGAGCAGGATGTATTCTCCGGTTTACGCGCCGTACGGGAGCAGAGTGTACGACAATTGCCGGTCGGCATTTCGCGGTGGGGGCACCCGGGATCCATCGAAACTCCGATCGCCGCGCTATATATCGCGAAAACTGTGTATCCGTCACTTTTTGAGGATGTGGATATGGAAAAGGAGACAAAGGAGTACTACTCGCGCTTCTTTTCTCTGGAATTGACGGATGAGGAAGTTGCACAGATCTTGTCGGGAGAAGGAATGAGGGATGCGAAAGAATGACAAAATACTTAATCTCTTTTGATGACACGGATATGATCGGGTCAATCGGCACCGGACATGTATTGCAAGGGTTTCTGGATGAGATGAAACTCGACTACGATTTTATCTCAAGACATCAGCTTTATGTGCATGAGGAGATACCGTACACCTCGCACAATAGCTCGATGTGCGCGAAAGTATCGACAAAAATCCCGGAAGCGGATTTGATTCGATCCGCAGGAGAGTACCTTAGGATTCACTCCCCCAATGGAGCGGATCCGGGACTTTGTGTGATGGAGATACCGCATACAGGATCGAAGATCGAGCTGGTATCTTGGGGGCAACGAGCGAAGCGCTCCGTCTTAACAAAAGAAGAAGCCTATGCACTCAGTCGGACTTTGGGGATTCACCTAAGTGAACACGGCGGTACCGGTCAGGGCGTCATCGGAGCCTTAGCTGCGATCGGATTGCGTTTGACCGGAAATGACGGGAGAATTCGGGGACGGCGAGAGTTGGCCGCCGGAGAGTGGTCCGTTGGTGAGATACTGAAGCGAACCGGTTTTCAGCGCGTCGTCGCGCTGGGAGAAGGGGTGTTGCACGAGGATGAATCCATCTTAACGACGGAAGAATCGGTGAAAGCCGTTTTACGCGGCTTTTCATCGACGGTTATGGTTGAATCTGTCGACGGGATCTATCGTCCTCTGTCGAGAGACGTTTTAAAGAAGATATCTTAGGAGGAAATGAAATGAAGAAAAGAAGTTTGTCATTATTCGTGATCGTATCACTGTTGTTGAGCTTAGCGCTGCCGGTATTCGCCAGCGGAGGCGGAGGCGGCGGTGGAGGGGGTGGCGGCGGAGGTGGCTCCAACCAGCCACTTGTCGTAGAATCCACTTCAATGGATGAAGAAGCAGGGGTACTGACGCTCACCTTCAGCAAAAATGTGAACCACGCGGACGTTCGTGATGCGAATCAAGCGCTGGTCACAATCCGCAATGAGGAAGGCGCTTTATTTGATGCGGAGATTCGCATGTTTGACGACCAGATTGAGCCGGATCGTAGAAGTGATATCGAGGTCGTGGTCCCGCAAGACTTAGCTCCGGGGAATTATGAAATCGTCGTGCTTCCGGGTGTCCAGTCGAAGAGCGGTGATGTTTTAGCCGAAGAATATACGGTCGCATATACGGCGGATGCGGGACAGACGGAAATGGTGACCGAAGCCGTTACGGAGGCAGTGACGGAAGCCGTAACGGAAGTTGCTACAGAGGCGGCGACCGAAGCGCCCTCACAGGCGGAGGAAAAGTCAGGAAATAGCCGACTGATTCCCATTTTCGGCATCGTCGTCTTGCTCGTCGTCTTGTTGATCGTACGTAAAATGAAGAAATGAGAAGGCCGACGAAACTGAGTCGGTATGTTCTGCTTGGGCTGGCTCCGATCGCGATGGTCGGGGTCAGTCTGTTCATAGGGCGATATGTATTGACGCCCTCGGAGGTAATGCGCGGCCTCGTCGAAGGGATCACCGGGCTATCGATGGGTGTGAGCCAGGAGACAATCGCCGTTGTGACCCATGTCCGCTTACCGCGAGCTGTCGTCGCCGCTGCCGTTGGAGGAGCTTTGGCGACGGCGGGGTGTGCTTTCCAAAGCTTATTCCAAAATCCTCTCGTAAGTCCCGGACTCTTGGGAGTGACAAATGGTGCGGGCTTTGGAGCCGCCATGGCCATTCTCTGGGTACCGGCTTCGTTTTTCATCCCTCCCTTCGCATTTCTTTTCGGCATTGCCGCCGTCTTGTTAACACATGCCGTTGCAAGGATTTGGGGGCAAGTGTCGCAGATCATGTTGGTCCTCGCAGGGACGATCGTATCTTCGATTTTTGCTTCCTTGCTGGCGCTCATGAAGTATATCGCCGACCCCGGGAGGGAGCTGGCGAGTATCGTGTTTTGGACACTCGGTAGTCTTGCTTCGGTGGATCTGTCGCTGCTTCCCTTCGCTCTCGGCACGATGATCGTAGGCGTTGTGCTTGTGTTGTGGAGTGCTTGGCCACTCAATCTGTTATCGATGGGAGAGCGGGAGGCGCGCAGTATGGGGATATCGACACAGACAATACGGGCCCGAGTGATTGCCGGAGCGACATTAGCGACGGCCGGTGCTGTCAGCATCGCCGGATCCATCGGATGGATCGGGCTGGTCGTGCCTCATATTGCAAGATCAGCCGTGGGAAATGACAATCGAAAGCTGTTACCCGCGAGCTTCAGTATCGGAGCGGCATTTCTCGTGTGGATCGACTTATTGGCAAGAACCATTACCGGTTCAGAGATTCCCTTGGGGCTGATGACGGCATTGATTGGCGGCCCGTTTTTCATCGGACTGATGAAGAAATACAAAGGAAGTGGTTTTCAATGATCTTTGAAGCACAAGATATCCGATTTTCGTACGGACAGAAGCCACTGTTGCACGATCTGAGTTTCGGAGTCGAGAAAAACACGATCTTTTGTCTTACAGGACCCAACGGATGCGGCAAGACGACTTTGATTGCCCTTGCGCTGAGAGACCTGCAACCACAGAGCGGGTGCTTTCGTATGTCGGACAAAGACGCGAAATCCTACTCAGACACAGAGTATGCGAAAGAAATTGCCTTTGTTCCGCAGATGCATCGCAGAACTTTCTCCTACACGGTCCGTGAAGTGATACGGATGGGGCGTCATCGGTTTATGAAGGGAGTGCCCTTTTCAACCGACGAAGATGAACTCGCGGTCGAAGCGGTCATCCGGCGTTTTCGACTCGAAAAGATGGCCGATGTCCCCTACACATTGCTTAGCGGCGGTGAACTTCAAATGGTGTTGATCGCTCGGGCATGGGTGCAGGAGAGCCAACTGCTTCTGATGGATGAGCCGACCGCCAATCTGGATATCGACCACAGTTTGCGGATATTGAATGGACTTGCAGAGACGGTCATCCAAAGAGAACGTACCGTGTTATTTGTGAGTCATGACCTGGGGATCCCATTGTATTTGGAGGATATGGGGTGTCCGGTGACTCTCGCTCTGCTTTATGAAGGGCAGATACAACGGCAAGGCGTTCCGACAGCGGTGCTGCAAGACCCTTGCCTCAAGAGGATCTATGGGGTGAACTCGCTGATGGTGGATCACAAATGGGAAAACCGTCATCGCCGTGCATTACTGCACTCATTATAAGAGGAGGAGATACAAATGCCATTTTCCATCGTAAGACAAGATATTACAAAAATGAATGTCGACGCCATCGTGAATGCTGCGAATACAGACCTTGCCATGGGAGGTGGTGTATGCGGCGCCATTTTCGAGGCGGCGGGACCGGCAAAGCTCCAAAGCGCCTGCAGACCGTTGGCTCCCATCCGCACCGGAGAAGCGGTGATCACGCCGGGTTTTGATTTGCCGGCGCGCTACGTCATTCACACCGCCGGGCCCGTCTACCACGGGGGAAACAGCGGAGAAGAGCAACTGCTGTATAGCAGCTATAAGAACAGCCTATCTCTGGCGATGCAGAATCAATGTGAGAGTATCGCTTTTCCGCTGATCTCGGCAGGCATTTACGGATATCCGAAAGTTGAAGCACTCCAAGTGGCAACGCGCGCTATTCAGGACTTTTTACGACATTTTGAAATGGAGATATACCTCGCAGTCTTTGATCGCCAAGCGTTCGCGATCAGCGAAGAACTCCTGCGTGATGTCGCTGATTATTTGGAGGATCACTTTGAAGGAGAGGAGCCATTATCTGCCGGAGAAAGAAAACTGCTTCCGGTGGAGAGCGCAATATTATATCGGTCCTTCACGATGGAAGAAAAGTCGCAAGATCTGGAAACGTTGATGGATCAGCTCGATCTCCCCTTTTCTGAAGCGCTCCTTCGAATGATCGATGAAAAGGGAATGACCGATGTTGAGGTTTATAAGAAGGCCAATATCGATCGCAAACTCTTTTCGAAGATTCGCGCAGGGAAGGGTTATGTGCCGAGCAAAAGAACCGCCCTGGCGTTGACAATTGCCTTGGAAGCCAGTGTCGAAGAAGCGAATCGGCTTCTCAGAACCGCCGGCTACGCCTTGTCTCCCAGCCAAAAGTCCGATGTGATCATCCGGTATTTTCTCATAAACCGCCGCTACGACATCTTTGCGATTAACGAGGTATTGTTTACATACGACCTCCCCCTACTGGGTGTGTAGTTGTCGCTTGAGAAGCGACCTTCGCGTTTTTCTTCCGTGTTATTCTTTGTGTACATAACAAAGAGGAGGACACGAGAATGAAGAAAAGGACAGAACTGGTATTTATCGTCGACAGAAGCGGGTCCATGGCCGGCTTGGAAGAGGATACGATCGGGGGCTACAATTCAGTCTTACAAAAGCAGCAAAGTGCCGAGGGTGAGTGTACGATCACCACGGTGCTGTTTGATCATCAATATGAACTCCTACACGATCGTATCCCGGTGGAAGCAGTGTCGATGTTAACCGAGCGGGAATACGATGTGAGAGGCTCGACGGCGTTACTCGATGCCGTTGGGAAGAGTATTGAAAAGATCGACGCCGTTCAAAAAAGCCTTCATGAAAGCTATCGCGCCGATCATGTGCTGTTTGTGATGATCACGGATGGTTATGAGAATGCGAGCTGTGAGTATTCGGTGAGACAGATCCGGAAGATGATCGAGTATAAGACGAAAGAGTTCGGCTGGGAGTTTCTTTTTCTCGGCGCAAATATCGATGCGGTGAAGACCGCAGCACATTACGGGATCGCGAAAAGCCGAGCACAGACTTTCCATCACGATGCGACCGGCATCAAAATCAGTTATGAAGCCGTAGGCGATGCGCTTCTGGAATTTAGATTGAACGAACAGATGCCCGACGACTGGGGAGAGAAAATCGAGAAAGACTATAAGAGCAGACAAAAGAAAGAGTGAGAGGACGAGGGGGAAACCCCTCGTTTTTAGTAGGTAAAGTCGAGAGGATGAACATTCGAGGAAGCTAGAAAGAGGTATGAAGGATATTTATTGTAGGATAAAGGGTTTCCATCGATTGTCAAACATGTTGTTCTATTAACAGTTAACTATGCGAAATGTCTTGTTTCCAAGGGGTTAGCGATATTCCATTTGTTTACAAAGTTTTTGAATGATGGTAGAATTGTTTGAAGAGACCAATCAGTTTTTATGTAGTACGATAAAGAAACTGAGGAAGTTAAAGGCTGACAAACGCAAGTTTGTCTAATCTTTGGAAAGAGGTGGAGGCTTTGGAACTGAGAAATCTTTCCTTCCGGGGCGGGATACATCCGGACGGAAATAAAGATTTATCTAATCAAGGGCCGATCAACCGAGCCAATGAGCCGGCAATGGTGCGCATTTCAATGCACCAACACACGGGTGCCCCGTGTGATCCGGTCGTTGCGGTAGGGGATACGGTCAAGGTTGGACAAGTGGTTGGAGACACAAAAGCGTTTGTGTCGGCTCCGATTCATTCGAGCATCTCAGGGGTCGTAACAGAGATCACGACGATTACGACACCGACGGGGATGACGACGAAGGCGGTCGTTATTGAAAACGACGGCAAAAATGAGCTCGGATACATAGAACAAAACAGGAATCTGGACGACCTTTCTCCTGAGGAGTTAAAGGCAATCGTCCGAGAAAATGGGATCACGGGTCTCGGCGGAGCTTCTTTCCCGGCGCATGTGAAATACGCACCGCCGGCTGAAAAACCGATCGACTCGGTCATCATCAACGGCGCAGAATGTGAACCATATTTGACAGCAGACCAGCTGTCCATGGAAACGATGCCCGAGAAAATCGTCGGTGCACTTCTGGCGATCATGAAAATCCTGAATGCCCCGAATGGATATATTGCCATCGAAGATAACAAACCGAAAGCGATCCAAACGATGGAAGCCGCGGTGAAAGATATCGCCAATGTCAATGTCGCTGTTTTAAAAACCAAATACCCGCAAGGCGATGAGAAGCGCATTATCGATGCAATTTTGAAACGTCAGGTACCTTCCGGCGGCCTACCAATGGATGTCGGTGTCGTCGTGTCAAATGTGAGCACGGCGGTGGCTCTATACGATGCTGTCTATAAAGGAAAGCCGTTATACGAGCGCATGATGACCCTCACCGGCCGCGCGATCGCCAACCCGCAGAACCTGATCGTTAAGATCGGTACGCCACTCGAAGAAGTCATTGCGCAAGCCGGCGGATTTAAAGGGACTCCCGGAAAGGTCATTATGGGCGGGCCGATGATGGGAATCGCTCAGCCTATGCTTGACACGTATACGATTAAAGGAATGGGTGGACTATTGGCATTGACACAGGAAGAGGCGAAGGCACCGGTCGTGTCCAATTGCATCAACTGTGCGCGCTGCATCGAAGCCTGCCCGGTGTTCCTGGAGCCGTTGCAAATCGAAAAGGCGGCTTCTAACAATAACTACGATCGTGCTGAACAGTTCCGCGCACTTGACTGCGTCGAATGCGGATCCTGCTCGTACGTTTGTCCGGCGAAACGCCCGCTCGTTGAAAGCATCCGCTTGGCAAAACGCGAGATTCGCGCGAAGATGCAAAAGTCGAGGTAGGGGGATACTATGGAACAAAATGTAAATTCGAATGTTAATTTAGAAAGCTTGCTGCAAGTTTCGTCGTCGCCGCATATTCGAGCAAACGACACGACCCAACGCATCATGCTGGATGTCATTATCGCGTTGATCCCGGCGACCATTGTCGGTATCTACTATTTCGGCGTAAAAGCGGCAATCGTCGTATTGCTGGCGATCGCGAGTGCGGTCCTTTCTGAAGCCGTATTCCAAAAGGCGAGAAAACAGGTCGTTACCATTACCGACTTGTCGGCAGTTGTGACCGGGTTGCTGCTCGGCTTGAATATCCCTGCAACGGCTCCGTGGTATGTGCCGGTGTTCGGTTCGTTTTTTGCCATCGTCATTGCAAAACAGTTGTTTGGAGGACTTGGCTATAACTGGGTCAACCCTGCATTAGCCGGAAGAGCGGTTTTACTTCTTTCTTGGCCGACCGCTATGACGACATTTGTACAGCCTTTTTCTGACGGCGTTTCAGCTGCCACCCCGCTGAGCTCCGGAGAGTTCCCCGCACTGATGGATATGTTCTTAGGAAAAATGCCCGGCGTGATCGGAGAAGTGTCTGCGTTGGCATTGATCGTAGGTGGCATTTATCTCATCGCACGTGGCGTCATCAAATTCCATATTCCGGTGATCTTTATCGCCAGTGCCGCCATCTTCTTAATGATCTTTGGCGCTCCGATGGACACCATTCTCGCGCAATTGCTCGCAGGCGGCTTGATGCTCGGTGCTTTCTTCATGGCAACGGACTACGCGTCCTCGCCGTTGACCTTTACGGGTCAAGTGATCTTCGCGGTGGGTTGCGGGCTTATGACGGCACTCATTCGTCAGTTCGGTTCATTGCCGGAAGGCGTTTCTTATGCCATCCTGCTGATGAACGTCGTCACTCCGATGATTGACAAGTACACCGTGCCGAAAGTGTTTGGGAGTGTGAAAAAATGAAAGAAACCATAAAACTGGCCGTCATTTTATTCCTGTTTTCAGCGATCGGCGCCGGTTCTCTGGCGATCGTCAACGGATTCACCTCCGTGATCATCGCAGATCGCGCACAACAGGAATTAGCAAACTCACTCGGTCTCGTTTATACGGAAGCCGACCAATTTGATGTTGTAGACGAAGCAAAATTAGCAGAAATCAAAGCGGCAGACCCGACCGTCATCAATATCTACGATGCAAAATCCGGCGACGAAGTCAAAGGAAATATCGTAGAAATGAGCGGAAGCGGTTACGGCGGCGCATTCAACTTTATCGTAGGGATCGACAAGACGACCAAAGCGATTACCGGCTTCAAGATGTTAAACAATGCTGAATCCCCCGGTTTCGGAAAGAAAGCCGAAGAACCCGAGTTTGAACAGGGAACCGTCGGTGCAACAAAGGGTGACGAGATTCAAGCGATCACCGGAGCCACGGTTACGACGGGCGCCATCAAGGGCGCTTTGGATAAAGCGTTTAATGCCGTAGGCGTACTCAGCGGTGAAGTCACCCAAAAGAGCCCTGAAGAAATGCTCAATGAAGCGTTGGCGGCAGCGTATCCCGGAGCGGATGCATTTGAAGCGAAGGATGTCGCCGGCGTTGATGCGATGGTACAATCCGTACACACGGCAACCGCAGGCGGTAGCCCTGTCGGCAATGTCGTCGTCGTCAAAGCACCCAATGGGTTTGCGGGCGATATTACGTTCGCATTAGGTGTCGACAGCAGCGGAGCGATCCAAGGATTCAAGTCGATCGAACATACGGAAACGCCGGGCTTCGGTGCCAATATGGACGAACCCGCATTCGCAGAATCCCTCGTGGGCAAGACAGACGCGAATATCGACGGAATCAGTGGTGCAACAGCGACCACCAATGCGCTCAAAGCGGGAATTGAACAAGCGCTCGCAGCGGCAGCGGCTGCACAATAGGAGGATACAATGGGAAAAATATTTCGCGACGGGATTTTCGGAAATAATACGATTTTCGTGCAACTCATTGGACTCTGTGCGGTACTGGGGGTTTCCACCTCGGCAACGAACGGATTCTTTATGGGGATCGCAGTCATTTTCGTATTAACCATGTCGAATATTTTTATTTCGGCTTTTAGAAAAGTTATTCCGGATAAAATCCGTATCCCGGTTTTCGTTATCATCATCGCAACGTTTGTAACGATTACGGATATGGTGTTAAATGCATATGTTCCGGCGATCCATGCGCAATTAGGTGTTTTCATTCCCCTGATTGTTGTTAACTGCTTGATTTTGGCGCGTGCGGAAGCATTTGCGTCAAAAGAAGGCGTCATGGCGTCCATTGTCGATGGAATCGGCATGGGGCTGGGATATACAATGGCGATCATGTCGATTTCGATCATTCGTGAGCTCTTTGGTGCGGGGACTTTGTTCGGTATCCAAATCTTTCCGGAGTCGTATCCGGGAATCGGTGTATTCTTAGCCGCGCCCGGCTCGTTTATCATTTTGGGTTCGTTGATCGCCGGCTTCCGCTGGATCCTGACATCCAAGGATCGTAAACGCAAGAACGCTTCCGGTCCGGATGCGTTAAACGCATAGGGGGAGAACGATGGAAGAATTATTTAAAATTATCATCGCTTCGATATTTGTAAACAACTACGTACTCGCAAGATTCTTAGGACTCTGCCCGCTGCTCGGCGTCTCCAATAAAACCGAGACCGCAATGGGCATGGGGGTCGCCGTTACATTTGTCATCACGCTGGCCTCCACGATCACTTGGCTGGTACATAAATTCCTGCTGGTGACGTTGAGCTTAGAATACTTGACGACGATCGTGTTTATCCTCGTCATCGCAGCTCTCGTACAGTTCGTTGAAATGTTCATTAAAAAGAGCAGCCCCGGGTTGTATAACGCACTGGGCGTATACCTACCGTTAATTACGACCAACTGCGTCGTGCTCGGTGTTGCGATCTTGAACGTTCAAGAAGGGTATTCCTTCCTGCCGATGCTCGTCAATTCTTTGGGTTCGTCCCTCGGTTTCTTACTCGCCATCGTATTGCTGGCGGCTATTCGCGAGAAAATCGACAACGGAAATGTACCGGAAGTATTTAAAGGATTCCCGATCGGACTGGTGACCGTCGGCCTGATGGCGATTGCCTTTATGGGCTTCCAAGGGATGGTGTAGAAGATGAATGATGTCTTAAATGCAGTATTGATTACCGGCGGGCTCGGACTGTTGTTTGGTGTAGTATTGTCCTTTGCATCTCGAGTCTTCCATGTAAAAGTCGATCGAAGAGTTGAAGC
This sequence comes from uncultured Peptoniphilaceae bacterium, assembly GCA_964510345.1. Taxonomy (GTDB): domain Bacteria; phylum Bacillota; class Clostridia; order Tissierellales; family Peptoniphilaceae; genus JAAYQA01. The sequence goes on from CAZEBB010000038.1 coordinate 17,129, forward strand.
GGTGCGTGCGGTATTGCCCGGCGCGAACTGCGGTGCCTGCGGGTTCCCCGGCTGTGACGGCATGGCTGCAGAGATCGCCCTCAATGACGGGCCTGTGAACGGATGCCCCGTCGGTGGAGCGGTCGTTGCCGGTCAAGTGGCAGAGATCATGGGAAAAGTGGCCGACTTAAGCGCGAAGACCGTCGCATGTGTCATGTGCCAAGGAGACAACGAAAGAGCCAAAGAGCGCTTCACCTATGATGGCCCGATCGATTGCCGAATGAATGCCGCACTTCATGGCGGAAGCAAATCCTGTACGTACGGATGCTTAGGTGGCGGCACGTGCCAGACCTATTGCCAATTTGGCGCTATCGAAATGGTCAACGGCATCGCTGTGATCGATAAAGACAAATGTACGTCCTGCGGAAAGTGCGTCGAGGTTTGTCCGAAGAAGATCATCGACCTGATTCCATATGATCAGGAAGTCATGGTAAAATGTAAGAGCCAAGATCCGGGCAAAGCGGTTCGAGCCAAATGCTCGGTCGGATGTATCGCCTGCAAGATCTGCGAGAAGCAGTCACCCGGTTCCTTTGTGGTAGAGAATAATCTGGCGAAAGCGATCTACCCGCCGGAATCTGATACGGCTCCGGCAGTTGCCAAATGCCCCTCCAAGTGCATTTATCCGGGGCTACAACAACAGGCAGAACAACAGAAAGTCAGCTAATCGAAAACCGCCGAAAGGCGGTTTTCAATTTAAAGCTGGTTTTGTCGCGTCCGGAAAACTCTTTTCGGCACGCTCACGGCCGCTCGGCCAGGATATGGCCTCAAA
>CAZEBB010000039.1:0-16373 GCA_964510345.1 uncultured Peptoniphilaceae bacterium
CGAAGCTCACGGGCTTTCTTTGCATAATGCGCGCGTTTTTCTTCGTCTTTCACGCCCTTTAGGTTGATGACGACATTGAAGAGAGCGCCTTCGACTCCAGTCGCGAGCATGAGAACGCCGCAGCCGACGTCGGTGATCGCGTGCATACCGCCGTGATGTGCGAAAACATCCAGCAGTCCCATGGCGTCCATGCAAAGCTCAGCGGTCGTCAAGGGGACGGTCAGAGCGTGGATATACCCTTCCTGGATCATTTTTGAGCGATGTGCTTTTTCTTCGTCGGTTTCTTTCGGCAATTTGTAGGCATCTAACACGGCATCAAACGATTTGCTGTCCTCGTCGACCAACGGTTTTAATTTTTCAATAATTGCATTGAGCTTCACTACGCCGTCTTCTACTTCTTTTTTAGTCTCGTCCGGTAGAGCTTCATAATCCTTCTTCCCATACGAGAGCTCTGCCACCATGATGTTGAGTGCGGCACCTAAGGCACCCACATAGGCAGCGACGGAGCCTCCACCTGGGTTGGGGTCCGGCGTCTTGGCATTTTCCAAGTATTCCGTGAGCTTTTGTTCAATCATTAACATGTTCATTCCTCCTCATTTCCGGACAGGAGCTCCAGTATACGCTCCAAATCCTCTGCGTTATAGTATTCTACCTCGATCTTTCCGCCTTTCTTGCGCGGAATAATCTGCACTTTGGTCCCCAATCGCTCCATCAACGCATTCTCGGCATCTTCTTCGTATATATCTTTCTTTTTTTCACGACGCGCCGCGCGTTCGATATTGCGAACATTGGTCGATTTAGATAATATTTTATCAAGCAACTTCCTACGATCCCGCATATTCGATAGGGACAATAGTGATCTCGCCTGACTGGATGTAATATCGCCGTTTTTCAAATGATAAAGCGAGATTTCATCTAGTTTTAATAGTCTAACTGAGTTAGCAATGTATGAGCGACTCTTCCCGACCCGCTGGCTCAGTTCTATTTGTGTATACCCATAAGTTGACATCAACTCTTCATATGCGATCGCTTCTTCTACCGGATTCAAGTCTTCTCGCTGAATATTTTCTACTAATGAAATTTCTGCGACTTCCTGAGGTGTCGCATCACGCACGATGACAGGGACTTCGGTGAGCATGGCTCGTTTCGCAGCCCGGAGTCGTCGTTCGCCGGCGATCAACACATAGTCGTTATCGTCTTTCGTGACAACAAGCGGTTGTAAGATGCCGAATCGCAGGATTGAATCTCTTAATTCATCGATGCTTTCGTCGTCAAAAGACTGCCGCGGCTGTTCGTCCCGTGTGCGAATGCTGTCGATCGCGAGAGACACAATGCCCTCGTGAGTGGACTCGTTGCTTTTTTGCTCGACGTCCTGTGGACGCTCTTCTGAGAGCAGCGCTTCTAAACCCTTGCCCAGCCCTTTGCGTCTCGCCATTATGCTTTCCTCCGTTTCAATACTTCTGCCGCTAGTTTAATATACGCCTGTGCACCTTTGGACTGCTCATCATAAAGAAGGACCGACTCTCCATAGGAAGGGGCTTCCGCTAATCGTATGTTTCTGGGAATTGCGGTTTTGTAAACTAAGTTCCCAAAATGCTTTTTTACTTCTTCCACCACATCTTGTGCGAGATTATTTCGGCTGTCGTACATCGTCAACAATACGCCCTCGACAAATAAATTCGGGTTCATTTCTCTCTTCACGAGATCGATCGTTTTCATTAGTTGGCTGACACCTTCTAACGCATAATACTCACATTGTATTGGAATGAGAACGCTATCCGCTGCAGTGAGTGCATTGACGCTGAGAAGACCCAAGCTGGGTGGACAGTCTAAAAAAACTGAATCAAATGCAGACAATTCATGAAGACGTTCCTTGAGTATGCGTTCGCGATTCGACTGCGTTGCCAATTCGATCTCAAGTCCGGCTAAATGCGCATCAGAGGGTATAATGGTGACATTTTCTTCGGCAATTGTACATGCATCGTCGAAAGATGATGCTCCGATCAGCCAATCATAGGTGGTCGCTTGACCTTCTTGGCCCTTTTTTCCGAATGCGCTACTGGTATTCCCTTGGGGATCCATATCGACAACGAGAACTTTATGTTTTTTCTTTCCAAGTGCGGCTGCCAGATTGACGACCGTCGTCGTCTTGCCAACGCCGCCTTTTTGATTAAAAACTGCTATGACTCTTCCCATCGACTCACCTCTCATCAAAGTATAACATGAAACCGAAAGAAGCAAAAATGTTTCACGTGAAACACCCGGTCCAGTCGACAATGTTTCACGTGAAACAAAAAAGAGCAGGTGACTCCTGCTCTCAAAATATAGATAAAATCAAACAAATGTATGGATCTTGATGAATGGGACATCGCCAGGGGAGCCCGCACTACAATTGTTTCACGTGAAACATCAGCGCAACATCTTCCACAGCGTAGCTAATGCATTTCTCGTTGTCCGATTTCTTATGGTCTGTCGGTTTCCATGAAATTGATATTTGTTTACAACGACGTCTTCACCGATCAACACTCCGGCATAAACAAGTCCTACGCTCTCTCCGTCAGGCCCCGCATATCCTGTCGTTGCCACACACACATCGGCATAGGTACGCTTTTGCAGACCACGTAACATTTCAACGCATACTTCTTCGCTCACGACGCCGTGATTTTCAATCGTATAAGGGGAGACGTGCAGGATTCTCATCTTCGCTTCATCGCTATAGGTGATAAATGATTGCTCCAACACTTCGGAGGCTCCCGGCACATTGATAAGGCTGGAAGCGATCAGCCCGCCGGTAAGTGATTCAGCCATCGAGATTTTCCATCCTCGGTCTTTCAACATCTGTACGATGACCGATTCTAACGTATCTTCATCTGCCCCATAAACATAGTCGTATAAACGCTCCCGTACCTTTGCTTCCAACTCTTCCACTTTCGGCCGAATCTCATCCACCGTCTTCCCGCTTCCTGTGAGTCGAAATGTGACTTCGTAGGGCTTTGCATAGGGGGCAAGCGTTGGGTTGTCATTGTCCAAAAGATCTCGAACGAGATGATTCGCGTCAGACTCTCCGATCCCCGCCAGCCGAAGCGTTCGTGACCATATAGTTGACTCCTCCATATTCTCGTTCCACCACTTGACGAACTCGCCAAAAACGACTTTCATTTCATGAGGCGGCCCCGGTAAGAGTACCATGCGTTTTTCATCTTTCTGAAGTAACACACCGGGAGCTGTTCCCAACGCATTGGTCAGCACATAACTGTTTTCCGGGAACATCGCCTGCTTTATATTGATCCCGATGCGCTCTTCATCTTCGTTGAAAATCTTCCGCAGCTTTGCAGCACTCGGTTCATGAAGTACACCTTCTTGTCCGAAGACCTCCATGGCGACTTCTTTCGATAAATCGTCATTAGTCGGCCCCAATCCACCGGTCGTGATGACGAGGTCTGCTCTGGATAGTGACTCCTCCAGTGCAATTTTCAAGCGTGCCGGATTGTCTCCTACCGTCACAATCCGGTAAACGTTAATCCCCATGCGACTGAGCTCTTCCGCCAAATATTGTGAGTTCGTGTTGACGATATCCCCCAAAAGCAATTCGGTTCCGATGGATACGATTTCTGCGTTCATATTGACTCCTTCTTATAGAGGTTTCTCTTGAATCTTTTTGGGCTGCCTTGGGAACTGAGGGGGAGTCGGTTTGATCTTTTCGATCCGCACTAAAGCCCGCTTCATACCAAATGCATCCAACCAGATGGTTTCTTTATGCTTTCCACCAAGTTGCCCGATGGATCGTTTCGCTTCTTCAATCTCTTCCTCGGCTTTGGGTCCTTTCCAGGCGATCAGCGAACCGCCAACGCGAACAAAAGGCAGTGTGTACTCCACCAGCACGGGGAGAGGGGCCACCGCGCGGGCGACGGCAAAGTCATAATGTTCTCTGTAGATCTTATTTCTGCCTAAGTCTTCCGCACGTCCGTGCGTTAGCTCATATTGTTTGTTACTTATCTTTCCCGTTACTTCTTCCAAGAATCTTAGTCTTTTTCTTAGACTGTCCGCAAAGTTAACCTGCACATCCGGACGAGCAATCGCCAACGGCAACCCGGGAAATCCGGCTCCGGAGCCAACATCGATGATCTTTGCATTCGGAGTGATCCAATCGGTCACTAAGACGAGTAGGGAGTCGATAAAATGCTTTTTATCCACCTCATCCGGCTCTGTAATCGCTGTCAGATTCATCTTTTGATTCCATTCCAATAGAAGGTCCCGATAGAGGATAAATTCATTTTCCTGTGCCTCTGTGAGCGCTATGCCGTATTCGCCGGCCATTTGAACCAAATTACCCATCGCGCCTCGTCCTTCTTTCCACTTCCAGTGCAATCAACAGCACATTGATGTCGGCAGGGGAGACACCCGAGATCCTGGACGCTTGCCCCACCGTGTGAGGTTTCACGAGATTCAGTTTGTCGATCGCCTCACGGCTCAGCCCTCGGATCACTCCGAAATCTTCGATGTGATCAACCTTCTTCGTTTCGAGTTTCTTGAACTGCTCGATCTGCTGTTGCTGCTTTTTCACATATCCTTCGTATTTCAGCTCGATCTCGGCTTGTCTGCGAATATCGATCGGAAGCTCCGGGCGCTCGGGGTCTAAAACGCGCGCGTTCTCGTAGCTGATCTCCGGACGCTTGAAAAGCTGCGCGAGATGGGTCGGCTGCGAGAGCGGGGTCGAAGAAAGTGCGGTCAAGTGCTCGTTTACCGCTTCTGTGGGGTGCACGACAACTTTTTGCAGCCTTTTGATCTCTGCCTCGAGTTGCTGTTTTCTTTTTTGCATCGTCTCTAAGCGCTCTGTTGTGACGAGCCCCGTCGCATACCCTCTTTCGGTGAGGCGAAAATCTGCATTGTCCTGGCGTAGCGCTAAGCGGTATTCGGCTCGCGCCGTCATCATGCGATAGGGTTCGTTTGTCCCTTTGGTCACCAAATCATCGATCAGTACGCCGATATACGCGTCGGCGCGGTCTAGGACGAAAGGATCCTTGTCCGACATCTTGCGCGCTGCGTTGATGCCGGCGATCAGCCCTTGCGCCGCCGCTTCTTCATAACCGGAGGATCCGTTGATTTGCCCCGCAAAATAAAGGCCCGATATCTCCTGATGCTCCAATGTGGGGTGGAGGATCAAAGGGTCAATACAATCGTATTCGATCCCATAGGCCGTGCGCATGATCTCTACATTTTTGAGTCCTTCGATACTCTCGTAGAGTTTTTGCTGCACCTCTTCCGGTAGGGAGGAGCTCACTCCTTGTACATACATCTCACAAGTATCCTCACCTTCCGGCTCCAAAAACACTTGGTGAATCTCGCGATCGGGAAACTTCACAATCTTATCTTCGATCGACGGACAATACCGAGGCCCGGTACCCACCGCTTCATCACCGGCATAGAGGGGGCTGCGGTGTAAGTTTTCTTCGATAATTTGCTTTGTCAACGGCGTGGTATAGGTCAAATAACACGGCATCTGCTCGCGTATCGGCGGATGGTCAAAATTTAGAAACGAGAAGGGGACAAATTCCGCGTCACCCGGCTGTATTTCCATCGACGAGGTGTCGACACTGTTTCGGTGAACGCGTGCCGGCGTACCCGTTTTGAATCGTCGCAGGGGGATCCCCAGTTTTTTGAGGCCGACCGACAAGAACTTCGCCGGCATCGTTCCGTGCGGTCCGCCTTCATAGCGGAGCTCGCCCATCAGGATCCGGCCATTCAAATACGTTCCGGTGGCAACGATGACTGCGCGACACGGAACAAAGAGTCCGGTGCGCATCAACACGCCTTGTACCTTGCCGTCTTTGACTTCGATGTCGACCGCTTCGGCTTCGCGAAGCGTAAGTCGCGGCTCTCTTTCTAAGCGCTTCTTCATTTCTCGGTGATACGCACTTTTATCCGCTTGTACGCGAAGCGAGTGGATCGCCGGCCCTTTTGAAGTGTTGAGCATTCTCGACTGCAGATACGTCTCGTCGATCACGAGCGCCATCTCCCCGCCCAATGCGTCAATCTCTCGGACCAAATGGCCTTTGCCCGTGCCTCCGATATTCGGATTACAAGGCAGATCCGCTACGCTCTCCATACTGATCGTGGTAAGCAGCGTCTCGTACCCTAAACGGCTGGTGGCAAAGGCCGCTTCGATCCCCGCGTGACCGGCGCCGATCACGACGACATCATATTCTTTTCGTATATATCTCGGTGTTTTCATGGAACCTACTTTCCAATGCAAAATGTGCTGAAGATATGGTCCAATACGTCTTCTTGCACCGTTTGTCCCGTCACTTCCCCGATCTTGGACCACGCGAGCCGTAAATCTACCTCGACCAAGTCCAAGGGGATATCCGCCACTAGATCCTGATATGCGGACTCATAGTGCTGCTTTGCGATCTCCAGCGCTTGGATATGCCGGCTGTTGGCCAACATCGCGTCCGTATCGGCATTGACGGCGCCAATCGCGAACAGATGAAGAATTTCGTCCGTTAAGTGATCCAGTCCTTCGCCTTTTTTCGCCGACAGCGTTACCGTCGGATGCTTGTCCGCACGGAGCTTGATCGCCTCGATCGCAGTCTGTGCAGCGACATCGGCTTTATTGACGACCACGATGACCTTTTTGGTCCGGATCAGATCTCGAATGGACGCATCCTCTTCATCAAAAGGACGACTTGCATCCATTACCCATAGCACCAGATCCACCTCGTCGATCATGCGAACCGCGCGTTCCACCCCCATCGACTCCACGAGGTCCTGCGTTTCTCGAATGCCGGCAGTATCCACCATGCGAAGGGCGACGCCGTCCAGCTGCAGCACTTCTTCGATCGTATCGCGCGTCGTCCCCGGTATATCTGTCACCAAGGCGCGATTCTCGCGCATGAGGGCATTGAACAGAGAAGATTTCCCGACATTCGGCTTACCGACAATCAGTGTGGAGATTCCTTCTTTCAGTATTTTACCCTGATTTTTGGTCGACAACAGCCCATCGATCTGTTCGATGAGCGAGCGGATCAATCCATCCAGCCCTTCTGGGGTTTCGTCGGTATCCTCACCGAAACTGATCGATGCTTCGACTATTGAAAGAAGTGACAACGCTCCCTCCATGATCGGAGCGACGCGAGACGATAAGCCGCCTTCGAGCTGCCTTTGGCTGATCGCATAACTCGCATCCGTCTTCGCCGAGACGATATCCGCAACGGCCTCCGCCTGTGCTAAGTCGATCCGCCCGTTGAGAAAAGCTCGCTTCGTAAACTCACCCGGCTCTGCCTGTGCACAACCCAAAGCGAGTAGCCTCTCATACACCTTACGCACGGCGATCACGCCGCCATGCGTGTAGATCTCCACCATATCCTCTTTGGTATAGGTGTGAGGCGCCATCATAAAACAGATCAACACCTCGTCCACATGTCGTCCGTCGGCGTCGGTGATATGCCCATACACCATTTTGCGGTGCTCCGGTTTTTCGTTTGTATTTTTTGGTTGAAAGGCGCGCTTTCCGATCTCAATCGCGTGAGATCCGCTGATCCTCACAATGCCGATGCCGCCTTGCCCGATCGCCGTGCTCACCGCACAGATGGTGTGTTCCATTTTCCCTCCAAGACAAAGAAGACCCGGCTTTCGCCGGGTTTCCGATTACTTATTTCGATTGACGCGAATGACAATGCGACGATAGGGTTCATTGCCTTCGCTGACCGTGTGAATGCCCTCTACTTTTTGCAGTTCCGCATGAATAATGCGTCTTTCGTAAGGGTTCATCGGCTCCAATTTCATGTTTTTGTTCGTCTTCTTTACTTTTTCGGCCGAGCGATGCGCGAGTTGTTTCAACGCGTCTTCCCGCTTTTCCCGATAATCGTTAATGTCCAAAATTACTTTTGAATAGTCTAAATTTTTGCGGTTGGCACTGAGCGTCAGCAAGTACTGCATTGCATCCAGTGTCTCACCGCGGCGGCCGATCACAAGTCCCGCTTTATCTTCGGGGATTTGCTTGGCTGACAGATACAGGATATGCCCTCTTTGTCGCGCGTGAAGTGTCGAGGTCAGTCCCATTGAATCGATCATCGCCGTCAGCAGCTTCGCGCTCGGGTTTCCTTCCACGGCAACTTCTTGCATCGGAAGGTCCTCTTGCGGCTCTTTTGGCGGTGCCGGCTCCCTACGTACGGGCTTTTCTTTTTCCACCGGTTTTTTCGCTTCAACGACAGGCGCTTCGACTACCGGTTCCTTCACAGGTTCCACGACCACCGGTGCCTCTACTTGCGCAGCTTCTACGGCTTCTTCCGCAGCCTCTACCGATTTTTCTTCGACCTCCGGCTCTGTCATCTCTTCCACTTCTTTCATAACGACAGGAGCCGCTTTTTTCACAACCGGCGCTTTTTTCTTCATGCGCTCGGGGCTCTCATCCTTTGAAACATAGGGAAGTCTGAGATCTTTGAGCAATTCTTCTTTAAAATTGTCTTCGATCGAGACTTTGACGACGGCATCTTTACTTCCGATCAAGCCGAAAAGTCCTCGACTGGACTGCTCGATTATTTCGATGACGGCGTCTTCTCTTTTGGCGCCGAGTTCCTTTAAACCTTCTTCAACCGCAATATCAACAGTCTTTGCGGATTTAATCACCGATCTCATGCATTTGTTCCTTCCTCTTGATTATGCTGCACGCGCTTAATCGTGAGTCGGAAGAGAATTTCTACGAGATTGCTGACGATCCAGTACAGGATTAAACCTGCCGGCATCGTACGGGCAAAGAAGAACATCATAATCGGCATGACGTACATCATCATCGTATTCATCGACTGCATTTGTGCAGCGGCCTTATCATCTCCGCCGGCCGGCTTTGATGATTGGGTCATCGTCAGTTTCGCGTATAGGTATTGCGACGCTGCGTTGAGTAACGGAAGTCCCCAAAGAATCACGTCCGGGTTTTCCAAGTTCGGAATCCACAAGAAATTCTTTGCGATCTGCGCCGCAGCGGCAGGATCGTTGAAGATATAGATTCCCGGTTCTCTCATGACTCCGAAAAATGCGATAATAATCGGCATTTGAATGAGAAGCTGGAGACAACCGCCCATCGGATTATACTTATGTTCCGCGTATAACTCCTTGAGTTTTTGTTGCATAACTTCCGGATTGTTTTTATATTTTCGTTGTAGCTCTTGTTGTAAAGGCGTAATCTTTGCCATTTGCTGCTGGGACTTGATCTGGTTCATCGTAAGCGGCAGCAAGAGGAGCTTAAAAATTATCGTGGTTACGATAATGGCGATGGCCAGATAAGAGATACTCGCCGGCTCCGCCATCAACTGAGAGACTCCCTGATAGACAACTCGGATCAGGCTACCCAGTATGTTTTGTAGAAAACTCAAATGATTTCCTCCGTTTATTGAAGCGGATCATATCCGCCCTTTCCCAGTGGATTACATCGTAAGATCCGCCAGAGGGAAAGTCTCGTCGCTTTTAAAAACCCGTATTTTTGGTATGCGCTTTTCGCATAAGAAGAGCAAGTGGGGTAAAATTTGCATTTTCCGCCCCCAAAAGCCTGGACGGAAATGTACTTTTGATAAAAATCGATTACTTTAACAGCCCATCGGCTCATTTCGCGCCCTTCTTTCCGGATTGTGCGAGGGAGAACACGTGCATCAGCTGTGACTCCAATTTAAGATAATCCAGATCCAATGTGTTTTGTCTCGGGATGACGATATAATCCATCGGTTTCGTAATTTTTGTGCGATTGAGTCGTACGATTTCTCGTAATTTTCTTTTTAACCGATTTCTTATAACCGCATTTCCCATTTTTTTTGTAATGGAAAAGCCGACTCTGGGATGGTTCAAGCGATTGAACATCACGATCAGGACGAAATTTCTGTTCTTGAAAGGTTTCCCTTTGGCATATACTTTTTTATAATCCTGATTCCTGCGGAGTCGAATCTTCTTTTCCATACGATGTCTCCATTAGGCTGAAATGACTTTTCTGCCCTTTAGTCTTCTTCTTTTGAGCACTTCGCGTCCGGCTCTTGTCTGCATTCTTTGACGAAAACCATGTAATTTACTTCTTTTACGACGGCTCGGTTGAAACGTTCTTTTCATCAGTCACACCTCCGATTCCTCTTTTTGACACAAACGACTAAATTACATTATAGATTTCACCCATTCAAATGTCAATCGTTGTGTATCTTTCGCACTTTGCAATTCATTTATTGACAGCTTTTCGCAAGGGGCATTTTTTTGTGGATAACTTGCCTCTTTATACCCCGTTTGATATACTAGTAGTAGAGATATCGTCGGTTATCCTCTTATCCACAGAGTAGAATTCTTCCACGTTTGATGTGGATGACCCTGTGGGTAGAGCGTGGATGAACCGTGGAAAAGTTCTCGTAAGCAAGAGATTTCGCCGAATTGGGAGTTGCAAACAAAGTTATCCACAGTCTGTGGATATTTCTGTTTATAAAACATTATTTCCCTGCATCGGTTTTATCAAAATACGCGCAGGAGGTGGTTTATTGACCTTTTTATCCCTTTGGGATCAAGTAAATGCCCAATTGAAAAATGAGATATCCACATTGCTATATAATACGTGGATATCTCAGCTAACCCCTCTTTCTTATGCCGACGGAAAATTTGTACTGGCTTGTCCGAATACTTTTATCAAAAATATCATCGTACAGCACTACGCCCATACGATTCGGCAACTCTTGGAGACTTACGCGAAAGGACCGGTTCTTCTCATCTTGACGGAACCGGCTGATCCCAAGTACTCATCGTATGAAAAAATGACATCCGGTCCACAGGAAGAGAAAAAACCCGTTCCCGAAGAAGACACAAATATCAACAGCAATCTGAGTCCGCGCTACACGTTCGATAATTTTGTCCGGGGCAAGAGCAACGAACTCGCCTATGCGGGGTCGGTCGCCGTCACGGAGCAACCCGGTCTCATCTATAACCCCCTCTTCATTTACGGAGGTGTCGGACTGGGAAAAACTCATCTCATCAACGCATGCGCGCTCAGCATTCAACAAAAGTTTCCGAACCTTCGCGTCGTCTACATCAGCAGCGAAAAGTTCACCAATGAACTCGTCACTTCGATCCGCGAACAAAAAAATGAAGAATTTCGGAATCGATATCGAAATGTCGATGTATTGTTAGTTGATGATATCCAGTTTATCGCGGGTAAAGAAGCCACTCAGGAAGAGTTTTTCCATACTTTTAATGAGTTATATAACGATAACAAACAGATCATACTCTCCAGTGATAAGCCGCCTCATGAAATAAAGACATTAGAAGATCGCCTCCGATCTCGTTTCGAGATGGGGCTGATCACCGACATCGGTCCACCGGATTATGAGACGAGAGTTGCCATCCTTCAAGAAAAGATGAGGATGCACAAAACGGTCGTTCCTCCTGAAGTCCTCGCCTATGTCGCGTCCAATATTCAGTCGAATATTCGAGAATTGGAGGGAGCTCTCACCAAGATCATCGCGCAGTCCATCGTACAAAAAATTCCGGTGACCCTGGAATTGGCGCAGGCTTCGTTGGAAAAGACGCTGGGGCTCCAATCAAAACAGCCGATGACGATTGAAAGAATCATCGAAGTGCTGGCTCAGGAGTACGGTTTAGACACACAGGACTTTTATTCAAAGAATCGAAGTAAAAAGATCGCCTATCCAAGGCAGATCGCGATGTATCTTTCCCGAGAGCTCACCGATCTCTCACTGATCAAAATTGCCAATCATTTTGATAAGGATCACTCGACGGTGATTTACGGGATCGAAAAAATTAAGAATGATATGGAAAATGACGTTCAGTTCGCCGAATCCATTCAGGTGATCCGCCAGCGACTGGAATCGTAGACTGTGGAGCTCTGTGGAGAACGCATATCCGCAGAAACCATTTATCCACAAAGTCATCGACACCGCAAAGGGCGGGAGGAAAACACAGGAAGCCTTTTTCCACGATTTCCACACCCCCTATTACTATTACTACTGTTTTTAATCTTATTATTAGGCGAACAAGGAGGATCATATGAAATTAACGATCTCACAAAGAGACTTGTTGAAACATATACAAATTGCCCAGCGTGCGATTTCCGCTCGCAATACGGTGCAAATACTCGACGGGATACTTTTTGAAGCGAAAGCGGGCATGTTGCATCTGTCGTCCACCGACTTAGAAATCGGGATTCACACCCATGTTCCGTGTCTTATTGAAGATGAGGGAAAAGCGGTCATTAAAGGAAGCCTCATCGGAAATATCGTCCGAAAGTTGCCACAAGAAGCGGTTCACATCGAAATGTCCGCCAACCAAATGGAGATTCGATGCAAAAACTCGGAGTTTCGCCTCGTAGGATATCAACCTGAGGAGTACCCGGAATTGGCGAGCGTCAAAGAAGAATTCACCTTGCAGATCGCCGGCAAAGAATGGAAACAGGCCATTCGTCAGACGATTTTTGCGACCAGCCAGGACGATACGAAGCCGGTGCTTCGCGGTGTCTTGTTTGATATGAAAACAGACGGAATCTATGTCGTCGCATTGGACGGATTTCGTATTGCCTTAAAGAAAATGCATCTGCCGGTCGAAGAAGAACAGGGTTTTATCATACCGGCACGGGCGCTCAACGAGATCAACAAAATTGCGGATGACGATCAGATCATCCAGATTGCCGCGAACAAAGGGAATATGTCCTTTACCTTCGGCGATACGATCGTCTATACGCGTCTATTGGAAGGGCAGTTTATTCAGTATCAAAATCTGTTGCAGACGGAATCGTCCGTCGTCTTTGAAACCAAGCGAAAAGAATTGTACGAGGCGATGGAAAGAGCGTCTCTTCTGTCCGGAGAAGAGAGAGCGAATCTAGTGAAGCTCTATTTGGCGGAAGGTGCGTGCGTGATTACATCCAATACCGATATCGGCCACGTATATGAAAAAGTGGAGGGCTCCTTACAGGGAGAGCCACTGGAGATCGCGTTTAATGCACGCTATCTGCTGGACGGAATCAAAGAGATCGAAGCGGAGGATGTCGTACTGACTTTCAGCGGAGCATTAAAACCGCTGATCATCGAATCGCAAGCCGAAGAGGAAGGATACTTATATCTGGTACTTCCCGTTCGTCTGGGGCAAGAAGCAAGATGAACAAGGTGACCATCCACACGGACTTTATCCGGCTCGATCAGTTTTTGAAATTAGCTGAGCTGACGGCCTCCGGAGGCGAAAGTAAAATTTGGATTCTGGAAGGCAAAGTCTCTGTCAACGGGGAAGTGGAGACCCGTCGCGGGAGAAAACTTTATCCGAATGACATCGTCAAGTTTGAAGAGACTTCCTTTCTTGTACAAGAGGGTCCATGAAGATAAAGAGCATTCAGCTATATCAGTATCGCAACCACGAACAATTGACGTTTACGCCGTCTGAAGATAAGAATATCATCGTCGGAAAAAATGCTTCCGGAAAGACCAATATCTTGGAGGCGATTGCCTTTGCTTTGACCGGAAACATGATCCGCCAAGGTACTGAGAAGGATTTGATACAATACGATCGGCAGGATGCGTCGATTGCTATCGAATGTGAAGAAGGGTACCAACGGTTTACGGTACGCGTCACCCTGTTTCGCGACAAGCCGAAACAAATTGAAATCAACGAAGAAAAAATCTCTTCATTTCGAGAATGGGAAAAGAACTTTCCGCTCGTCATCTTTACGCCGGAGGACTTGCGCATCGCCAAAGACGGCCCGCAGTATCGCAGAAGGTATCTGAATCAGTTATTGACGGATATCGACTCGCGATATCGTCAGGCGATCGCATCGTATCAACGCAGTTTACTTCACAGAAACTCTCTGCTGAAAGATGGTGCGGGGAAACGGCATTTTATGGAACAGCTGAATTCGATCGATGCGGTATTGATCAAAGAAGGCGCTTTCATTATGAATTTGCGCGCGCGAATGGTAGAAAAAGTCGACGAACTGGGGCGATCGATCCACCGCCATCTGTCCAGTGAAGGTGAGAGATTTTCCGCGCAGTATCGGCCGGATATCCCTTGTGATCCTTCGGAGAAAGAGAGCATCGTTCGTGCATTTGTGCAGGCGATGTCGGACAATTTAGAGAAGGATATCGCGTATAAAAGTACCGGCCGCGGGCCGCACCGAGATGATATGGAGCTGCAACTGAAGGGTTTGCCCCTACGACTTTTCGGCTCACAAGGTCAGCAACGGACGGCGGTTTTGACGCTCAAGCTGGTGGAAGCGAATCTGAAAAAACAAGAAAGCGATAGAAAACCGGTACTCTTAATGGACGACATTTTGTCCGAATTGGATCCGGAACGACAAGAATATATGGCAAAGATCACCGATGATCTGCAGATGCTGGTGACCGGCACGGAAAACCCGTGGTCGGAGACCATGGTGACGCAATGGAGATTACACGATGGCGCCTTGTGTCGATAGAAAGGAAATATATGGCAGAGAAGAGACATTATTCAGCACAGGATATTGAAGTTTTAGAGGGACTGGAGCCTGTCAGGCTTCGACCGGGGATGTACATCGGCTCCACCGGTACGAAAGGCCTACACCATCTCGTCTACGAAGTCGTCGATAACAGTATCGACGAAGCATTAGCCGGCGTCTGCGATACGATTGACGTCGTTATTTACGAGGACAATTCAGTCAGTGTCGCGGACAACGGCAGCGGGATCCCGGTTGAAATTCACCCGAAGACCGGAAAAAGCACACTGCAAACCGTACTGACGATCCTCCATGCCGGCGGAAAATTTAACAATAACGCGTATAAGGTGTCAGGGGGACTGCATGGAGTCGGCGTTTCCGTCGTCAATGCGCTTTCGACCCGTTTAGAAGCCCGCGTCAAACGAGAAGGCAAGGAGTACCGCCAGATTTTTGCAAAAGGAGTCGTTCAAACGCCGCTGGAGGAAATTGGAAAAGCCAAAAGTGCAAAAGACACCGGTACCTTTATCCACTTTGCACCCGATCCAACGATCTTTGACGAAGTCAATTACGACTACGACACCATACAAACCCGCTTTCGGGAAATGGCGTTTTTGAACCGCGGGATTACGATCAATTTAGAAGACCGACGGACCGGAACCTCGGAGACTTTTCACTACGAGGGCGGGATTTCGTCGTTCGTCGAATATATCAACAAGAACCGTACGCCCATTCACGAAGATGTGATTTATTTCCGCGGCGCACGTGATGCGATCGAAGTTGAAATCGCCATGCAGTATACCGACGGGTATAACGAGACGATTCTGCCGTTTGCGAACAATATTCACACAGCGGACGGGGGGTATCACTTAAGCGGTTATCGTTCCGCGCTGACGCGTACGATCAACGAATACGCCAGAAAATTCGGGCACTTAAAAGAAAAAGAGCAAAATCTCGTGGGTGAAGACACGCGGGAAGGGTTGAGTGCCGTTATTTCAGTAAAACTCCCGAATCCTCAATTTGAGGGGCAGACGAAAGGGAAACTCGGAAACAGCGAAGTGCGCGGGGTGGTGGACTCCGTACTCTACGAAGAGCTGTTTACGTATTTGGAGCAAAACCCGAAAGTTGCCAAAGTGATTATCGATAAGTCGCTGACCGCATCCCGTGCGAGAGAGGCGGCGAGACGCGCTCGCGATATGACCAGAAAGAGCTCGCTCTTAGAAAACTCGACATTGCCCGGAAAGCTCGCGGACTGCCAGGAAAAGAATCCGGAGTTGACCGAGATCTTCTTGGTCGAGGGTTTGTCGGCCGGCGGTTCGGCGAAACTTGGCCGCGACAAGAGAATTCAGGCGATCCTCCCCTTGCGGGGTAAAGTCATGAACGTAGAAAAAGCAAGGCTCGACCGCATTTTAGGCTATGATGCGATCAAGGATATGATCACGGCGTTCGGCACCGGAATCGGACCGGAGTTTGACATTTCCGGTCTGCGCTATGGCAAGATCGTTATCATGACAGACGCCGACGTCGACGGTGCGCATATTCGCACACTGCTTCTTACTTTCTTTTTCCGATACATGAAAGAGCTGATCGACAACGGGAATATTTATATTGCGCAACCGCCGCTGTACGGCGTGATCAAAGGGACAAAAGTTCTCGAATACGCGTACTCGGAAGAAGAGCTCGAACAGACTTTGAAAAAATACGACCGCAGCAATGTGCATATTCAGCGCTACAAAGGTCTCGGGGAAATGAATGCCGAGCAATTGTGGGAAACGACGATGAACCCGGACCATCGCGTGCTGCTTCAAGTCGGCGTGGAAGAAGAAGTCTATTCCGATGAGATTTTCACCATGTTGATGGGTGAAAAAGTCGAACCCAGACGGGATTTTATCGAGAAAAACGCCCGTTATGTACAAAATCTTGACGCGTAGGAGATGCCATGACA
>CAZEBB010000040.1:0-14556 GCA_964510345.1 uncultured Peptoniphilaceae bacterium
ACATAAACTGAAAGAAGTCACAAAATTTGATTAAATTGGAAAAGATTGGTGTATATTAATCTAAGGTGGTGGTAAATTTTGAATCAATTAGGAGAAATGGTTAAGGAATATCGGAATCTTCGAAATCTCTCTTTACGAGAATTCGCACGTGTTGCAGACATAAGCCATACCTATGTAGACAGTATCGAGCGAGGCATTGATTTTCAGTCTAAAAAGAAGCCAAGAGTTTCAAACGAGGTCATCCACAAACTTGGCAAAGCAATGGGGATTGATTCGGCAGAACTCTATCGTATAAGTATAGCTGACCTTGAGGACGTCGTATATGAAGGCAAAGAAAACCTTATTCCGGGTCATGATCTCAAGGACTTTACTGAATATGAAATTAAGGAAGTACAGGAGTTCATCGAGTTTATGCGGTTCAAGAGAGAAATGAGAAAACGGCAAGACCTTGATCGGTGAGTTTCTGATGGAATTAAGAAAGTATATGCACTGGGTGAGTCTTATAAGCTTATTTGTGTACGTGAACTTCTGCTTACTTAAGTAACTAACTCTAATCAGTCCGTCCATATTCAGACTCTTAATCAAAAAGAAGCCACCCCATCGGGATGACTTCTTACTCTCTTCTTCTAGATAAACAGGGACATGTCGGACTCTTCGGCATTGGCGATCATTGCAGCGGCGCCGGCGAGTTTGACGCCGGGGAGCAGCTCGTCTTGGGTGATCCCCATGACGTCCATGCTCATGGAGCAGGCGAGCAGTTCGACGCCGTTCTTTTGCGCCTGTGCGATCAGGTCCTCTAAGCTGTCGATATTTTTGTTGTTCATGACGGAGCGGATCATTTTCGCCCCCATACCGCCCATATTCATTTTGGACAGACCGAGCTTCCTAGAGCCGCGCGGCATCATCATACCGAACATCTTAGCGATAAACTCTTTGGGGGCACTGGACGGCTCGGGTTTTCTCAGGATGCTGAGTCCCCA
This sequence comes from uncultured Peptoniphilaceae bacterium, assembly GCA_964510345.1. Classification (GTDB taxonomy): domain Bacteria; phylum Bacillota; class Clostridia; order Tissierellales; family Peptoniphilaceae; genus JAAYQA01. The sequence continues at coordinate 981 of CAZEBB010000040.1, forward strand.
GAAGGTGAAGAACATGCTGACTTTTCGCCCCATCGCAGCGGATGCGTTGGCGATGATGAACGACGCGATCGCTTTATCTAGATCGCCCGAGAAGACGATGATGTTCTTATTGTCGCCGCTTTTGGGAGCTGCTTCTTGTGAGAGGGCTTCGCCCTTTTTTATTTTTGCCTTGGTGATCCCCTTCGCAGTTTCTAACCCTAAGAAGGTGTTGCCGGTGCGCTTGCAGTAGCCTTCTACGTCGGAGGCGAAGCCGGGGTCGCTGGTAGAGATCTCAACAACGCCGCCGGGCGCGATGGCTTTCATCGTCTCAGAAAGCTTCACGATGGGGCCGGGACACTGGAGACCGCAGGCGTCGACGACGGTAACGGTTGCCGGCTCGGATGTGAGCGGAGCTGACGATGCGGTAGGAGCGGCTTGCGCAGGAGCCTGACGCTTCGCGAAAATAGAATTGTACAAATGATACCCGCCGGCTAAGATGGTTGCGTCAAAACCATTGGCTTCCAGCATGCGCGCAGTCGCATAGGCCTTTAAGCCCATCTGGCAATTGAGCAGGATGGGTTTTTTCTTGTCTAATTCACCTAGTTGATCGCGAAGTTCGGTTTGCGGTATATTCACAAAGCCTTCAATTGCCCCATTTTCGTATTCGATCGGGCTGCGCACGTCGATCAACTGGTGAGTGCCGGCGTTTCGGATGTCTTCGACATCGTGCCAGTGGACTTGCTTTACTTTTTTTGTCACGAGGTTCTCGATCACGAAGCCGACCATATTGACCGGGTCTTTTGCCGAGCCAAATGGCGGGGCGTAGGCGAGTTCCAAATCCGCCAGATGTCTCGCGGTCATCTTCGCGCGAATCGCGGTCGCAATGACATCGATCCGCTTGTCGACGCCATCAAACCCTACAATTTGTGCCCCTAAGATACGACCGTCCGCCGGATCAAACAAAGTCTTGATGGTCATATTCACCACGCCCGGATAATAGTTGGCGTGGTTTCCCACATACACAAAGGATTTGTCGTAAGTGAGCCCTAAGCGCTTCGCTGTTTTTTCGTTGACGCCGGTGGAAGCGACGGCCATGTCGAACACTTGTAGGATGGATGTCCCTTGTGTGCCGGTGTATTCAGACGGGATTCCATAAATATTGTCGGCGGCGATGCGCCCTTGTTTGTTGGCGGGGCCGGCTAAGGCCACATACCCCTTGGTTTCCGTGACCGGGTCCGTGATCTCGATGGCATCACCCACGGCGTAGATATTCGGGTCGGAGGTGCGCATATGCGCATCGGTGACGATCGCACCGCGCTCGTTAAGTTCGATACCGGCTTCTTTGGCGATGCGCGTATCGGGGCGCACGCCGATCGCCATGATCAGCATATCGGCTGTGACGGACCCTTCGGTGAGTGTGACCTCGAGTGCGCTTCCTGTGTCTTTCATCTCTTTGACACCGTTACCGAGCTCAAGTTTTACGCCGTTTCGTTCCATATGACGATGGACCGACTGCGCCATATCCCAGTCGATCGGCGCAAGGATTTGGTCGAGCATTTCGACCAAAGTGACTTGAAGACCGGCGTGGGCCAGGTTTTCCGCCATCTCGACGCCGATAAACCCACCGCCCATCACGACGACGGATTTCGGCTTTTCGCTCTCAATAAATTCTTTGATGCGGTAGGTGTCGGGAATGCTGCGCAGGGTGAACACGCGCTTGGAATCACTTCCCGGGATGGGCGGTTTGACGGGCTCCGCGCCCATGGATAACACCAGTGCATCGTAGGATTCTTCGTATTCTTCACCGGTTTTGACGCGCTTCACGCGCACGGTTTTCTTATCTTTGTTGATCGACACGACCTCTTCAGAAACGCGCACGTCGATATTAAATTTTTCTTTAAAGTCGGACGGTTTTTGAACGGTGAGCGCCTCTTTGTCCTGAATGACGCCACCCACATAGTAGGGTAGTCCGCAATTCGCATACGAGACGTATTCGCCTCGTTCGAACATAATGATTTCTGCATTTTCATCGAGGCGTCGGAGTCTCGGTGCGGCCGAAGCACCGCCGGCGACTCCACCTACGATAAGTACTTTTTTTGACATGAAAAATCCCCCTTTCGTCGGATTGTTGGCTTCATCATACGACAAGGGGGAGAGGAGTTCAGTGACAAAGTCACATAAGATTATAAACTGTGCGGAAAATCGGCGCGGAATTTCTGCACCAGCGCATCCGGCCAATCGGAGGTCGGCGCTAAGCGACCAAAGAAGAATCGCATGATGGACGGTTCTTCTACAAAGCGAAGCCCGCCGATCATCTGACGATTGTCATGTAACCAGAGGATGCGGTCTACGGCGTAGCGGATTTGCGACAAGGTGAACACGCGGCGGGGCATGGCCATGCGTACGAGCTCCATATTGGAAAGGGTTTCGTTGCCTTGGGCGTCGCGCGACTCGGACATGGTGCCTCGCTCCATACCGCGCGCTCCGCTGGCGATAAAGATCGCCGCAGCTAAGGCTCCGGACGGATACTGGTCTTGGGGCACGTGGTCTAAGAAGCGCATCGCGTCGATATGGCAACCCAGTCCGCCGCCCGGCGTCACCACGGGGATCCCGTGCCGTTTGAGTTCTTTGACCATGTACGCGATAAACTGCGGGCCTTGGGAGATGACGTCTTCATCCATGGTCTCTTCTAAACCGATGACCATCGCTTCCATCTCGCGGACGGACATGCCGCCGTAGGTGAGGAATCCTTCAAAAAGCGTAACATATTCACGCATCGACCCGATAACTGCCTCGTTGTTGCTGCAAATCCCGCCCCCGCGGGAGAAGCTGAGCTTTCTCGCCGAGAAGTACACGACATCACATAAAGCGGAGATCTCTGCCGTAATCTCTTTGATACTGTTGTTTGCAAACTCCGCTTCTCTTTCCTTGATAAAGTGCAGGTTATCCTGCAGTAAGCTCGCATCCAGCACAAGGAGCACCCCGTAACGGTCGCAGATACTGCGCACCTCGCGTAGGTTTTCTATGGAGAACGGCTGTCCGCCGATCAGATTGGTGCCGGCTTCCATGCGAACAAACGCGATTTTCTCGGCGCCTTTTTCAGCGATCAGCGCGTCTAAAGCGGCGGTATCCATATTGCCTTTGAAGGGGTGATCGGAGTCGATCGCAAGGCCTGCTTCAGTGATGAGCTCGACAACTTCGCCGCCGTTGGCTTCGATATGTGATTTTGTCGTAGTGAAATGGTAGTTCATCAGGACATACGTACCGGGTTTTACGAAGGCTCGGGAGAGGATGTTCTCACACGCGCGGCCTTGGTGAGCCGGCAGAAAGTACTTCTTTCCAAAGATCTCTTCGACTTTGTTCTGCAGGCGCGTGAAGGTTGCGCTTCCCGCATAGCTGTCATCCGCCTGCAACATGGCGGCCTGTTGGCGGTCACTCATCGCATTGACTCCGCTGTCGGTGAGCATGTCTAAGAACACATCCTGATTTTGGAGGAGAAACGTGTTATAGCCGGCTTCTTCCATCGCGCGTTTACGCTCTTCCACCGGGAGAAGCTCCAGCTTTTGTACAATACGGACTTTATGCATTTCTAACGGTACGCTGTTGCCACCGTACCAATCAATTTTTTTCATGGATCCACTTCCTTAGCTTATGATACAGTAACAGTATCGGATATCGCCAAGATTGTCAAGAGATTGCGCAAGTCATGGAAAGGTTTAAACCGATGTGGTGCGAAAGCGAGAGCGCCATGAAAACTGTACGCAATTGTTGTATAATGAGTTAGTTATCAAACGCTGAAAGGAAGGGCATGCCATGGAAAATTCTCTGCCGAAGGACTCTACGACGGACCGCAAAAAGCAAATACAAAAGGCGAGGATGATTCACTACTTCCTCGATGCCGCCGTACAAATCATCGAAGAAGAGGGCATCGAGGCGGTCACGATCCGCAAAGTTGCGGATATTGCCGGCTATAACAGCGCAACACTGTACAATTATTTTGACGACTTACAGCACTTGCTTTTCTTCGCTTCGATGACTTATCTGCAAGAGTATATCGACGACTTGCCCAATTATATTAAGTATGTAAAAAACTCGGAAGAACTCTATTTAGAAGTTTGGAACTGCTTTATCGAGTACTCTTTCCTTCGTCACAAGATCTATTACACACTGTTTTTTGCTGATATCAAACACGACATGGATACCTATGTTTCCCAGTATTACGCGCTCTATCCGCTGGATGTAAAGAAGTTCCCCAAAGAAGTACGCGTGATGCTGCAGAACTCTTCCATCCGTAATCGCTCGAAAATCTTAATCGACTACTGTATCGAAGAAGGTTATGTCAAACCGCAAGCGGCTAATGCGATTCTGGACGTATCGACCGGCGTGTACGAGAATATGCTGTTGCAAGTGGAGAGGAATCGGCTGTCTCCGGGCGTCGCGAAAGAACTTTGCCGCGATTATATAAAGAAGATTTATCACCGATTTAAAGATATGACGAAATAAGGAAGAGAGGAAAGACCCCACGCGGGTCTTTTTTTGTTGCCGTATTCGCACAAAAAAGGCGATAAGAAAATCGAATGTTCGTTTCTCGTATTACATCTTGCAATGAAAACGATTAGAGTTTATAATGAATCAAAGTTACAAGATAATCATGATTATATTTAGAACAAGATTACCGAACCAAGTCTTGGCCGGACTTAAAGTCGGTACAACTGAAGAAGGCAGGTGTTCGATGGAAGACAACCGCAAAAAGGACAACAGCGTATTTCTCGTATCGATGATGATCGTCATCGCGATCGTCGCATGGGGACTGCTGCTTCCTTCCAACTTTGAGACAGTCGCCAATGCATCGTTCCAATTTTTATCGGTGAACTTTGGTTGGTTCTACACCTTTGCAATGACTTCGTTCATTGTGTTTGCCGTATGGGTGGGGTTCTTAAGCCCGTATGGAAAGATCAAGCTGGGTCCGGACGATTCAAAACCGGAGTTTAGCAACATATCCTGGTTCGCGATGCTGTTTTCAGCCGGCATGGGGATCGGGCTCGTGTTCTGGGGAATCGCGGAACCGCTCAACCATTACTTAAACCCGCTAGAAGTGGAACCGATGACGGAAGCCGCCGCGCAATTCGCGATGACGAAGTCGTTTCTACACTGGGGCTTGCACCCGTGGGCCAACTACTGTGTACTGGGATTGGGGCTCGCGTACATGCAATTCCGTAAGGGGAAACCCGGTCTCGTGTCCAGTATTTTCATCCCGTTAGTCGGGGAGAAAAAGGTAAAAGGCTGGTTTGGAAAGACGATCGACATTCTCGCCGTATTCGCCACCGCCGCCGGCATGGCGACCTCGTTGGGTCTTGGTACCTTGCAGATCAACAGCGGACTGAACTACATGTTTGGAATCCCCGAAAGCACGATGGTACAGATCATTATCGTCGTCGGCATTACCATCGTATACACGTGGACCGCCGTCATGGGCGTCGACACGGGAATCAAGCTGATCTCCAACCTGAATATGATCCTCGTGGTCATCATATTAGCCGGGTCGTTCGTCTTCGGACCGACGGTCGGCATCCTGAATACCTTTGTCGAGTCGACGGGATTGTATTTTCAGAACTTAATCGGCAATGCACTTGAGATGGGGGCGTTTGGAAACTCGGATTGGTACGGTGCATGGACGATCTTCTACTGGGCATGGTGGATCGCATGGGCTCCCTTTACCGGCGTCTTTATCGCAAGAATCTCACGTGGACGAACAATCCGCGAATTTGTCGCTGGCGTGCTCTTCGTACCGGCGATCGTATCTTTCATCTGGTTTGCGATCTTTGGCGGAATCGACTTTGCCACCGCACCGGCGATCCTGATGGAAGCGGTGAAGTCAACATCCACAGCGTTCTTTGTCGTCATGAACGAGATCCCCTTCGGGGCATTTCTGAATCTCGTCGCGATCTTGCTGCTGTTTACTTTCTTTATCACCTCGGCAAACTCGGCGACTTTTGTCCTCGGCATGCTCACGCAACATGGGGACCTTGAACCGGACAATAAACGAAAGACGGTATGGGGCGTCTTACAGGCGGCTCTGGCGCTCTCGCTCATGGTCGGAACGGCCAATGGATTGCAGATGTTGCAGACCATATCGATCATCGCGGCGTTCCCGTTTGCCTTTATCATGCTGGCGTCGATGGTGGCATTAGCCAAAGCGCTGAAGACAGATGAATCGATCGTACGATTACCCAATCAAGCTATAACGAAACTAAATAAACAGGAGGAACCGGCATGAAGCTGGAGATCGGAAATTTTACGGTAAAGGATGTCGTTTTCGGTGAGGCCACCGAGTTTTCCAACGGCGTACTCTCCATCAACAAAGAAGAAGCGATCGCTTTTATTAAAGAAGACTCGCATATCCTTGAAGTGGAGATTGAAATCGCAAAACCGGGCGATGACACGAGAATTGTCCCGGTAAAGGAAGCGGTAGAACCCCGCGTGCGTCCGGATGGAAGAACGCTGTTCCCGGGCGTGACCGGTGAACTGGCGCCGTGCGGCGAAGGCAGAGTCCATGCGCTGAAAGGCATGAGTGTCTTAGGCGTCGGCGGAACGTGGGGATCGTTCGGTGACGGACTCATCGACATGGGGGGAGAAGGCCAAAAATACACCCTATTCGGCGAGCTCATCAACGTATGCTTGGTGATCGAGACGGACGAAGTGTACGAGCAACGCGAGCAGCAAAAGAAAAACCACGCGATCCGCTGGGCAAGTCATCTATTTGCGGAATACCTCGGAAAGACCGTGAAGAACCTGGAACCGGAAACGATTGATACATTTGAGCTGCCTCCCGTGCTTCGCAGAGGTGAAGAGGTGAACGCATTACCTTCTGTCGTTCTCGTCATGCAGCCGCAGTCGCAAATGGAAGAGATGGGCTACAACGACCTCGTCTACGGTTGGGACCTCAACCATTTTGTTCCCAGCTTTATGCACCCGAATGAAGTGCTGGACGGTGCGTTGATTTCCGGAAGTTTCATGCCCTCGTCGTCGAAATGGGCCACCTATGATATGCAAAATTTCCCGACGATTCGCGAACTGTACAAAGAACACGGCAAGACTTTGAACTTCTTGGGAGTTATCATGTCGAACCTCAACGTTTCACTGGAGCAAAAAGAGCGCTCGGCGATCTTCGTCGCGCAGATCGCGAAGTCCCTCGGCGCAGACGGTGCCATCGTAACGGAAGAAGGCTACGGAAATCCGGATGCCGACTATATTCGCTGTATCGTTGCTCTTGAAGATGTCGGCGTTAAAACCGTCGGGATCAGCAATGAGTGTACGGGACGCGACGGTGCCTCGCAGCCGCTCGTCGTATTGGATGAAAAGGCGGACGCTCTCGTGTCCGGCGGAAACGTATCGACGCTGATCGAACTGCCCGCTGCAGCCAAAGTGATCGGCTGCCTGGAAGCGCTCGGTCGCGACGGGCTCTCCGGCGGTTGGGCCGGTGACGAGATCTTAGGACCGTCCGTACGCGAAGATGGATCGATCATCATGGAGAACAATGCAATGTTCTGCGGCGACCGAATCGCCGGATGGTCGACAAAAACAATGAAGGAATTTTAGGGGGACGCCATGAAAAAAGCGATATTGTATATCAATCAGTTTTTTGCAGGGATCGGGGGAGAAGACAAAGCCGATTTTGAACCCGAACTCAGAGAAGGGCTCCTGGGTCCGGCTCTCGCGTTGAGCAAAGAGCTAGACGCCGAGATCACCCATACCGTATGCTGCGGAGACAACTTCATGGGTTCCAATACAGAAGAAGCGACTTCTCGCATCATTCAAATGCTGGAGCCGTTGGAGTTTGACATTTTCCTCGCCGGCCCCGCTTTTCAAGCCGGTCGTTATGGCGTGGCTTGCGGAAATATCTGTAAAGCCGTGCACGCACACTTCGAAGTCCCGGTGGTGACCTCTATGAACGTGGAGAACCCGGGTGTCGAAATGTTCAAACGAGACATGATCATCACCAAGGGCGGTCCTTCGGCTCTCCAAATGAAGAAGGACACCTCCGCGATGGCGAAAGTAGCCAATGCGTATCTGGAAGGAAAGCGAGTTGGACCTGCCGATGAATACAACTTCTTCGAGCGCGGGATCCGCGACCAAGTGTGGCTGGAAGAGCCCGTTACCGTTGCGAGACGGGGTGTCGACATGCTTCTCAAAAAGATGAAGGGCGAAGAGTACCAAACGGAACTTCCCATTCCTAAAAAAGACATGGTGGCGATCGCTCCGCCGATTTCCGACCTTTCCAAGGCGAGAATCGCAATTCTCAACACCGGTGGCATCGTGCCCGTCGACAACCCCGACCGCATTCAATCCGCCTCTGCAACCCGATGGGGACGCTATGACGGCTCGCAGATGGACCGTCTACAAAGCGGCGAGTTTAAGACGATTCACGCAGGGTTTGACCCGGCCGCTGCAGACGCTGACCCGAATGTCGTCGTTCCGTGGGACGTTATGAAAGACATGGAAAAAGAGGGCGTCTATGGATCGCTCCACCCCTACTTCTATTCGACCGTCGGTACCGGTACCACCCAGGCGGAAGCCGCGCGAATGGGCAAAGAAATGCTCAAATTCTTACAGGAAGATAATGTCGACGGAGTGCTCTTAGTCTCTACGTGAGGCACCTGTACACGTTGCGGTGCAACAATAGTCAAAGAAATCGAAAGAGCCGGCATGCCGATCGTGCAGCTGTGTAACCTGGTTCCCGTCGCGATGACGGTTGGGTCCAACAAGATCGTCCCGACGATCTCGATCCCGTATCCGTTGGGAGACCCGGCGACGCCCAAAGAGGAGCAGTACAAGCTCCGATACAAACGCGTACGCCGTGCGTTGGAAGCTCTCACAGAAGACATCCAAGAACAAACTGTATTCAACTAAGAAGGATGCGTCCTCGTGCTCACCCATTCCCGCGAGGATGCTCCCGAGTCTTATGAACACGAGCCGTCTCTCATCGGAGGCGGCTCAATATATAGACAAATTCATTCGTCGCATCCGGAAAACTCTTTTCGGCACGCTCACGGCCGCTCGGCCAAGATATGGCCTCAAAGAGTATTCCGAACGCTCCTTTCTAAGCTCTTAGGAATATTCGTCTTACCCGTCTCTCATCAGAGGCGGCTTTTGTCGTGGGTATAAAGAGAGATGAACCGACAAAGGGGGAGAGACGATGGCAGCGATTGTAACGGAAAAACTGACCAAATACTATGGGAAGGCGCGCGGCATAGAAAATGTCGACATGCGGGTGGAAGAAGGCGAGATCTTCGGGTTTATCGGGCCAAATGGCGCGGGGAAATCCACGACGATCCGAACCCTCTTAGCGCTGATCCGAAAGACCAGCGGGAGCGCGAAGATTTTTGGGCTCGACTGTGAAAAAGAGTATCAAAAGATTTTGGAGCAAGTGGGTTATTTGCCGTCTGAAGTCTTCTATTACGATAATATGACGGCCAAGGCACTGCTACGGTATTCCGCCAGCTTTTATGATATGGATCGTGATTTGCGCATGAAAGAGCTCGCCGATGCACTTGATTTGGACCTGGGCAAAAAGATTGAGGACATGAGCTATGGGAATAAAAAGAAAGTCGGCATCATTCAGGGGCTCTTGCATAGCCCCAAACTGATCATTTTGGACGAACCGACCGGCGGGCTGGATCCTCTGATGCAAAAGACGTTTTTTGAACTCATTCGGGAAGAAAACAAGCGAGGCGCCACCGTGCTGTTTTCATCCCACATCTTGAGTGAAGTGGAAAAGCTGTGCGATCGCGTCGCCATCATCAAGGATGGTACGATCATCGAAACGAAACATATGGCAGAGCTTTCGCACACCTATAAGAAAGTCAGCCTCCGGTTGGCGGAGGGCGCTGTGTTTCCTGAAACACTTTCTCTAGAAGGGATGTCAGAGCAACGCAAAGAGGACGATCGCGTCAACTTCTTGTATCAAGGGGAGGTCCAAGCGTTGATGCAGACATTAGTCCAACTTAATCTAACCGACATCGACATCACAGAGCCCGATTTGGAAGAGATCTTTCTTCATTATTACAGGTAATGGCGATGAATATTTTTCGATTTGAACTACGATCGCTCTTTCGTCCATTTTTCACGTGGACAGTTTCTTTGATCGGTACGATGATGCTTTTCGTTTGGGGAATTTTTCCGCTGTTTATGGAGTCGAAAAACGAACTCGAGGCGGTCATGCAAAACTTTCCGCCGCAGTTTGCGCAGATGTTTGGCATCATGGGGGACTTGTTTTCATTTGAAGGCTTTTACCGATTCAGCTATCTGTATATTTCTGTGATGGGGGCCATCTTTGCCTTGCAGATGGCGGTTTCGGCGTTTTATCGGGAAAAGCGAACCGGTAGTTTAGAGTTTTTACTCACCAAACCGGTGTCTCGTAGCGAGATCTTCTTTGCGAAGCTTGGCGCCGTCACGACGTGGGTCGTGCTGTCTTCGCTGCTGTATGGCCTTGCCTTTATATGGATGGCGCGTTTACGGCAAGTGGGTCAACCGATCGATCGACCGCTGCTGCTCGCAGGGTTTGCGATCTTGGGGCTTGAGTTGGTGTTTGTTGGCATCGGCACCTTCCTTGCGGTGTATATGAGAAAAATTCGTTCCGTGGCCGGAGTGGCGACGATCGGCGGCATGGTTGCCTTTATCGTATCGTCCTTGTACAATCTCCTAGAGCTTCCCGAGCTGCGTTGGATATCGGCACTGCAGTATTTCGATGTCGGGTATGCGTTTCGACACGGTGTGTATGAGTGGGAATATGTAGGAGCCGCCGTGGGCCTTACTGCAGTCACGCTTGGATTGGCTTATGTCAAATACGTGCGCCAAGATGCAAAGCAGGTGTAAGATGAACCTATTGTTACGAGAAATCAAAACAAGAGTCCGTGCACTCATCTTCTGGATCCTCGGTACCGGCGTACTGACGTACGCGGGGATGGTCAAGTTTGAAGGCTTTACCGGACCCGGTGTCGGTGACCTCACAAAGTTCATGGAGAGTTTTCCGAAAATCGTACTCGCCATGTTCGGTATGGTGGGGATCGACATCCTAAAGCTTCCCGACTACTATACTGTCATCGGATTTTTGGTCATGCTCTGCGGAGCGATCTACGCCGTCAATCTGGGAACGGGAATTGTGACCGATGAAATCGTCGACAAGAATGCCGATTTCCTCTACACGAGACCGAGGACGCGGAAATTTGTGTTCACTCGAAAGCTGCTAGCGGCACTGGTGTTGCTACTGGTATTTTCAGTGGCAAATTTTGGCGTGTCGAAAGCTGCAGTCGCCATGGTCGCACCTGATCAAAACATTGACACGCTGATTTTGCAGTATTCGGTCGCGATTTTTCTGATCAATGCCGTGTTCTTAAGCCTTGGAACCTTCGTCGGCGTCATACTCCGCAGACCGGAAACGGCAAAAAGCACGGCGAACCGATGGATGCTATTACTATTTCTAGCGGGTGTCGCATATGACGTGTTAGACAACGCCTCATGGATCCGTTATGTAACACCCTTTCGCTGGTTTGAAGCGCCTTCGCTTCTTGCCAATGGGCTGGAATGGGAATACGTAGTCATCGCCATCGGTGCGTTTCTCGTGTTGACGATGGGCAGTTGGATGGGTTTTGTGAAGCGTGATATTCGATAAAAACAGCGCAGGGGATACCTGCGCTGCATCTATTCGTTCTTATCCAATATCAACATCTTTTTCAGTTTGAGATCGACCAGCTTCACGGTCAGATCTCGTTTTTCTTCCAAGCCGGTGATAAAACCGGAAACATATAGTTCGATGCCTTGAGAGTGCATCTTATGATAGGCAACGTCTCTTGTGGGCATCCCGGTTCGGACAGTGGCCGAGTAGTCGACCGTACAGCAACTCCTGCGATGGATCGAGTCGATCACGAGGCTGTCGGCTCCTTTGGACTGGATATAGGCGAGCGCTTCGTCGGAAATATGAATGTTCATGGGATCCCTCCTTTTTTTTCATCATACCCATTTTGAGGTGATCGAGAGAGTTTTCTCGCAAACTTTCTTTGCGTACACTATAATAGAAGAAAATCAAATCGGAGGCACAATGTCAGAGAAAAAGGATTACGCGAAGATATCTTTAGAAAAGCATAGAGAATGGAAAGGGAAGATCGAGGTCGTAGCGACGGTACCGGTGACGGGGAAAGACGAACTGTCGATCGCCTATACGCCGGGAGTGGCGCAGCCTTGTCTCGAAATCCAAAAGGACGTCGATCTGTCGTATGACCTCACGCGTAGGCACAATCTGTGCCTCGTGGTAACGGATGGCACGGCTGTGCTCGGGCTGGGGGATATCGGTCCGGAGGCGGCGATGCCGGTGATGGAGGGGAAGTGTGCTCTCTTTAAGGCGTTTGGAGATGTGGATGCATTTCCGCTTTGTATTCGCTCTAAAGACGTGGATGAGATCGTACAGACGGTCTCCTTGATCGCCGGTAGCTTCGGCGGAGTCAATTTGGAGGATATCTCAGCGCCGAGGTGTTTTGAGATCGAGAGAAGGCTCAAGGAATTATGCGATATCCCGATCTTTCACGACGATCAGCACGGCACGGCCGTGGTGACGTTGGCGGGGCTGATCAATGCATTGCGTGTAGTGAGAAAAGACTTGGACAAGGTGTCGATCGTCATCAACGGTGCGGGAGCCGCGGCGATCGCCGTGAGCCGTCTCCTTCTTTCTGCGGGTGCACAAGACATTATCATTTGTGACTCAAAGGGAGCGATTTACGAAGGACGTGATGAAGGGATGAACGAAGCAAAGGTGGAGATTGCCAAGGTGACCAATCGTACGAAGAAACAAGGGGCTCTTGCAGAAGTGATCCGTGGAGCGGATGTGTTCATCGGAGTGAGCGCGCCGGGTACAGTGACGACGCAGATGGTGTCGACGATGGCACAGGACGCCGTGATCTTTGCGTGTGCCAACCCTACGCCGGAGATCTTCCCGGAGGACGCAAAAGCAGGAGGAGCGCGAGTGGTTGCGACCGGTCGATCGGACTTCCCGAATCAAATTAACAATGTGCTCGCATTTCCGGGGATATTTCGCGGTACTTTTGATGTGAGAGCTTCGGACATCAATCAGGCGATGAATGTCGCAGCCGCTCATGCGATTGCTGATTTGGTCACAGCTGAACAACTTTGCGAGGACTATATTATTCCGCATGCCTTTGACCCGGCAGTACGTCCGGCGGTCGCACAGGCTGTCGCGCAGGCGGCAAGAGAGACCGGGGTAGCGAGGATATAGTCCTTGCTGCTCCGTTACGCTGACAATTTCTTTCAAAAGGGTTTGACTTTTCCATTAGAATCTTGTAGAATAGACTTCGTTGCACTTGAGCGTTCGAATATATTTAACGGAAAATTTACAGGAAATAAACCTTGACATGAGTTTTCCTTTACGATATACTAATCAAGCGTTACTGCATTCGAGGCCCCATGGTCAAGCGGTTAAGACATCGCCCTTTCACGGCGGTAACCCGGGTTCGAATCCCGGTGGGGTCACCATAATATGGGAGCATAGCTCAGTTGGGAGAGCATCTGCCTTACAAGCAGGGGGTCA
>CAZEBB010000041.1:0-14072 GCA_964510345.1 uncultured Peptoniphilaceae bacterium
CGCGTGCTGAATCGCACAGACGATATAAAGAAAGAGAAGACGAAAAAAGTATTTGCCCCCGAAGTGGAAAAGAGGCTTTCTAACGATCGACCCGGAGACTTCAACCAAGCGCTCATGGAACTGGGAGCGCTCATTTGTGTGCCGAAGAATCCAAAATGCGAAGAGTGCCCGGTGTGTGAGCACTGTGAGGCCTACCAAGCCGGCGTGCAAAATGAGTTGCCGGTGCGAATCGACAAAACCAAGACGCGCCGCGTGCAGATGACGGCGTTTCTTTTGCGTGATGGTGAAGAGGTCGCCATTCGCAAAAGAGAAGATGCGGGTTTGCTTAAGAAGATGTGGGAGTTTTTCCATGTACAAGGGCATTTAGCTGTCAAGGAAGCTAGAGGGGCATTGCGTGAGAGTGGCTACGAAGTGATATCGATCAAAGCCGGCCCTCGCCATACACACGTGTTCTCCCATGTCGAGTGGGAGATGATCTCATATATTGCAAATGTACAAAAAATCGATGATTCGCTTACTTGGGTCGCCGCCGAAGAACTGGCAGATTATGCGATTCCGTCGGCGTTTTCATTTTTAGTGGAGAGATTGGCAGATGAGTCGTAAAGAAGAGTTGATGGAGCTGGTACGCGCGTTTTACCCGGACGACGCGCTCCAACAGGCCATATGGGATCGAAAGCTGGATAATGTGTCGATGGAAAAACGGGAGCTGTATGACCTGCTCCTCTTATCGACGCGCAAGTTCCTACCGTGGGGGACGCTGACCGGCGTGCGGCCGATGAAGTTGGCAAGAAAGCTCTTGGGTGAATCCAATCGAGAAGCCGCGATGATGCGGCTCCAAACCGAGTATCGCGTGCAGCCGGAGAAAGCGGCGCTGCTTATGGAGATTGCAGATGTGCAACAGTTAGCTTCTGCAGGTTTTTCGAAAGATACTTACAGCCTCTACGCGCATATCCCGTTTTGTCCGACGAGGTGCCACTACTGTTCATTCCCCGCGTTGTCTTTGGAGCGCGGAAGAGATAAAGTGCAGCCATATGTCGATTCGCTATGCGAGGAAATTCACGAGAGCCTTGCGAGTATGGAGAGGCGCACACTTCACAGCGTTTACATCGGCGGCGGCACGCCAAGTGTCCTAACCGCCGAGCAGTTGGATTTGGTGACCGGAGCGATCCCAGCCAACGGCGCTGAGTTCACTGTCGAATGCGGGCGACCCGAGACCATCTCGGAAGAGAAGCTCGCGGTGTTGGCGAAAAATGGAGTGAGTCGAGTGAGCGTCAACCCGCAGTCGATGAACGATCGCACATTGGAGGTGATCGGACGCGCGCATACGGCAAGAGAGATTCGGGATGCCGTGCGCCTCGTGCGAAATACAAAGACGTTTGCGCTGAATATGGACCTGATCGCCGGCCTCCCCGGAGAGGGATTGGCTGATATGAAAGAGACGCTGTTGCAAGTGCTTGCGCTGGAGCCGGAGAATATCACTGTGCACACCCTTGCACAGAAGAAGGGGTCCGCTTGGCAGAGCGAAAAACTCGGCGCTTCCGAAGGCGAGATCCGCCAAATGGTCGAGCTCGCACGAGAATTGCTGACGCAAGCGGGCTATGAGCCCTACTACTTGTATCGGCAAAAACACATGGTGGGAAATCTTGAAAATGTCGGGTACACCAAACACGGATATGCCTGTGTGTACAATATCGCCATGATGGAACAGGAGCAGAACATCCTCGGCGTTGGGCTCGGAGCGACGACCCAGTGGCTGGATCCCGAGACCGGGCACATGGAGAGGGCGTATAACACGAAGGATATGGATGCGTATTTGAGAGGTGCAGGGCGAGAGAAGAAGTGGGAGGCGCTTAAACGGCTGAGAGAAGAAGAATGATCAAAAGCGGAATCGTCCGCTTTTTTTGTGCTCATCTTAAGCATTATTTAAGATTGGGCTCAGAATCCCTAAAGGTCGGGGTCGTATGATGTAAGCAAGGAGGGAGAACATGATGAATACCGTATTGAGAGCAGAGCATTTGAAAAAAGGATTTGGAGAAAAACTCGCCGTACGCGACGTGAGTTTCTCCGTTCATCGTGGTGAGTTCTTCGGGCTGATCGGCAGCAACGGCGCAGGGAAGTCGACGACGATGAAGATGATCTTAGGCTTGATGAAACCGGATGATGGCGCGTTCAGCATCTGTGCAGAGAGAATCGGCTATAGCCCCGAATCTCCGAAATTCCCAGGACATATGAGGGGGAGAGAGATCCTCGCACTCTATGCGAAACTGCAGAGAATTCCGAAAGACCGCATAAAAGAAGAAGTTCAGTCAGCACTTGCCTTTGTCGGGCTAAAAGATGAAGACACGCGCGTGAAACACTATTCAAAGGGAATGTTGCAGAAGCTGAGCATTGCACAAGCTCTGCTGGGCGATCCCGAACTCTTGATCTTAGATGAACCGACCTCCGGTTTAGATGCACTGGCACGACACGAGATACTGGAGAAACTGCGCCGCCTGTGCGATGGAGGTAAGACGACACTGATCAATTCACACGTATTATCAGAAGTCGAGTCGGTCTGTGACCGCGCATTATTGATGAAAGAGGGAGTCGGCGTCAGCGTTTGGGAAAAGGGAAACGCAAGGTCGCTGGAAGAAGAGTTTTTTGAGAGAATGGAGGCATCAGCATGACACTCGCAAAATATGTCGTAGACAGTAAGATCAGGAGAAAAGAACTGATCGCGATGACGATCATCGGACTGGCGATCCTCGGGCTTCTCTCTTCGGGATCGACCGCAATACAGATCAACGGAGAAGAGCTTTCGTCGGCACAGACGATGTTGCCGGTGGTGGTAGGCGTCCTCCACGGGGTCGCACTGCTGAGCACTGTGGTCTTAAGTGCGGGCACGATCCCCGCCGAGTACGAAAATGGAACCGGGCAACTGGTCCTCGTTCGGGGCATCGGCGAGAGAAAGCTTCATACATCTTTAGCATTAGGAAATTTTCTCAGTGCAAGCGCGATTACGGCGGTACTGCACATCGGACTTGTCGGCTTTTTAGTCGCACGTGGCGCATCACAGTGGGTCATATACGTACCGGCATCGTTTCTCATCACCGAGATCTCCGTCCTATCGGTCGTTCTGATGACATCAGCACTCAGCACCGTATTGTCCACGATCTCTGCGATGGTCATCGGGATGGTTGTCACGATACTGGGCTTGGCGACCGGCGTCCTCCGCTTGCTCGCTACGATGGGCTCGGGTTGGTGGGCTACACTGCTGGACGGATTGACTGTGGCGCTTCCGAATTACGGGGAGATCGCAACACAGGCGACAAATGTACTCGTGGGTAAGCCCATACAGGCACATGCGATTTGGGTCGGGCTGCTGTTTAGCTATCTGTTCCTTACGGCGCTATTGGTCTTGCGAAGAAAAGAGGTCTGATATAATGAAACACAGTAAATTGAGATGGATCGCTTACGGATTATGCGGGCTGCTTCTCGTCGGAGGAACCGTCATGACGAGACCGAAGGAGTTCGATGAAAAGGCACTCGATGATTATCGGGATGCGATCGCGTTGGAAGATTCGATAGACACGGGATTTCGCGGATTTTCGATGCAGGAGATCCCGATCCGCTTTCAGGAAGAAAAGCACGACTATGTATACAAAGAGGGCATGCTGACGAAGGAAAAACCGTGGATCGATTCGATCGCGGCGACCGCTGTAGACGTTGACGGGGAGTGGCAAATCATTCTCCCGACACCGGATCGCTTTCAGAGCTTGGTCGGTTTGGCCGGCGCTGTGAGCGGAGACCTCTCCGCCGAGCTGTCCCGAGAAGAATATATCGCGATGATCTGGCATGAAGGCTTTCACGCGTGGCAACTCGGTGATCATCCGGCCATGCAACGCATGATGGAAGGCGGCGCGGATCAGGCAGAGATGCTCAAGGCGTTAGATGGTGAGACGGCAAAAAAAGAATGGATGTCCGCGTACGTAAGGCACTTGGAGCAGGCAATGCTCGACACGGCAGCGCTAACTGCGCTCCGACAGCATTTGGAAGAGGCGACCACCGTGTTTTCTGAGGATGAACTATGGACATTGCGCGCGATGGAAACAGCCGAAGGCAGTGCGCGCTACGTAGAGAATCTCGTGCTCTCCGCTCAGGGCGGGGAAGTCTCTGAGGAATTCTATGACGGTAAGGGGTCCGAAAAACTGTACCGCACCGGTGCTGCTCTTTGCCACCTGTTGGATGGGATCGACCCGGAGTGGAAAGCGAGCTATCGTTTCGAACATTCATTGCAAGAGACGCTGATGTCGATGGAGGAGTAAAATGGAGTATTTCGTACTGGCAGCCGATGACGAAGTCGAACTGCTGGATATATTGGAACTGTATTTGACCAAAGAAGGCATCCGCCTCATCAAGGCAAAAGACGGGGCACAAGCCCTTCGCCTTTTCAGCGAGCACCCGGTACACGCGGTGCTCCTTGACGTGATGATGCCCGAGGTGGACGGCTTCGGCGTCTTAAAGAAGATCCGCGAGACGAGCCGCGTGCCCGCGATCATGGTGACCGCCAAGGGCGAAGACTACAATAAGATTTTGGGCTTGTCCCTAGGAGCAGACGACTACATCACAAAACCGTACAATCCGCTGGAGGTCGTGGCGCGGCTGAAAGCCCAGTTGCGAAGAGGGTACGAGTATGTGCAGTCGCAGTCGCAGGAGAGGATTCAAGTCGGCGAGATCGCGCTGTTCCCGCAGGAGGGAATCGTCGTGAAGGGAGACCAAACGTATAGCCTTACCTCAAAAGAACTCGGCATCCTCCACTTGCTCATGCGTTCGCCCGGGAGGATCTTCACCAAGCAGCAGATCTTTACGCAAGTATGGGATGACGACTATCTGGGAGACGACAATACGATTATGGTACATATCAGCAATTTGCGGGCGAAAATCGAAGCGAATCCCAAAGATCCGGTGTATATCAAAACGGTGAAAGGTTTGGGCTACAAATTTGAGAAGGAGACCCCGCATGAAGCGTAAGAAAAAGTCGGGGTCGGGGTTATATCTTCGGCTGATCGCAAGCTTTCTCGTCTTTGCTGTGGCCACGGTGATCTTAGCGACCGCGTCGCTCTGGTTTACCACGGGAAGCCTTCGCGCCGAATGGGAACAGATGGACCCCTACCAACCGGTCGACGCACAGGGCAATTGGAAAGGACACGCAAAGTCTTTCGGAGGATGGATCGAATTCCTGGACGGAGACTATCGCGTCGTCGACGTGAGGGGGGAGAAGAAGACGACGAAAAGGTCCTATCAATTGGATGAACTGCTGTTGATGGGGCCGACGGCGCCGTTGGATCAGCAGGGGGAGTATGTTGGAATCTTCTTACCCTATGACGGAGAAAAGGGCGAGTACACGGTGATGTACTATCCCCAAGGGCAGATCGACATGAGTTTGAACATCGATTTAGCAACAGCGGACCAAGAGGTGACGGCGCCGTTTCTGCGCGGGATCTTTTTGTTTATCGGGCTCTTTATCCTGATGATCCTCCTCATGAGTCGCTATCTGTGGCGCACGATCAAGAAGCCGCTGGGCTATCTGATCGACGGGATGGAGCGCGTGCAATCCGGCGAAAGCGGCGTGCAGATCGAACAGCCGATGAAAAACGAATTCGTCGCGATCAAAGACTCGTTCAATCGCATGATCCGGCAATTGGAAGACGAACAGGAGCAGAAACGAGAGCTGGAGCTCAGCCGAAACCGCATGATCATGGACCTGTCGCACGACCTCAAGACGCCGGCGGCGACGATCATCTCCGCCGCTACCGCACTGGAAGATGGCTATGTGCAAGAGGACGAAGAGAAAAAGTACTACGGCATCATCCGCGCCAAAGCGAAGCGGATCGCGCTCTATGTAGATGAGATCTTCACCGTGCTCAAGCTCGATCACGCCGATTATCCGCTTAGGATAGAGTTGTTCGATGTATGCGAGTTGCTGCGCGCCTATGTGGCGGAGAACTATGTAGAACTAGCACAAAAGCACGAGCTGCAGATCGATATTCCCGAAGGTGCACAGATCGTACAGGCGGACCGAGAACTCCTCGTCCGCGCCGTCGCCAATCTCTTGGACAATGCGAGAAAGTACAATCAAACCGGTTCGCTCATCGGAGTTCGGGCGTCGTTCACAAAAGAGGAGTATCGGATCGAAATCACCGACGACGGAACGCTCATCGGGGGAGACAAGGCCGATGCGCTCTTCGGGATGTTTGAACGAGGCGATCGCTCTCGCAAGTCCGATGGAGGCACGGGATTGGGGCTGTCCATCACGCAGGCGATCGCCAAGCGGCACGGAGGCACCGTAACCTACGAGGCCTCTGATGGAATGAATCGCTTCACCATCGCCCTTCCCCGTAATATGTCTTGACAAACATCCTCCAAAATCCGATACTATAGACAGGATTCAGGAGGGTAAAATGAAGTCAAAAAAGACAATTCTCTTTGCCGCCATCGTCATACTGATCGCCGGCCTATTGATCGCCAACGAGCAGTTCAAGTGGTGGGGAGAGAGCGAATATAAGAAAGTGACCAAAACTTTTACATCCATCGACGTAAAAGAAGCCATGAAAAGGGACGATGACGACACCACCTATCTGCTGTATATCGGGCGCGAGACCTGCCCGTACTGCGTGGAGTTCGTACCGGTGCTGAAGGAAATGTCGGATGAACTGGGATTGGAAGTCTTCTATTTGGACAGCGAAGACACCCAGACGAATCCGGGCTTACAAGCATTTCGCAGCAAGTGGGAAGTACAATACGTACCGACCCTGATCTACTTCAATGAAGAGGTCGGCCATACGATCGATGTCGAAAAGCCGAAAGAAGAAATGCTGAAGGAATTACAGGAAGCGATGAAATAAGCGGGGGAGACCTCGCTTTTTTATTTAATTTATTGCTTTGTCGTAGTAGAGTATAGGTTTTTTTGGTCTAGGATGATAGAATAGTAAGGATATCAATAGAGAAAGGAGTCCTAAGTATGCAAAAGTTCAAAAGAGTGTTGGTTGCCAACCGGGGCGAGATCGCGATTCGTATCTTCCGCGCATGCCAAGAGCTGGGGATCCGTACGGTAGCCGTGTACACGAATGAAGATAAAGCATCCCTATTTCGCACCAAGGCTGATGAAGCCTATCTCATCGGTCAGGGTCGAGGACCGGTCGAGGCGTATCTGAATATTGAGGAGATCATCCACATTGCGAAGGCGAAAGGTGTCGACGCGATTCATCCGGGATACGGATTCTTGGCGGAAAACCGCGAGTTTGCGCGCCAATGCGAAGAAGCGGGGATCGTCTTTATCGGTCCGAATCACCATATGATCGAACAACTGGGCGACAAGGTACAGTCCAAGCGCGTCGCTAAAAAAGCGGGGGTTCCCACGATACCGGGAGTCGACTCGGTCATTCGAGATGAAGCCGAGGCGCTGGAATTCGCAAAATCGGCGGGCTACCCCGTCATGATCAAAGCGGCTGCCGGCGGTGGAGGGCGCGGTATGCGCCTGGTAGAAGATGAGGAGCACTTGCTTGAGGCGTTTTACAGCGCGCGCAACGAAGCCGCAAAGGCGTTCGGCGACGACGGCATCTTCATCGAAAAGTACTTAGAGAAGCCGAAACATATTGAAGTGCAGGTTTTGGGCGACAATTACGGAAATATCGTCCACTTATACGAGCGTGACTGTTCCATTCAAAGGCGACACCAAAAGGTGATCGAATACGCCCCTGCGATCTGCATCGACGACGAAAAACGTCATCAGATTTGCGAAGATGCGCTGAAGATCGCGCGTTCGGTCGGATATCGCAGCGCCGGTACTGTCGAGTTCTTGATGGATGCCAATGGCCAACACTATTTCATCGAGATGAACCCCAGGATCCAGGTGGAGCATACTGTAACAGAGATCGTGACGGGGATCGACATCGTGCAAAGCCAAATTTTGATTGCGGAAGGGTATCCGCTAGCGTCCCGAGAAGTCGGCTTAGGAAATCAGGACGAAATCCAAGTGCGCGGCTTTGCGATCCAGTGTCGTGTCACCACGGAAGACCCGAAGCATCAGTTTGCACCGGACACCGGCAAGATCGAGATGTACCGCACCGGCTCCGGTTTCGGGGTGCGACTGGACGGCGGCACCGGTTACACGGGCGCGGTCATCAGCCCGTACTACGACTCGCTGCTCGTCAAGATCACCGCGTTCTCGCGCTCATTTGAAGACGCCATCAGAAAGGCTATTCGCTCGCTGAAAGAGACGCGCATCGAAGGCGTCATGACGAATATCGGATTCCTTGTCAACGTGCTCAACCATCCGGTCTTTCAAAGCGGGAACACCGATACCGGGTTTATCGCCAATCATCCGGAACTCTTCGACATCGAACCGAGAGACGACAGCGAGCTGAAACTCCTGCGCTATATCGGGAACAAAGTAGTCAACGAGCGCTCGGCGGTAAAGGAGAGCCTGGACGTTCCGCAGATTCCCAATGTCGACGTGCCGGCTGAGCTGTTCGGTTCCAAGACCGTATTTGACCAAGGTGGACCGGAAGGGTTGATGGAGTGGATCCTCGCGCAGGATCGCCTGCTCATGACCGACACCACCATGCGTGACGCGCATCAGTCGTTGATGGCGACGAGGCTTCGTACGCGCGACATGCTGAGGATCGCCGAGGCGACGAGCGTGTATGGGAAGAATCTGTTCTCGCTCGAAATGTGG
Organism: uncultured Peptoniphilaceae bacterium; assembly: GCA_964510345.1. Classification (GTDB taxonomy): domain Bacteria; phylum Bacillota; class Clostridia; order Tissierellales; family Peptoniphilaceae; genus JAAYQA01. The sequence continues at coordinate 8,717 of CAZEBB010000041.1, forward strand.
GGCGGGGCGACTTTTGACGTCGCATATCGCTTCTTACATGAATCGCCATGGGACCGACTGACGGAACTCAGAAAGCGCATCCCGAATGTGTTGTTCCAAATGCTGATTCGCGGTGCCAACGCTGTCGGCTACAAGAACTACCCCGACAATATCATCCGCAAGTTTATCACCCATGCCTCGGAAAACGGCATCGACGTCTTCCGCATCTTCGACTCGCTCAACTGGTTAAAGGGCATCGAGATCGCGATGGACGCCGTATTGCAGGAAAACCGCGTCGCGGAGGGTTGTATCTGCTACACCGGCGACATTTTGGATACGACGAGAGACAAGTACTCCCTGCAGTACTATGTCGACATGGCGAAGAAAATCGAAAAGATGGGCGCGCATATCCTCGGCATCAAAGATATGGCGGCACTTCTGAAACCCTATGCCGCTGATAAACTGATCCGCGCGTTGAAGCAGGAGATCACGATCCCGATCCATCTGCATACGCACGATACGAGCGGAAACGGCGTGGCGACACTGCTTATGGCGACGCAATCCGGCGTCGATATCGTCGACTCGGCGTTCTCGAGCATGGCGGGTCTCACCTCGCAGCCCTCACTGAATGCGATCGTCGCAGCGCTGGAGAACACCTCGCGCGACACCGGAATGGACATCCGCGATCTTGAGAAGATCTCCCAGTATTGGGAAACCGTCCGACCCGCATACAGCGCATTCGAATCCGACCTCAAGTCGGCCTCGGCAGAGATCTACCGTTACGAGATCCCCGGTGGTCAGTACTCCAACTTGAAACCGCAAGTGGAGAGCTTCGGACTCGGGCACCGCTTTGACGACGTCAAAGAGATGTTCAAAGAAGTCAACGACATGGTCGGCGATATCGTGAAAGTCACGCCGTCGTCCAAATTCGTCGGCGACATGGCGATCTTCATGGTACAAAACGGGCTCACCAAAGAGAATATTTTAGAAAAAGGACAGGGCATGTCGTTCCCGGATTCCGCCGTTTCGTACTTTGAGGGCATGATGGGCCAACCCGAAGGCGGCTTCCCGACCGAACTGCAGCAGTTGGTGCTGAAAGACGTGGTGCCGATTACTGTGCGACCGGGCGAACTCCTCGAACCCGAGGACTTCGACAAGATTCGAGAGCACCTCAAAGCCACTATGGACAGAGAACCCACCGAAGAAGATGTCATCAGCTCGGCCATGTACCCCAAAGTGTTCGACGAGTACATTTCATTCATCAAAGAAAACGGCGAACTGACCAATATGGGCTCCGACGTGTTCTTCCACGGACTCTACGAAGGTGAAACCGCGGAGGTCGAAGTGGGCGAGGGCAAAGTATTGCTCGTCAAACTGCTGTTCATCTCCGACTTGGACGATGACGGAACGCGCGGCGTCGTATTTGAAGTGAACGGAAACCGCCGTGAGGTGCGCATCCAAGATAAGGCGAGCACGGTACAGCGCTCCTTCGTACAGACACGCATGGCTGAACCGTCCAATCCGCTGGAGCTCGGCGCCGACATCCCCGGCACGGTCATCAAGGTAAATGTCAAAGAAGGCGACGCCGTGAAGAAGGGCGATGTCTTGATGGTACTGGAAGCCATGAAGATGGAGATGAATGTGACCGCTCCGCAAGATGCGGTCGTCGACTTCATACAGGCAAAACAAGAGGCGAGAGTCAAAGCGGGCGAACTGCTGCTCTCACTGAAAGAAGAGTAAGAGATCTCCCCGCATGAGCGGGGAGTTTCGGTTGTAAAGGAGATCATTATGGCTGAATTTACATTTTCGATAGAAGAGAAGCTGGGTGTGCTTTCGACGAGCCCTAAGGGTTGGACGAAAGAGGTCAATCGGGTGTCGTGGAACGGCAGACCGGCAAAGTTGGATATTCGTGAATGGGCACCGGACCATGCAAAAATGGGAAAAGGTGTCACGCTGAGCGAAGAAGAAGTCAAAGCGCTGAAGGAGATCCTCGAAACCCTATGACCGATAAGCAGAAGGGCTTTTTGCTGGTTCTCTTTTGTACGGTATGTTGGGCGATCACCGGGAATCTGGGGACCTATCTGTTCGTCGAGAAGGGGATGACGCCCGCACAAGTGACATCCGTACGCCAGCTGTTCTCCGGCGTGTTTCTCGTCCTCATCCACGCGATCCAACAGCCCAAAAAAGTATCGTACCTGTTTCGCACCAAGGCGGATGTCATACGAGTCGTCATCTTCGGCCTGTTCGGAATCCTGTTCATGCAGCTGTTTTTCTACATGGCGATCGAACAGTCCAATGCTCCGACGGCGTCCATCATCCAATACACCGCGCCGTTTCTCGTGATGGTGTATTATTCCATCGTGAACCGCAGCTTTCCAAAACCCGTGATGATAGCGGCGCTCGTCATGGCGCTGTTGGGCGTATTTTTGCTCGTGACCCATGGCGATGTGGACACGCTCAGTATATCGCCCTTGGCGCTTTTGTACGGCATGATGGCGGCGGTCGGGTATTCGCTCTATAATATCCTCTCGATCCCGCTGGTGACACGGTACGATTCCAAGCAAGTATCCGGCCTCGCGATGCTCGTCGCCGGCACGACCCTCACCCTGGCTTTGCGTCCGTTCACCACCCCGTTCGTATTCGATCTCGGGACGGTATTGGCATTGGGTTTTGTCGCGATCTTTGGGACTTTCCTTCCGTTCGTCCTGTATCTTGAAGGTGCCAAGCGCATTACGCCGCAGAAGGCAAGCATACTGGCAACCGTTGAACCACTGTTTTCCACCGTGATCGCCGTCCTGTTTCTCGGGCAGGTATTCTATGCAATGGACTATCTGGGCGTCGTCTTGGTCGTTGCCGCGGTCATCTTATTGAGCTTGCCGGAGCAAAAAAGAGTAAAAAGCGAGTAGATTTTACACGAATTTCATTTGGATATTAACAGGGTGCGGTATTCTATAGTCGATGGATAAACCATCAATGTGATGATTCCCCCCTTGAAGAATCCAACCCGAATGATAAAAGGTGCGTCCCCTGCGCACCTTTTGTCGTATCTAGATTTAGTTATTATACGCGCTCCCTGAGCCATCGCCCTCGGCGATAGGGAATATAGATCATGATGAGGTCGGCAACCCCGGCGACGATAAAGCTCATCCATACCGCTTCGAGCGGCCATTTCATTACGATGGTAGAAAGCGCCAGCATCGGCAGCTGGACGCCCCAACGGGAGACGATGGACGCAATCAGAAACGGGCGGTTGTACCCTGAACCGATGAAGGACGAAGCCAATCCCGTCGACACCGCGCCCATCAAAAGCGCCGGCACGAGCAGGCGGATCATCGGCACGCCCATCTGGATGATGTTCGGGTCGTCGATAAAGACCCGCATGAGCCCCTGTGGAAAGAGAAATGCGAAGAAGCATAAAATCGAGATCCCGATGAAGCTCATCTTCGCTGCAATGCGCGCTGCCTGGCGACAAAGCTCGGGCTTTTCCGCGCCGAGCAATTGGGCGATCACCGTGGATCCCGCCATGAAGCTTCCGTAGATCGGCACATAGGCAAAGCCAAAGAGCCTCGTTCCGATCCCGGCTGTCGTGATCGCGTGTGTTCCATAGATGGCGACAAAGCGGATCAACAAAAGGCTCAACAGATTGCGAAACAGGTTCTCCGCACCGGCGGGTAACCCGACGCGGAAGAATTGCTGGAACACCGACCAATCAAAGCGAAAGAGATTCTTTATGCGGATCGGGACACGACAGTGCTTGGAGCGTAGGATCACCAAACCGATCGTCGCTGCCACAATCGTAGAGACCGCCGTCGCGATCGATGCGCCGAGAACTCCCAGACCCATACCCGGTAATCCAATGCCGGGGATGGTCTTAAACATCAGAATCGGGTCCAAAATGAGGTTTAAGATCGAGGCGATCACCATCAGCACCATCGGTGTGCGCGAGTGCCCCACCGAGCGAAGCGCTGTATTGATGGAATAAGAGGCAAAGAGGAAGGGTATGAATAAAAGACGTACGATTCCGTAGTCATACGCCGCTTTTTGTACCGTCGCATCCGTCGAAAAGTGAGGTAATGTGAGTTTTAAAAGAGCAAAGATGATGAGCCCTGCCACCACAGAGATGAGGACTTTGCTCGTGATCGATTGCTCCATCAAATGCCTCGTCTTGTCCGGCTCGTTACGCCCGAAACTCTGCGAGATCATGGAAATGCCACTGGCATTGAGAACTTCATTAAGGACCGTGCCGATCCAAAAGAGCAACGAAAAAATCGTCACACCGGCCACGGCTTCCGAGGATATTCTACCCACCCACACCATGTCGACCATGTCGTACACCGATTGGAGCGCATATCCGATCATCGTTGGAAATGACAGCTTCCAAAGAGTCTGTTGTAGGTTTTCTCGTTCTAAGTGCATGTTGTTAATCATATATCCTCCAATGTATATTCCTATCCTATAGGAATCGCGGTTTCCGCGCAAGAGGATAGCAAAAACGTAAGTTATTTGAAAGACCCACCGCAGAAAGGACAGAAGGATGAAAGAACTCGTACTGTTTCGGCACGGGCTCGCCGAAGAGAGAGGCTACAAGCCCGACTTTGACCGCGCCTTGACCCCGCTGGGAATCCAAAAGACAAAAGCGGCGGCCAAAGGACTCGCGCACCTCCTCAAAGGCAAAGAGATCACTCTGATCAGTTCGCCACTCGTGCGCGCCGTGCAAACCGCCAAGATCCTGAGCAAACGGCTGGGCGTCCCCTTTACTGAACACCCGTGGATCGCAGACGGCAGCCGCTTCCACTTGCGAAAATCCATCGCGCTCACCCCCGGCGTTCTCATCGTCGTCGGCCACGAACCCACGCTCAGTGACTGGCACTTTGAACTCAGCGGAGACATCTTCTATTATAAAAAAGCCGGCGCTGCAATGTTACGATTCGATGATCTGGATGAACCGGCCGAGTGCGTATGGGCTTATACGAGAAAAGAACTGGCAAAGATCGGTGAAAAGAAATAGCACACCGATCGATGTACATAAATTTCCGCTTTAGTTGACTGAATATCAGATCTTGCTATAACGAATTACGAATCTAAAAAAGTTGTTCTATGAAGAAGAGAACTAATAGAAGAAGGAGTATAAGATTGGAAAATCGAGATAATGGCGAAATCATCATCTATCAATCTGAAGATGGATTAACACATATAGACGTAAAGCTTGAACAAGACACCATTTGGTTGACACAAGAACAGCTGGTGAGTTTGTATCAGACGAGCAAAGCTAATGTGAGTGAACATATTAAGAATATCTTTGAAGAAGGTGAGTTAGAAAGGGATTCAGTTGTTCGGAAATTCCGAACAACTGCTTCTGATGGGAAAAACTACAATG
>CAZEBB010000042.1:0-12723 GCA_964510345.1 uncultured Peptoniphilaceae bacterium
GAGCGGCTGGAGATTAGCCATCACGCCACGAGCATGGCGAGTTTCGCCCGCGGTGCTTTGGATGCCGCCCGCTTTTTGTTTGAACGCGAGCCGGGATTGTATCGTATGGAACAAGTGTTTAGCGTCGTATAATCAGGAGGATCATATGACAAATTTCCAACTCCCCTTCAGCTTCACTCTTCCGACCAAAATCGTATACGGTCCGGGCTGTGTGAACGCTTTGGTGGAAGAACTACAACAAAACGGTGGCACTCGCCCCTTGGTCGTGACCGACCGCGGTGTAAAGAGTGCCGGCATACTGGAGCGAATCACAGGGCTTTTGGATGCCGAAGGGATTGAATATGCCATTTATGATGGAGTAGAGGCAAACCCGAAAGACACCAATGTCGCCGAAGGAGCGCGGATTGCGCGTGCATTTGGTGCAGATTCGCTCGTCGCCATCGGCGGAGGCAGTCCGATTGACTGCACGAAATCGATCGGCGTATTGCTGGCGCATGATGCAGACGATATTCGAAAGTACGAAGGCAAAACGGCTGCCACGAAGCCGCAGCCTTTGATGATCAGCATCCCGACGACTTCGGGCACGGGCAGCGAGCTCACGTTCTCTTCTGTGATCACGCATTCGGCGCAAGCGCGCAAGATGACGGTAAAAAGCCCGTTTACGGCGGCGAAAGTCGCGATCTGCGACCCGGAACTGACGCTATCGGTTCCTGCACACATCACCGCAGCGACGGGAATGGATGCCCTGACGCATGCGATCGAAGCGTACACGGCGACCTGTGCGGAACCCATCAGCGATGCCCTCGCGCTCTATGCGATCGAGCTGATCTACCCGCATCTTACGACGGCGGTACACGATGGAAGCGACTTGGAAGCGCGAAGCGCTATGCTGCTCGGCAGTATGCTGGCGGGCATCGCCTTCAGCCACTCGGATGTCGCCTCGGTGCACTGCATCGCGGAGTCCTTGGGCGGGCTATACGATCTGCCGCACGGCGTCTGCAATGCGATCTTCCTGCCGTATGTGATGGAGTACAGCAAAGACTACGCGATCGAGCGGTACGCGAGGATCGCACGAGCGATGGGCTTGGAGTATCGCTCAGACGAAGAGGGTGCGCAAAAAGCCGTGGAAGCCGTAAAACAACTCGCGATCGATGTACACTTGCCGGCGTTTTCGTCGCTGGATGTTGACACGGATGACTTTGAAACCCTTGCCGTCATGTCGGCTAAGAACATCTCGACGGAAAGCAACCCCAGGCCGATGGATGAGCAGGATTATCTCACCGTGATCCGCAACGCGTATGGGATGTAAGATTTCTTCACTCGCTAGTAGTTGCTCGGGTTCGTAAAAGCATGCGAAATACAAAAAACGTACCGAAATGACATTCCTTGTTTAGTCATCGACCTCAATACCCAATGACTCAAACACCTCCGCGACTTTCTCGAATTCGGACGTCAATAGGGTCACCTCTTCGAGATTAGGAAACTGCCGAATCTCTTCTTCGTCGATCTCATCGAGATCAAAATAGTCGCTGGTACCGCCCCAGAACGGCCAGATCTGCATGTAGATATCGGCGCCGCCGTCCATGTAGATTGCGGTTAGGCTCTCAGCCATCTCGCCGGGGATTTGCAGCTCACGGTACCAGTTTTCTACATCCTTGATGATCTCATAGCCCTCTTCTTCGGGGTCAACTTTGCGCCCGAGGATCTCTGTGGTATCGCTCCAGATATCGAGCTTCGGCTCCAGTATTTCCAGTTCGTACATCAGCATATTGATGACGGCAAGTTTAAAGTTGAAGTGATTGAACTCTAGATAATTTCTGTTGTTTTCTGTGGTCATAGGGGATCTCCTTTATCTCATCACTCATATGAAGTGAACTTTTTTTGAGTATACCACAATTAGGATGTTATGTGATTTGAAGGTCTTGCTGTACGAGAGGAGTCGAGTATTGAAAACAAATGCAAAGGTACGACCCATTTTATTTAGCCTGCTGATGGCTTTGGGGATGTCGTTTTTTATGGGAGTCGCGATGGTGATCATCAAATTGGGGATCAAACCGCAATTCCTGCAAATGGTGTTGAGCGAGTGGCTGATCGGCTTTGCGATCGCGATCATTCCCTCATTTATTCTACCGCCTGTGATCGATAAGATGCTTAATCGCATACTGAAAGATTCATAACCCGGCAACTGATTACGAATCAGCTGCTTGGGTATATAGATAAAGTCGAGACGTGTTCTCGTCTGAAAACCGAAAGACCATTGTGAAGATCAAGAAACGGAGTCTGCCCCAAACAGGGGGAGAAGTACGCCCATTTCTTGGTGATCAGAATGGTCTTTTTCTGTGAAATCCAAGCGCTCACACCGCTGCGTGCGGTGAACCATTAGGAGGATTTCGATGACACACGACGACAAAAACTTTGATGCCGCAAAAGGCGGCGACATCCCGAAAGAGATGATCGACATCTGGGAATTACGGATTCCGGTTCCCATTTATAACAGTCTCTATCGTGCAGGTTGGAGAACGATCGGCGATCTCAGCAGGCTCAGCCAGTGGTCCTTAATAAAACAGGCTCGCTTAACGCCGAAGCGCCGGTACGTCGTACTTCGCGCACTTGCCGACTGGGGAATCTTTTTGCCGGTGCTCTTGCCCGAGGAGTACGACCAGCTCAGTCCGGAGGAGCTTGAGCGTGCGACAAAGCGGTATCGCTGGTCGTTCCCGGAAGACGAATAGCTCCTATTTCGTTTCTCAACTCACATCAAATGGACAACTTGCCTCCGATGTGATATATGTAAATGGCGGGTGTGCAGCTGCGATACGGCGGCACACTCGCCAAATTTTCAGTCAAGTTGAGGGAAGTCATGGTCGAGTATTTGTTAATTATGTTGGTGAAAACATTTGAGGTGACGATCGGCACGCTGCGGATCAAGCTGATCACAAGGGGACAGCGGGTTTATGGAAGCATCGTCGCATTTATTGAGATCGTCATCTGGCTGTTGGTCGTCGGCCGCGTATTGTCGGATATGAGCGACCCGTGGAAGATCCTCGCGTATTCGCTGGGCTATGCGGCGGGCAACTTCTTGGGGGTTGTCGTCGAAGAGTGGATCGGGCTGGGTTCCACGAAGATCGAGATCGTGCTCAATACGAGTCGTGCTCCGGAAGTCATCGCGCAGATCCGGGAACTCGGTTTTGGTGTTACGGTGTTTGAAGGAGAAGGCCGGTATGAGAAGCGAAGCGTGCTGAATGTCTTTGTGCCCCGAAAGTCGCTGCCGAAGATTCAAAAAATACTGCGGGAAGCAGAAGCCTTTGTCACATTCACGGATATTACGCCGGTGTATCGCGGGATTGGCGGACTCAAAAAATAGGGAAAATTCAACGACACCTCGAATCGGATGGGATTCGGGGTGTTTTTGTCTGAACGCTGTGTCTTCTACAATCTGAGGAAAACAGGGTATACTTAGGGAAGGAATAACGGTGGTCTTCGCTAAAGTAGCGGCCATGAAAAGAATGGAGATGTCATGAACAAAGAAATTCAAAGCACGAAAAGAAAACAAGGCATAAGGCATTTTATCTTTCAAGTTTTTATCTTGATGATCTCAGCACTTATCGTCGTGCATTACGGCAAGGTATACGGTTTTATTAAGACAGGGATCGGGATCATCTCGCCGTTTGTCATCGGCTTAGGGATCGCGTATATCTGGAATCTGATTCTGGAGCCGATTGAGCGCCTGTTGTTTTCCAAGAATACCCATCCAAAAGTGCAGAAGATTCGCCGACCGGTCAGCGTGGTGCTTTCGCTCTTAATCATTTTGGGGATCTTAGCCCTCGTCTTATACCTCGTGATCCCGCAACTGTATGAATCGTTCAAGATCATCGGAAGAGCCATCCCCGAAGCGGCGGATGGCCTCAAGACGTGGTTTTTACAGATCACGCAGGATGTCAGCTGGACGGAAGACCTGCGCACGAGCGTAGAAAAACTGAATATCAACTGGGGTCAACTCACTTCGCGGTTTGTCGAATTTCTGCGTGGTGGACTGGGCGGTTTTGTGGGGTCAAGCATTAAGATCGTGAGCAATGTCGTTGGATTCTTTGTCGGCGCCTTTACCGCTCTGCTATTCGCGGTCTATATCTTATTTGAGAAGGAAACGGTGGGCAATCAGTTGGAACGCGTTGGTCGTGCCTATATGAAAGAGTCGCATCTCGACCGAATTCGCTATGTACTGGGCGTTTTGGACGAAGCGTATTCCAATTTCTTCAAAGGACAGGTGCTGGACGCTTTTATCGTCGGCGCTCTGCTACTGATCGTCATGCTGATCTTTCGCATGCCCTATGCCGTGACGATCAGCGTAGTCGTCATGGTGAGTGCCCTAATCCCCATGGTAGGCGCCTTTATCGGCGGCGGGCTGGGCTTTTTGATGATCGCCGTTCTGAGTATCCAGCAAGCGCTCGTCTTCCTGATCGTGCTCATCATTGTGCAGCAATTGGAAGGCGACTTGATTTATCCGAAGATCGTCGGCGACTCAATCGGGCTCCCGGGGATCTGGGTGTTTAGCGCCGTCATCATCGGCGGTGCCGTCGCGGGGCCGCTCGGTATGCTATTGGGCGTGCCGCTGGTCGCCGCGCTGTATAAGATCTTGCGACAGGATGTGAATTCGAAAGTCAACCGGAAGGCTGTGGATCACCCGCGGACGGAAGCAGAATAGAGGAGACGCGCATGAAACTGTTTGAACCATATCAGCTGAAGAAGATTGAACTCAAAAACCGCATGGTCATGCCGCCCATGTGCATGTACTCGTGCTTCGAAGGAGACGGAAAAGCCTACGATTTCCACCTCGCACATTATGTGAGCCGTGCGATCGGCCAAGTGGGGCTGATCGTCGTGGAGGCGACGGGGGTACAGCCGAACGGGCGAATATCGGATTACGACTTGGGGCTCTATAGCGACGGTCAGGTGGAAGGGTTGCGGAAAATTGTGGAAGGGGTGCATCGCCAAGGATCCAAGTGTGCCATCCAACTCAATCATGCCGGACGAAAGTCCGAGACGGTGGACATCCGCCACATCGGACCGAGTGCGATCGAATACAATGACCTGCCGTTGGACTATGAAGCCTGTACAGCGGAAGACATCGACGAGGTGGTCACCGCGTTTCGCGACGCCGCACGACGTGCCGATGAAGCCGGTTTTGACGGGATCGAGATCCACGCGGCACATGGATATCTGATCCATCAGTTTATCAGCCCATTGTCGAACCGACGTGACGACAAGTACGGTAGCGACCGCTTTCTCTTTCTTCGCCGCGTGGTACAGGCGATCCGAAGCGTTTGGCCGAAAGAGAAGCCACTGTGGATGCGAATCAGTGCGACCGATTATCACGAAGACGGGCTGAAAGTGGAAGATTGGATCACATTTCTTAACGAGTACCCCGAGTTGGTGGACCTCATCCACGTGTCTGCCGGTGCCATTATGACGGTGCCGATCCACGCGTACCCCGGCTATATGCTGGGTCTCGCAAAGCGGATCAAAGACGAAACCTCGTATGATACCATCGGCGTTGGGCTCGTCGGGAGCTCGGAACTCATCAGCTACGCATTGGAATCCGAGTCTTGCGACTTGATCGCCTGTGGCAGAGAGCTTTTGCGCAACCCGAATCTGTTGTTGCAGATTGCGAAAGAGCGGGGGAGAGAAGAATTGATCACAGAGGCGTATAAAAGAGGATACTAAAAACTCATTTCGACAATCCATTGAGAAGGGTATCAAGTCACTACTTCTGCGGTAATGTAATTTGTCGCTCGATGTGCCTACTAGTTCTTGACTAGTCAATAAATGATACAAAAAAGTAAAAGAATGAAATTGTTCTTTTGCTTTTTTTTATTGATAATGTTCATAGAGATAGAAAATGTTTTTTTAGTAAGCGACTTCTATTCTTGTACTTATTACTCCTAAAGAGGTGATTGACTCTGCATAATAAGGAAAACGATTCTTGGAATTCATATTCTAGAAGAATAGGTTGTTGGAAATTTCAAAGGAGGATACACCATGGAAAATATCGTCAACTTCTTAAATGGGATCATTTGGGCGCCCCCACTCGTTTATACATGTTTAGCATTGGGAGTGTATTTCACAGTCCGAACAAAGTTTGTTCAAATACGTCATTTTAAAACGATGCTCAGGCTGCTCACAGGGAAAACTCAAGTAGAGTCTGATAAAGGTTTTTCAGCTCTTCAATCGTTTGCACTTACAGTAGGCGGCAGGGTAGGAGTAGGAAATATCGCAGGAGTCGCAGCGGGCATATTCTATGGTGGTCCTGGCGCTGTCTTCTGGATGGGTGTACTCGCATTACTGGGTTCAGCATCAGCATTTATGGAATCGTCTTTAGGGCAAGCTTACAAAGTAGAGCTAGATGGCGAGTTTCGAGGTGGTCCTGCGTACTATATTGAAAAAGGCTTAGGAGCGAAATGGTATGCAATGATCATAGCGGCGGCGACTGTTATTGGGTTAGGGATTTGTGTGCCGGGACTACAGACTTTTAATGCAGTAGATGCTTTCTATAATGCATTTGGTTGGAACAAGTATTACATTGGGGTAGTTATTTGTTTATTAGCACTCTATAGCGTTTCAGGTGGCTTTAAGCGATTAGGCAGGATTTCTGAGGTTATCACTCTTGTAATGACTTTAGGCTACATACTACTTTCTGCTGTGGTTGTTATCCTGAATATTTCCAAACTGCCCGAAGTGGTATCACTAGTGTTTACAAGTGCATTTGGTTCGAATGCTGTCTTCGGCGGAATTTTGGGATCAGCAATCTCTTGGGGAGTAAAAAGAGGGATATATTCAAACGAAGCCGGAATGGGTTCTGGAGCGATTGCAGCTGGATCAGCCACAGCGAGACATCCGGCTGAGCAAGGATTGATCCAAGCAGCTTCAGTGTTTGTAGACACTTTGCTTGTTTGTATGCTAACCGCATCGATGATACTTTTTACAGGCTCATATAACGTTCTAAATGAAACGACTGGAGCGATGATTGTTGAGAATCTACCAGGCATTGAAGGAGGAGTCGGATTTGCTCAAGCAGCAATCGACGCAACGATTCCGGGATATGGTTCGCCCTTTATAGCCATCGCGATATTTTTCTTCGCATTCTCATCTATCATTGCATTTTATCACTATGCAGAGAGCCACCTTATTTACTTGTTGCCAAAAAGTAAACCGAACTTGAAAAAACCAGCAGTTATGGTATTTCGCGTTATCTTTATTGCTTCGACATATATCGGGGTAACAAATGCCGGAGCGTTTTTATGGAATCTCGCGGATCTGGGTATCGGATTGATGGCATGGCTCAACTTGGTCGCAATTTTCTTATTGCAGAACCATGGATTTAAGATATTACGTGACTACGATAATCAGATTCGCTTAGGAGGACCAATCAGTTTCGACCCAGACCGAGCTGGATTACCTAAAGTTGGCGATGTTTGGAGAAAAGCTGATAACGATTCGCAACTGAATTGATTTAGAATGGAGATTAGAAGGCTACAAATCAAAGGAAGGGTATTATGTTACGTTTGTTGACTGTAAAAAGTAGAGGGAAATCCATGGTATGTGTACTTGAAGAACCTGAAACTAATTTAGGTGAAAAGATACTAGTCATATTCTGTCATGGATTTGTAGGAAATAAAATAGCTCCTCATCGAATGGCTCCCAATCTTTCTAGGAAGCTTGCGTCATCCGGTTATTATTGTCTTCGAGCAGATTGTATCGGTGCAGGAGATAGCGAAGGAGGACCAGAGTATATGACAATTTTGGGTGAAGTAGAAGATCAGTTAGCAGCATATGAAGAGTCCTTGAATTATCACAGTTGGAATAGAATCATCATAGTTGGATACAGTTTGGGCGGAACGATTGCTTCTTTTCTTTCTGAACGAATAGAAACAAGCGGATTGATTCTATGGTCACCAGTTTCAAATCCTTTCGAAAATATTCGACATATACTAGGAGAGAATGAATTCTCAAAAGGATTGGAGGGTCATGACGTAAGTGTTGATGGAGATTATGTAAGTAAAAATTTCTTTATTGGATTGAAGGAGTTGGAGCCTATAACAATCATTGACAAATATGAGCTTCCCATTAGAATCATTCATGGCTCCGATGATAAAGATGTTTTCTTATCGAGCGGGGAGAGGTATTTAGAACACGCACAAAATGGTAAACTTCATGTCATAAAAAACGCCGACCATACATTTTCACATGTTCATTTTCAAGAAGAATTACTTTCTACTACAATACAATATCTAAAAGAGATTATCACTTAGAGAGCAGCAAAACACCGGGAGAGCGACTCCCGGTGTTCTTTATTTCATCAGTGTTTGTACGGTGACTTGCCCTTCGGAGAGGAAACCGGTGACGGTGAAGGTGTCGCCCGGTTGTGCGAAGACGATCGGTGCCCCGATGTCTTTGCCGAGCGCCATATAGATGTCTTCGTCTTCTTCGACGAGGAAGTAGTAGACGGTGTTGCCGTCTGCGACGATCTCTTCGATCTCCTGTATCGTGACGCGCTTGTCGACGGCCGTACCGTCTTTGGCAAGATCACCCGGATTCGATGTAGCATAAGCCTGCATGGTAGCGGCGACGGTGTCTCTTACGATCACCTTGGTGAAGTCCACCGCGTCGACCAGTGCATAGTTTTTGGCGACATTGGCGTTGTCCTTCAGACTCATGAAGTAGACGGGGTTGCCGCCTAGGTTCAACAGCACGGGGAAGGTTGGATCATAATTTTTCTCCTGCACCGCACCTTTGGCTGAGGCCATTGCGGCGGTTTCTGTCGCGGAGGGGACGGAGTAGAACTTGGCTTCCTTCGTGCGCAGGTTCACATAGTAAAAGCCCAGGTTGGACGTATCGGCACGTACGGAGGTCACTCCGGTGATCATATAGATATCCGTGTCGAGCGAAATATAGTTGTATCCTTCGGTGGTACGAGTCACGTTCTTCTGCCCGATGAGGGAGTTGAAGAACCCGCCCTGATAAAGCCCACGCATATCCAGTTGCTGGATGATGAGTTCGGCGGGGTACACGCGGTCGACCCAAGCGGGAACATCGGCCGTGTCGTAGGCCACGCTTTCACCGGTGTTGGCATTGGTGAGGATGGCACCTTTGGCATCTAACCCTCCAAAGAGCATGATGCGCTTCGTGAGGATCGGGGTGACATAGTACGCTTCGCCTTCGTCGTTGAGTTCAAAGTTGGTCTCGCCGAGCAGGTGGAAGGGGTATTGGAAGCGGATCTTCCGGTGAATATTTCGCATCAGGTAATCACTGGAAGAATACTTGATGGGCTGCGGCAACTTAACCAAGTCGCCTTCCTGATTGGTCATATCGACCGACACATAGTACTGTAATCCCTCTCGGTAATTAGAAATGTATTTGATAATGTCGAAATACTTGAGGGGTGACACGCGCACGGGCTTGCCGTTGATATTGATTTGCGCGTAGTTTTCATCGATCTCAAACTGGCTGACGAGCTCTGCCATGGAACCCATCTGCTTTTCGCCGATGATGCCGGCGGTCTCGCGGTCCACGATGGGCACTTGGGAGATGGAGATTTTTTGTATGTCGTCCGCGAACACTCCATTTTGTACATTGATCAGATTGGCATAGGATTTCGCGTGAAACAGCGGATTGGACAATAGCGTGAGCACAAAGGGCAGAACAAAGAGCCCGATGGCGATCCCTACGTAAGTACGCATTTCTCTACGACCGGGGCGCTGTTTGCCGAGCAAGTAGCGCAGGCCGGTGTAGACGAAGAGTCCTCCGCCGAAAAAGAGATAAAAGCCGGAGCCTTGCGGACTGAGTGACGGCAGCGCGAAGAAGAAGTACACGAGCATGGCGAGCAATGTGAGCACCACGCACGCCCAAGTGGGTAGTTTCCCCGGAGTCACCGGTTTTTTCTGTTTTCTTTTGATACTCTCGAAAAATTCTTTCGGGTCGAAATTGGGTTTGTTTTCCATAAGCACCTCCGATACAAATATACCCAGAATTTGTTAATAAATTGTAAAGCAGCGTGAATCGAAGGAGTTTCGAAATATTTTTGCGGTGTAGAACCTTTGAAAGGTGCGATCCTTACGTGAGGATCATTGATAAATCGATCCCACATTTTTCACTCCTTTATAGTATAATGGGGTAGTCAACTTTTAAGCAAAGGAATACCCGTAGATAAGAGAGTGGTAATGGGTTGAGTATGATTCGATTTAGTCAGGTAACGAAAAAATTTGATATTAACGGGAAAGACACGGTCATCATCGACGGGATTCACCTATCGATCAAAGAGCGGGAGATTTTCGGCCTCGTCGGGGAGACGGGGAGCGGGAAGTCGACGATTCTTCGCATGATGACGGGATTTATCGAACCGGACGAAGGCGAGATTTTTTTGATGGGGAAGAAACTGGACCATCGCTCCCGTCACGAACTCGTGCGCGATACATCGATGATCTTTCAGGGCTTCAACCTACTTGGAAATCTGAATGTTTTGGAAAATGTCCTGTTGCCGACGAAGCTTCGCAAAGGGGATCGCGCGGAGAATCTGGCCAAAGCGAAGGAACTGCTCGCCTATGTCGGATTGTCTGACCACGGCAATGCAAGAGTGCGCAGTCTGTCCGGCGGGCAGAAGCAGCGCGTGGCGATCGCCCGATCGCTGATGACGAGCCCCAAGGTGATCTTCTGTGACGAGCCGACCTCTGCGCTGGACGATAAAGTCACCTTTGAAGTGCTCACGCTTTTGCGAGACATCAACGAACAGTTCGGCACGACGATTGTCGTCGTATCCCATGACATATCGGTCATCAAGGCGCTCTGCCATCGCGTCGCCATTATCGAAGGCGGTAAGATCGGCGATGTGCTGGCGATCCAGCCCGGCAAGATCCAGCCGGTGTCCTATCGGGAGGCGTTTCGACATGATGGAGCGGTTTAGCAGCGTCTTTGTGCGCTTTCAAGACGACTACTTCAAAGCGCTGATCGAGACTTTCGATATGATGGGCACGGCGCTCCTCGTGTCACTGATCCTCGGACTGGTTATCGGATTTATCTTGTTTATTACCGGCGCGCATGGCATCGCAAAGAACAAAATCGTCTATGCGATCCTTTCGGGGCTGATCAATGTGACGCGTTCTGTGCCCTTTATCCTGTTTATCATCGTCATGATCCCGGTGAATCGGGCGATCATCGGTACGGGCTTCGGCGTCGATGCATCCAAGGTGCCGCTCAGCATCATCGGAGTGTCATTGTTTGCGCGGTTTACAGAACAGAACCTGCTCGATGTCGATAAGAATATCTACGAGACATCCTACACTTTAGGCGCCAATCTGTGGCAATACTTTCGCCATTTTCTTTTACGAGAGGCGCGGTCGGGTTTGATCCTGAGCTTTACATCGATGACGATCAGCTTATTGTCTTATTCCACGGTGATGGGGATTATCGGGGGTGGCGGTTTGGGATACCTCGCCATCAGCGAGGGCTATATGAATTTCAACTACGACCTGATGTGGATTATCATCGTCACGATGGTGTTGATCGTGCAGGCGGTTCAAATGATCGGAAACCGCATTGCCAAATATTATGATAAAAGATAGGAGAGAGGAAATGAAAAAAGTAGTAGTTGCACTGCTTGCTTTGGTGCTGGGAGCTTCCGTGATAGGATGCACACCCAAAGCAGAGGAAACCACGGAAGCGGGGGCTGAAGGCTCCGCCCAAGTCGTCGTCGGCGAGAACAACAAGCTGAATGTCGGCGTCGCATTCTTCCCGATGAAGGAGATCCTGGAGCTGATCCAAGACGACCTGAAAGCCGAAGGCTATGAGCTGACCATCAGCGAGTTCACGGACTATCAGGCGCCCAACAATCTGCTGAAGGACAAAGAGTTGGACGCCAATATGATCCAGCACGATTATTTCTTACAGTCGTTTAACGAGGCGAACGGGGCGGATCTCGTAACCGTACAGCCGATTTATCACGCGACCTTTGCTCTTTATGCAAAGGACTACAAGACGGTGGACGAAATCCCGGACGGTACCGCCATCACCCTGCCGGACGATGCGACCAACCGCTCGCGTGCACTGTATCTCTTAGGTCAAGCCGGCCTACTGACCTTTAAAGACGGCAAGACGGTGGGATTGACCTTGGAAGATATCGAGACGAATCCGAAAAATCTCAAACTGGACGATCAGGTTCCGCTGACGAGCTTAGCGCAACGCTATACGGAAACGGGCGTCGCCGTGATGTATCCGACGTACGCAAAGAGCTTGGAGCTTCAAGGGGATGAGCAACGCGTGTATGTTGAGAAGCAAGACGACGTGACCGAAAAATACGCGATCTCGTTGGTGACACGCGCCGATAACAAAGACAGCGCGGGCATCCAGGCGCTGATCAAGCACTTAAAGACGGACAAAGTGAAACAATTCTTAATCGACGAATACGGCTGGGCGAGCACGCCTGCTTATTAAAACGAAAGCTCCCATCCTCGGGTCACCGTAGGGGGAGCTTTTTGATTGCAGGCGCCCATGAATGGGGTACAATGTAGATATCGAAAAAAGGAGAGCAGCGATGAAAAGTTACCGTCAAGAGCTTCATTTTACCTTACCGAGCCGCAGAGGGCTCGTAAACATAACCGGAGAGGTACAAAAAGCGATCGATGTGAGCGGCGTCAAAGAGGGGCTCGTGTTGGTGAATGCGATGAATATCACCGCCAG
>CAZEBB010000043.1:0-12703 GCA_964510345.1 uncultured Peptoniphilaceae bacterium
TCATCGATTCGGTGTATACGAAGCGATACGAGGACCGGGATTGGGACACCTACCGTAACAACCGCATCGGGTTCGTATTTCAGAGCTATAATCTGATCCCTCATCAGACGATCCTCTCCAATGTGGAGCTCGCACTGACCCTTAGCGGCGTATCACCTGCGGAAAGAAAGGCGCGCGCAACGCAGACGCTCGCGAAGCTCGGACTGGAAGATCATCTTCATAAACTTCCCAGCCAGCTGAGCGGAGGCCAGATGCAACGGGTGGCGATTGCACGCGCGTTGATCAACGATCCGGAAATTCTATTGGCAGATGAACCGACCGGCGCTTTGGATACAATGACCGGCATTCAGGTCATGGACTTACTATCAGAGATTTCGAAGGACCGCTTGGTGATCCTCGTCACGCATAATCAGGAACTCGCGGAGACGTATGCCAACCGAATCATCCATCTGAAGGACGGCTCGATCGCAAGTGACAGTCGGCCCTACTATCCGGAAATTATGGGGCAAAGAACCGCATCGGAACCCAGAACCTCGAAAATGTCATTTCTCACGGCGATCTCCCTTTCTTTCAGCAATCTCTTGTCGAAGATCGGGCGTACTTTTATGACTGCGCTCGCCGGCTCGATCGGGATCATCGGGATCGCCGCGATTTTAGCGCTCGCAACCGGTGTGAACAATTACATTCGAGATGTCGAAAGAGATACGATGAACATTTACCCGCTGACGATCCAAGAACGGGGATTTGATTTAGCGAGCCTCTTTTCCGACCCCGGGGAGCGTCTGCGCGATACAGAGAGAGAAGAGGACTCCGTGCCCGTCCTCAATGTCGTAGAAACCATGTTCTCGTATCAGAATAAAAACGATTTAGGGTCATTGAAGGAATATATCGAAAGTCACAAAAATGATTTGGAGCCCAATGTAAAAACGATCCAATACAAGTACAATATCACGCCGCAAATCTATCTGCCGGATCACTCCGAGGAGACGCAACAGGTGAATCCGGATGCGATTTTGTCCACCCGCGGGATGGGAGGGGACAGCGGCTTCGGTTCACTCGCCGGTTCCTTCGGGTTTTCCACGATGGGACTCTTTCACGAGATGTCGGGGGATGAAACTATGTTCGCCGACCAGTTTGATTTAATGGCGGGAACTTGGCCGGATCGGTATGATGAAGCCATCCTCGTTCTTTCGCCGGGAGGCGCAATCTCCGACTATTTACTTTACGGAATGGCTCTACGCGACCGAACGCAGCTTGAGTCGATGATTGACTCGATCATAGAAAATGAAGACAAGCAGGTGAAAGTCAATGATGAGAGGGTTGGTTCGGTCTCCTATGAAGAGCTGCTCGCCGTCGAGTTTCAAGTGATTGCAGCGGCGGATCGCTACGCGTATGACGAGCAATACGATGTATGGATCGACAAATCCACGGACAAGAATTTCATGAGATCTTTGATCGATGACGGACTTACCCTTAAGATTTCGGGGATTGTCCAACCGAAGGAGGATGAGACGGCGACGAGCTTGATGATCGGGATCAATTACCGACCTGAACTCATCCGCTATCTGATGGAGGAGACTGCGCAAAGTGAGATCGTGAAAGAGCAGCTCGCTGATCCACTCACAAATGTCATGACGGGAGAGCGTTTCGGCGAAGATGCACAGAATGCGCAAAATGGGTCATTCCAGTTCACCGACCTGATACAGGTTGATCCGGACGCGATGAGCGGAGCCATCCAATTCGATCCGTCAAAGTTGGACCTATCCTCGATGAATCTGAAGGATCTGTCGTTTCCAACCGGAGAGCTTGATTTATCGTCGATGGATTTCTCGGGCATCGATCTCTCCGGAATGGACATCTCCGGTTTCGAAATGCCGAATCTCGATTTAGCTGCATTGGATTTCACAGGAATTGACCTGACAGCCATCGATCTCTCAGGTATTGATCTTTCTTCGCTGGATTTTACGTCCATCGATGTATCCGGTATACCACTGCCCGAATTTGATCTGTCCAATTTTACCCTGCCTGAGTTTTCCCCGTCCGAAACACAGCTACCGGACGTGGATATCACTTCCATGCAGCCATCTGAATCGGATCTCCTCGCTTTGACTGACAGCATTTCAGCTGCGATTCACGTTCAGTCCGGAGAGCTGCAAGCTCTGGTCGGCACACTGATGACGGGTTTTTTGTCGGAAGAGAGTGAGGCTCAGGTGACGGATCCGCAACAAATGACTGCGGATATCGTATCCTACCTCAAGAAACCTGAAATTCAAGCAATGATTGATAGCTGGCATCAAGCGCTGATTCAGCCCGGTTCGATGCAGGAACCTATCCGTAATGCGGTGGATGTTTATTTGCAGGATGTGATGCAGGAGTATACCGATCGGATCGCGCAAGGATTCCAGTTCTTAACGGAAGAGTCGATGACAGCCTATCTGAAACAGCTTAGCAGCGCATTTTCGGAGCAGCTTCAAGCACAGATGACTGATTACGCGTCGCAGGTAGCCACCTATTTACAATCCGGGATTCTATCACAAGTGCAATCACAGATCCTGTCCCAACTGCAGACACAACTCATGCCACAGCTGCAGACACAGTTGATGTCCCAGTTGCAGAGGCAGTTGATGTCTCAGGTACAAACGCAGCTCTTTTCTCAACTGGAGACACAGTTGATGTCGCAGCTCCAATCGCAACTGATGACGCAGTTACAGTCTCAGCTGACCAACCAGCTCGGATCCCAACTGATGCCGCAGCTCCAAAGCGGAATCGAAAGCGCGATGACCCAAATGATGTCGGATCTACCCGCGCAGATGCAGGATGCGATCACAATTGATCCGGATGCATTCTCTCAGGCATTTCAGATGTCGATGAGTGAGGAAGAGACGCTCAGCTTGATGACCGCCATGATGAATCCGCAAGTCAGCAGCCTTGAAAGAAATCTTTCTGCGCTTGGGTATGCCGATCCGCAGATTCCTTCCCAGATCGATATCTATCCGGTCGATTTTCAGGCAAAAGAGAATATCGATACCTTCTTGCAGAGCTACAATGCGCAAATGGAAGAGGAGAACCAACCGGACAAGGTCGTACGATATACGGATATCGTGGGAACCATGATGCGCTCCGTGTCCGATATCATCAATATGATCAGCAATATCTTGATCGCTTTCGTCGCGATCTCTCTTGTCGTTTCCTCGATTATGATCGGGGTCATCACCTATATTTCCGTACTGGAGAGGAAAAAGGAAATCGGGATCCTTCGCGCCTTGGGAGCCAGCAAGAAAGATATCCGCCGAGTATTCAACGCGGAGACTCTCATCTTGGGATTTGTCGCCGGGGTGTTGGGAATACTGGTGACATTCTTGTTGACCTTCCCGGCCAATGCGATCGTCTATCAGAAATTTGGTGTCGAACGGATCGCACAGCTTCCGCTCCAAGCGTCCCTGATCTTGATCGGCGTGAGTATGGCGCTGGCATTCCTTTCCGGACTGATTCCTTCTTCGGCGGCAGCCAGAAAGGATCCGGTCGAAGCGTTGCGAAGCGAATAAAAAAACGCCCTTTGAATACAGCGTTCAGAGGGCGTTTTTGATTCGAAGATCTTTTGTTAGGACTCGGGAGACCATTGTTCTTCGTTTTCATCGTACATCATCAGCATCCACTGAATGCCGAACGGGTCTTTAATGACGCCGAATAGAGGGGAGAAGAAACTGGGTTCGAGCTCCATTTGAACGGTAGCTCCATTTTTAACGAAGTTGTCCCAAACGGTGCGGAGTTGTTGTTCGTCGTCGGTGGACCAAGTGACGGCCATATGATTTCCGTGGACAAAATTGGGTCCGGGGTCGTCACTCATCATGAGCGGTGACTCGCCGATTTTGACGGTGGCGTGCAAAATGAGATTCGGGTCGACGTTTCGTCCGACTTCCGCGTCTTCTGCGGGAAGATCAGAGAATCGGGAGAGAAACATGATTTCGCCGTCAAAGCATTTCACGTAGAAATCGATCGCTTTTTCAGCGGTGCCGGGAAATGAAAGATAAGGTTCAATTGTCGTCTTTGCCATGGCTTACCTCCTATATGAGTTGCATAAGATATATACCCTCTGCGAGTATGCCTACACAATTGATATGCAATAAAAACCGCACTTACGTGCGGCTAATCGTTATTCAATTCCCAAAAAGCTCTTCTTCTCTTCTTCCGGCACCATGCGTCCACCGGTCGCCCAGAGGATGTGCGTCGCGTTCTTTAGAGTTTCTTCGTCGTACTGGCCCCATGCGCTCACATGTGCCGGGCCGTCAAAGCCCGCGGCGGAGGACGGCTCGATGAAAATGCCTTCCGTGTCATAGAGTTTGCGCAAATACGGAAGGAGCTTACCGTCATCGATGGAGTAGAGCGCGTCAAGGCGCGGCGTCATCGCTTGGCTGACGAGTTCGGAGGCGCGTCCGACCGCAAGGCCGTCGGCTTCAGTGAGTCCGGAAAGGCCGATGTCTTTGACGCTGATCTCGCCGTGGGTCTGTGTGAGGATGGAGAGCAGCATGCAAGGGGCTTGCACGGGTTCTGCGAAGATGCAATGTGCATGCGGACCCAGCGCATTTTGGATGCCGTAGGCCACGCCGCCCGGGCCACCGCCCACTCCACAAGGGAGATAGACAAACAGTGGGTGGGATTCAGAGACTGCGATGCCTTTTTCTTCAAGTTGTGCTCGTAAGCGTTCACCGGCGACGGCGTACCCGACATAGAGATCCATGGAGTTCTCGTCGTCGACAAAGTGATTGTTCGGATCCTGTTCGGCGATTTTTCGCCCTTCGGCAACGGCTTTTTCGTAGTCGTCTTCGTATTCGACGACGACGGCTCCGAGGGAGCGCAACATATCTTTCTTCCATTGCCTCGCATCGGCACTCATGTGTACGGTGACGTTAAAGCCGAGCGCTCGGCTCATGATGCCGATGGAAAGCCCCAAGTTGCCGGTGGAGCCGACGCTGACTTCATAACCGGACAAAAGCTCCTTCATGTCCGGCGTGTTGAAGATCGCGTAATCTGTTTCCGGTCCGATCTTGCCGTTTCGGAGTGCGACTTGTTCGGCAAAATGGAGCACTTCGTAGATGCCGCCTCGCGCTTTGATGGAACCGCTGATGGGAAGCTCACTGTCTTGCTTGAGCCAGAGGCTGCCTAAAAACGGTCGATCGGCGCGCATCGCAGCGGCCATCTTGGGGATCTCGGTCAGTGGGCTCTCGATCAGGCCGTCGTTGACTTGCGTGTCCGGAAAGGCTTCGCGTAGAAAGGGCGCGAAGCGTTGGAGGCGAAGGCGTGCTTCTTCGACCGCGGGGTCCGTTGTGATGTGAATCTGTTGGGGTTGGTAATGAGGGTTCGGAAAAAAGACTTCCTCTGCGGCCTTTAGCGCATCCATGATTTTTTCGTTCAAATCACTCACTCCCATAGTTGTCAAAATAGCCTTGGATCAATACGACAGGCGTTCCCTTGTCACCGGAGCCGCTGACCAGATCGGCCAAGCTTCCCAGAAGGTCGGTGATATGGCGAGGCGTCGTGCCGAGGCTTTCATTTTTCCCCAGTAGGTTTTCTTCTTTTTCACGAATCTTTTGGCGCATGGCTTCTGCCAGATCGGCGCCGTTAAGATGAGCGAGTTCGTTGTCGGCGACGTATTTGAGTTTAATCTCGTTCGGCATTCCTTCCAGCCCGACGGTAAAGCCGGGGGACACGACAGGATCAGCCAGTTCCCAGATCTTTCCGACCGGATCTTTAAAAGCGCCGTCGCCGTACACCATGACTTCGACTTGAATGCCAAAAGATTCGAAAAGCTTCCGCTGTACGTCAAAAACGAAGGTCTCGCTGTCCCTCGGGAACAGTTTTAACCGTTTTTGCGAGGAGAGATTCGAACCTAGCAGGCCGAAATCCGGGTTAAAGCCCTCGCCGTTCATAGGTGTCGTGCAGATATCATCCAGTGCATAGACATTGGTCGCACCGGCTTGTTTCAGTTTTCTCTTTAGACGATGGCGGTCGTGAATGTTGGCGATCAGCACTTCTTTGGTATAGCTCAAGATGGCTGTAGGATCATTCGCCAGGACGATCGTGACATTGTCGTTGATGGCCATGCTTTTGTAGAGTGAGACATAGTCGATCCCGGTAAACGGGTGCGGATACGAAGCTCCGGTGAGACCGCGATACTCCTTCTCTGTCAGCACTTGCGTATAGGGATTGATATTATTTTCGATCAATGTGTCGATCTTCATGAGTTCGTTTCCGACTTCGTCGGAGGGATAATTCAAAACAATCGTGACCGGTTTTTCTGTCTCGATGACCGCTTCTAGAATCAGGCTGAAACGGTTTCGGGACAGCACGGGGAAGAGCACGCCGATCGATTCTTGGAATTTCTGGTTCAGATCCTCCGTCACTGTCTTTATGTTGATATAGTTGCCTTGGCTTCTTGCCAAGATGGATTCCGTGATGGCGACGATATCATGATCTTTCATTGTGAATTCGCCGTTGTCGATTCCTTCGGATAATGCGTCAACGACAATTTGGGCGAGGTCATCGCCTTCTTTTACAATCGGAAGGCGAATCCCGCTCGCCTTCGTACCGGTGATTCTCATTCGTTCGCTCCTTTATTCAATAATGGAGAGTCCCAGTTCGCTGATAAATTTATCGACCGGAACATCATATTCATCGGCAGGCACTTCGTCGATGACTTGTAGAGAGTAGGCAATGCCGATTTTTGCAACTTTATGCGTAAGTCCGGCAAAGAAGCGATCATAGAAGCCGGCGCCGTAACCGATGCGATAGCCTCGGTTATCAAAAGCAACGCCCGGCACGAGCACCGTTTCCACTTTGCTCTCATCGCCCCATACCAAGCGGTCCGCTTTGGGAGATAAGATGCCGTAATGGCCGATTTCAAGATCGTCCATGGATCGGAGTTCCGCTAAGCGCATGGTCTTGACACCCTTTTCGGTGACCGGAATGTAGACGGTCTTGCCCATATCGATGAGCTTTGCTAAGAGTTCGTGCGTTTGCACTTCGGACCCGAAGCTGACAAAAGCAAAGATGACCTGTGCATTTTTAACTTCTTCCTGAGAGAGAATACAGTTCGCAATCGTCTGACTGTACTGCTTCCTCAGATCTTCCGGAAGCGCGTCGCGTTTTGCGATGATGCTTTTTCGTCGTTCTTTTTTATTCATCTTCAACACCTCGCATACAGTATACCTCAGAAGGTGCGATTTGAGGAAAAAAACTTTTAAAATTTCCTCTCTTTTCAAGAAATATTTTCATGATTCCACACAGATTTTGTAACATTTTTGTAACTTCTGTGATATAATATTTCCGACATCTCGATCACTATTTTCGAGAGGAATTAGACAGGAGGCGATACATTGATCGAATTTCAAGATGTCTCCCGCGTCTATAAAAACCAGGTGCGTGCACTTGACGGGGTGAGCTTCCGGATCCATCCGGGAGAATTTGTTTTTCTCATCGGAGAGTCAGGAGCGGGAAAATCGACGCTGATCAAAATGTTGCTCAGAGAAGAGATCCCCACGTACGGCACGGTACTGGTCAACGGTGAAAACACCGCAAAGATTCGAGCGAGAAGAGTACCGCGTCATCGGCAAGCAATGGGCGTCGTGTTTCAGGACTTCCGACTGTTGGATGACCGGACCGTATTTGAGAACATCAGTTTTGCGCTGGAGATCTTCGGATACAAGCATTCAGAGATCAAGAGTAAAGTTCGCGAGGCATTGGCTTTGGTCGATTTAAACCGACGCGCCGGCAACTACCCGAACCAGCTATCGGGCGGAGAAAAGCAGAGGGTGTCCATCGCCAGAGCGATGGTGAATCATCCGAATCTGCTGATCTGCGACGAGCCGACGGGTAACTTAGACCCCGACACTTCGTGGGAGATCATCCGCGCACTCAGAGACATCAACAATACCGGCACCACCATCTTAATGGCCACACACGCGGCCGACATCGTCAATAAGATGCGAAAACGCGTGTTGGAACTACACAGCGGAAAGCTCATCCGCGATGAGGAAGGCGGTGCGTATTCTGTCCAAGATTAGAATATGGCGCAATATTATCCGCGACGGTATTAAGGGAGTTTGGCGCAACAAAGGCATGGGCATCGCCTCGATCATATCGGTCACCGCACTATTGCTCATGTTGGGAGCGACACTGCTCCTCTTGCTGAATGTCAATATCTTCCTGCGCGATACACAGGAGAAAGTCGGCGACATCGATATCTTTATCTTAGCCGAGGCGACGACACAGGATCAGGAGGCGATCGATACATTTTTACGATCGTATCCGGGTGTCTCAGAACTGACGTATTATACGAAACAACAGGCTTATGAACACTTCCGCGCGTCATGGGAAGATGAAGCCTACCTTTTAGAGGGAATGGAAGATGCTTTCCAACCCTATTATGTGGTACAATTGGCAGATGTTACTCAATCGGATCGATTTGTCCAAGAGATTACCCAATACCCGGGTGTGGATAAGACGAACTACTATCAAGACCTGATCGATCGGATTGAGACGATATCCACGACCGTACGCTATGTCGGCATACTGGTGGTTGGGGCATTGGTCCTCATCTCCTTTTTCATCATTTCCAATACGATCAAATTGACCGTAGTGGCGAGAGAAAGAGAAGTCGAGGTCATGCGCTATGTGGGCGCCAGCAGTGGCATGATCGAAGGTCCGTTCGTGATCGAAGGCATGCTGTTCGGGTTAATCGGCGCGGCGATTGCGTTTTTAGCCGTGTATCTCGGTTACCGAGAACTATTTGAACGATATAGCGATTGGTTTTATCAACTGTCATCCAGCAATTTGGTGCATCCTCTCTTCATTCGCAGAGAGTTCCTCATCATTTTTGCCACGATGGGAGCCGGTATCGGAATGCTGGGAAGTTTATTCTCGCTGAGAAAGTATCGAAGGATCTAGGAGACGAGGGGGAGACTGTATGCAGCAAAAGAAAGGGATCGCGGCACTGCTGGCACTTACACTGCTGGTAACGCCAATTACCCCGGTATTTGCACAAAGTATCGAAGAATTACAAGAAGAAAACAAGCAGCGACAAATCCGTGTGGAAGAAGTGCAGAGCAATATCAACACCAAAGTATCGGAGCGTTCCGCTGTTTTAGATGAAATTGAAGTATTAGACCAAAATATCAGCGAGCTCGCGGTCGCCATCGATGAGATTGAAGTCGAGATCACCGATTTGGAGACGGAGATCGATAAAAACAAAGAAGAGATCAAACGACTGGAGAAGAGAATCGAAGAAAACGAAACTCTCTTTGCCGAGCGCGTCAATTCGATGTTTAAGAGTCCAAAAGGCTCGTATATGCAAGTGTTACTGAACTCCGGCGACTTAGCCGATCTGATGTCGAGAAGTCAGATGATGCAATCCATGGCGGATTTCGACAAGAGTCTGATCGCCGCTCTCAAAGGGGACCGTGAAAAGCTGGAGAAAGTTAAAGCGGATCTCGCTTCGCAAATGGAAGCGTTAGAAGAAAAGAAAACCGAGCTGGCGGACGAAAGAGATCAACTCTCGGTCGCTGCCGAGCAAAAGAATAACTATGTTTCATCGATTTCCGCTCAAATCAGCGACGAAAGCGCACTCAAAGATGCACTGATCGCCGATATGAACGAAACGGACGCACTGATCAGCCAGAAGATTGAAGAAGCGCGCATCGCAGCGGAAGAACGACGCAGAGAAGAAGAGCGTTTAGCGGCGGAAGCGGAAGAGCGAAGACGCGCTGCGGAAGCTGCGGAAGAGGCAGCCAGAGAAGCTGCGCAGGCGGAAGCCGCCAGTGCCGAGGAGACCTACAACAACTATCAAGAAGAAAACAGCAACTACGCATCATTGTATGACGCATTGGCTTGGCCGGTACCGTCATCCTACAATATCACCGACTACTTCGGCGGGCGCATTCACCCGATCACCGGCGTGTATCATCAGCATTTAGGTATTGATGTCGGTGCAGGAACCGGATCAGGCATTGTCGCAGCACAATCGGGTACCGTCATCTTGGCATCGTGGAACGGCGGGTACGGGAACTGCGTCATGATCGACCACGGAAACGGCATGGTCACACTCTACGGACATATGAATTCGATCTATGTCGGAGCCGGAACATGGGTTGAAAAGGGACAGACCATCGGAGAAATCGGAAATACAGGAATGTCGACCGGACCGCACTTGCACTTTGAAGTGTCCGTCAATGGAGGCCGACAAAACCCGATGAATTACCTACAATAGTCAATGGCCGCTTTCGAGCGGCTTTTTGCATGCCGTTATCGACTTCGACCAATAACGGGTATAATGGACACGTAAGGAGTGATGCGAGTGAAGAACAAAGTGATCGTAGGATTGCTGGTCGTACTCGCTCTCATGGCGGGATATCGGATCGGGAGTTCGCGAATGCTGGAGAGCGTTATCGCGAGTGAAGAGAATCGAGTTCCAAATGAAGGCGAGGAAGCGGTGTTGTCGACACCGGAGTTAATTGAAAAAGCGGATTATTTGAAGACCTTTATCCAACAAAACTTTCTATTCGACACGACAGAACAAGAAATGAACGACGGGATGCTGAAGGGGATGTTTGACGCCCTGGAGGATCCGTATTCCATATACATGAATCCGGATGAGTTTACCGCCATGCAGGAAGATACCGCAGGAGCCTTCGGCGGGATCGGCGTGACCGTATCGCCCGATGCCGAAGATAATCTGATCACCGTTGTGGCGCCCATTAAGAACACCCCGGCGGACCGCGCAGGGCTTCGTGCCGGCGATAAGATCATTCGAATCGAAGGCGAAGACTTCACGGCGGATCGAATGGATCAGGCGGTGAAAATGATGCGCGGCGAACCCGGCACCGATGTGACGATCACCATACGCAGACTGTCGTCGGAAAAACCGCCCGAGGAATTTGACGTCACGATTACGCGCGAGATCATCAATATCATCTCCGCAGAGGGACAGATGCTGGATGAGGGCGTCGGCTATGTGAATATCAGCTCGTTCGATGAGAACACCGACCGCTATTTTGACGAAGTTATGGACCGCTTGGAAGCCGAGGGCGCCAAAGGAATCGTCCTCGATTTGCGCAACAACCCGGGCGGCCTGTTGGATACCGTGCTCAATATCGCCGATCGATTGCTGCCGGAAGGACCGGTGCTGATCACGAAGTCAAAAGACGGAAAAGAGATCGTCGAATCGTCCGATGCGAAGATGGACGACATCCCCATGGTCGTATTGGTGAACGAAGGATCGGCGTCCGCGTCCGAAATCCTCGCCGGAGCCATTCAAGATTATGAGAGAGCCCCGGTGATCGGCGTGACCTCTTTCGGTAAAGGAATCGTGCAGCGGATTATCCCGTTGGAAGACGGAAGTGGTTTTAAGCTCACCGTCAGCGAATACTTTACACCGGACGAACGAAAGATTCATGAGATCGGCGTGATACCGGATATCGAAGTGGTCTTTGAACCAGAAGATCCGACGTTTGGACCGGACGTCTTGGAGCAGGATAATCAATTGCAGCGCGCGATTGAGGAACTGAAGAAACAAATCGAACCGTAAGATCTTCAACCTCCGGGAAACCGGAGGTTTTTTGCAGGTCAATTCGTTGTCGTTTCTCCACAGTATCGTAGGAGGAGATGCTATGTATACCATTCAAGCGAAAAATGCTGTGGAGCAGTCGATCGTTCTGTCGGGCTGGATGCAGCAAAAGACGGACACGGCGGTCCTATGCGAACAAAAAGCGTATGCTGATATTGCGGTTGCGTGTAGTCTTACGAGGCGGCTTCGCGCGCACTTCTATCTCGTAGATGGGCTGACGGTCGGAATCGATGCGATGCGCTCGATGAAGCGCGCCGGGGTCATCCGGGCGGTGATTATCGGCGGCGAGGATTCCATTCGTTTGCAGGTTGAAAATCACCTGAAACAAGCGTTTAAGACGGTGCGACTCGCAGGCAAAGATGCAGCGGACACCGCTCGCAAAGCAGCGGAGTGGCTACACGAGAGACAGCCGATATCGGAGGTATGGGTGGAGAGGTCGAATGATCCGCTACAACGGCTCATCGCGGGAGCGAAGGCGGCTCGTACCGGCTGCGCACTGCTGCTTGGCGAGGGCGAGGAAGAGGAAGAGCTTATGAGGACGAAAGGTTGGAGTGTGCGAGATCGATCGCGAGAGGTTTTGTCCGCCAATACAGTCGTGATCGCGGATGCGGACCTGCTAAACTATCCCGCTTCTGCCGTGTTTGCGGCGGTCAAGAATGCGGAGATCGTCGATCCGAGGACAGAGGGTCGAGGAACTGTATACCGTATGGGAACGAACACAT
Source organism: uncultured Peptoniphilaceae bacterium (assembly GCA_964510345.1). GTDB lineage: Bacteria > Bacillota > Clostridia > Tissierellales > Peptoniphilaceae > JAAYQA01. The sequence continues at coordinate 12,340 of CAZEBB010000043.1, forward strand.
CGGTAATGCTGGATCCGGGGCATGGCAAGGGCGTCAACCGCTATGCGATCCGCGGGGCGAGTGAGGGCGAGGTCATGTTCGACTATTCTCGTATACTCGGCAAGAAGTTGGAAGCAGCCGGCTGGCGTGTCGGCTATACGCGGACGAATGTTTGGGAGAACCCTTCATTAGCCGCACGCGGTCGTATGGCGGCCGGGTATGATCTTTTGTTGTCGCTGCATTCCAATGCGATGCCCGGGAATCAGCCGAAAGTGCGTGGCACTGAAGTGTTTGACAGCCTCCAATCTCCCCATCCGATACTGGGCGGCGCCCTTTCACAAGCGATCGCAGAGGTCTTTGCGCACGCGAATCGCGGGGTGAAATA
>CAZEBB010000044.1:0-12700 GCA_964510345.1 uncultured Peptoniphilaceae bacterium
ATTTATATCGTACGCCAGAAGAAATTCCTGTTCCCGCATGGGGAAACGGTGCTGCAAGATGGAGACCGAGCGATCGTCGTCACGACAAAAACCGGTATTAAAGATATCAAGGAGTTGTTGGTATAGCCCGTGAATACAAGAATGGTTTTACACACTCTGGGTCAGATGTTGAAACTGGAAGCCTTGTTCTTTGTGTTGCCCTTGTTGGTGAGCGGGATTTATCACGAACAGACGCAAGCGAGTTGGATCATCGCCATCGCCGTCACATATTTGGTCGGGTTTGCACTTACGTCACTCCGTATTCAATCGGAACTGATGTTTGCCCGTGAAGGGATGGCAATTACAGCTCTTTCTTGGATTTTCCTTTCGGTATTCGGCGCGATGCCCTTTATGCTGACGGGAACCATCCCGTCATTTGTCGACGCGTTTTTTGAGACGGTATCCGGCTTTACGACGACGGGTGCATCGATCCTCTCCGATGTGGAGAGTTTGCCGCACTCGATCTTGTTTTGGCGCAGCTTCACACACTTGATCGGAGGCATGGGGGTGCTTGTGTTTGCACTTGCCATTATGCCGAAGATCAATCAGCGCTCGATTCATATTCTTCGCGCGGAATCACCCGGACCGGTGGTCGGCAAACTCGTGAGCCGTTTAGGAGGCACGGCGCGAATCCTCTATGGGATCTACCTCGGGATGACGGCGATCCAAATCGTGTTGTTGCTGCTGGGGGGCATGCCGCTATTCGACAGTCTATTGACGGCGTTCGGATCGGCGGGCACCGGCGGATTCGGGATCAAGAATAACAGCATGGCGTTTTACAACTCTTCGTATTTGGATATCGTCGTCGGCGTGTTTGTCGTTTTGTTCGGCGTCAACTTTAATATTTATCACTTGTTATTGCTGCGTGAGACGAAACTTGCCTTCAAAAATGAGGAGCTGAGAGCGTACGTGGGCATTATTGCCGTTGCGACGATCGTCGTCGCACTATCGATCATGCCAATGTATGCGAATGCGAACAAAGCGTGGGTCGATTCGTTTTTTCAAGTGGCGTCCATCATCACGACCACCGGCTACTCCAATGCCGATTTTGATGTCTGGCCGGTATTTGCACGTGCCGTACTCTTATTGCTGATGTTTATCGGCGCTTGTGCCGGTTCAACCGGCGGTGGGATCAAGGTCTCGCGACTGGTCATCCTCACCAAAGGCGGTATCGAACAACTGCGCAAATCGATTCAACCGAATCGAGTCGTCCCGGCACAGGTCGACAAGGCGGCCGTACCTGATACGCTGATGAAGGCGGTCGGCTTATATTTATTTGTCTACATGGTGATCTTTGTGCTGTCCGTACTGCTTTTAACACTGGACCATCTGGATTTGGTCACCTCATTTTCTGCCGTGGCGGCGACCTTCAATAATATCGGCCCGGGCTTAGGACTCGTCGGGCCTATGCAGAATTACGGACATCTGAACGATGTCGCGAAAGTACTTTTATCTTGGTGTATGCTATTGGGTCGATTGGAGATCTTTCCGATATTGGCGCTCTTTACACCGGAAATGTGGCGTAAACGCTAGGAGATCGTTATGAACTTTCGGATGATCATGCAAGTGATTGGGAGAATCCTGCGGATTCAAGCTTTCTTATTTCTACTTCCCCTTATCGTAGGAACCGCATTTCGTGACGGGACCCCGGTGTTGTGGATTTTTTGCATGTCATCGGTCTTTTTCATCGGTACGCTTCTCACCAAGCTTAAAGTTCCATCGTCCGACATGTATCCGAAAGACGGGATGGCAATCGTTGCGATGGCGTGGGTTGCATTGTCGCTCACTTGTGCGGCTCCCTTTACGCTAACAGGGACCATACCGAATTATGTGGATGCGATATTCGAAACCGTCTCCGGACTGACGACAACCGGCGCCTCTCTGGTAAACGATGTTGAATCGCTCGCACCTTCCGTGTTGTTCTGGCGAAGCTTCACACAATACATGGGCGGGATGGGGATCCTGCTTATGACCTTGGCGATCATGCCGAAGGTCAACAAGCGCTCGATCCTCATGATGAGAGCGGAAGTGCCGGGGCCGACCGTAGGAAAGCTGGCTTCTCGCATGGTGACGACCGCTCGGATATTGTATTCGATCTATTTAGTTCTGACCTTACTGAATGTTCTTTTTCTTATGCTCGGCGGCGTTTCCTTTTTTGAAAGCCTCTTATTGGCCTTTGGTTCTGCGGGTACGGGGGGGTTCGCCATACGAGAGGCCAATATTGCCCATTACGGGTCCCATTATATCGAAATGGTCGTCGCGATTTTTACGATGCTCTTCGGTATCAACTTTAATATTTTCTTTCTCTTTATCATGCGGAGGCAACGCCTCGCGATCCGTAATGAAGAATTCCGCGTTTACCTGGCGTTGATTTTCGGGTGCACCGTCATCATCGCACAGAGCATATTGCACCAGTTCCCGAATTCTCTCATCGCATACAAAGAGGCATTTTTCCATGTGGTTTCGATGATTACATCCACCGGTTATTACACGGAAAATCTCCATGAATGGCCCATGTACTCGCGCGCGGTGCTGATGCTCCTAATGCTGGTCGGCGCTTGCGCCGGTTCGACTGCCGCAGGTTTGAAGATATCGAGAGTCTTGATCCTGGGGAAAGGGGCGATCCAAGAGGCCAAGCGCTTCGTGCACCCGAATCGCGTGATTCCGGTGCAGATGGACGGTCATAAACTCCCGGATGCACTCGTACGAAGTGTAGGAATTTACTTATTTGTCTATGCCTGCCTATTTCTATTAACGCTGATGATCCTCGCCGGACGAGGAATGAACTTATTACAGGCGTTTACGGCAACCATGTCTTCACTGAACAATATTGGTATGGAGATCATCGGTGAACCGGTGGCATATGGGGGATTGGATTACGGGACAAAACTATTCTTGAGTCTGATTATGATCGTCGGAAGACTGGAACTCTTCCCGATTCTCGTGTTGATGATGCCATCTACATGGCGTAAAGTGTAGTTGTTTCTAAGCATGTGCTTTGCTATACTCAAATGCAGAGCCGTGATAAAATGATGGTAAGGAGTAATCATGAAAAAGAAAATTGTATTTAGCGCCGTACAACCTTCCGGTGCATTGACGATAGGGAACTATTTGGGAGCACTACAGCAGTTTCCGGCATTGCAGGATGAATACGACTGTCTATTCGGCGTCGCAGACCTTCATTCGATCACCGTCCCGCAAAAGCCAGCAGAGCTGCGCAAGCGTACGAAAGAAGTTCTCGCCTATATCCTCGCAAGCGGCGTTGACCCGGAGAAGAGCGTCGTCTTCGTACAATCGCAGGTGCCTTTGCACACACAACTCACCTGGGTACTCAACAGCATCAGCTATATGGGTCAGTTGTCTCGCATGACACAGTTTAAGGATAAGTCGAAAAAGTCAGAAGAGAATTTGAACGCTGCACTCTTCACGTATCCTGTCCTAATGGCCGCGGATATTCTTCTCTACCAGGCGGATTATGTTCCGGTCGGGGAAGACCAGCGCCAGCATATCGAATTAGCGAGAGACTTGGCGGAGCGTTTCAACAACAAGTACTCCGAAACATTTGTCGTACCGGAAGGTTTGATCGACAAAACGATCGGAAAAGTCATGAGCTTAAAAAATCCGGAAATCAAGATGTCGAAATCCGATCCGGATGTCAACTCATACATCCTGATGGTCGACGATAAGGATACGATCATCCGTAAAGTGAAAAAGGCGGTAACGGATTCAACGGCAAACTTCCGCTATCACCCGGATCAACCCGGTCTTATGAATCTGATCCAGCTGTACCACTCATTTGCGAAAATCTCTGTGGAAGAGGTCGTGAAGAAGTATCAGGACACACAATATTCCGTGTTTAAAGAAGAACTCGGCGAACTGATTGCAGAAAAACTCTCGCCGATTCAGACGCGCTACAACGAAATCATGGCGGACACCGAGTCATTGGAGAAAGTGTATCGCGAAGGCGCGGAGAAAGCGTATTATCTGGGCAATAAAACACTCACAAAAGTGTATCGAAAAGTAGGGTTTTTACAATAAGGAGAAGGCTATTTGAAAAAAGAGAGCGCATTCAACCTTCCGAATCTGATATCGATCTTTCGCATCCTACTCATTGGCGCATATCTCTATGTTTTCTATGGAGATATGCCCAATGCGAAATGGTATGCAGGTCTGATCGTCCTGTTGGCCGGTTTTTCTGACTGGCTGGACGGATACATCGCTCGAAAGTATGACCTGACATCCAAAGTGGGTGCAGCTTTAGACCCACTAGCCGACAAGCTGATGAGTCTAACGGTGCTACTCACATTGGTTCATATTCGAGTGATTCCACTTTGGTTTTTTATCGGGATATTGGCGAAGGAGCTCCTGTTGATCGTCGGGGGCATCTGGTTGTATTTCAAAGGAAAGCATGAGTCGATCCCGTCCAATCGTTACGGCAAGATTGCCACGCTGTTTTTCTACGTAGCCGTCATCTTGTGGATGGTAAAAGCTCCGGCGATCTTTCTGCAATTGGCATTTGGAATCGTATTGATCCTCAATTGGATCGCCCTAACCGGTTATCTCAGAAGGGCATGGCCACATATTAAGAACTCATAACACAAAAAACCCGCATCCGAATTTGCCCGGATGCGGGTTTTGTTCAATTAGACGTCTTTACGTACGCTGACTCTTTCTCTTGCGACGGCTTGTGCGGCTGCCAAACGTGCGATCGGCACGCGGAACGGCGAGCAGGACACATAATCGAGGCCGGCACGATAGAAGAATTCGACGGATTTAGGATCACCGCCATGCTCACCGCAGATGCCCAAATGGATATCGGGGTTCGCTTCACGGCCCAATTTTGCCGACATTTCAACCAATTTACCGATACCGGATTGGTCTAAGCTGTCAAACGGACTCTCGTCAAAAATTCTCTTCTCAACGTATTCGCTCAGGAATTTTCCGGCGTCGTCGCGGGAGAATCCGTATCCCATTTGCGTTAAGTCATTGGTACCAAAGCTGAAGAAATCAGCATCTTTAGCGATCTCATCGGAGAGCAGCGCTGCTCTCGGGATCTCGATCATCGTACCGACGAGGTATTCAACCGTATCGCCTTGCTCTTCGAACACTTTGTTGATCTCGTCTACGATCTCTTCTTTGACATAGACCAATTCGGTGGGGTCGCAGATGAGCGGGATCATGATTTCCGGCAGGATCTGATGTCCGTCTTTCTTGATATGCAATGCAGCTTCGATGATGGCACGCGCCTGCATGCGGTAAATCTCAGGATACGTGACGGCTAAACGGCATCCTCTGTGGCCGAGCATGGGGTTGAACTCATGCAGGTCGTTGACGGTATCTTGCAGTTCTTCTGCACTCACGCCCATCGTTTCAGCGAGTTCTTTGACATCCTCTTCATGCGTCGGAAGGAACTCGTGCAATGGCGGGTCTAAGAGGCGGATCGTAACCGGACGGTCGCCCATGACTTGGTAAATTTCGTAGAAGTCTTGGCGTTGCATCGGTAAGATTTCACGTAAGGGAGCTTCGCGTTGTTCTAAAGTCTTTGCCAGAATCATACGGCGTACCGCAGGGATTCTGTCTTCTTGGAAGAACATGTGCTCGGTACGGCAGAGTCCGATTCCTTCCGCGCCGAAGTCGACCGCTTGTTTGGAGTCTCTCGGATTGTCGGCATTGGTGCGGACTTTCATCGTGCGAATCTCATCGACCCACTCCATAAAGGTGGCAAATGCACCGGAAAGGATGGGGTCTACTTTCTTAATATCGCCCACATAGACTTCACCGGTAGATCCGTTTAAAGAGATATAATCGCCCTCGTTGAGCACGATGTCTCCGGCTTTCATGGTCTTGGTGGATTCTTGAATGCGGAGGGAGGTGGTGCCGGCAACACAGCATTTGCCCATGCCGCGCGCGACAACCGCGGCGTGCGAGGTCATTCCACCGCGAGCGGTGAGGATCCCTTGCGATGCGATCATGCCTTCGATGTCTTCCGGAGAGGTCTCTTGACGGACCAGGATGGCGCGTTCGCCGCGAGCGTGCGCTGCGGAAACGTCATCGGCGTTGAAGTAAATCTTACCGGAAGCAGCACCCGGAGACGCGGGGAGACCCTTCGCGATGACTTTGGAATTCTTCAGTTCATTTTCATCGAAGTTCGGGTGTAGGAGTTGATTTAATCCGTCCGGATCGACGCGCAGGACAGCTTCGTCCTTAGAGATGACGCCGTCTTCCACCATGTCGACGGCCACTTGGATCGCCGCTTGGCTGGTTCTCTTACCGGAACGGGTTTGGAGTAAGTACAATTTTTCGTTTTCAATCGTAAACTCGATGTCTTGCATATCGCGATAGTGCGCTTCGAGTATATGGGTCGCATCGACGAATTGATCATAGGCCGCCGGCATGACTTCTTTCAATTGGCTGATTTCATTCGGGGTGCGGATCCCGGCGACAACGTCTTCCCCTTGTGCATTCATTAAGAACTCACCGAAGAGTTTGTTTTCACCGGTTGCGGGGTTACGCGTAAAGGCAACGCCGGTACCGGAGGTATCGCCCATATTTCCGAAGACCATCGATTGTACGTTGACCGCGGTACCCAGATTGTCGGGGATTTGGTGGAGTCTGCGATAGACTTTCGCGCGGTTGTTGTCCCACGATTTGAAGACCGCTTTGATGGAGAACTTCAGTTGCTCAAATGGCTCTTGCGGGAAGTCGGCTCCGAATTCTCTGCGAACGATCGCCTTGTAGCTTTCGACGACATCTTTGAGGTCATCTGCGGAGAGATCGGTATCTAAGGTAGCTCCCACTGCGTGTTTTTTCGCTTCAAGCGCTTCTTCAAAGAAGTGCTTCGGCACTTCCATCGCGACGTCGCCAAACATTTGAATAAAGCGACGATAGCTGTCGTATGCAAAGCGCGGATTGTTCGTGGATTTAGCGAGTCCCTTTACGGACTCATCATTGAGTCCCAAATTGAGGATGGTGTCCATCATGCCGGGCATGGAGAACACGGAACCCGAACGAACAGAGAAGAGTAGGGGGTTTTCAGCATCGTTAAAGGATTTGCCCAATTGGCCTTCGACTTCTTTCAGATGATCGGCGATCTCTGTCAATAAGTCGTTCCAAAGCTCTTCGTTTTCTTCGTAGAATCGGTTACAAGCCGCCGTCGTTACGGTGAATCCCGGAGGAACCGGAAGTCCGAGGTTGGTCATCTCAGCTAGGTTTGCCCCTTTTCCGCCGAGCAAACTGCGCATCTCTTTGTTGCCTTCATGGAAGGCGTATACGTACTTGTTTTCCATTTTCAATCCTCCTGTATTGGCAGAAGCTGTATGAGCATCATCGCTTCATACTACCTACTTATATTTTTAAGTTTAGTCGATATAGTAGATTGTGTCAATGAATATACAGGATGGTCATTGACAGAAAGGGGCAAAATTGCGTATACTACGGGTAGACGATGAAGGGGAGGAGTACGTTGCGTTTTCCAGCAGAGAGGAAATGGTTGGTGAGAATTTCCGGTACAGCGCAAGGGAAGGTCGCCCGTGAGTTGACGAAAGTCCGTTTCATGGCGTTATACATGAAAAGAGCCGCATGTTCCATGCGGAAATTAGGTGGTACCGCGAAGATTTTCGCCCTATACGGGGCGATTTTTTTATTGTAGGAGGGAAAATGAGAAACTTGGAAAAGACATACGATCCAAAGAGTTTTGAGGATCGCATCTACCAGAGCTGGAAAGAATCCGGGAGCTTCCACACAAAGATTGATCCCGACAAAAAACCGTATACTATTTCAATGCCGCCGCCCAATGTCACCGGCGCTTTGCATATGGGGCATGCTCTCGGTAGCACGATGCAGGATATTTTGATTCGCTACAAGAGAATGCAAGGGTACGCCGCACTTTGGGTGCCGGGAACCGACCATGCCAGCATATCGACCGAAGCGAAAGTCGTCGAGAAAATCACGGCAGAAACCAAATCAAAAGAAGAGCTCGGTCGCGAAGGCTTCTTAGAAGAAGCGTGGGCGTGGACGGAGAAATACGGCGGGAAAATCGTACACCAATTAGAGCGCCTCGGCGTGTCCTGCGACTGGGAACGACAGCGCTTCACATTAGATGAGGGGCTTAGCCATGCGGTCGAAGAGCAGTTTATCCGCCTCTATAACGACGGCTACATCTATCGCGGCGACCGCATCATCAACTACTGCATCAACTGCGGAACGGCCATTTCCGATGCGGAAGTCGAGCATGAGGACACGCATGGTCACCTGTGGACGATTCGCTATCCCTTCTCTGAGGACTCCGACGCGGGGATCGAGATCGCGACGACGAGACCGGAGACGATGCTCGGAGACCTTGCGATCGCAGTCCACCCGGACGATGAGCGCTACAAAGAGATGGTCGGAGAGACGGTTATCTTGCCTTTGGTTGGACGCAGAATCCCGATCATCGCCGATGAATATGTCGACCCGTCTTTTGGTTCCGGTGCTGTAAAGATTACACCCTCACATGACCCCAATGACTTTGTGGTCGGCGAGCGACACGGCTTAGGGCAGTGTGTCATCCTGACGAATAGCGGACACATTGCGGAAGGCTATGCGTATTCCGGAATGACGAGGGAAGACGCCCGCATCCAAATGGTAAAGGACTTATCGGAACAGGGGTATCTGGTTGAAATCAAAGATCATGATCACGCGGTCGGTCACTGTGAACGTTGTAATACCGTCATCGAGCCATTAATCTCCAAGCAGTGGTTTGTCGCGATGAAAGAACTCGCGAAAGAAGCGATGCAAGTCTATCACGACGGCCGCCTTCGCATTGTTCCGGATCGGTTCGGAAAAGTATATCTTTCTTGGCTGGAGAATATTCGCGATTGGTGTATTTCCAGACAGCTTTGGTGGGGGCACCGCCTGCCGGTGTATTACTGCGACCATTGCGGCGAGGTGATCGTCGATCGCAAGATGCCGCATGCATGCCCGAGTTGCGGAAATCATGCTTTTACGCGCGATGAAGATACGCTGGATACGTGGTTCTCGTCGGCACTCTGGCCGTATTCCACACTCGGATGGCCGGAGAAGACGGACGACCTCGCGTATTTCTTCCCGACGGATGTGTTGGTCACAGGATATGACATCATCTTTTTCTGGGTAATTCGCATGGTATTTTCTTCATTGTATTCCATGGGAGAAGTCCCCTTTCGAGATGTATATCTCACCGGGATCATTCGCGACGCACAAGGGAGAAAGATGAGCAAGTCGCTCAACAACGGAATTGACCCGCTTGAGATTATCGACCAATACGGGGCGGATGCGTTGCGTTTTATGCTCGTTACGGGAAATAGCCCGGGCAATGACATGCGTTTCCACATCGAAAAGGTGGAGCAGGCCAGAAACTTTGCCAATAAACTGTGGAACGCCTCGCGTTTTGTGCTAATGTATGCGGAAGAGGGCAAGGAATATGCGCTCGATGAGAGCCGTCTGGCGACGGAAGACCGCTGGATCCTCAGCTTGTTAAATGAAACGATCGAAGATATGGACCGCAATATGGACAAATATGAGATCGGCATGGCAGCGCAACGCGTGTACGATTTCACTTGGAATAATTTCTGCGACTGGTATATCGAACTGGTAAAACCGAGATTATACGAAGCCGGAGAAGAGAAAGACCGCACGATGGGCGTGCTGCTCACGGTACTGCAAGAAATCCTCAAGAGATTGCACCCGTTCATTCCGTTTATTACGGAAGAGATCTACGCGTATCTGCCGAGCACACAAGGTCAATTAATGGATCAATTGTACGGAGAAGCACCTAAGATTCACGACTCCTCATCGATTCGGCAGATGGATCTCGTCATGGAGAGCGTGATTGCCATCCGTAATTTGCGTCAGGAGAAGGGGATTGCCCCACAACGCAAGTCGGAGCTGATTTTCGTCTCTGAAGATCAAGAGATTCGCGAGAGTTTGATGAATAACGCTCATCATCTCTTGAAACTTGGATTTGGGACACAAGTGGAAGTCCTGGAAAAAGAGGACGAACGTGTCAACCAATGCTTGCCGATTGTTTTGTCGCAGATGAAGGTCTTCCTGCCGATGACGGACTTATTGGATATCGAGAAGGAAACGGCCCGCTTGCAAGCAGAGATCACCAAACTCAACGGTGAAGTGCAACGCATTGAAGGCAAATTACAGAATGAAGGTTTTGTGAAAAAGGCCCCTGCAGCGGTGGTGGAAGCAGAGCGTGAAAAGCTCACCGGCTACAAAAAACAAATGGAAGAAACGAAGAACAGCCTTGCCAATTTACAGGAGCTTGCGCGTTGATTTTTGAAGAAGCATTAGCGTTTTTGGACGACCCGGTTCGCTACGGATCCGATACGGATCCGGAGTTGATCAAAAAAGGTCTGGCCGCGTTAGGGAATCCACAAGACAGTTTCCCTATCCTTCACATCGCCGGGACCAACGGTAAGGGATCGACGGGGAGTTTTATCGCGTCGATCTTGAAAGAGTCCGGTGCGAAAGTGGGTCACTATACGTCGCCGCATGTCATCGATTTTACGGAGCGGATACGGATACAAGGTGCTAATTGCCCGCGGGAGCTGTTCTGCGAAAGCGCAGCTCTCGTGCAGTCTGCGTTGAACCGCATAGATCGTAGTGATGAGATCCGAGCGTTCACGCTTCAGATGTATGCGGCTTTGGTCGCCTTTCGGGAAGCGGACGTCGATTACGCGATTATCGAAGCGGGAATTGGTGGGGAAGGAGATGCAACCAATGTGCTGACCCCTTCACTAAGCATTCTCACGCCGATAGGTATCGACCATGTCCCGCGTTTGGGGAGAAATATTGTAGAGATCGCACAGAACAAGTCGGGCATCATCAAGTCGCGGATTCCGGCTTTGTCGGCGGAGCAAGCGGCAGAGGTTCAAGACGTTTTGTGTCAAAAAGCGGAAGAAGTCGGAAGTCGACTCCAATTCGTTTCTCCCGAGACATACCATGTGCTTTCGGTAACGCCCGGTGGCAGTGAGTTTATATGGGAAGAACGGCAGCTGAAACTGCGCACCCGACTTGGAGGTGCGTATCAGCCTTCGAATGCAATTCTCGCGATCATGGCGTCACAGTTTCTTTGCCCGCAAATTTCTGACGAGGCAATCGTCCGCGGAGTACAAAAGGCATCCATCCCGGGTCGGCGCCAATTAGTCGCAGAGCACCCGGCGGTGATTATCGACGGCGCTCACAACCGCCACGCGATCGAAACCTTCGCTGCGGAGCGTCGAAAGATTGAGAATACCGTGGGGATTGTTGGAATGATGGCCGATAAGGGTGACTCTACGCTCTTACAATTGTGGCGAAAGAGCTTTGCACATTTGTTCTTGGTACCGGTGGATGATGTCCGCTCTTGGCAGCCGGATGACGTACGTGCCGTTTATTTCCCCGATGATGTGAATGTCAGGACGTTTCCCACCTTATCGGAGGCGTTGGAAGTGGCGTATAAGATTCCCAGTATCGATGAGATCTATATCATGGGTTCATTGTATCTGGCAGGCGAGGCGTTACGGCACTTTGCACCGCCGAGTGAAGGTCGATAGAAACGAGGGAAATCATGCGATACGAGATCATTTTGATCGGAGCACTGTTTATGATACTGGTGGGCATACAGTATACACTCAGCAAGATTCTTGTCGAATTACGGAATCTGCGTAAGGCAAAAGATCTGGAGCATAGACAAAGGAGACCGGAAGATGTATGATGCCTTTGCACGCTTCTACGAGCGTTGGCATGATACGGAAGACTACGAGGCGATCGCAGATTTCGTCGTTCAAAATGCCCAGCTGCAACCGGGAGACTTAGTATTCGAAGGGGGGTGCGGCGCCGGGCATCTAACGGCGGCGCTGGCAGCCAGAGGCATCGAAGTGACCGGATTGGACCGTTCAAAAGAAATGCTACAATTTGCCCGACGAAGGACCCATGGACTCCCCGTGCGCCTCTTACATGGCGACTTGCGAGCACTTCGCGCTTCGGAAGGGTACAAGGCTTGGGTGTTTTGTTTGGATGTCTTTCACTATCTGACGGACCCAAAGAAATTGGATCGCTTACTGAAAAATGTTTATAAAGCATTACCCGTCGGAGGAACGCTGATCTTCGATTTACTTTCGCCGGAGTATTTGATTGAACGCAGCCAAAACGGAGCCATCCTGTATGATGAAGCAGATTACTTTATGGCTTGGGAAACATCATGGGATCAACAAACGGAGATCCGTTATGACTTACATTTGTTTTACCGAAAGAATGGACATTTTTGTAAAGAAAAAGAAACACACTTTTTGCGAATCTATTCGAAACGGCAGATATTCCGAATGCTGGCCAAGAATGGCTTTGCGTCCATCCGACGAGAGAATGGCTATTTTCAGTCAAAGGAGTATCATCACGGCGTTCGGAATGTATGGATCGCCAAAAAATTGGCATCTTCATGAAGCCCCAGATAATAGAACTATATACTTCAATGTAAACGTTGACAAATTAAAATATAAGTAGTATAGTACAAAGAGTGGTCAGAAGACCGCGAGTGTAGTGGTTTATAACCACAAGTTTGTTTCAGGAGGAAATGCAACACATGGCTAGAGGAACTGTTAAATGGTTTAACGCAACAAAGGGCTACGGATTCTTGTCGACAGAAGAGGGAGAAGAC
>CAZEBB010000045.1:0-9012 GCA_964510345.1 uncultured Peptoniphilaceae bacterium
TCGAAAAATTGCGCATCATCACCGGTGCGGAAGATGCGATGGTCGTCAATAACAATGCAGCAGCGGTATTGCTTGTGCTTTCCACTTTGGCGAAAGGCAAAGAGGTCATCACCTCGCGTGGAGAATTGATCGAGATCGGCGGATCGTTTCGGATCCCGGCGGTAATGGAGCAAAGCGGTGCGCGCTTGAAAGAAGTCGGCACGACGAATAAAACCCATCCGTCGGACTACAGGAACGCCCTGTGTGAAGACACCGGGGCATTGCTCCGCGTCCATACGAGTAATTATCGCGTTATCGGCTTTACCGATGCCGTCACCGTTCCCGAGCTCGTAGAGATCAGAGACAGTTGGGAGAAAGAAACCGGCATTCGCTTGCCGTTAATTGAGGACTTGGGATCGGGCGTACTGGTGGAGTTGTCCCAATATGGACTGCCCGACGAGCCCACCGTACAGGACGCGATCGCATCCGGTATGGATGTGGTCACCTTCTCCGGCGACAAATTACTGGGAGGTCCACAGGCCGGCATCATCGTCGGGAAGCGTGAGTTTTTAGAAAAAATGCGAAAGAACCAACTGACGCGCGCGCTTCGCGTCGATAAATTTACGATTGCCGCACTGGAATACACTTGCTCCAAATATCTCGATATGGAAAATGTAACAAAGACGATCCCGACTCTACGGATGCTGTCGGAATCGATGGAATCGCTGCTGAGTCGTGCAACCGCACTGTCCGACAAGCTGAACGCGGTAGAAGGCGTGACAGCTGATATGATCGATACCGTCTCGCAAGTGGGCGGAGGGTCGCTGCCGGGTACCGAGTTGCCTTCGAAGGCTGTGCGCATTCAGACCGGTGTGACCCCGCAGAAGCTGGAGCGCTGCCTGCGAGCCCAAGCACTTCCCGTCATCGCACGGATACAGGATAATCACGTGTTGTTTGATATTCGCACGGTAGCGGACGATCAGTTGGATGCGCTCTGCGACACTGTTCGCAGCGCACTGGGTGCCGCGCAATGAAGCATTTAATCATCGGCACCGCCGGCCATATCGACCACGGAAAGACGACGCTCATTAAAGCCTTAACCGGTCGCGAGACAGACCGTTTGGAAGAAGAGAAGAAGAGGGGAATCTCCATCGAATTGGGTTTCACCTATTTTGATTTGCCCTCGGGGGTGCGTGCGGGGATCGTCGACGTGCCGGGGCACGAGAAATTTATTAAGAATATGCTTGCCGGCGTCGCGGGGATGGACATCGTCATCCTGGTCGTCGCCGCAGACGAAGGCGTCATGGCGCAGACCCGTGAACACTTGGAAATCCTCCGTTTTACGGGGATCACACGCGGCATCATCGCGCTCACCAAAGCCGATATGGTAGATGAAGAGTGGCTGGAGATCGCCAAAGAGGATGTGATGGAGACGGTCGCCGGCACGTTTTTGGAAGATGCGCCGATCTTTGCCGTGTCCAGCGTAACGGGAGAGGGGATCCCCGCGCTGATCGAAGCGCTCGATATGATCGCCAAAGATCTGCCCGATCGCACGGAGGATGCGCTCGTACGTTACGGCGTCGACCGCGTGTTCAGCATCTCCGGTTTCGGCACTGTCGTTACGGGTACCCTTGTCGCCGGTTCGCTGACCCTCGGGCAGGAAGTGATGATCTATCCTTCCAAGAAAAAAGCAAAGGTCCGCAATCTGCAAGTGCACGACCAAAACGTCGAGGTCGCTCACGCCGGGCAACGCGTAGCGATCAATCTCGCCGGGATTGGTAAAGACGAGATGGACCGGGGCGACATTCTCTCCAATGTGGATGCGCTTGTCAACACGCCGATGCTCGACGTCTCATTGTCGACCGTCGAATTACCGTTCCCGTTAGAAAACCGGACGCGTCTTCGCCTGTATCTCGGTACGTCGGAGATCCTGTGCCGGTTGGCGCTTTTGGATCGGGATGAACTCAATTCCTTTGAGAGCGGTTATGCACAGCTGCGACTGGAAGAAGAGATAGCCGTTCAACCCGGCGATCACTTTGTCTTACGGCTGTATTCGCCGTTGATCACCATCGGCGGCGGTGTAATCGTGGACAGCCTGCCCCATAAGAAAAAACGAATCAAGTCGGGGGAAAGCAATCCGGTCGAAAAGCTGTTTGAAGCCGACCCGGAGGAAGCGCTCATGATCCGCCTACGGGAGATGGAGTCGGAATATCCGACCATCCAATCGCTGGCCGCTGTATCGGGAGAGAAGATCGAAAAGACCCAGCGGCGCGTCGAAGCGCTGGAAGCTGCCGGTCGCTTACACGTCTTTGAAACCGCCGACGGAAAAACCGTCCTCTCCGATGAGAAGATTCAGAGCCTGTCGCAACGAATGAAACAGATGATCGAGACTTACCAGTCTCAATACCCGCTTCGGTTGGGGATGGCGAAGGAATCACTTCGTTCTTCATTACTCTCGGAGGCGCGCAGCAAAGTCGGAGAAAAAATCTTGCAAGTCATGCTGTCGCAAGGCGAATATCAAGAAGACTCGGGCATCGTCTCCACAGCGGATTTCACTGCAACGCTTACCGAAGAACAACGGTCGGTACAATCCCTGCTGTTACAAGAAGCTGAGACCCATTTTGTTCCGCTGAAAGCGGAGGAAATGTCTTTGCCGGCATCGGCCGATACGTGGATCAACGAATTGTTACAGTATATGGTACGAGAAAAACAATTGATCCGATTGGAAGATGACATGCTCGTATCCACCCAATTGTTTGAAAGCGGGATCGAACGCATGAAAGAGCTTTTGGCCAAAAATGGAAAGCTGACCGTCGCCGAAGCGCGAGATACGTTAGACACGAACCGGAAAGTCGCACTGGCGTTGTTATCCGCCATGGATCAACGCAAAATCACAAAAAGAGTCGGAGACGAGCGGGTGCCCGCATGAAGACGAAATTGTTATTAGCACTACCTGAGGCATCCTATCGCAGTGAATTGGCCTATATTTTTGAAGCCGACGGCTATGAGATCAAACAGGCGTCGACAATACGCGAGGTCGTACGGTTTGCGGAGAGCCAAGCGGTCGACTTAATCCTCAGTGATATGCGCTATTCGGACGGCACCGGGCTTGTTCTGATCGAAAAAGTGCGTGAGATGACATCCGCACCGATTATTGTCGTCACCGATATTTCCGAAGATCTTTCCAAGGTGCTCGCCTTGGAGTATGGAGCGGACGACCTGCTTGTGAAGCCGTTCAATATTTTGGAACTCAAAGCGCGTATGCGCTCGGTTTTGCGCCGGGCCCATACGCCGATCGATCAGGAGAAGCGTTGGGTAGTTCAAGTTGGAGACCTCACCTTGCGCATTATCGGGAGACAAGTCCAATATAAAGAGACACTGATCGACTTTACCGGCAAGGAATTTGATATTCTGTTGACCCTGGCATCGGAACCCGGGGAGATTATCAGCCGTCTGAAATTGGCGGAAACGGTCTGGAATGAAGACTATGTCGGCGATATCAGAACCGTCGATGTCCACATCAAAAGAATCCGAAAGAAGTTTAAAGATGCGGGGATTACAAAGCCGCCGGTGCAGACCAAGTGGGGCGAGGGGTACTATCTACAATAAATGTTTGGTTTCGAATTGCTTTTATCGGAAAAGTTCCGTATAATGAGTAAGATTCCAATTTGGGGGTAGATGGGTCCTGGTGGGTCCTCCGGTCTTCAAAACCGGCGCGAGGGGTTTGTAGCCTCTTGGGTGAGTTCGATTCTCACATACTCCCGCCATCTGAGCAAACAAAAAGGAGACGCGTTGCAAGTCAACATGTCTCCTTTTTTGTGTAGTTAATATTACCAACGATTCGTCATCTCTTTCCACAAAGTCTCCGGAAGCGTGGCGTAGGGGCCTTCCAAAAACTGACCGTACCACTCGGCGCCTTTGCCTCCGCCTTTGAAGTTCTCATCGGCGCGAAGGGTTTCCATATAGGCAGTCACCGCTTCGATGGGTTGCTTCATTTTTACGTACAGCGCGCCTTCCGAGTTGACCAGCAGGATCAGCTCTTGCGGGAGGTCTTTTGCGAGGTCTCTGAGGGGGAGCGGCGCATTGATATATTGCACCAGCGCTTGGTAGCCGCGGTGGGACTGCGTCTTCACCAACAGTGCCGGTCGCAAGGCCTCCATCGTGAGGCGGATCAGATTCTTATTTTCTTTCTCCAACACATCGATCCGATCAATCTGCGTTTGTACGCGCTTAAATGCATCGGCAGCCGAGGTATTGTAGCGCTCCGCCCATTGCTCTGCGACGGCTCGCAAGCTGTCGTATTCGCGCAAGCAGCGCTTCCCGGCGATATAGGTGACGCGCAGGTGACCGCGATCCTTTTGCGTCTTCACGATGCGTATCGGTCCGCATTCACACGTATTGGCTACATGCGTACCGCCGCATTCCGTTACGGCGATCGTTGGGATATGGATCAGGCGGATCGGCGCTCCGGCTGCCTTTTCCGCTTTCTTCGGGTCCGCATTTTTTGCGATACTTCTGTGGATCGGAAGAGCCGATTGGCAGAGTCGATTGGCCAGCTCACACACGGAATGGACGAGCTCCAATGCATTGTGACGGCCGACGGCATCGATGTCGATCGTGGAGATCTGTTCGCCGATCATGAAGCCTACGGTTTTGATCCCGAATAGCTGATCAAAGATGCCGCTCAGGATATGCTGCGCGGTATGCTGCTGCATATGATCATAGCGCCTGTCCCAGTCGAGTTGCATCGTGACGGGGCCTTCCTGCATTTCTTCTGTGACCTGATGTTCGATGACGCCTTGGTTTTCACGGACGTGGATGACGTGGATCCCGTCGATTTGCCCGTGATCCTCCGGTTGACCGCCGGATAGATGCGGGTAGAATATCGTCTGATCGAGTTCAACAAAATAAGCATCTTCTTCCTTGAAGGCGCGAGTGATATTTGCTTTATACTCTTTCAAATAAGGCCATAACAAATAGGATTTTTGCATAATCTCCTCCTAAGGGCATTTTAACACGGAAAACCGGTTTCACCAACAGCTATGATAGCGACCGGTAGCAAAATATGACGGCGATCGTACAGGATGCTATAATCGAAAGGGGGGATGCAGATGAAACGACCGGTGATCATACTGTTGAGCGCCGCAGCGATCGGCGCACTGTTTGGCTGGACGAGCGAGGCTTCGCTCGTGTTTCTGATCCCGTTTTTTCTTATCACCCTGATCGCGAATGGTGAAAAGAAGACCCTCGCATTGTTGGGGAGTGTCGTGCTCTTACTGACAGTGCTCCATGCAAGGCAGTTAAAGGAGCCCTCGCGCACCGAGATGAGCCTAGGGACCACATCAGAGATGACGGCGGTCATCACGGCGCAAAAGAACCCGACTTCCTACACCAAACCGTACATAGCGACGCTGTGGGACGGGCCATTGGCCGGGGACACCGTCTTGTTGCAAACACAGGCGTCGCAAACAGACCTTCGGGTCGGTCAGGCAATTCGCGGGACGGGCGAGGTGCGACGTGCGGATCGTACGCAAAACGATGGCCTCTTTTCCTATGGGGACTACGTGAAGCGCAACGGCTGGGACGGTATCGTACATATGCGTGACGGGTATACAGATCTCGGACTCGCGCCAGACCTCACGCTCACACTTCGTAGGACCTTTCTCGAGGGGATCGATCGAGCGCTGAATGAGCTATTTGACCAACCCTCCGCCCAGCTGATGCTGACGGTGTTGACCGCCCGTTCATCGATGGAGCAGGAGACAAAGGACGAATTTCGTGCGCTCGGGATCACGCATCTGCTCGCCGTGTCCGGGTTGCACGCGGGGATCCTCTTTGGGCTCACCGTAGGGGTCGGCGGTTTGTGGTTACATAAACGGAATGCTCGCATCGTAGCGCTGATCTTGCTGTGCATCTATGCTTGGATCATCGGGTTTCCGATCTCTGTCGTGCGTGCGCTGATCATGGCGTTTGTCTTGGTGATGGCCAGAAGCCTCCAAAAACCGTATGATGCCCTCACAGCGCTTTTCTTCGCTGTGATGCTCATCTTAGTCCTCTTTCCGGGGAGCGTCGTCGACGCAGGATTTCATCTCTCCGTGATGGGCGTCTGGTCGGTCATCTGGGTGGCGCGCGTCATCGCCAAACGCTACCCCGCGAAGAGCTTCTTGGGAGCATTGCTGCAACAGGCGGCGGCCATCCATATCGGCATACTTCCGCTCATCCTCTACCACTTCGGCGAATCGCCCGTCATCGGCATCTTGGCGAACTTGATCCTCGTTCCCGTCTTCGGATTGGCCGTCAGTGCGGTAATCCCCGTCCTGTTACTCTACTTTGTCTTACCGCAAGCCGCACTTGCGATCGCATGGATACCCGCGGCTTTGATTGACGCATTCTTGCTGTTGACGGGTGCACTATCCGCCGTGCCCGCGCCGGCCATCCGCACAGGTGGCTTTGGCGTAGCCCATGTGCTGTGGAGTTATTTGTTGCTTTACATCGCATTGCGACCGCAGTTGTTGACAGCGCTCCCTTATCATCTGCGAAGGGGTAGCGTCATCGCGGCGTGTGGAGCACTCATCGCCGCGCCGCTTCTCGCAGCTTCTCATCCGACGACCGTGCTGTTTATCGATGTCGGACAGGGCGATGCCATCCTGCTCAAAGATGGAGGCTATTCGTTTATGATCGACACCGGCGGCGAGGGTCGTGAGGGGATGTCCGACAGCTTTGCGTCCATCGTCCAGCCGTCACTTGCAAGAGAAGGCGTACGGCATCTGGATGGCGTTTTCATTTCCCACTTTGACGCCGATCACTCCGAGAATTTGCACGCCTTGATCGAAAGCGTACCGACGGACGCGATTATGATTCCCGCCGGTTTAGCGGAAACGGACGACGCCCGTGCCTTGTTGAATGGGAATGTGCCCGTAATAGCGCTAAAAAGTGGAGATCGCCTCCCGCTCCCCGGCGGGCACGCCATCGACGTGCTCTATGCGGCGGAGCGCCGCGAGCCCAATGACTCGCTCGTGCTTCGCTATCAGGTGGGCGGTACATCCTTTCTATTCACCGGTGACTTAGAAGAAAACGCGGAGCGACAAATTTTGGATCGCTCACTGCAATCGGATATAATCAAAGTAGGACACCACGGGAGCGCGACCTCAACCTCGCCGGCATTTTTGGATGCCGTACAGCCCAAAACCGCGATCATCAGCGCGGGCTACGGCAACACCTTCGGGCATCCGCACATCGAAGTGTTGGAGAGACTAACCGACCGTGGGATCGAGCCCTACCGCACCGATAGTTTAGGGAATTTGCGCGTCGAAATAACGCAGGAAGGATACCGCATAACCGGTTATCCGTCCATGCGGCGAGACCCTGTGGTACTTATGGTATCGATGATCGGTTGGATTCCCATCGCGGGGTGGGTCATCAGAGAAGGGAGAAGAACAAAGAGTGCAGCGTACCGTCTTTCAGAAAAAACTGTCGCAACGGGCGACATCGGGACTATATATACTCTATGGCAGTGAAGTCTACCTGCTGGATTTTGTGATTCGCTTTTTAAAAGAAGACTATATCGAAAACATGCCCGACCTCAACTTTACCGAGCTCCACCTTCCCGAGACCGGACTCGTTCCCATCATCGAAGCCTGCGAGACATTGCCCGTCTTCTCCGCGCAGCGCGTCGTGCTGATTCACGACTGCGATTTCACCAAAGACGGTATGGGCAAGTTCAAAGAGATCTACGACGGACTCTACGACTATGTGGACCGGCTGCCCGAAGGCTTGCTCGTCATCATGATCGCACCACAGGAGACGATCTTTAAGGGACGACTCGTAAAAAAAGTCGATGCCGCGGACGGATTGGTCAGCTTTAAGAAGATGGAGTCTGGAGAGTTGACCGCCTTCATTACCAAACGCGTGCAGCAGTCCGGGCGCAATATCACGTCCGGCGCCGTGCAACTCATCAGTCAGCGCAGCACGTATCTGGCGAAGGACTCAGAGAAGAACCTGTACGATGTGGACCATATCCTGACGGCACTCATCGCCGAAGGGGAGAACACCATCACCGAAGAGCGAGTGGAGCAGATGTTGCCGACGCCCTTCACCGAGACGATCTTTCAGCTGATGGACGCCGTGTCCAAAAAGCGCTCCCACGAAGCCATCCGCATGTACTATTCCGTGCGCCAAAACGGCATGGAAGAGTTCGGCGTGTTTTATATGCTCGTGCGCCATGTGAGAAATCTGATCCGAGTCAAAGCCTTTTTAGAAAACCCGAAAGGCGAGAGTGGTACGAAATATCTGCAAATCTCGCCCTTCGAATACGGGAAACTCGCGACCAGCTGCCGTGCATTTCCCTTTCGCACGCTCTACCGCATGATGCGAGAACTGTACGACACCGAATCACAGCTCAAAGAATCGCCCGTCGATCACGACACATTATTGACGGTCTTGATCGCAAGGTTGTGTCGTTGAATCTTTTCTGTGAAGATTCTACTTTAGCCAGAGTTCCTTTGTGGCATATTTTTTCGGAAGATCGTTATGAGAGATGATAAAAATGATTTTGTTCGAATCAGGCTGTGCTAGGCGATCCAGAATTTCTTCTGCACTTTCTCGATCAATATTCGATGTGATCTCATCGAGAATGAGCACCTCAGCGTTGCTGTTCAGAGATCTTGCGATGGCGATCTTCTGCTTTTCACCGCCGGAGAGGTTCGCGCCACCTTCTTCGATCAGGGAATCGAAGCTCTTCCCCTCGAGAATTTCGCTTAGAACAGGATCGTTCTCGAGCCTCGTTAGCGCCTCAGGCGTTCGTTCCATATTTAGAAACAAATTATCAAGTAATGTGCCCCTAATAATCGGGACATTTTGCGAAAGATAGTCAACTCGACTCCGGAGAGAGCGATTAGAAAAGCGCCGGATATCGATGTCATTTATGTACAAGGAGTCAGTCGTTCGAAATTTTACGAGCAGTTTGACCAGTGTACTCTTGCCGGTTCCACTCTCTCCGCGTACCCACACCACATCCCCTTTGATGAAATCACC
>CAZEBB010000045.1:9112-12276 GCA_964510345.1 uncultured Peptoniphilaceae bacterium
CACCACATCCCCTTTGATGAAATCACCGCGTACATTTGTGGCTAATAATCGGTCTTTCACAGCGAGTGCGGGAACATCAAAAGAAATTGAATCAATTTGCTCAAGAGAAACCATACCGTCGTGCTCCTTCTTTGAATCCCACCCTTCGATGAATTCTTTTGTAATCTCCATATCCCGTTTATTCAAGTTTGAACCCACGAGTGCGCTTAAGTGTTGAAAATAGAGAGGCACCACGACTGAGAAAAACACGATGGTCATGCCTCGATCCTCTCCGTCGAGCACTCCGAACACGACGATGACCATGATCATCGTTTGAGCGATCAAGTTTAAGCTCTGAAGGATAGAAGAGGCGGATTGTGCAAAGATGTTTACATCAGCTTGCGCCTGATAAATACGGTCCAGTGTCGGATCTAACTGTTCCATTAAGATGTCATGGGATGCACTTTGTTTTAAGTGGTCGGTTTGGGAAGCAACGGAGAGCACTCTTTGCCAGCCCTGCGCTGATTCGCTCTGTAAAGTTTTCGAGCGCCGAGAGAGTTCTTTGTTTAGGGCTCGATAGCCGAAGTAGTTGATCGGCAACATGATGAAGAGAATAATTAGTACGAGTCGATCTTGCAGACCTGCCAGAAGCAATAGCAGAGACAAGATAAATACGCTTGACCAGATCCGAATGTTATCTGAAGTCATGAAAAGATAGATACTGTTCACACCCATGACAATGCGTTCGATGAGGTTGGTCGGTCCCTCCTCTAAGAGGTAGTCGTAATCAAGAGTCAGATACTTCGCGAACATTTCTTTAAAATTGTTTTTGTTGTATTGCTTGGCGAACCTTTCGCGTAGAAAAGTAAACAGCACTTGTAGGATCAGACTTCCGAAAAGTACGCCGAGAAGAAGTAGTATGCGGTTTCTCGTGAACCCTTGTCCATCACTACTCCATACAGAAATCAGTATTGGTGTGAGTAGAACCGTCGCTCCACCTAATAGAACCAGTATGAGCATATAGGCAAAGAATTTTTGATAATTTGTTTTCATGATCTCTCCTTTAGATAGATGTCTAGTTCATTATTCTTTACCCATTCTCATGCGAGCAATAAAAAACACCCGCAAAATTGCGGGTGAAATCTCGTTCTGCTATTACGCTTGGTGCAGGCCGTTCAGCTTGCGTTGCATGCTGGAAATGCGTCTGGCGGTAGCGTTCTTGTGCATCAGGTTGCGGTTGGCCGCTTGACCCAATTTTTTCTCCAGAACCTTAAAGGTTTTTTGCGCTTGATCCATGTCTTCGGCTTCAATCGCTGCTTCAAATTTCTTAATGTAGGTTTTGATTTCCGATTTTTTCGACTTGTTCATCGCCGTCTTCTTGTTGATAACGTCGATTCTTTTCAGCGCCGATTTAATATTTGCCATTCCATTCACCTCCGTTCCGAGACTCTTCATACTCGAAGAAAACTAACATATGCATTTTATCACGCAAGTCTCTAAGATGCAAGGATCGCAAAGTGCCTAGGCGGGGGGCTCCGAGAAAGGAATTATGTCATATCGCTCGGAGATGAGTTTTAATGTCAGTCAATCAAGTACAAATTCAGGTTACCCACCAAATCGGATCACACAGAATGATCGATTCGAACTGGTTGATGTTTGGAAAATGAGGGTAAGAAATACAATATTGACACCAATCTTTTTTCGCTTTCATTGCCCTGCAGAAGGAGAGGTGACAACATGAACGTTGGGTTTCTACTATTTCCAGGTCTACTTTTTTTAGGGTTCGGACTGCTTTGGCTTCAGGGTGATCTAGTACATATGAAGCATTGGCTACCGGGACTTCTGATTCCATTAGTCCTCCTTACCATAACAGCGATACTGACGATGGCCGCTGGCAGCGAAGAGATGACAGAGATACTCTATAAATTCGGGTTCCTTCGCCATCGATGGATTGTGGAAAGATCTGCACCGAGTCTTTTTGTCATGTACAGCGTGATGTGCTTATTCAAATATTGGAGGGCTCGCTCGGGCAAAGATAAAGATAGAGATATTGATAAAAACGATGAATCGCTGGGGAGGTGATAGAATGAACGAAGGATATTTACTATTACCGGCTCTGTTCCTTCTGACGCTTGGACTCGCATGGATTCAGGATAAACTGGTTCGGATGAAGCATTGGCTGCCGGGACTCTTATTGCCGCTGATCTTACTCACCATTGCAGTTTTGATTGTGAAATACGTCGGTACAGAGCAAATGAATAATTACCTTGCTTCCCTCGGACTCCTTCATTATCGGTGGATCGTTGAAACGTCAGCCCCTCAGTTATTTGCCATGGCGAGCACATCCGGCCTCTATCAATATTGGAGTGTTCGTTGCCGTAAGAAGAAGCGAGAGGATTAACTGAGACTCAAGACAAACCCGAAGGTTTTTGGACGTGGTTTGCACTAAAGGACCGGGACTATTCCGGTCTTTTTTGATGGAAACCCACAAACTCGTAGCGATCTATCTACGTTACAATGTATCCTAGCGTATGATATACTGTTATTCGATTGTGATACGAAAGAGGAGAACTATGAGCACTCATCCAAAGAATGATCCGACACAAGTGCCGGATCAAGGCCTACAAAATGAAAATGAAAAAAAGAAAAGTGCGGGGTCGTGGATTGTGGAACTGATCGTCGTCATTGCATTGGCACTGTTATTCAGACAATTTATCGCGACGCCGACACTCGTGTTTGGAAATTCGATGGTGCCGACGCTCAATCACGGCAATTTTTTGATTGAGAGCCGCATTTCGTTGCACACGGATACGATCGAACGAGGCGACATCGTCATTTTGGACCCGGCGGACGGCACGGAGCGTGAGTTTATTAAGCGCGTGATCGGCCTTGGGGGTGAGACGGTCGCAATAGAAAACGGCGTGGTATCCATCAACGGCACCGCATTGGATGAACCGTACACCAGCGGACCCACGTACACGGCGGACCGCCGCTATGAGATCGAGGTGCCTGAGGGATACTACTATGTACTAGGCGACAACCGCGTACAGGGCGGCAGCAATGACAGCCGTAACTTCGGCGCGATCCCGGAGAAGTCGATCAAGGGGATTGTCGTATTTCGTTATTTCCCGTTTGGGGAAGCTTTTGGTCCGATTAGAGGATGGGATTATGAAAAACATTAGAAA
>CAZEBB010000046.1:0-11365 GCA_964510345.1 uncultured Peptoniphilaceae bacterium
TGTAGGAGATGAATTCCGTTGCGCCGTAGCCTTTTGCTGCGTCGACACAGACTTGTCTCGTACCGACCGCGAGGATGCGAGAGGCACCTCTGAGGTTTGCTCCGGCAACAGCCATCAGTCCGACAGGACCGATCCCGATAACGAGTACTGTTTCACCGAACTGCACGTCTGCAAGCTCTACGCCGTGGAAACCGGTGGTTACCATGTCAGACAACATGCAGGCATCGACGACATTGATTTCATCCGGCAGATGCGCTAAGTTACCGTCTGCGTCGTTCACATGGAAATATTCTGAGAAGACACCGTCTTTAAAGTTCGAGAACTTCCAGCCGCCCAGCATTCCACCGGAGTGCATCGGAAAGCCTGACTGTGACTCTAATGAGTTCCAGTCCGGGGTGATCGCAGGAACGATGACGCGATCGCCGGGTTTAAAATCTTTCACCAATTCGCCGACTTCTACAATTTCAGCACAGCCCTCGTGTCCGAGGATCATATTATGACGTTCGCCGATCGCGCCTTCCCAAAGCGTATGAACGTCTGATGTACAGATTGCGATCGCTAACGGTGAGCAAATAGCATCCATTGGACCGCATGCGGGTTTATCCTTTTCAATCCAGCCGGATTCCCCAATTTTTAGCATTGCATAACCTTTCATGAACAGTACTCCTTTCTTGAGTCATACTCCAATTATAACATATATATACGAATTCGTATCGTTTGAAACACAACGTGTAATTGATTTTGTAAACGATTCTTTCAATATCTACTTGTGTATTTCATCTTCTTTCTCTGAAATATAATTTTTGATTTATTAGACGCATAATATCCATCCTCAATGAAGTACTTGTATGGATTTCTCTGAATATTCGCTGCACTAAAAAACTGTGGAGCTCGTAAGCCCCACAGTTTCAGTCTCAATCGTTTATGCCTCTTCAGCAAAATAATCCAGTACAAATTGTACATGGAGTGCGGTTCCCAGCGGATACGCGGCTTCATCCGGGCGGAAGCGCTCATGATGCGGAAAGTACACCGCTTCGATGTCTTCGTTGTAAATCCCGAGGAATGCGTAGCATCCCGGTGCTTTTTCGAAATAATACGGCATATCTTCCGATCCCATGCTGCGGTCAAACTCGATGTATTTATCGGGTCCAAATACTTTTTCTGCCGATTTCTTTGCGATCGCCGTGATCTTTTCGTCGTTGTAAAGGGCGATCGTACTTTCTTCAATCTCTACGTCGACTTTCATTTGATACATGTCAGCAATCGCCTGTGCGTGGCGTTTGAGACCGGCGTGTACATCTGCACGCAC
The DNA here is from genome assembly GCA_964510345.1 of uncultured Peptoniphilaceae bacterium. Lineage (GTDB taxonomy): Bacteria > Bacillota > Clostridia > Tissierellales > Peptoniphilaceae > JAAYQA01. The sequence goes on from CAZEBB010000046.1 coordinate 1,310, forward strand.
GTCTTTGTCGAAATAGCGCATCGAGATGTCGCATTCCGCGTACTTCGCAACGATATTCGCCTTGGTGCCGCCGCTCAGGCGCCCGACGTTCAAAACGATGCTCTGTTGCGGGTCGACGCATTTCGTGACGATGTCCTGAATTCCCGTCACAAATTTTGCAGATGCGTGGACGGCATCCCGTCCGAGGTTCGGCGCTGAACCATGGGCTGAAGTACCTTCGAACTTGACAAAGATCGTGTCGCAGCCGGCCATGCGATAGCCCGGCGTGACATCATACGTACCGGTGTAGAGGTTCTTCCCGCGGAACATCGTCATGCCGTGCATGCCGAAGACCGCGTCAACGCCATCCATTCCCCCCTCAGCGACGATGAGTTTCGCTCCGGAGAACGTCTCTTCGCCTTCTTGGAAGAAGAAACGGACTTCTCCGTTGATCTCATCTTTCATTTCGGAGAGTATCTTTGCTGCTCCTAAGAGCATCGCGGCATGGCCGTCGTGACCACACGCGTGTGAACAACCCTGGACGGTTGACTTATAGTCAACTTCCGCCTCTTCCAGTACCGGCAGAGCATCCGTATCACCGCGAAGCGCTACGACTTTGCCTTTGCCTTCGTTTAAGGTTGCGACCAACGAGGTGTTGCCCACTTTGCGATAGGGAATGCCCAGTTTGTCCAGCTCTTCCATAATGCGTTCTTGTGTACGAAATTCCTTGCCGCTCAGCTCGGGATTTCTGTGCAGATCTCTTCTAAAGTCGATAATATACGACTCGATGGCCATGGCTTTCTGTTTTGCGTCTGTCATAAATACCCTCCTTACACGCTTAAAAGTAAGCGTTTTCTCCCTATTAATATACCCGTTACTATGATATTACTCATCATTATCATAAAAGTTTCTACTTTTTCAAGACAATCTCTTTACCGGATATAGAAAAGGAGCGAATCAAACCACAATTCGCCCCTTTGAATAGACAACTTAATGTGCGTAAAGAAATGCTGGACAAGGAGAGTCCGAGTAACTCTTTGAGGCCATATCTTGGCCGAGCGGCCGTGAGCGTGCCGAAAAGAGTTCTCGGACTCGACATTACGAACACTTCAACACGTAAGCAGAAGGTTCCATCTCATTTACATGCTGATCACAGAATACGCATCCTTCACATACGGCTTCATCCCCGCATGCCCGTTCATATCATCCAAAAGCGGCAATCCTGACGCAACGACCGCATCGTACACTTCCATCATCTTCGAACAAGCGAGGCAGACGCCGGCGATCAACCCTGCTTCCTTGGCTTTCTTGTATAGCGGGTTGCCTTCTTTTTCAAATACCGGCACGAGTCTTACCGATGCCCCTTCAAAGATGATCTTTACCTCATCTCCTGCCGCCTTCATATCGAGTGCATTCATCAGAATATGTTGAAAACACATCTTCTCCCCTGTCATTCCGTAAAATAATATCTTGTTCATTGCGTCTCCTCTCATGTTCTTCACAACGTAAATTATACACCATCCTGATTTGCGATTCATTCCTTCATTGGGGTATAGAGTAAGCACATTCGACTCTATGTCATAAGGAGGTTACACATGAGTATTTCCACATTGTTTGTCAATACCTTTACCAACGGGATCCTAGGACCCACTGCACAAATGCTGGGGCCGGTTCGCTCCGGTGGGATCATCGTCGCCAATACCGCGCCCGGTTGCTGGGGGCCGATGATCACGCCGGAAATCCGCGGCGGTCATGAGGTCACACAGCCCGTCGCCGTCGAAGGCGCAGAGCCGGGTGATGCGATCATGATCCGCATATTGTCCTTGCAAGTGACGAGCCACGGCACGAGTTCCGGCGTCGATACGACGAACTCCGCTTGTGCCTTGGGCGATCCTTTCGTCGCCGGCAAATGCGCGAACTGCGGTACGCTTTGGCCGAAGACTCGAGTAGAGGGCATCGGTGCCGACGCGATCAAATGCGAAAACTGCGGAGCCGTCGTCAATCCCTTCAGCTTCGCTTCCGGCTACACGATGGTTTTTGATGAAGCGCGCAAATTCGGGTTTACGATCAATGCCGACGAAGTTGAAAAAGTCGCACAAGACGCCGCGCATTTCTCCAATCTGCCGGAAAACTCCATTCAACACTCTGTCACATCGTTAGCACCGAGTGATATTCCGGGGATTGTCTCCCGCGTCCAACCGTTTCTCGGCCAACTGGGCACAACCCCCGCCGTCGATACGCCAGACTCCCATAACGCCGGCGACTTTGGCCAATTCCTGATCGGCGCTCCCCATGATTACGGAATCGAAGCGGGCGGGATCTCACAGCTGACCGACGGGCATATGGATATCAACCGCGTGCGCGCCGGCGCCGTCCTCTTCGCTCCGGTGCGGGTACCGGGCGGCGGAGTTTATGTTGGGGATATGCATGCCATGCAGGGCGACGGTGAAATCGCCGGACACACCGCTGACGTCGCCGGAGTTGCCGTACTGGAACTCACCTTGATCAAAAACATGCCGATTGATGGACCGGTACTTCTGCCGGTGCCCGAAGACTTACCACGACTCGCACGCCCACTGACCGCCGACGAGCGGGCGGCTGCCGAGCAGCTCGCAGCCAAATGGAACGGCACGATCGAGAAGAGCCTCCCGCTGTCATTTGTGGGAACCGGTGCGAATCTCAACGAAGCGGTTGACACCGCACTTGAAAGAGCCGCTCGCTTCTTGGACCTCACCGTAGAAGAAGTCAAAAACCGAACGACGATTTGTGGTGAGTTGCAGATCGGTCGTTATCCCGGAACCGTTACGGCTACCTTTAGCGTACCGGAAGAGATCTTGGATCGGGTCGGACTGTTAGAAATCGCTCAGGCACAATATCTCTAAGGCCAAAAAGGGCCTGCCATGACAATGTCCACATGGCAGGCCTTTTAATATTATTGGGTCGCACCGGCGGCAGCTTCGATATCGCTGTCGTTTAAGATGATCGCTTCGATCGCGAGCTCCAGCGCTCTCGCCATCTCATCGATGGGTAGGGATGGCATCCCCTCCCTCTCTTCGGTAATCTGCTCATCGGCAAATGGAACATGAATAAACCCCGCGCGCATCGTTGGATACTGCAGTTTCTGCAAATACAGCGAATGATACATAATGCTGTTACAGACATACGTGCCGGCTGTATAGGAGATGTCCGCGAGAATGCCGCCTTCCCCCATCCGAAATACCATCGCCTTGATCGGCAGGGTCGTAAAGAACGCCGTATCTCCACCCACCACCACCGGTTGGCCGATCGGCGCATCGCCGTCATTGTCCGGTAGGGTAGCTTCCATCAGGTTGATGGCCACCTGTTCCACAGTGACGAAGTGCCGTCCGCCCGCTTGCCCGACGTGGAGCACGGCGTCAGGACGATCGGTCTCAATCGCCTCTTGTACGACCTGTGCACTCCGGTGAAATGATGTGGGAATCTCCAGTTTGATGATCTGGGCGCCTAAGATCACATCCGGTAAGCGGCGCACCGCTTCAAACGCAGGATTCATCGCCTCGCCACCGAACGCATCAAAGCCCGTCACAAGTATTTTCATCTCGCTATCGATAATGCACACGCGTTGCGTCATAGCGGTCTTGCGGTTGTCGCTTCTCTACCGGATAGCCACATGAAATGATCGCAAATGCATGCAGATGATCCGGAATTTCAAGAATCGTCTCTACCGCTTCCATGCGCTCTTCGCGTGGTGCGACACCGATCCATACGGCGCCAAGATCCAACTCTGTTGCGCGCAATAGCAGGTTCTGCACGGAAGCCGCCATGTCGATATGTTGAAACAGCGGGCGGATCGTGTCCTTGCGATAGCATGCGACAAAAGCGACGGCCGCGTTCTTGACAAATCCGGCGTACTCGCTGACGGTCGACAGTTTCTGCAATAACTCCCTGTCCACGACCACATAATACTCCCATGGCTGCTGATTCTGCGCCGACGGCGCCGCCATCGCTGCGCGAAGCAGGCTTTCAATCTTCTCCGGTTCAACCGGTTGATCCAAATACTTGCGTACGCTGACTCTTTCAAAAATAATGCTCATCTTCTGGTCCTTTCTATGTTCGTTGTCTTTTGTACGGTATACCCAATAACTGCGTCAATATTTGACCAAATGCAATTCTTGTGCTACCCTAAAGAAGCAAAATGACCATGTAACGAAGAGGTCGCGGTCGCAATCAGTAGGAGACGAAAGGTGCCACCGCCGAAACGCAAACGCGTTGGGATCATGCTGAACAAGTATGGTACTGTCATTCGGGAGATGCCCATCCCCCGGACGGAGGACTTCTTACATTGGGGGCAACCGACGACATGAGTGCCCTTTGCTCATGTTTTTTATTTGTTGATAATAACCGATATGAAGAGGTGAATATATGAAACCGGTCGTACTGAAATTCGGCGGATCCTCCGTTGCCACACCGGAGAAAATACGAAATGTGGCAAAGTTGATCATCGCAAAAAAAAGAGCAGGTCATCCTACCGCCGTCGTCTTGTCCGCCATGGGCAAGACTACCAACCAGCTGATCGATCTCGCAAATCAGCTGAGCACAGAACCCGATGCCCGCGAGATGGATCTATTACAATCCACGGGTGAGATGATCTCCATCTCCCTGATGTCGATCTACCTGCAATCACAAGGCTTTCAGGCCAAGTCCCTCACTGGATTTCAAGCCGGCATCCGCACGACGGGACCCCATATGAAAGCGCGTATCGACCGCGTCGAATCCGAGCGCCTGCAATCACTGCTCGATGAGGGCACGATCGTCATCATCGCCGGCTTCCAGGGGATCGACGACGCCGGTGACATAACGACACTCGGACGCGGGGGTTCCGACACCACCGCCGTTGCCATTGCCGCCGCCATTGGTGGCACATGTGAGATCTACACCGACGTGGAGGGTATCTACACCGTCGACCCGCGCATTCGCCCCGGTGCAAAAAAGCTCGACGAGCTCTCCTACGAGACCACCATGGAAATGGCCAATCTCGGCGCGAAAGTCATCGAGCCGCGCAGCGTCGAGCTCGGGCAAAAGTACGACGTGCCGATTTATATTGCGCTGAACACCGGTGATGTCCCCGGAACCTATATCTTGCCAAAGGAGAGTACCATGGAAACCCGATCCGTAACCAATATTTCAAAAGTCGACGGCGTTCTGCTCGTCGCGATGGACCACACCGACGGCTTTGCCGACCGCATCGCCGAATGCTTCCTCAAACTGGCTGAAGCCAATGTCAACTTGGACATCATCAGCCACTCCACCGACGTCGCCGGACAGAGCGTCACCACATTCACCGGTAACCTCGCCGATCGCCCCAAGATCGAGCGCATCTTAAATGAAATGGGCATCAAGTCCCGCTTCCAAGATAAAGTCAGCAAAGTGTCCATCATCGGAACTGCTATGCGTAATCAAGCCGGTGTCGCCGCGCATGCTTTCTCCGTGTTTGTGAAACTCGGTTTGCGCTTCTACGAAGTCACCACGTCCGAGATCAGCATCTCTTATGTCGTAGATGAAGACCGCGCCGTTGAGATCGTCAACGCGCTTGCGGATGAGTTTGGATTGTAATACGTCAATCGAAAAAATGGTCCGGGGTGCCCGGACCATTCTTACGCTTTCTTCTTATCCGCGTAAATGCGCATTGCTTCCGCTAAGAACGATGCTAATCCTTCGCCATAGCGATCAATCGCTTCTGTAAAGCGGGAGTCACTCACATACATCTGCCCCAGATTCGCGAAAGCTTCGGGCGAATACTGATAGCCGAAATTGCCATTGAAATACTGATACATATGCTCCATCGCCTGTTGTGACGCCTCTGAATCCGGTGCTTCGCTGCGAATCGCTGCGAGCTCCGTAAAGAGATCATCCATCCCTTTGGCAATCGCCAGTTGTTCTTCCTTCGACTTGGACGCGATATTGGCGTTGCTTTGGTCCACGACCTCGTCTCCCCAAAGCCTGCGCGCCTCTTCCTCATACACATTCTGCGACATGTCAAATCCTATGAATTTTTCTTTTTGCGTCATGCACGTTTCTCCTTTCATGGCTTGGATAGTCTTCTCCAACGTGCCCAGCATTACATCAATTCTGTCTCTTTCATACAACAAGATCTTCTTTTGTAATTCAAATGCTGTCTCACGATCAAACGAAGTACTGCCAAGCAGTTTTTGAATCATCGCGAGGGGAAAACCGCATTCTTTGAAAAATAGAATTTGCTGGAGTCGGTCCAACTCTTCCTCACCGTACTCACGGTATCCATTCTCCGGGTTGCGTTCCGGACACAGCAACCCAATTGCATCGTAATGGTGGAGTGTGCGTACACTCACCCCCGAAAGACTCGCCACTTCATTCGTGTTCATCCGATCTCCTCCTTGCAAGATCATCATAAACTATTACGATACGTTAGGGTCAAGAGACAAAGAACAAATTCACGGGCTCCAGACTGAAACATTTAGAGCATCAAAATAGTATCTTTCCTTTTGTAAACAAGTTAAATGATTCATTATTGTAGATATTAATAAACATTCTATAACAGATCTTAACATATGGTAAGGACATGATTCGACTTAATATTCGTTCTAAAGACATTTTGCAAGTTGCCGACAAGTTAAACATGAACAAAAATAGTTCCTTTAGTCTTACATAAGTTTTTGCTCACTTCGTCCTTATCATTCAGTGCGTTAGAATTGAAAAATGTTTAAACGGCAAGTTGATTATTGTATATAATTACGATAAACCACTATTTCCTCCACAATTTTATGGGCTTCATTATATATTTTATTGCATTTATTCACATTATATTCACTTCTTGCAAGTTGCCAACAAGTTGAAATTACGCCCAAATCGGTATGTACTTCATATACCTCGGTGCCGTCTCGGGATCAGAAGGTTTGATATACCCCGCCTCTATGGAGTCTTTTATCAAACGTGAAATATTTCCGGCTGCATTATCCTTTAATCCAAATCGCTCTCTTAATGAACTATTTGTCAATTGTTCTCCATGAACTTGTTTAATACATGCATGAAGATAACAAGCCCAAATCCGTTCTTCTTTTGAAATGTCAGAAAATGGAATTTCTGCAAAAAGGATAACCTTCATACTATCATCATACGAAAAAATTCTTGGAGCAGGTAGCATAAACAATTCAGTATTGAATACAATTTTATCCCATCCCGTTCCCAACTCTTCACAAATTCTAAGGCGCCTCATCAATGCAGCCAATTTCTCATTCCTTGACTTCGGAGGGTTATCAATTATTCGATTGATATCAACTAATGGGGTACCAGGGTTCGTAATTTCAATTCGATTCTGAAACACTTCCACCACTGGACCTGCACCGCTAATTGAGAAATCTTGATGAATTAGTGCGTTAGCTACAACTTCACGAATCGCAATAGTGGGGTAAGTTGACTGCTTTTCTCGCAAGGCACCTACAATGCGCTCTCTCGAAGGAGTCAGTGCTTCAATATATTTGACAAGCGATTCAAAACCCACTACGTATCCTGTATCGTGAATCTCCTGTCTTGTCATATTCATTCGATGCAGTCCATCATACTGTACAATTCGTACGGCTTTTCGTGAAATCCTCGGAAAATCATTGATATTCTTTGCAAATAGAACGGCACCCATAACCGTAATGGAATACAGACCGCTGTCTTGTTTTGTAATAATTCCGTCTTCCGACAAATAATGTGCCACTCCCATGTTGTCTGATGGTTGCTGAATACCCTGCAAATCAAAATAGATCGCATAATCAAGAAGTCCCAAGGCTTCAGATATGTCTAAGTCAGTTTTGGTTAATTGCTCTTCGATCTGATGATAACGTATTCTATCCCACAATTGGGCTTGAATTCTTGGGTAATCAATAAGTTTTTTCGTGTAACTACCTACGCGAATGTACTCAACCTTATCAAAAGTCACAGGATGATTTGCTGCTTTTTGCACGATAAGAAGCCCAACTTGGTTGTCATTGATGTTTATCTTATGAAACTCATAATCTGCATTCTTAGATAACTTTGTTCTTAACCAACTATCTAATTCCTGGTTTCCTTTCTTACGTGACTGTAAATCAAAACGTGTGCCAACAATTTCGTGCGTATCATCGTTTACACCCCAAATCATATAGGCACAATCTCTCTCGTGAAGTATAGCACTATTCGCTAATGCACTAATGTCTTTCCCGATCATGTCTGGTTCGTGATTATTGTGTTTAAACTCCAGCCAAGGCGTCTCAGATGGTAACTGGGTCAAACTTAGTACTAATTTCTCATAATTTTCCATAGCAATCCTTACACCACCTCAAAAAGCTCCATAATAATATCTTTCATGTTCGCAATAAAGCCCTACTTTTTCTCCACCGACTTTTCTGCCGCGTAAACGTGATATGAGTTGCCTGATTTTTTCCACTGTCGGTGCAAGTGGATTGAGCCCAAAATTAATAGTCACCGTTTCCTACATTATAGCGGATATTTGAATTTCTGTGTCCCCAAGATCTCCCTCATGCATACATTGTTCCGTTTTGCGTCTTAGGCATTTTAGTGATCCAACTCCGCTCAATTTCGTCCAAGTTTAGCATGCTTTTTTCACACATCGAAGATTATTAGTGTCTCTCTCGTATTTAGAAGTATAATAGAATGTAAGGTAATCGACTTTCTTAGAAGTAGAGGTAATAAATGGATCTAACTCAAGCCCTGATCGACGGCTCATTATCGGCTTTATCTTTAATTTCGGCATACTTCTTCTGATGCGAAAGATACCTCGTGGGATGCTACACATGCTCCCTTCGTATTTCCAAGAAGGGGCAAAGACAGCGACGCGGGAGGAGACGCTCGCATTCTACAAGCTCTATCTCCCGCTTCTGGCCTTTCTGGCGGTTGTGATGATTGTAAGAGGCGCTTTGATATATTCCGTTGCGCATCCTGGTTTCTTTGCGCTTTTCCTGCACGGCTACGTGATCGCTATGTTCATGAATCTGGGTGATGCGGTTTTTCTGGATCTGGTGGAGATTCATACGCGTAGAGAGTTTTACGGTAAGGCATGGGGGATTGAGCCGGATCGGCTGCGCGCAAAGAATTTCTTCACTCACCTCACATTCGTGGAGCATGTACTGATCTGGCCGCTAGTTTTCTGCCCAATTATCGGGTGTCTGTATGCGTTTATGATTGGATTAGTGATTTGAAAAACTCACGGCGTCTACGATTTCATCTTCCTTGGGTTTTCTTTGTTGGAAACATCTACATTAACCGTTCCAGCAATCACTCCTTGGATACCCATCCATGATCGATCCAGTGCTGCAGGTCCGGTGAGGGTCTTTCACCTAGTTTCAATTTCTTAAAAGTGCTCTCTTGCAGTTTTTGACCGAGAAAGAAGTACGCACCGGTTTTCAAGCTTTTTCTCTTTGGTGTTACGTTCTGAAACTGCCGTGCAAAGGTACGTATCTTCTTTTCGAATTTTTCCCTTCTCTCCATAGAAATTTCGTCCCAAATAATCCCTTCCATCAGGCCGAAGCCGATGCTTTTGATATCCGGAACACCTAACCATTCCAGGCTCGTCCGTACGTCTTTTTGAGCGGCACGATTGGGAGCCCCGATGCTTTGCGTGATGATGGCAGCTGTCTTATCAAACATCGCAGGGTCCGGTCGATGGGCAAACCAGTGCACACCCAGATGATCTAGAAGGCTCTTCACATGTCCCGGTGCTCTGAGTACATACACGGGATACGCAAACACGATCAGATCCGCCTGACGCATCGCCTGCCAGATCGGATCTACATGATGGAAATGAGGGCAATTTTTCTCGCTCACTAAAAAACACTGCTTACATCCGATACAATACCCTGGCGCATCTTTTGGTAACGTAAACTCGATGAGTTGCTCCGGTTTCAGCTCATCAAGAAACAATTCTTTCAATTGATAGGTACATCCTTTAATATCAGTACCGGTTATGACAACGCAGTTCAATTGGACTCCTTCTAATTTTACTCCCGTTATCCCTTTCAAAAACACCGTTTCCTTCCATGATATCGCATCAAAATTGGGGTATGTAATCTGCAATAT
>CAZEBB010000047.1:0-11103 GCA_964510345.1 uncultured Peptoniphilaceae bacterium
TCGAGAAAAACGCCCGTTATGTACAAAATCTTGACGCGTAGGAGATGCCATGACAGACAATAATCAACATAAGGATATTATGCCCATTGCGATCGAGAAGGAGATGAAAAAATCCTATCTCGACTACGCGATGAGTGTTATCGTCGCCCGTGCACTCCCCGACGTACGAGACGGGTTAAAGCCCGTACACAGAAGAATCCTCTGGGGCATGCTGGAACTGGGGCTGGCGCCCGATAAACCGTACCGAAAATCGGCGAGACTCGTCGGGGACGTACTGGGTAAGTACCACCCCCATGGAGACGTTGCGATATATGATGCCGCCGTTCGTTTAGCGCAGGATTTCAACACTCGGTATCTGCTGGTCGACGGACAGGGAAACTATGGCTCCATCGACGGCGACGGCGCGGCGCATATGCGTTACACCGAGCTTCGCATGACGAAATTTACGCAAGAAATGCTCCGAGATATCAATAAAGACACGGTCGATTTTCGCCCGAACTTTGACGAGCGAGAGCAGGAGCCGACGGTACTTCCTTCGCGCTATCCGAATTTGCTCGTCAACGGTTCTTCGGGAATTGCCGTCGGGATGGCGACCAATATGGCACCGCACAATCTGGGTGAAGCGATCGACGGATGTACCGCCTATATCGACAACCCGGAGATCGACGTCGCAGGTCTGATGAAATATATCAAAGGGCCTGATTTTCCGACCGGCGCGCACATCATGGGAAAAAGCGGGATTATCGACGCGTATGAAACCGGCCGCGGGAAAGTCATCATGCGAGCGGTTGCGGAAATTGAGGAACACAAAGGCCGTTACTCGATCGTCGTCACAGAAATTCCGTACCAGGTGAACAAGTCGCGCTTAATCGAAAAAATTGCGCAGCTGGTCAAAGAGAAGCGTTTAGAGGGTATCTCCGATCTACGAGATGAGACCAACCGCGAGGGGATGCGCATCGTCATCGAAGTGAAACGAGACGCCAATCCCAATATCATTCTCAACAACCTCTACAAATACACGCAATTGCAGTCGACTTTCGGCATTATCAACTTAGCGCTCGTCAACGGGGAGCCGAAAGAGCTGGGCTTAAAAGAGCTGATCTCTCACTATGTGGCGCACCAAAAAGAAGTGGTGACCCGCCGTACCCAGTTTGATCTGGCGAAAGCGGAAGCGCGGGCGCATATCATCGAAGGGCTCTTAATTGCGATCGACAATATTGACGAAGTCATCCGCATCATTCGCGCCGCAAAAGACGACAAAGTCGCGAAGGAGCAATTGATCGCGCGCTTCGCGTTCTCCGATGCACAGGCGACAGCGATTTTAGATATGCGTCTGCGACGTTTGACGGGTTTGGAAAAGGACAAACTGGACCTCGAATACCACGATCTGATTAAGCTGATCAATCAGTTTAAGGAATTGTTGGCCAATGAAAGACTCATGATGCAGCTGATCAAAGATGAATTGAATGAGATCAAGAAAACTCACGGGGACAAGAGACGCACCAAGATCAAGCCCGCGGCGCATGAGATCGATATTGAAGAGCTCATCCAAAAAGAAGACGTGCTGATCACCCTAACCAATCAGGGCTTTATCAAGCGCATTCCGACGTCGGCGTACAAAGTGCAAAATAGAGGCGGCAAGGGAATTATGGGACTCAGTCAGAGAAGCGAAGACTTTGTCGAGACCCTGTTTACCTGTACGACGCACGATGATCTGGTCTTCTTTACCAACAAAGGCCGCATCTATACGATGAAAGCGTACGATATTCCGGAAGGAAAGAGAACAGCGAGAGGGGTGGCTATCGTCAACTTGCTGACGATGCTGCCGGGCGAAAAAGTGTCGGCGGCTTTCCGAATTCAAGAGGATATTCAGGATACGGATTACCTGCTGTTCTGCACAAGGCGAGGCATTCTGAAAAAGAGCTTGTTGAAACTGTACGCGAATATCCGACAAAGAGGATTAGCTGCGATCAAACTGGACGAAGGCGACGAGTTAATCAGCGTACGCGTTACCACTAAGACCGACAAGGCGATTTTGGTCACGAAGAACGGACTCTCCCTGCTCTGTGCCGTGGAAGGCGTCCGCGCGATGGGCCGCACCGCCCGCGGCGTGAAGGGCATCAGCTTACGTGGGGAAGACGAAGTGGTATCGATGGATATTTTCGAAGAAAATCGCACACTGCTCGTCGTCAGTGAACTGGGGTACGGGAAACGCACCCCGGTGAGCCAATACACCGTGCAAGGCCGCGGCGGCAAGGGCGTCTACACCTACAAGTGCACCGAAAAAACGGGGCATGTCGTCAGCGCTAAAGTCGTCAAGTCACAAGACGAGATTATGATGGTTTCGCTCTCTGGCGACGTCATCCGCATCAGTGCCGGCACAATCTCTTCCATGGGCAAGCGCACATCGGGTGTCAAACTCAAGGATATGAAGGACAAAGAAGACCGCATCGCCGCCGTCGCACGATACGTGGAAGATGTGGAAGACCTGTAGTCACTTGCTTTACTTTGTAGGTTTGGTCACTTACAATTGGTATATATGCAGAAATGAAATGAACCCATGCACAAAGGAGCGACCATGAATCTAACGATAGAAAAAAACTTTGATCTTGCGGGACCCGCATGGCAAATCACGGCGAAAGGGGATTTGGATATCTTTTCCTCTTCCTATTTTCGCGACGAACTGCTCGCTGCATGGTCGGACGAAAAGACAGATATTTATGTCGACGGTACCGACTTGCAGTATATCGACTCGACGGGTCTCGGGGCGCTGATCAGCCTGTACAACAAAATGAAAGAAGAAGGCAACGAGATTTACATGCAAAATCTGAAACCGAATATCGTAAAGCTCTTTGTCATTACCGATCTCGAGAATGTCTTTCACATCGGTGAAGATCAATGAAAGAACAAGTCAAACTGAGCATTCCGGCACAAGCGCCTTATCTTTCCGTGGTACGGCTCACGGCATCTTCACTGGCGACGACCCTCGGATTTGATATCGAAATGCTGGAAGATATTCGCGTATGCGTATCGGAAGCATGTAACAATGTGATGGAGAGACAAGACGAGATCGAGTTGCGCTTTACGGCAAAAGAGAATCACCTGTCGATCGATGTCGACGGTTTTTCTGAGCCGCAGAGCGAGGCGTCAAAAATGGGAATGTTGATCATACAGTCCCTGATGGATGTCGTCGTTAAAACCCCCGAAGGCATCCACATGGAGAAAGCGAAGGAGACAGATGAATGACCGCGAGCGAACAGGGACATTCGGATAAGGGAAGAGATAAAGAAGCGATCAATCAGCTGTTTCGTGAGTATGCACAGACCAAGGATATCAAGACGCGCAATATTCTCATCGAAGAGCATCTGTATATCGCGGAGATCCTCGCGAAAAAGTATATCAACAAAGGTATTGAATACGACGACCTGTTTCAAGTCGCATCGATCGGCTTGATCTTTGCCGTCGACCGTTTTGATGCCTCGAAAGGCTTTGAGTTCTCCTCTTACGCAACCCCCACCATTATCGGAGAGATCAAGAAGTATTTCCGCGATAAAGGGTGGGTGATTCGCGTGCCCCGACGCATTCAGGAGATGAGCAAAAAAGTAAACAATGCGAGAAATGCGCTCTCCCAGGAATTGCAGAAAGCGCCGACGGTTCAGGATATCGCCGACTACTTGGATACGACGGAAGAAGAAGTACTGGAAGTCATCGAAGCGAGCAAAGTGTACTCACCGCAGTCGTTGGATGCACAGTTGGATGCGGCCAATGATGAAAAAGACGTCACCATCTCTGACCTGATCGGAGAAGAAGACACGTATTTTACGAAAATCGAAACCGTCGACTTCATCGAAAAAGGTATGCAGTCGCTCAATGAGATGGAAAAACTCATCCTAAAACACCGTTACTTTGAAAAAAAGACCCAGGTATCGATCGCGAAAGAACTCAATATTTCGCAGATGACGGTCTCTCGTATCGAAAAAAAGATCATGGAAAAATTCAGAAAAGAACTCGAACTGACAGAAGCCGATCCGAAAGAATAGCGGATGGCAGGAGGAATGATGAAAAAATTTTGGATTTTCGCACTTTGCCTGCTCCTCGTCGGTTGCTCAACCGCGGGGACAGACAATGAGAAAAGTACAAAAGATCCCGATAAGATACAAATTGTTGCCAGCTTTTACCCCATCGCCGATTTTGCACGGCGCATCGGCGGGGACCACGTAGAGATCACCACGTTGATCGACGCGAGCGTCGACCCGCACAGCTGGGAGATGTCCACCAAAGATAGAAACGCTATCGAAGAAGCCGATCTGTTTATTTACAACGGCGCCGGCTTTGAACACTGGGTAGATGATTTGCTGCCGACATTAGAGAATAAAGATTTGGTCGTATTGGAAGCATCCAAAGATGTCGTGCTCCAGGAAGGACATGCACACGAAGAAGACGCTCACCACGACCACGACGATCACGATCACGAAGAGGAGGCGCATGACCACGGCGCTTTCGACTCCCATACGTGGATCAGCCTGCGAAACGGCGTTACCATGTTGGGGACGATCAAAGACGCGCTGATTGCACACGATCCTACCCATGAAAAAGACTATGCCGCGAAATTTGAAGAGCATAAAAAGGCATTTGAAACGCTGGATCAAAAGGCGACAGAGACTTTCTCCGATGTCAAGAGAAAAGACTTTATCGTCGGTCATGAGAGCTTCGGATATTTTGCGTATGACTACGGTTTGACGCAACACGGGATCGAAGATGCGGCATCGCATGGAGAACCGGATCCGAAGACCATCAAAGAACTGGTCGATCTCGCGAAAGAAAAAGGTATCAAGACGGTCTTTTACGATCCGTTCGGGTCCGATAAGATCGCGCAAACCGTGGCCGGAGAAATCGGCGGCCAAGCGATGGAGCTCAATCCGCTCGAAGGACGCACCCCCGAAGAGATCCAAGATGGCTACGATTATTTAGATATCATGGACAAAAACATCACAGCCATTCACAAGGCGCTCACCGAATGATGGAGACGTATCTGACCGTCGACCACGTGAGCTTTTCCTACGACAAGACGCCCGTTATTACGGACGTCTCGTTTTTGTTGAAAAAAGGAGAGAGCGTCGTGTTGTCCGGGCAAAATGGCAGCGGAAAGAGTACTTTGCTCCGATTGATCTTAGGAAGCCTTACGCCTGTCGAAGGGAGTATCCGCCTTCACCCCGAGGCCACGATCGGTTATGTGCCGCAGATGGGAGCCGAGCGGTTGTACTCGTTTCCGATTACGCCTAGGGAAATGGTCGGGCTTAATCTGTATCCGAAGGGCTCCGGTTTTTTCAAAAATAAAGAAGAAGAGACGAAACAAATTGAGCAGGCGCTGATCAAAGTGTCGATGCTCGAGCACATCGACAGTTTGTTTTCCGAACTGTCGGGCGGGCAGAAACAGCGGGTGTTGATCGCAAAAGCCCTCGTCTCCAACCCGTCGTTTTTAATCTTGGATGAACCGACGATCGGTCTCGACCAAAAGAGCAAAGATTCACTTTACAAACTGCTTCATCACTTTCATTTCAGCCACGATCTGACCGTCCTCATCGTCACGCATGAAACCGAGGGGATGGACGAACTGGCTGACCGGGTTCTCACACTGAAGCGCGGGAAGATTATGGAGGTGGCGCATGCTTGAGTTTGCCTATATGCGCAAGGCGCTGCTCGTCGGCTTCCTATTGGGAATCGTATTGCCGTTGATCGGCGTCGTACTCGTGAACCGAAAGACCCCCGTATTGGGAGATGCCCTGTCACACGTGTCGCTCGCCGGCGTCATCGGAGGGCTTTTGCTGGGAATCAACCCCATCGTAGGTGCCATGGCACTCTCTGCGATCGCCGCCCTCTCCATCGAAGGCATCCGCAGGCGATATCCCGCGTTTGGAGAGCTATCCACAGCGATCATCCTGTCCACCGGCGTGGGTTTAGCCAGCGTTTTCTCCGGTTTTCTCTCCGGCGGCGGCGGTTACGACGGATTTCTTTTTGGGAGCATCGTCTCCGTTTCCAACGCTGAGGTCGTGCTGGTCGTCGCCATATCAGTCGCCGTCATGGCGCTGTTTATCAAGTTGTATCAGGCACTTCTCTTTATCAGCGTCGATTCTGAAAGCGCGCAGATCGCCGGCGTGCCGGTACGGAAGATCAATTTGATCTTTACGTTGATGAGCGCGTTTGTGATCTCCATTGCCTCGCGTACCGTTGGCGTCTTGCTGATCTCCTCTTTAATGATCCTGCCCGTCGCCAGTGCGATCCAACTGGCCAAGAGCTATAAACAAACCGTTCTCTACGCGTCGGCATTCGGCGTCGCATTTACGCTGATAGGCCTCACGCTCGCCTACTATTTAGGCCTTAAGCCCGGCGGTGCGATCGTGCTGACCGCAGTGCTGACGTTTGTCGTCGTGTTTATCGCCAAGGGAAGAAAATAACCGCTGTAGGATCTCTTCCTGCGGAATGATCGTTCTACAAATATCCAAGCTGTTGGGAATAATGAATTCGCTTGCCGCACGATGGAAGTGAACCGTGTTAGGCAATCGATAATGCGAATACCGCAAATTTTCAAGCGATCCGTATTCAATTCAATCTCATTCGATACAGAACAAAATCTACCTTTTGAGGTATACTATATTGCAGTTTATGCGAATTATCGGTATAATCTTTATAATTAGAACGATCAGGAATGATTGTGGAAACGAGGAGACGAGATGAGATTAACACAGGAAGTCGATTATGCGTTTCGCATTATCGCCACCTTAATGAAAACGCCCCGCGAAGTGGTGGGGGCGAGTTCCATCAGTGAGGAGATGCACGTTCCGTTGCGCTTCTTATTGAAGATATTGAGAAAACTGAACCAAGCGGGTCTCACCAAGTCCAGAAGAGGGGCGAAGGGCGGGTACCAACTGTTGGACCCGGAACGAGTGATCACGTATTATGACGTGGTGGAAGCCATTCAGGGTCCGGTGCAGATCAACCGCTGCCTGTACGACGAGGAAGCTTGCCTCAACAATATGAACGGACATCACTGCTTTGTACATGCCCGTCTCGCCGTCGTTCAAGATAAGATCTGCAATGCGCTGAAGGAAGAGAAATTTGTTCCCCATAAAGTAGAGGCCTAGATAAGAGCCGATCGAGACCATCGATTGGCTCTTATTGATTTCGAGAAATTATTCGTATATAATTAGGGAAAGCCATTGCATTTTACTGGCAAAGGCACTCATCATCCGAGTCGACCGGTCTAAAGAGAAATCCATGACCGCAGACCGATGGGCTTGCGGGAAACCGCAACGCCTCCCACTCTTGGAAAGGAGATGAGCAGTGAATGTTTGTATTGCTGCATACTTCGACAAGAAAGGGAGGTTTTTTTAATGAAAGGATACTGCGGCGTCGTATTACGTATCAATTTAACGAATCGTACAATCGACAAAGAACCATTGAATGAAGAACTGGCCAAGAAATTTATCGGAGGCCGAGGCCTTGGAACCAAGATGTACTATGACGAGGTGGACCCGAAGATTGATCCGCTTTCGCCCGACAACAAGCTCCTGTTTGTCGCCGGCCCCTTAACCGGGACGCCGACGCCCACGAGCGGCCGTTACATGGTCGTGACCAAAGGCCCGTTGACGGGTACGATCGCGTCATCCAACTCCGGCGGACACTGGGGTGCCGAATTGAAGCACGCCGGCTACGATGTCATTATCTTAGAAGGCAAAGCGGATGCGCCGGTCTATATCGCAATTGAAGACGATAAAGTCGAGATCAGAGATGCAGCGCATCTGTGGGGCAAGATCGTCGACGACACGGAAGCGCTCATTTTGAAAGATATGCCCGAAAAAACGAAGATCGCATCGATCGGACCTTCGGGAGAAAAACTCTCCATGCTCGCTTGCATTATGAACGACACTAGCCGTGCGGCGGGTCGTACCGGTGTGGGTGCCGTCATGGGCTCAAAAAACTTGAAAGCGATTGCTGTTCGCGGCACGAAGAAAGTCGAACTGGCCGACGAAGCGGGACTCGCTGAAATCGTAAAGAAAAACACAAAAGTCCTCAGAGAAAACGGAGTCACCGGGGAAGGGCTTCCCACCTACGGATCCGCGGTTCTGGTCAATATCATCAATGAATCCGGCATACTGCCGACCAACAACTTCCAGCTCTCACACTTCGACGAAGCAGAAGAGATCAGCGGAGAGCGTATGACCGAGAAATACTTAGTGCGCAAGCACCCGTGCTATCGCTGCCCGATCGCCTGCGGTCGTTGGATTAACGTAAACGGCAAAGAAGGCGGCGGCCCGGAATACGAAACGCTCTGGTCCTTCGGTTCCGACTGCGGCGTGGACGATATCGAAAAGATCATGGAAGCCAACTTTATCTGTAACGAGCTGGGCTTTGACACCATCTCCGCCGGTGCGACGATCGCAGCAGCGATGGAGCTCTATCAACTCGGTCTGATCAAAGACGAAGAGTTGGACGGCGTATCGCTCAAATTTGGCGACGCGGATGCCATGGTCGAATGGACAAGGAAAATGGGCATGAGAGAAGGCTTCGGCGACAAACTCGCAGAAGGCTCCTATCGCTTATGTGAAATGTACGGACGACCGGATCTGTCCATGACGGTCAACAAACAAGAGCTGCCGGCCTATGACCCGCGCGGCGTCAAAGGGCAAGCCCTGTCTTACGCGACCTCCAACCGCGGTGGCTGCCACGTGCGCGGCTACCTGATTTCACCTGAAATCTTGGGAGCTCCGGAAAAACTCGAGCGCAACACCACAGAAGGTAAGCCCATCTGGACGAAGATCTTCCAAGATTTGACGGCTGTCATCGACTCTGTTGGACTTTGCCTGTTTACCTCATTCGCTTTTGGAGTGACGGAATACAGAGAAATGCTGAATGCAGCGACCGGACAAGAGCTGACGGATGATGAACTGATGCTAGCCGGTGACCGCATCTGGAATATCGAGCGCCTCTACAATCTGGAAGCGGGTATCTTGCCGAAAAACGACACTTTGCCGCCGAGACTGATGAAAGACGAAATTCCGGAAGGCCCGTCCAAAGGAGAGGTATCCAAACTCGAAGACATGCTGCCCGAATACTATTCGCTTCGCGGCTGGTCCAATGATGGCGTGCCGACAGACGAAACCGTTGAAAAACTGGGGCTGAAATAGTTGAAGATCAAAGTGAAGCTGTTTGCGACGTTGCGTAAGGGGCGTGACAAGGTGATGTGGGTAGAAGCCCAACCGCCGGTAACGACGCAAATGCTGATCGATGCCTTGGAGATTCCGCAAGATCAAGTGTCGATTCTTCTGGTCAACGGAAGGGACGCGACACCGGAAACGGTGGTGACGGAGGAAGACTATGTGTCCATCTTTCCACCCGTAGGAGGGGGCTAATGGATCGCTATTGTCGCAATGAGCAGACACTGACAAAAGAACAAAATCGCAATCTTCGCTCGAAGAAAGTATGCGTAATCGGATGCGGGGGGCTCGGTGGTTTTATCATCGAGCTCCTTGCTCGTGCCGGCGTTTTGGAGTTGACGGTTGTGGACGGCGACGTCTTTGAAGAGAGCAATCTGAACCGGCAACTCTTTTCAACCGTAGACAATTTGGGTCATTCGAAGGCGGTCGCAGCCAAAGAGCGCATCCGATCGGTCAATCCCGATGTCCATGTGCGCGCGTTGGATCTCTTGTTGACGGCAGAGAATGCCCATGGCATTCTCATCGGCCACGACCTCGTGATCGACGCACTGGACAGTATTCAGACGCGTCTCGTGCTGGAGGACGCCGCGCATGAACTCGAGATCCCCTTGGTCCACGGAGCGATCGGTGGGTGGTACGGGCAGGTCGGCATAAGCTACCCGGGCGATCGCCTACTGCACCGACTGTATCCGAGAGATGCGCAGAAGGGTGTCGAAGAAGAATTGGGAAACCCGCCCTTTACGCCGGCCTTTGTCGCCGCTCTTCAAGTGTGCGAAGCCATCAAAGTCCTCGTCGGGATTGAGCCTTTATTGCGCAACAAAGTGTGCCGGATCGACCTTTTGACAACCGAAATGGAGGTTTTTGAGCTGTAAGCCCGCCGTTTCGCTTGGAGTGGGTATAATCCCTAGCAGAAAGGGCGATGATTATGAAACGAATCAAACCGATACTCACCGCGATCAGCATCGGTGTTCTGATCGTGTTTATCCTGTTCGTCTACAATCAGACGGCGCAGTTTGTCACCTCATTATCTGCGAGGAATCCGCTCGCCGGACAAGTGGCGCTGGTCGTGTTGTGCATCCTGTATCTCTTCTTTTTGCTTGTACCCGTCGTGTCGATCCTTCGGTATCGCAAGACGCCGGAGATTCCGGATTCTACGGAAGATTCGGACTATCCTGCTTATTTACAGGCCGTTCGGGCGAATCTGAAGAACCACAAGGCGATCCAAGCCGAAGGCACTTTCTTTCCGGCAGAAACCGACAAAAGCGTAGCCGAGCAGATCGACGAAGCCTATGCGTGGCTCAATATTCAGGGCAACGCGATCATAAAAAAAGAGGCGACCTCCGTCTTTTTGACGACGGCCGTCTCACAAAACGGTTCCTTGGACGCGATCTTCATGATCGCGACGCTCACCAAGATGATCTGGCGGCTGATCACCCATTACGAAAGCCGACCTTCTTGGGGGCGCATCGTGCAGCTGTATGCGAATGTCGCCGGCACCGTCGTGCTCGCACGTACGATTGAAGACATGGATCTCATCGAAGAGCAGATCGAGCCGCTCTTGGTCTCCGTGTTGGGTGGCAGCGTGATGACCTTGGTACCCGGTGCCCAGACCATCACCAATTTGCTCGTCTCTTCCATTACCGAAGGGGCGATCAACACTTTGCTCACCCTGCGTGTCGGCGCGATCACGCGCTCGTATTTAACCGCTACGACGCAGCCCCTCCGCGGGCGAGTGCGCCGACAGGCGTCGTTAGAAGCCGCCAAGCTTCTCGGCAGCATTATGAAAGACAATACCGTAGCGATCGTCAAAGCCTTTGGCCGCGCGACGAAAAACGCGACCAAAGCGACGCTGGGGATCTAGAGAATCAAAAATCCCGCTCTCGTTGGA
>CAZEBB010000048.1:0-10965 GCA_964510345.1 uncultured Peptoniphilaceae bacterium
GCACGCTCACGGCCGCTCGGCCAGGATATGGCCTCAAAGAGTATTCCGGACACTCTCATGGATTCAAAATGTTTATCCACTTCAATCCCTAGTTTCCAAATGCCGGTTTTTGACCTACCGAATTTGTCTTCATCCGATTTCCGTGGTACACTAAATTTTAGGATTATGGGGTGGAAATATGACAATTGGCGATAAAATTCTCATCGCTTTTCTCGTTGTGGCCAGTGTTGTTTCTTTTTGGGTCGTCAAAGAAGTGAATAGTAAAATTGACAATCGTTACATTAGTATACAGGTCGACGGAGAAGAAATTAATCGATTTAGCTTTAGCACGAATGAAAAGCCGCAATATGAGGTAATTGAAACAGAATACGGTAGAAATAAAATTGAAATCGGGCAGGATTATGTTCGCGTTGTCGAAGCGGATTGCCCCGATAAACTGGACGTCTTACAAGGCGACATTACGAGGCCGGGTCAGGTCATCGTATGTTTGCCGAATCGACTCGTCATCGAAGTCATGGGCAACGAGACAGCGGATGGGCCGATCATCGATGACACGGTGCGCTGATATGAGACAACGCACGAGAACGATGGTGTTTATGGCGCTGCTGGTTGCATTGGCATTGGTGATCTCTCTTTTTGAATCGGTGATCCCGATCCCGTTTGTCGCGCCGGGAGCGAAGCTGGGTCTCTCGAATATCGTCATCTTGGTGACGCTCGTCGTCTTCGGATTCCGATATGCGATCGTGGTGGCCTGCTTGAAATCGGTTCTGCTCATGCTGATCACGGGATCTGTTTCCAGCATGTTTTTCAGCTTGGCAGGCGCCATTTTTGCTTCTTTGGTCATGGCATTTGCGTATTACAAATGCTCGAAGATTTTCAGCTTGATCGGGGTGTCGATTTTGGGGGCGGTGGCGCATAATTTTGGCCAACTGACGATCGCCTATCTGATCATGCAGAATCCCTACATTTACTCGTATCTACCGGTCCTCGTACTCGCGGGATTGTTCACCGGATTTTTTGTCGGTCTGAGCTCGCGGTATATCACCAGAAAACTGAAAGCACACTTTCCCAATCAGAAAGGAAGTCGCGATGATTCTACAACTGGCATCGACGAGCCCGAGGCGTCAAGAGCTACTGACAAAGTATAAGATTCCCTATCAAGTCGTACCGACAGATGCAGAGGAACGCATGGACACAAGAGTTGCGCCACAGATCAATGCGATGACAAGCGGCTGGTTAAAAGCGCATCGGGCATCTGCGATAGGCTCACAGGGTTTGATCCTTGGCTGTGATACGATTGTCGTATGTTGTGGGGAGATTCTTGAGAAGCCGAAAGATCTTGCGGATGCTAGGCGAATGATCACACTGCTATCCGGAAAAACACATGAAGTGATCAGTGGATTTGGTTTGATCGACCGTGAGAATCAGGTGAATATTGCAGACTTTGTGGTCTCTCAGGTCACCGTGCGGACGATGTCTGAAGATGAAATCGAAGAATTGTTGGCGACCGGTGAACACGAAGGCAAATCCGGTTCTTATATGGTACAGGGACGCATGCGCAACTTTATTACCCACATTGAGGGTTCAGTCGATTCGATTATCGGATTACCGGTTGCAGAGATATGTAATTGGATGAAGAAAGAAGGATACCGTTATGACTGAGAAGATTACGTATCGTATTCAGGACATGAATGAAGACGAAAGACCCAGGGAGCGACTTCTTCAATATGGGGTCAGCGCTCTTCATAATCGGGAACTGCTGGCCATATTGCTTGGCACCGGAACCAGTGGTGCCAGCGCCTTGACGACAGCGGATGAGATATTGCGCTCAAAACCCGGGATTACGAGCTTTCACGACATTCGTCTCGCCGAATTAACAGCGGTCAAAGGCGTCGGTACCGGGAAAGCGGCGACGATCATGGCGGCCATTGAATTCGGCAAGCGCGTACACCAGAAAACCTCTTATGAAGCGGTCGCCGTGCGCGACCCGGAGGCGGTTGCCAATCTTTTCGCCTTCGATCTACGCAACAAAAAGAAAGAAGAGTTTTGGATTCTACTGGTCGATGTAAAATGTAAGGCGTTTCAAAAAGAGCTGATCTCGGTCGGCACACTAAACCAGTCGCTAATCCATCCGAGAGAAGTGTTTCAGATCGCCATTCGCCAATCGGCGAGAGGCATCATACTCGTACATAATCACCCGTCCGGAGATCCGACACCGAGCCCGGAGGATCATCAAATCACCGAGAGGCTCGTTGAGACGGGCAAGATCATCGGGATCGACGTGATGGATCACGTCGTGATCGGTAAAGATGACTATTACAGTTTTCGCCAATACGGCATGATATAGAAGGAGTAAAAATCGTTGAGTTTACGAGGAAAGGATTTGGCTATTGACCTAGGCACTGCCAATAGTCGTGTGGTATGTATCGGGAGTACGAGCATCATCGATGAACCGACGGTCGTTTCGATCGATACAAAAACACAGGAAGTGATCGCATTTGGTGCGGAAGCCCATCAGATGATCGGGAAAACGCCGGAGGGTATGACCGTCGTCTATCCATTGGAAGATGGGGTCATTAGTGATTTTGATCTGGCAGAAGCGTACTTGCGATATCTCATGACAAAGGCGGATCCCGGGTTTCATCTGATTCGTCCGATGGTAACCATCGCCGTTCCGACGCGTGTGACCGATGTAGAACGACGTGCGCTTGAAGATGCTTGTATTCAAGGCGGTGCTCGTGAGGTGATCCCGATGGAAGAGCCGTTGGCCGCAGCCACCGGCGCGGGGATGCCGGTCGCCTACCCGGGCGGATCCATGGTGGTCAGCATGGGCGCGGGTACAACGGAAGTGGCTGTACTGTCATTGAACGGAATCGTCTCCTCACGTTCGAGCTTGGTGGGAGGCCTCTACGTCGATCGCGAGATCATTCGCTATATTCGAGAAACCTATGAACTGATGATCGGCCCGCAAATGGCGGAGCAGATCAAGATCGCACTGGGTTCCTTTTTAGCCGCAGACCTTAGCCGAAGTCTCGAAGTACACGGAAGAGATGTAAGGACCGGCATGCCGAAAATTATGACGATTACCGAGTCGGAGGTTTACGATGTGATCATCGCATCGACAGCCGAGATCGTTGATATCATTATCTCGACATTGGAGACAACCCCACCTGAGTTGGCACGAGATATCTTACGCTCCGGTATCGTATTAACCGGAGGGATGTCAAAACTGAGAGGTGTCGATGCCTACCTAGCGGAAGCATTGCAAATCCCCGTGACGATTGCCGACGACCCGATGGGAGCCGTCATTCGAGGCTGTGCCGGGATCGGAGTAAAAAAGAGAAACGGAAATCAAACCGACCATGAGAAGAACGAGAGCGCGAAAACAGAATAAGCCGAATCTGAAGCTATATTTTTGGACGATCACCGTCTTGCTGATCGCTCTCATTGCCGTGACGTCAGGTGGGCGGGCGAAATTTAATTTTGTTGAGAACATCATTGGGACGGTTCTTTTGCCGTTCCAAAAAGCGGTGACGACGGTCACGGAAGTATCCGGGAATGTGGGCAATCGTATTTTTGGCGGCCCAGAGCTTCGAGAAGAGAATGTGACGCTGAAAGAGCGAAATGCGACCTTAGAAAAAGAGAATCGTGCGTTGCAGGAAGTGGTAGCGAAAGCAGATTACTTAAAGAATGAGTACGAATTACTGACCAATACCGACTATGATCTGTTACCGGCCCTAGTGACCGGGAAAGAATCCGGGGGACTGTTCATCCGGTTCACCATCGATAAAGGCACGGCGGATGACGTCAACGAGGGCGACTTGGTCGTTCTCGGCGTCGAATCAGAAAAAGGCGTCGTCGCGACCTCGTTGGTCGGACGCATCATGACGGCGGGGGATCATTTCTCCAAAGTGACCGGCATTTTGGATGATACGACCAATCTGTCGTTTAAAGGCGTTCGGACACAAAAGTTCGGCGTGCTGAATGGTAGGACGAGCAACGGACTGACGGGCTACTTTTTTGACACCGATGCCGATGTCCTCATCGGTGATCGCGTCGTGACGTCCGGTCTCACGCCGCTGTACCCTTCGGATCTTTATATCGGAAAGATTACGGCATTTGAAACAGCGGAGCACGATCGAATGAAACACATCGTTCTCGAAACCGGCGTCGACTTTACGAAACTCTATCGCGTCATGGTTCTTAGGCTTCCGGAGGTGGCACAATGAATACATTGCGGTTAGCGGTCGCCTTATTGGTGAGCTTCATTTTACAGGGCTCCGTATTTTCGCGCATCACATTTGGAGGCGCTGCGATCAATTTATCCATACCCTTTGTGGTCAATATCGGTCTTCTCTTGGGGCCGATCCCTGCTTCACTATGCGGCTTGGTGATTGGCTTAATTGAAGACATTCAAACCGGCTACGCATTGGGCGTACGCGCCTTGCTGTACTTTGTGATCGGTTTTGTCACCGGCATATTGCAAAAACACATGAATCGCGATGACCCCAAACCCGCGATGGTGTGGACAGCGGTTTCGACCTTGCTGTTCTTTTTTAGCAATGCCTTTATCAATCGAATTATGGTCAACACCGTCGGTTTCCTCGTCTATCTGAAAGGACCGATTCTGATCGAAACGGTTCTCAATGCGGCGATGGCATGGATCTTATACCATATCCTTCGTCGGTTCATACGAATTCCGGGACTCTATTCATGAGAAAATTTGACTTTAAAAACCCATCTTTAGAGAGGCGCTACGTGCTCATTACCGTAGTGCTCTTTGTGTTGATGGGCCTTTTATTCGCGCGTCTGTTTACGCTGACGATCTTACAGGGGGATTCACTCAAAGAGGCATCTGACACAAAGAGAATCAAGGAAGTGAAGACGACGGCTCCGCGTGGGAATATTTACGACAGAAACGGGCGGCTCCTCGCGGGCACGCGCACGACCTTTACCGTGCAATTGATCAACGACGAATTGCGCACCGTGCCTATGGAAGAGAGAAATCCGTTACTCTTACAGCTCGTTCGAAGACTTGAAGAAGACGGCGTGCCGTATCAGGACGAGTACGACATTCTTTTGAATGCCTTTACATTTACCGACCCCAAC
Source organism: uncultured Peptoniphilaceae bacterium (assembly GCA_964510345.1). Taxonomy (GTDB): domain Bacteria; phylum Bacillota; class Clostridia; order Tissierellales; family Peptoniphilaceae; genus JAAYQA01. Next base: position 5,110 of record CAZEBB010000048.1, read on the forward strand.
CAATGGTTCCTGTCGGAGGATTCGCCGGAAGACATCGTCCTACAGCGACTACAAGAGGGAAACCATATCGGTGCGCTCCTTCGCAGTTATTATGTGGAGTCGGGAGATGCTCTGCACTTTAAGTTCGCACCGGCCCAATTGGCCATCAAAGCGTTGGATCAAAAAGGAGTTACCTTGCCGATCGATATCGCATTGGGGGACAAGGAATTTACGCCGCGCTATCTTCCCGGGCGAGAATACAACGAGAGCGCTCAAAAGTACGAATTGACAGAGGATAATCCCATCGGAGATGTGGAGCGACTCGTCAAAAACGACGAGAGCATACTACGAAAAATGCTCTCGCACCCGATCGTGCGACAAATGGCTTTTGATTTATTGCGAAATGCCGGCAAAGACACGGGAATCTCATTAGCTCCGATGGCGCTCAGAGAAGATCTGAACTTGTTGGATGTGAAGGGATCTCTTCATCGAAATTTCCCGTCGGTGACCGTCAATACGTCGGCGAAGCAGGACTTTGTGACCGTAGCTGAAGGTTCGGTGCTTCCGACACTGTTTTCCCGCGTGTACAAGGGAGAGAACACCACGGTGGTGCCGGCGGATCTGGCGATCGCCGCTCTCGATCAAAAAGACATCGATCACGGCTTGACAACACAAATTCACGGGGAACAAGTGGATGTGCAATTTGCCGACCCCGCGATCCAAACGAGCGACAATCCGATGGATCGACTGATCGCCCTATCGATTGAGCATCAAGTCAATGAAGCGATCGTCACCCGCGATGATCTGAAAGCGGACGTACAGGCGATTATTTTAGCCGGTGGGATCAACCCTCGGATCCTCGTATCCACTTGGCAATATGTCTATGAAAAAGAGCGTATCGATATCACAGAAGCACTGGACCTTCCTGAGAATGCGACGGCAGAGCAAGTCTTTGCGGCACGAGAGACGGAGTATAAGATGCAGATCGCTTCGCGTTATGAAGCCGTCGGTGTACAAAGTCTCCATCACCGGATCGACCAGATCGGCCACTACGGCTATGAACCGCTGAATATCGCCTACAACTTGTCCGACGATACCGTCGCGTATCTGGAAGAGACGGTCCCCAATAACAAGGGCATACAGATCTCGGTCGAGCCCGTACGGTTTTACCCGCAAGGGACGACTGCCGCTCATGCCTTGGGTTATGTAGGTCGCATCGCGACACAGGAGGAACTGGATCGCTTTAACGAAAACACCGGCTATTCGCCGAACGACATCATCGGGAAGACCGGGATCGAAGAGAGCTATGAAAATGTGCTCAAAGGCAAAGACGGGCAAGAAGTCGTACAGGTCGACGTCATGGGCAATCGTACGCAGACCTTGTCAAAGATTGACCCCGTTCCCGGCGACAATGTCTTTTTGACGATCGATTACGACTTGCAACGCGTCACGGAAGATGCATTGACACAGACTTTGGATAAGCTCAAGGTCGGCGGTACATTTACGTCGGACTGGGGCAATTGGCAACTGTTTCAAAAAGATGACGGTTCCTTGCTGAAAAATGCGAATTCCGGCTCTACGGTCGTATTGGATGTAAAGACGGGGGAAGTCCTCGCGATGGCCAATTACAAGCCCTACGACCCGAACCTGTTTTCCACCGGGATCTCCAATACCGACTGGGAGAGCCTGTTTCCGGAAGATGAGCGCGACTTATTGGCCAATCGTCCGCTGCTGAATATTGCCACGCAGTCCGAGGTACAGCCGGGCTCCATCTTTAAGCTGGTGACTTCCTATGCGGCATTAGAGAAGGGACAAGGCCCGTATTCACAGATCGAAGACTCCGGCTATATTACGATTGGAGATACAGATTTCGGTTGCTGGATTTGGAACGAAGTCAAAGGCAATCACGGGATGGTCGACATGGCGCATGCACTCATGCACTCGTGCAACTACTATTTCTACGCGTTAGCGCTCGGGAGAAATGATACGACCGGCGTACCGACCGATATTATATTGACGATCGAAGACATTGAAAAGGCGACCCAACAATTCGGACTGGATCAGCCGACGGGAATCGAGATCAACACGCCGCAGGAAGCATCGGGCCAAATTCCGGATCCCGTGGCAAAAATTGAAACGATCAGCGCACTGATGAAAGAATTTCTCGTCGAGAATCTTTCAGATTACGAGGATTCCAAAAATCCGAAGGCAAACTCCGTTCGCAACGCAGATATCGAGAGTATCGTCGCATGGGTGGATGAACCGGAGCTGCTCACAAGGCAAGAAGTGTCGGACCGCTTATCCGAGATGGGTTATGTAGCAGAGACCCCGCTCCCCGGAAATGTCGCTCCACTCACGGACATTCTCAAATTTACGTATATTAATCAGGCCACGTGGGATATCACCGACACGCTCAATGTCGTGATCGGGCAAGGTCAAAACGCCTATACGCCGATCCAGATGGCCAATATGGTCGCGACGATTTCTAACGGCGGTGTCCGCAACAAGACGACACTGTTCAGCAAATCGATGAATTACAACAATACGACGCTGCTCGCATCGAAGACCTATGCCTCGAAAAAGATCGAAATGCGGGAAGAGGGCGAGCTGCAGTATATTATCGACGGGATGGAGCTGGCGGGAAGCTATGGAAGCGTCGGACAGATCTTCGGAACTTTGCCGATCAGTGTCGGCACCAAAACGGGGACGGCGGAACGCGCCGGTGTGAACCCGGTGACCGGAGAGTATTACGACGACTACGGCTGGTTTGTGGCATTTGCTCCATTGGATGACCCGCAAATCGCTGTGGCAACCGTTCTGTTTCAAGGAGGATCCGGTTCGAATGCTGCGCCGATGACGAGAGAAATCATCGCTTCTTATTTAAAGCTATATCCTGAACAACCACTGGATGAGATCGAGCCCTCGACAGAAAGGGAAGAATAATATGAGAATTGCCATTGCCGGCATGAAAGACGGGACGGCATGTGTACAAGCGATGCAAAAGGCGCCGCCGAGTGATCCGATGTTCATCGTGGACCTTAGGCGATATCGCGATCAAAAGCGCGTCGAGTATATGGGAGAGGAGCTTCCCGTGTACCATAGCTTTGATGTATTACAAGGGCTCTCTTCTTGGGAGGAATCCCTCTATGAAACGAATATTGAGAATGTGATGGCGGTCTATCCGCCGTCACGGGATTCAGAACGGCCGGATTTAGCGCGATTGCCGGAGTTTCCTTGGGAGAGCGTGTGGCTCTTCATCGACCCCGACATGACCCCGATGATCGAAGAGACAAGTTTTGATAAGAAATACTGCGTGAGTGACGAATCAATCTCCGGGTATCAGCCGGTCCCTTTGGATCAGATCGCATCACTTGTGCTGGGAAGGGGCGAGCCGGGTTTCTTCGGACGCCTCTTTCAACGCTTGAAAGGAAAATAAAGTATGAAAACCTGGGAGCAAATCCTGGAATCGGTAGAAAAACCCGCGCGCTATATTGGCGGAGAAGTAGGATCGGTGACGAAACCGGACGAAGCCGTGCACACGCGCTTCGCCTTTTGTTTTCCCGATGTGTACGAAATCGCAATGAGTCACCTGGGGATGCACATTCTGTATCAATTGATCAACGAGTTGGAGGGATACGCTTGTGAGCGTGTCTTTATGCCGTGGGCCGACATGGAAAAAGAAATGAAGGACGCACAGATGCCGCTTTCATCGATTGAGACGAACCGACCGCTCGATGGATTTGATATCCTCGGCTTTACGCTCCAGTACGAGATGAGCTATACGACCGTTCTTCATATGATGAAACTTGGTAATATCCCGCGGCTTGCCGCTGACCGCGACGATAGCCACCCTCTGGTGATTGCCGGAGGGATCGGCACGGTGAACCCTGAACCGATCGCTCCTTTTTTTGATGTGATGGTCGTGGGAGAGGCGGAAGAACTCTTGCCAGAGGTGCTACGCATCTATTCAACCATGAAAACGGAGAACAAGACGAAAGAAGAGTTTTTCAAAGCCATCGGCCACCTACAGGGCATCTATATCCCCTCATGGTATGAGGAGACATATCACGAAGACGGTACATTATCCGGTCGAACGAAGCGTTATGAAAACGCTCCGGATACCGTTCGTAAGGCGGTCATCAAAGACGTCGACAACTGCTATTACCCGGAAAAGATCATTGTGCCGTTTATCGAGATCATTCATGACCGCGTAGTTTTGGAAATCTTGAGAGGCTGTACGAAAGGGTGCCGATTCTGCCAAGCGGGAATGACCTCGCGCCCGGTACGCGAGAAATCGTCTGATCGCCTGCTTTCCATCGCAACGAAACTGATCGATGCCTCAGGATATGACGACATCTCGCTGTCATCGCTGAGCTCTTGTGATTACACACAATTAGAAGCGTTGGTCGATGGGCTCTTAGATACGTACGAAGGCAAGGGGGTCGGCATTTCACTGCCATCTCTGCGACTGGACAGTGAGAGTCTGCATATCCTGTCTCGCATCGAAAAAGTGAGAAAATCCGGCCTCACATTTGCACCGGAAGCCGGCACACAACGACTGCGCGACGTCATCAATAAAGGGATCGACGAAGAAGACCTCGTACGGGCACTCACCTTTGCATTTTCCAGCGGTTATTCGACGATCAAGCTCTACTTTATCATCGGCTTGCCGACGGAAACAGAGGAGGACATTGACGGCATCGCCGATATCGGGCACCAAGTGAAGCGCATGTTCTTTGCGCGTCCGAAGGAAGAGATGAAGGGCAATTTGAAAGTGCATGTGAGCACCGCCTGCTTTGTACCCAAGCCATTTACGCCATTTCAGTGGGTGTCGCAGCCGTCGATCGAAGAGTTTGAGGAGAAGATCGCACGCGTGCGCAGACAGACGAGAGATCCGAAGATCACGTATCGCTATCATGAACCCACATTAAGTCGCTTGGAGGCCGTCTTTGCCCGTGGCGACCGACGCTTGGCGCCTGTGCTGATCGATGCGATGGAGGCGGGGAGTGTACTCGACTCCTGGGAAGACCATCTGGACCGGGACGCGTATGAAAAAGCTTTTGCGATGAATGGTATCGACACCGAATTCTTTGCGAATCGAGAACGAGGACTCGACGAGATTTTGCCATGGGATTTTATCGATATCGGCGTATCCAAAGACTTTTTGCGACGCGAATACGAGAAGGCGCTACGTGCCGAAGTCACCCATGATTGCCGAGACGGATGTACTCTATGTGGCGTAGGAGACTTGGGAGTGGAGGGGACGAGTCCATGCGTACGCTATTAACCTTCACGAAACTCGGGAATATGAGGCTGCTCTCCCATCTGGATGTGACGAGGCTCTTTCGCCGGGCGATTAAGCGAGCAAAAATCGATATCTGCTACACCGAAGGCTTCAATCCACAGCAAAAAATCACCGTGACAAGCCCGCTGCCATTAGGGTACGAGAGTACCGCAGAAATCATGATGATCGAAACACATGATTCGATCGGCGAAGAGGAGCGAGCACGTTTGAATGCGCAATTGCCGGAAGGGATTCAGGTCGTTTCATTTACCGATATGGAGGACGGAGACGACATCCATACCGATTTCCGGTTTTCGACCTTCGAGGTTCGAGGATTAGGCGATGCCTGTTCGGGCTATGCGGAGGCGATCCGATCGATTGCTGCGTTACCCGAATACATTCTCACAAAAGAGATCGTCAAAAAGAGAAAAAAGAGAGTCCAAAAAAAGGATATCGCGCCGTTGATCGGCGAAGCGATTTGTGAGGGAGACGTGCTCCAAGTGACCTTGGGCAGTTTTGACGTAGAGACACTTCGGCCACTCGACCTGGTTCAGCATATCGCAGAACGCGACCAACTGCATCTACCGCAACCG
>CAZEBB010000049.1:0-10306 GCA_964510345.1 uncultured Peptoniphilaceae bacterium
TTCTACATTTAAATCATAATAACCCTCTCTACCATTAATTCTGAATAGGGATTCTTTCATCGTGGGATAAACATCCCAATACTTCTGCAGAGCATCTATATCTGCTGCAGGAATTCCCCCTTGAAGATGAGCGGCAATATCCTGGATATCTTCTTCTTCCTGATTATCTATATATCTTGGAATGTTGAGATTGTATTCATTGCTCTCGATTTCTTCAACAGATACCATTCTAGAGAATTTTGGTATCTCAAGTTGTTTATTAAACACATCTACTATCTTATGGACGTCCTGCTCTCGAAGTCTATTTTTGTTCCCATCCTTAACAAATCCTTTGCTGGCATCAATCATAAAGATGCCTTTTCTCGCTTCAGCATTTTCCTTATCAATAACTAGAATAGCTGCCGGAATTCCCGTTCCATAAAAAAGGTTAGCAGGCAGTCCAATGATTCCTTTGAAATAGCCTTTTCTAATGATATTCTTTCTGATTTCCGCTTCTGCGTTTCCTCTGAAAAGTACACCATGGGGTAGAATGATTGCCCCTTTACCCTTGCTCTTTAAAGACTTGATGAAATGTAAAAGGAAGGCATAGTCACCATTCTTTGCAGGTGGTATCCCATATCCAGTGAAACGATCAAATTCATCATTTTGTGGATCTAAACCACTACTCCACGATTTCGTTGAAAAAGGAGGATTTGCTACAGCGAAATCAAAGGTCTTAAGTGTTCCGTCAGGATTCTTAAACTCAGGGGATGAAATGGTATCACCTTGCTGAATTTCAGCTATCTCATTTCCATGGAGAATCATGTTCATCTTAGCCAATGCTACTGTGGCAACATCCTTTTCTTGGCCGTAGATGGTAACGCCTCTCTGGGCCTCATCGGCGGCTTTTAACAGCAGTGAACCACTACCACATGTTGGATCATATATGGTCTGAGATTGACTTTTAGCCTTCTCGATACCTATTACCTTAGCCATGATTCTAGATACTTCAGCCGGTGTGTAGAATTGACCTTTACTTTTACCCGATTCAGTGGCAAAATGTTTCATTAGATACTCATAAGCATCTCCAAGAATATCGTCTCCATCAGCACCATTCCCACCGAAATCCAGTTCAGGATCTTCAAAGATTGCCACCAAGTTGGTAAGGCGATCAACCATTTCTTTTCCTTTACCAAGCTTGTCAGCATCATTAAAGTCAGCAACTGTAATAACTCCTACCAAGTCGTTAGCATCAGCCATTTTTCTGATGACAACGTTGGTTTTATCACCAATTTCCTTGTCACCTTTTAGCTTTATTAAATCATGGAAGCTTCCGCCCTCCGGTACTTCTATGAGTGCATCTCTTTTTCCATAATATTTATCTGTCACATATCTCATGAACAGCAACACCAGAATATAATCTTTATATTGTGAGGCATCCATTCCACCTCTTAATTGGTCACAACTTTTCCATAATCTACTGTATAGCTCGCTCTTTTTCATCGCCATATTACTTCACCTTCCGTTACTTATTTTTTGTCAGTATTCCTATTGTATCTACCATCTTCTGGCTTCTTAGCATCTTTAGGTATGGCCCATGCCCAGCCAAGACGGGCTACACCAGGTATCTTCCCTTGCCTACATAAGACTTGTACTCGGCGTTCGGTTAAACCCCATTTTTCAGCAGCTTCTTTAGTTGTGATATAGTCCATGAACCCACCTTCTTAATTTTTATTAATGTATACTATATATTATAATCGTAGAAACGAACAATAGCAATGAGCAATTGGAAATTATTGATATGCACTCAACCCAGAATATGACCATCAACAACTACTTCTTTTGCTAAACGGTTGAACCTTTAAAGCAAAACTACATTTGCATGGGTGAGCGCAGTCCAGCTCTTTTTCCTTTATCCCTTAAAACACACCCAAAATCTATCACTTTGCCCACCATCATAAAATAAATTAACCCCTGAAAACACCGTAAATACGCTATTCTCAGGGGTTAATACATTTAGTTTCTTGTCAGCAGACAGACGGTTTCCACATGCGTCGTCCAAGGGAACATATCGACCGGTTGGGCTTTCCCTACTCCCCACCCGCGCTCTTGAAAGTGGGCGAGATCTCTGGCAAGTGTTGCCGGGTCGCAGCTGATATACACGATTTTGCGGACGTCGCTGCGAGAGATGGATTCGATGACCTTTGCATCGAGCCCGGCGCGCGGCGGGTCGACAAAGACGCCATCGGGTTTCTTTTCGAGCAATAGCTCCTCCACGGCATCCTCGGAAGGCGCTGCGATGAACTCGGCATTCTTGATCTCCGATCGCTTTGCGATTTGTTTCGCCATTTGGACAGCTTTGTTCTGTACCTCAACTCCGTATACATGATTTTCATTCTTTGCGACAGGTAGTGTTAACGCGCCGATGCCGCAGTACAGGTCGAGAAATACTTCGTCCGTTTGAATCTCCATTTTCTCGACCGCTTGCGTAAATAGAGTGTTTGTCATTTCGGTATTCACCTGAAAAAAGGTCGCGGGATGGACAGCATATTCGATCCCCATCACGCGGATGGTAAGTGTTTCCTCCCCCCACCGATGAACCCAAGGGTCGCCTCTTCCGGCGCCTCTCTCCCATATCGATATTACGCCGGCGTTTGCGAGTCCGTCGACGGGCATGGCAAGGGATCCCTCGCCAATAAAACTCACCATGGCACGGTCGTCTGCGCTTCGAACCAACACTTGACGGATGCCGGTGAGATCCATCTCCCGCAAGCAACTCAGTACGCGGTTGGCGACTTCTGATTGAACAGGACAAGAGGCAATGTCGACGACATCATGTGATCCTCTGGCATGAAAGCCAACTCTCCCGTTTTTCACCTGTAGTTGCATATTGTTTCGATAGCCCCAAGGCTGATCCATCCCGATGACGGGGGCTACTTCAGCGTTGACTTTCGCTTTATCAAGCAGTTTTTGTACTCGTTCTCGCTTCCAGCGCAATCCCGCTTCGTACGCATAATGTTGTAAGGCACAACCTCCACAACGATCAAAGTATGGGCAATCCGGCTGAATCCGGTCGGGTGATGGCTGAACCATCTTGTCCAATTCAGCCTTTTGTATCCTCTTCTTTTTCGCAATATTTCGTACGGTGATCACATCTCCGGGCACGACACCCGGCACAAAGGTTACGATGCCGTCTAAGCGGCCGATGCCCTCTCCCTCATGGCTAAAATCCGTAATCTCAAGCGGCATCTACGGTCTCCTCCGTAATATTTCGCATCCATTTCCTTTTAATGAAACGCGGTGAGATGAGGAAGACTTTGAGGAGTTCTTCCAAGCTGACGATTAAAAAGATCCACAAAAGTGGCCATTTCAAAACTAATACTCCGATAAACGCCATTGGGATGGCAAACACCCACATGGTAAACATTTCAAAAATGAGCGGCACTCGAGTGTCCCCACCGGCGCGGAAGATCCCCACAAACAGCATCCCGTTAATAAATCGGAACGGGATGAAGATCCCGCGAATGATCAATAGTTGCCTAGATGTCTCGTAGAGCACGGGGTCGAGTCCCGAATAGATTTTCAGTAGCAGATCGGGCATGCCGGCCAAGATCGCTGTCGAAGCCAAGCCGATGAGTATCGTGAGTTGCAAAAAATACGTGGCGTTCGTAAAAGCGCGCTTGGGATTTCCTGCCCCCAATGACTGCCCGATCAGGACGGAGGCAGCGGATGAGAGCGAATTGACGAGAATGAAGAACACGTTTTGGATCGTCGTCGTCAGCTGAATCGCAGCGGTCGCTTCCTGTCCGATGCGCGCATAGGCGACGGCAAAGAGAAGTTGTCCAAACGACCACAGCGTCTCTGCGAGGATGATCGGCAGAGCGATCTGGAAAAAACGGCGCATCCGAGGTCCTTGGTATTTCATCAAATCAAGCGGCCTCACGTCAGCTGAACTGTTCTGTGAGCGGAAGACCATGAATGACAATAGCGCGACTTCCAGCGCACGCGCGATCAGTGTGCCGATCGCAGCCCCCGTCGCTCCGAGAGCCGGCGCGCCAAAGTGCCCAAAGATAAACATATAGTTAAAAAAGACATTGGTAAAAAACGCGAGGATGGACACCCTCAGCGGTTCGTTGGCACGGTTCACACTTCGCAAGACCGTGTTAAAACACTGCGACAATCCGGTAAACAAAAATGTGAGAGCGATCACTTGTAAGTACCCCACGCCGACTTCGATGACTTCTGCATCAGGTATCAGCAATTGCATGATCTGCTGGGGGAATAACAGGCTAATAATGGTGAACAATATCGATACAATCGATACGAGTTGGATGGATAAACTCAAATAGCGCCGTACATTCGGCATATCATCACTGCCGAAATACTGCGCAAAAAACACGGCACCTGCGCTGCAGATGCCAAAACATACGACCATAAAGAAAAAGACAAACTGGTTTACGAGTCCTACCGCGGCGATGCTCGCTCCGCCTAAGGAGCTGATCATCACGGTATCCGCCATATTGATCGAGGTGGAGATCAGAAACTGTACGGATACGGGCAGCGCGACCGCCAGCATGCTCTTGATAAAGGGTCGATCTCTAAAAAACCAAGGCATCTCTACACCCTTTTCTCGAATTTGTGCCCGCACTTAGGGCACGTGATCGCTACTTTGCCTTTGCCCTTCGGTACGCGCAAATCGGACCCACAATGCTCGCATCGATAGAACCGATAATGTTTTCCGTCCGCGAAACGCTTCTTGGTCCGTTGGAACGGCTTCAATAGCTTTTGTCGAAACGGCATGTAACGATAGTTTTCCGCTCTTCGTTTCTCCAAATTTTTGGAGAAAGCCCGGTAGTACGCAAAAATGACAAATGCCATACCGATTGCGCTTACCACCGGATGACGGATAAAGAGTCCCACGATAAAAATGAAGATCGCGACGCGAAGGGAGTCGAGCGACAGATAGTCGACTCCGTAGCGTCCGATCATAAATTTCCTAATTTTTTCTTTCAACGCAATTCCTTTCAGAAATTACAGGACTTTTGCCCTCCCGTTATAGACCACACCCGAGAATGCATCGACGGTGATCAGTTGACCATTTTGGAGAACCTCCGTCGCGCCTTCCACCCCGACAATCGTCGGTATGCCTAAGTGCAGTCCTACGATCGCTGCGTGTGAGGTGAGGCCGCCTTTTTCTACGAGAATGGCGCGTGCTTTTTGCATCACCGGCACGAGGTCGCGATCGGTGAATGAGGTGACGACGATCCCATCTTCGGGTAGATCGGCAAAATCTTCTAAAGTTGTACCGACCACAACCGTACCGAATACCGTGCCTTCTCCGATGCCCTGTCCCTGTAAGAGTAAATCGCCCACCGTGTGGACTTTGATCGTATTGGTGGTGCCGGCGAGTCCAACCGGTATTCCCGCAGTGAGTACGATAAGGTCTCCCTCTTTGATCAGATCCGCAGCGAGTGCAGAATACACGGCGCGCTCAAATACTTCGTCGGTATTGTCCGTATGTCGAGCCACCGTGGGGAATACGCCCCATGAAAGTTGGAGTTGACGCTGCACGCGCTCTGTCGTCGTAACGGCCACGATCGGCAAATGCGGGCGGTACTTAGCGATGGAACGGCTGGTTGCGCCTGTCACGGTTGCGGTGACAATCGCGGCTGCATCCAATTCCGATGCGATTTCGACGGTGGAGCGAGAAATTGCATTGGTCGTGGTGATCTCCGTAAATTGCGGGATCGGGCGCTGCGGGAAATCGGCGACTTCGACCGCCTTGGCGATGTCGGCCATCGTCTGCACCGCGAGCACGGGATACTTCCCGGCGGCGGTCTCTCCGGACAGCATGACCGCATCTGATCCGTCTAAGATTGCATTGGCGACGTCCGTCACCTCGGCACGTGTCGCGCGCGGGTTTCTCGTCATCGAATCCAGCATTTGTGTCGCCGTGATCACCGGCTTTCCGATTTCGTTGGACAAGCGGATCAATTCTTTTTGGATTAAGGGAATCTCCTGCGGTTTCAACTGCACGCCCAAGTCGCCGCGTGCAACCATGACGCCGTCGGCGGCATTGAGGATGGCCTTTACATTGTCGACCCCCTCGCGGCTCTCAATTTTGGCGATGATCTTGATCCAGTCGCCTCCATTGTCTTCCAGCACCTTGCGGATGCCCACGATATCTTCCGATTTGCGGATAAATGACGCTGCAATAAAGTCCACTTCGTTTTCGATCCCGAAAAGCAGGTCGGACACGTCTTTTTCAGTTAGTGCCGGTAGGTTGATCTTCGCATTGGGCACATTGACGCCTTTACGCGACTTGATTTCGCCGGCATTCAGCACTTGTGTACGGATCTCGGTCCCTTCGACTTCTAAGACGACGAGTTCGATGAGCCCGTCGTCGATGAGAATCTGCGTCCCGACGGTGACGTCCTCTGCTAAGCCTTTATAGCTGACCGACGCCGTCTGATTGTCCCCTTCGATATCGCGGGTCGTCAAAACAAAACTCTGTCCCGCTTCCAGCACATAGCTCTCTTCTTTCAACATGCCGAGGCGGATCTCCGGACCTTTCGTGTCCAGCATAATCGCCAAGGGATAGCCGAGCTCGTTTCGTACGCTCTTTAAGAGATCGATGCGCGCTTTGTGCTCTTCGTGAGAGCCGTGTGAAAAATTCAGTCGGGCGACATTCATGCCGGCTTTGATCATGCCGATCAAAGTCTCTCGATTTTCTGATGCCGGTCCGATCGTACATACAATTTTGGTTCTTTTCATAGTACCTCCTAAATGGAGAGTTCACGCATGACGCGATACATCTCCTCGTTAAACTTGTGTGGGGTGTGAACCGCTTCTTCCATCGAGACGGTGAACAGATCATGTCCGTCCGTACCGATCGCGAGGCTGGTCTGGCCGTCGGTCAGCAGTTCAACCGCTTTGGAGCCCATCTGACTCGCCGTCAGACGGTCAAACACACTCGGCGTTCCTCCGCGTTGTGTGTGCCCCAGGATGACTTGTCGAAAGTCGATCCCCGTCCGTTCTTCAAGAACAGCACAGAGATTCCCGGCGGTTTCTACTCCTTCCGCCAAGATGATGATCTGATGTTTTTTTCCTCTTTCTTTGCCGCGGGTGATCTTGTTGACCATTTCTTCCAGATCAAATGGGACTTCCGGCACCAATACACTCTCCGCTCCTCCGGCGAGGCCGGAGTACAATGCGATGTCGCCACAGTGGCGTCCCATCACTTCGACAATCACGCCGATGCCGTGGGAGGATGACGTGTCTCGTAGTCGCCCGATTGCATCCAACACCGTCTCCAGTGCGGTATAAAAGCCGATCGTGTACACGGTGTATCCCATGTCGTTATCGATCGTACACGGGATCCCGATCACATTGATCCCCATGCGGTCAAGCGCCATCGCCCCTTTGAAGCTTCCGTCGCCTCCGAGGATGATGAGCCCGTCGATATCATATTTTTTTAAGTTGTCGTATGCGGTTTTTCTTCCCTCTTCCGTGTAGAAGCGTTCCGAACGGGCGGAACCGAGGACCGTCCCCCCACGGTGAATAATATCGGAAACGGAGTTTACTTTCAATAGTTCGATATCATCGTTAATCAAACCTCGAAACCCGTTTTTGACTCCATATACGCGCATTCCGTTAAAAATGCCGGTGCGGACGACCGCACGCACGGCGGCATTCATTCCCGGGGCATCGCCTCCGCTACATAGGACCGCGATATTTTCCATTTTTCGAATCTGATTTGTCATTAGGACCTCTCTCTCCACACCACGTTTTCTTCGCCTAAAACCCGCTGCAAATCATAAATCAGTTGCGGTTTTGTCGCATCCACGCGGAAATTCTTTCCCTTTACTCGTTTTTCCTCGGCGGCAAAATAGATGCCGACTTCCTCCGGCCCCGGATACTCGCGAAGCAGCTCCATCACGATTCCGGTACTTGTGTCATTTTCTGAAGGTAGGCGCAGATACAGCGTTCCACTGGTATCGACATTCTTTCCCACCTCTTTAATATCTTCCGCGATGATCTTCGGGTGATCATCCTGCTCGCTTACCTGTAGTTTCCCACGGATCATGATGATCGCATCTTCATGGATGATCTCTCGAACTTTCGAGAAGAGCCGTGGAAAGACGATGATTTCAGCGTCGCCGTACAAGTCTTCCACCGTAAGAAATGTCATCAATTCGTTTTTCTTTGTCATCAAATCGCTCTTCTTCGCCACCAGTCCAATATACACGACCGGCTTATTGTCCAGCAACAGTTTTTGTTGTTCTTCTTCCGGAAAGTCGAGCGGTGAAAACGTGGCTGACTTCTCGATCAACTCCATATAGTCCTTCAGCGGATGATCCGACAGATAGAGCCCCAACACTTCCTTTTCGTGGCTGAGTCGAATACTCCTGTCAAAGTCCGGTCGCTTAGGGATTTGATCCGTGGCGATTTCTGTATCTTGAAAGAATGAAAACTGTCCGACGACATTGTTTTTGCTGATATTTGTGATGGCGTCCATCTCCGCTTCAAAAATGCCGATCAACTCCGCTCGATTGCTGTGGATGCCGTCGAATGCGCCGGCCCAGATCAGGTTCTCGACCGCCTTTTTTTGCAGGGTATGCGGATGCGACTGCATCACGCGCTCTAAGAAGGATCGGAAGCTTGTGAAGGCACCGTTTTTCCTTTCAGAGGTGATTGCGTCGATGACCCCCGCGCCAATCCCCTTGATCGCAAACATGCCGAATCGGATGCTTCCGCTTTCCACCGTAAACTTCTTCTCGGAGCGGTTCACATCCGGTGGCAATAGCGGAATATTGAGTCGCTTCGACTCGGACAGATACTGAGCGATCTGCGTCGACTGCCCGATGACCGACGACAGCAGCGCCGCCATGTATTCGACCGGGTAGTGGTGCTTGAGCCATGCTGTCTGCATCGCGACCAGTGCGTACGCAGCGGAATGGGATTTGTTGAAGGCGTAGTCGGCAAAGACGGCCATCAGGTCAAAGATCTTGCTCGCCACCGCTTCGGGGACTCCGTTGCGGATCGCGCCTGCGGTCGTCACATTGCCGTTCTCATCGGTTTTGCCGAAGATGAATCGCTCGCGCTCTTTTTGCATAATATCGCGCTTTTTCTTCCCCATCGCGCGGCGCAAGAGGTCGGCATCACCTAAAGTGAAGCCGCCGATCTCTTGCACGATCTGCATCACCTGCTCCTGGTAGACGATAATTCCATACGTCGTCTCCAAGATCGGGCGCAGCTTCTCGTGCATATAGTCAATATTTTCAGGATAGTGTTTGTTTTCAATATAATGCGGGATCTCTTGCATCGGTCCCGGCCGAAAGAGGCTGTTGGCGGCGATTAAATCTTCAAACCGCGTCGCTTTCAGTTCGCGCAGGAAGTTGCGCATCCCCCGCGATTCAAACTGGAAGATCCCGATCGTGTCTGCGTCGTGAAAGTGATGCAAGACCGCCGGGTCATTCAGATCGATGGCGTCCAGATCGATCGATACGCCGTGCTGGCTCTTGATGAGCCGCACCGCATCTTGAAGCACCGTCAGCGTTCTCAGACCTAAAAAGTCCATCTTTAACAGCCCCAGTTGCTCAAGCTCCACCATGTCAAACTGCGTGGCGATGGCTCCGCTGTTCACACACAAGGGGACGTATTCGGTCACCGGCTCTTTGGAGATGACGACGCCCGCCGCGTGAGTCGAGGTGTGCCGCGGCAATCCCTCGACCTGTCGTGCGATTTCCAGCATCTCATGAATCTCGTCGTCCGTTTCATAGACGGCACGCAAATCAGCGCTGATCTCCAGCGCCCGAGAGAGTGTAATATTCAGTTCCGACGGCACCATCTTGGCCACTTGATCCACTCGGTTGTACGGGATGTCCATCACGCGCCCGACATCTCGAATCGCTCCGCGCGCCGCCATCGTTCCGAATGTAACGATCTGCGCCACGTGGTCAGAGCCGTATTTTTCGACGACATACTGGATGACTTCTTCTCTTCGTTCAAAACAGAAGTCGATGTCGATATCCGGCATGCTGATCCGTTCCGGGTTTAAGAACCGCTCAAAAATCAGGCCATACTTAATAGGGTCGATATCGGTAATCCGCAACGCGTACGCTACGATGCTGCCGGCGGCGGACCCCCTGCCCGGGCCGACGACAATGCCGCTTTCCTTGGCATAGTTAATAAAATCCCAAACGATGAGAAAGTATTCCACATAACCCATCTTCTCAATGACGGATAGTTCGTACTCCATCCGTTCCTGCAGTTCCTGTAATTTCTGGGAGTTGACCGGATCTGAGGTTCCTGCAATTGCCTCCGA
>CAZEBB010000050.1:0-10127 GCA_964510345.1 uncultured Peptoniphilaceae bacterium
ACCGGATCGTCGATGAAACCGCTATCCATCTCTATGGCGATACGTCCCCCACGGCCATCCATGCGTCCTCTGTCACGCTTACCGTCTGTGACGACACCACGGGAAATCTTTACCGCCGCAACCTTCCGATTGAATTTCAAGAGAGCGACAACGCACTCCGACTCATTGGAGAAACGCTTGAAGGGACACCGACCGAGATCGTTTTGCTCTCTCAAACCGCATTGGAACGCATTCGCGACCTCACCGGCGCCGGCCCGGATTCCCCCCGTTGTGAATGAAACTGTATACACTTATCATAAGTATAGACCATGTAAACGACGATTTGCAATCATTTTCCGGCAAAATGAACCGAATTCTTTATTCTATTTCGAGAATAAAGAATGTAAAAACACCCGTATCCAAACCGAGGATCCGGGTGTTTGACTTTGTCTATTCATTGATGACGTTCACAATATCTGATTCTTTGTACGCCGTGGACATCGCATCGCCGTCTTGCATCTCAACATGGGCTCCACTATAGGGCACACCGTCGATCGTGAGAACGACGCGCTTCGCGCTCATCAGGTCGCCCACGGTGTAGGCGATGGAGTCGAGCATCATGGTCTCGCCGGTCGAACCGGAGTTCATCTCGTCGATGAAGTCCCTACTGAGGTCGATATATGCGGTTTCATCGGCATTGCTGTACAGGTAGTTGATCTTCGTGTTCTCCGTCAGTGCGGCGATCCCCGCATCCGGCACTTGCTTCCACAGCTCTTCCAGCACAAACCGCGTGATGCTGTTCGGCTCAAAAACGTGCGAGATCTCTCGCCTGACAAAACCTTCCCCGTCATTGCTCGGGTAGTACAGGCGCACGGTCGTAGCCTTCCGCTCCACATCATGTCCGGTTACCGCCATCACATGCGGTTCGCTTCCCGTTGCAAACGCAGTCTCTTCTGCGACAAGTCCCTTGCCGACTTCATACGTCTGTAGAGTCGGGCTATTTCCCGTCAATACGTCTACAATCTCTACGACCACGCGCGCGTCATGATCCGCCGTTTTCGGTAGGACCTCTTTAATCGTCACTTTCACTTCATTCGGGTCCGCGTCTGTGGTCCAGCTTTCGCCGACTTGAATCGGGTCTTTCAACAGGACGCGCTCGGCTTTTTGCGTGTTCTGATTGGGGTCGTCGATTCCGTTTAAGAGATTGTGGCGGAAGTACTGTTCTTTTCCACCCGCGATGACCGCGATCTCGTCGGCTCTCTTTTCATACACATAGAGCCACGGTTCGTCTTCTTTCACGACGCGCAATTGCGCTCGGTCGCCGTCGGTATAGTCAACGCTATGGGTACTTCCAGCGATATTTTCTCCGCTAAATTCTCTTGTATAGGGTGTTTCCATGCCCCAAAAATCAGCGGCTTTGACTTCCACCGCAGCTTCCGTCTGCTCTTCGGTGACTTCTTCAGTGACCGCTTCTGTTTCCGGCTCTTCCGTCACTTCTTCCGTGGCCGCTTCCGTGACGACGGCTTCTGTGGCGATCGGCTCTGTGGCCGCCGCCGTATTGCAGGCACTCAGCAAGACTGCCAGTGCGAGCATTGCCAATATGTTTCGTAATTTCATTTATATCCTCCGTTTCTCACTAGAAAAACATCGCAAATAGAGGGACCAGCACGATAGGAAAGAGGATTGCGGGTATATAGTTCATAATGCGCAACTCCGTCAGATCCAACATATTAAATGCAAGCCCCATCAGCAAGACAGACCCAACCGCAGAAATCTCCGTTACGACCGCATCGGAGAGATACGGCGCAATCAGCCCTGCCAATAGCACGATGCCTCCTTGGTAGACCAAAACCGACCCGGCGGCAAAGATGACGCCCACACCGAGGGATGAGGCCAGCAGCATCGCAGCGACAAAGTCCAGCGTGGATTTTGTCAGGATCAGTGTATGATCCCCCCGCAAGCCCCCTTCGATCGAGCCGACGATGGCCATAGCCCCCATGCAAAACAATAAGGTGGCCGTGATAAAAGCCTTGGACACGCGGTTCTCTCCATCTTTGGAAACGCGCACCTCGAGCTTTTGTGCGAAGCGTTCGATCCCCTTTTGGATATCGAGCGCCTCTCCTATAATAGTACCCAATGCGACCGACAATATCAGCACGTATGGGTTCTGTCCTTCAAATGCCCCACTGATCCCAATGTACAAGGTGACCAGACCGAATGCTTTGATGACGGCCCCGGTGACCCGCTCCGGGATCCCCTTACCGATTAGAAGGCCAAGACCGGCCCCGATGAGTACCACCGCAGTATTTATTAATGTTCCAAACATAATGATCTCCTTTATCATACTGATACCAGTATACCGCGAAAGCAAATTTTGGTACAATAGTCTTCATCAAAGGAGGTGTGCACATGTTTTTTATTGTCAGTGCAAGCCCAAAAGTAAAAGATATCGGCGACGGACAGATGATGATCTGCCCTTCGTGCGGGCGCTTTTCGCGCATGACGCCGTATGTGGAGAAACAGGAGATCCGCTTGTTTTTCTTGCCGATTGCACGATTCAGACCCAAATACTTCGCGAGAGCGTCTTGCTGTCACGAACACTTTATCCTCGACCCCGAGGTGGGACGCTCCTTAGAGCGTGGCGAACTCATCACAATGGATGAGAGCGACCTGGAAGCCCAAGGCACCAACACCATCACTTGCGCCCATTGCGGTGGCATCGTCGAAGAACACCATCGCTTCTGCCCTCACTGTGGTAAAGACCTGTAAAGGAGATTCCCATGAAAGCAGCTGTAGTGTACGCATCCTATCATAAGAAGAATACGGAAAGAATCGCCCAATTATTTGCGAGATCGTGGAACGCCGATGCGTATCCGATTTTGCGTATTGCGTCGCTGCCCAACGCAGCGGAATATGAAATATTGGCGATCGGTTCCGGCATCTACAAGTGGTCTTATCATCCGAAGATATTAAAATGGATCGATACGCTGCCGGAGGGACACGGAAAACCTGTGGTCCTCTTTTCCACCAGCTCCTTTCAAAACGAGAAATTCAACGACCCGGTGCAAAAGACCCTGGAAAGCAAGGGATATGAGATCCTCGGGCGCTTTCATTCCAAAGGGAGCTCCAGTTTCCTGCCTTCATGGCTTTTGGGCGGCATGACGAAGGATCGGCCGAATGATGCGGACATGGAGCGCGCGCAACACTTTGCCGACACGATGAATGAACGCATACGGCTACTGAAAGAAGAATAACGAAAAGCTGCCCGGATGGATGGGCAGCTTTTGCATTTAGCCGTTTCGTCGAGCCTGGACAACTCTTCTCGGTACGCTCACGGCCGCTCGGCCAAGATATGCCCTCAAAGAGTAATCCAGGCTCTCCTCACTTATGCTATCAAAATATCACTAACAACTGCCTTTTCCTATCGGCAGCTTTTTTATGCGGATTCGCGCCCTTGGCGCGCCTGTGCACGGATCATTGCGGCATAGAGGCCGTCCCCATCGATCAGCTCGTCGTGGGTTCCGCGCTCTTCGATGCGTCCATCTTTCAGGACTAAGATCTGGTGGGCATCGCGGATCGTTGACAACCGGTGAGCGATCATCAATGTGGTGCGCCCTTTGGTAAGGGTCTTCATGCCCTTTTGGATCAAGGCTTCGGTTTGCGAGTCGATATTGGCCGTCGCCTCATCCAACACGAGGATCTTCGGGTCTCTAACGAGCGCCCGCGCAAAGGAGACCAGCTGCTTCTCGCCCGCAGAGAGAGACCCTCCCTTTTCGGTGAGCACGCTGTCGATTCCGCTTCCGAGGGACTCCAGCAGATGAGCACCCCCCACTTCTCGTAAGGCCGCCGATGCAGCTTCCTTGCTGATGGAATCATCGTACAATGTGATATTGTCATACAGGCTCCCGGAAAATATCAGCGGGTCCTGCAGTACAATCCCCATTTTTTCCCTTGTTGCCGCATGAGATAGCGTTCGGATCGCCTCTCCTCCGACGCGAACGGCGCCTTCCTGCGGCTCATAGTAGCGAAACAGCAAGTTCATCACCGTGGTCTTGCCGGAGCCGGTTTGACCGACGAAGGCTGCCGTCGTCCCATCAGGAATCGCAAAGCTCACATTTTTTAGGACCGGTTCGCCCGTTTTGTAGGCAAAGGTCACATCAGAAAACTCCACATCAAACGCTTGGGGCGATTCTTGTGCCGTCCCTTCATCCACCGTTTCCCCCTGTAAGATCTGATAGATATTGTCGGCGGCGCTGTTGGCGCGCTCCAATTGCCCCAAATGCTGAATGGCATTTTGCGCTTGGTTGAAAATCTTCATCATATAGTCGACGAAGATATACGCTAAGCCGATCGTGACGGGGTACGCTCCGGTGATCGACCCGTAACCGAAATACAGGAGAATCGCAGCGATACTCAGATACTGTAACATCGCGGTAATATTATACGAGCTGTAGGACTCCAGTTTGACCATATTCATCCCCTGCGTGTACAGCTCGGTGTTCACGCGGTCAAAGGCGCGGTCGGTGTCCTCTTCCCGGTTAAAGGCTTGGATGATCTCCATGCCCTGAATATTTTCGTTGAGGCTCGCATTCAGCTCGCTCAGACCCTTTCGGTACTCCCGATTGATCTTGGACGACTTCTTTCGATAATCTCGGATGACCCACCAGAGAATCGGCACGGGGACCAGAGCGATCAGAAATAGATTCCGGTCTAGGAAAAACAACGTGCCGTACACGCCCGCTGCGTAGACCACGGCGTTTAATAGCTGTGCCAACACCACTTGGTACAGGACCTTGACATCTTTCGTGTCCGTTGTAATCCGCGAGACCACTTTCCCCGCCGGCAGCGAGTCAAAATAAGCGATCGGGAAGCGTTGGATTCTCGCAAATACGTCTTCTTGCATATACATAGAGATGCGATTGGCCGTGCGCTGGAAAAAATACGTCGCGACGAATCGAAATCCTCCGGAGGCGATGACGACGGCAGTGTAGAGAATCAGGATGCGAATATAGCGCGGTACATCGATCGCTCCCACGCCCTGCATGAGCTCCCCATCCAAAATGCGTCCGATCAGATACGGGCCGAGCAAATCCGCCCCTACGGCGACGGCGGTAAACAGGAGTCCCAAGCCAAATATGCCTGCACTCCTTCGCGTATAGTCGATGAGCATCTGGGTCCGATGTTTACGCAGTTCTTTCATCGTGACCTCCTTTGATCTTCTGGTACTCGAACTGTTCGCGGTACCAACCGGTTTGTGCCAATAGACTCTCGTGCGTTCCGCGCTCGACGATGCGTCCCAGGTCCATCACCAGGATCAAATCGGCATGGGCAATCGCGGACAGACGATGTGCGACGATGATCGTCGTCTTGCCCGCACGGTGCTTGCGTATATTTTCGATGATTTTCGTCTCGGTATTCGCATCCACCGCCGACAAACTGTCGTCAAAGATCAGGATCTCCGGGTCGGCGATCATCGCCCGTGCGATCGAGATCCGCTGCTTCTGTCCTCCGGAGAGGGCAATGCCCTTTTCTCCGGCCAGCGTATCCAAGCCGTTGGGAAGCTGAGCGAGGTCTTTTTGAAAGTCGGCGAGTGCGACCGCGCGGTTCACGTCGTCCTCTGTACAATCCGTGCCGCCAAAAGCGATATTCTCTCGTACGGTCTTCGAAAACAGGATATGCTGCTGCGGTACATAGCCGATCTGCGCGCGTAGGCTCTTTCTGTCATACGCTTCGATCGGTTGGCCACCGTAAAAGATCCCGTTCTTTTCCACCGGGTACAGGTGGAGCAGCTGCTTGACCAGCGTCGTCTTTCCACTCCCGATCTTCCCGGTGATCCCGAGCGTCTGCCCGGCGGGGAGTGTAAAACTCACCTCAGATAACGAGGGTTCCATCGCACTTGGGTACGAGAAGCTGAAATCCCGAAACTCGATCGCACCGCCTCCTGTGTACGCGAGAGGCGCTTCCGGTTCCACAATCTCTTCCGGATACGCGAGCACTTCGTCGATACGGTCCACCGACGCATTTGCCTGCTCCGATACATTGATGTACTCGCCCAGAGCAAACATCGGCCACACCATCATGCTCAGATAGACGGTAAAGGAGATCAGTTGCCCGATCGTCAGCTGATTGTTGCCGATCAAATACGCGCCGACCCCCAAGGCGATCACATAACTGAAACCAGGGATAATGCGCACCGCCGGCGAATACAGGGCGTTTAAGATCGACACCCGCATATTCTTCGTGTAGAGATCCTCCGCTGTCTCGTGAAACCTCTTCTTTTCATTTTCTTCGCGATTAAAAGCGCGCAGAATCCGCACGCCCGACACATTCTCCAACACGGAGTCATTCATATGGTCAAACGCCTCTTGCGCTTTATCGAACTCGACATAAAGCTTTTTGCCGATCTGCTTGGAGAAAAAGATCAGCACCGGTAGCGGCAATATGGAGAGTAGCGTCAGCGTCCAGGACGTCGTCATGCCCATCACAAAAAAGAGTGCCACCGGGTAGACCATCGCATCAAACAATGCCATAATACCGAAGCCCGCCATGTCTTCCAACGCGCGCACGTCGTTGGTGCTCTTTCCCATGAGGCTGCCCGTCGAGTTCTTTTCAAAAAAGATCGGTGATTGTACGAGAAATTTGCGAATGAGCTTAGCGCGTGTCTGATACGTGATGCGCTCCGCCCCTCGAAATAGCAGAAAACTCCAACCGTAATTGAATGCATAGCTCACTGCAATCGAAAGTACCAACAGTAGCAACATGCGGTAGAGTTCGCCAAGCCCGATCGACTCTTGCATGATTCGGTCCGCTAAGTAGCCGGTTAGATACGGCGGAATCATGATCAAGCCGTAATTGGCGATGACCAGTGCGATGGCGATTCCATATGAGACCTTTTGCGTCACAAAAAACCATCGCAGCTTAGAAAAAATTCGAAACATAAAACCTCCAATAGACTGGTAGGCACAAAAAAACACACCTCTTACCGGTGTGCCGACAGTAAAAGGGCCAAATGCCCCTACGAAAAGATGCGGGGCGTATGTTGTGTGAGTTGTTTTTGTAATCTAATCATCGTATCAATGGCCCCCTTTCTTCGTATTTGCATACAGACTATCACAGGAAAACCATTGTTGTCAATATTTGCTCGAGAAACTGTAAAAATTGAAATACTCCGGACAATTCATCAAAGACATAAAACGCTGTGTCTCTATATCAACCTAACGTGCGGATATGGTATGATAGGCTGTAGAAGTTAGGAGGTTTGGTAATGAAACAAAAAACGGCTCGTCAAGCATCGCTATTTGAAGCCATTCTCGTCTTTGGCTTGCTCATCCTGATCATGTATGTTTCGATCATCATCTACGAAACAGACCCTCATATGCCCATGTTCATCGGTGTTATTATCGCAGCACTCATGGCGCTCTATTTAGGCCATAACTGGCGGTCCATCGAATCCTATATGATCAACGGGATCACGCAGGCGCTCCAGTCCGTCGTCATCCTTGCGATCATCGGGATCCTGATCGGTGTGTGGATCGTCTCCGGCGTCGTACCGACGATGATTTCCTACGGACTGAAAGTCCTGTCGCCCGCGATCTTTTTGCCGGCAACACTGCTGATCACATCGATCACATCACTCGCCACCG
Source organism: uncultured Peptoniphilaceae bacterium (assembly GCA_964510345.1). Lineage (GTDB taxonomy): Bacteria > Bacillota > Clostridia > Tissierellales > Peptoniphilaceae > JAAYQA01. The sequence continues at coordinate 7,623 of CAZEBB010000050.1, forward strand.
GTACCTCGTGGGGCACCATGGGAACGATGGGGATCGCGTTGATGGGGATCTCCACAGGTCTCGGCATCCCGGCACCGGTTACCGCAGGTGCTGTCATCTCGGGAGCGTATTTCGGCGATAAGATGTCGCCGCTCTCAGACACCACCAACTTGGCTCCGGCCATGGCGGGAACCGATGTATTCTCCCACGTAAAGTTTATGACACTGCCGACCGCAATCACCTATGCGATCAGCTTGGTTTTCTTCTTTGTCATGGGCATGCAGTACCGCACCGGCGGTTCTGACTTAAGCGAAATCGCCGCCATCCAGGCCGGCATCGCCTCCGTCTTTACCATCAGTCCGCTGCTCCTCTTGCCGCCGATCATCGTCATCGTATCGATCGCGCGCAAAATGCCGGCGATCCCCGGGATCGTGCTGGGCATACTATCCGCCGCTGTACTCGGACCGATCCTACAAGGCGCGAGCCTCGGCGATCTCTTAACTGCAGGTTTCGCCGGTTACAAAAGCGCAACAGGGATCGAAGCGATCGACAGCCTCCTCTCCAGTGGAGGGCTCGAGAACATGATGTACTCGATCTCGCTGACGATCATCGCCATGATGTTCGGCGGGATTGCGGAAAGCACCGGCCTCTTGTCCGTCTTGCTCAATGTCATCTTGCGTTTCGTGAAGAAAGCGGCGGGACTCGTCACCGCGACGATCTTCGCCTGCATTTTCAGCAACGCGACCATGCCCGAGCAGTACATCTCCATCGTCATTCCGGGTCGTATGTTCAACAAGGCCTATACCGACATGAACTTGCACCCGAAGACCTTATCTGCAGCGCTCGAAGGCGGTGGCACCATCACCTCCGCGCTCATCCCGTGGAACACCTGCGGCGCGTTCATCAAGAACACCCTCGGAATCGGCACCTTACAGTATGCGCCTTTCGCCGTATTTAACTACACGATGCCAATCATCACCATCCTATTGGCGTATATGGGACCGGCCGTCGCCTATATGACCGAAGAACAAAAAGCCGAAAAACTCGAACACGGCTATGTCGAATAAAATAAAAGCCTCATCGGACGCGGGTCTGATGAGGTTTTTGTTTGGACGCAGAGAAGGAGTATGGCGGTTGCTAGGGTTGGGGTTTCGATTGGTCTTGATGTGAGTATAAAGTGTTATTCTTTAATATCAAGACAAGCTCGTGTGATGATCAATTCCCAATGTATTTTATATAGATTTGACAAGGATTCCATTCATCCCATAAAGTCGGAAAACACTCCAATTCTTTGTATCCTACGGATACATAGAATTGATTGGAAATGTCATACTCTTCATAGTGCCCTGTTTGCACAGTTTTCACTTGTGAATATGTATATCCCTTTTCTTTCGCAAGCGTTTCATATGCATTGTTCAGTTTTGTACCTACACCTAATCGATGATATTTTTTCTTAATTCCTAGTACAAACATATTTGCACAATCTTTGCTCGTGGCATCGAGCACAACAAAACCTATGACTGATTTGTTACCATCAAAGCAAGCCAAAAACGGCTTGTTTTGAGAATCCGTGATGTATTCTTCCGTGCTCTCAGGCATCCCAAACCATTCTGGTAGATCGTTTAAAACCTCTCTAGAAATGCTTTCTTTCTCATTGCTATCCAAAATTTCTCTAATAATAAGTTTCATTGTTTTCCCCTTATCCCACAATTAGGACTCCTCCTTTTTCTTTTTTGTTTTACTATTAATGGAGTTGATTGTACTCAAATAACTCTTTTCCACATCAGTTAACGTTTTATTTTGGAATCTTCTGTATTCTGCTTGCGCTTTGTCCAACGCTTGCTGATGACTTACACTTCCAGCGCCTTCAAGAATATTTTCGCCCGTTGATGAAAGAATTGAATCTAGATGCGATATATAGTCTTTCATATACATAGGATTTTTTCTCATAGCTTGGATTTCTGCAAAATCGAAATAACCTGATACAAGATTATTCAAGACTTTTAATTCATCTTCCTCTAAATAGTTTTTAGCAATACCAACATCTTTCATTCTTGGTAATTCACCCGAAAATGTTGTTAATCCCATAAATGGTTTATCTGCATCTACCCTATCATAAATCAATTCTGCGGCAGTATGGCCATGGACAGCAAAATGAAACTTATTCTGTACAATTTTGAAAAACTGAAGTGACTCTTTACTCTTAGGATCATAGTCTACACTCGTTGCATATAAGTCTAGAATCTGTCGATACATGACCTTTTCAGATGATCGGATATCACGAATACGATCGAGTAACTCTTTCCAGTAATTGCCCCCTCCGAGTTCTTTCAAACGAGCGTCATCCATAGTAAATCCTTTTATCATATACTCTTTCAGACGCTCAGTCGCCCAGATTCTAAATCTTGTCGCCACAGAAGATTTTATTCGATATCCCAAAGAGATAATCATATCTAAATTGTAATGGTAAACATTGTAGTTTTTCCCATCAGAAGCAGTTGTTCGGAATTTCCGAACAACTGAATC
>CAZEBB010000051.1:0-9933 GCA_964510345.1 uncultured Peptoniphilaceae bacterium
AAACCCTGAAACCAAGTTATATCAATGGTCTCAGGGTTTTTAACTGCTATTCCCATTCTATCGTCCCGGTGGGTTTCGGAGTCAGATCATACAGCACACGATTGATCCCCGGCACTTCGTTGGCGATTCGCTCGGTAATGACGGCCCAGACGCTGTAGGGCACTTCTTCGATCTCGGCGGTCATGGCGTCGATGGTGTTGACGGCGCGGAGGATGCAGGGCCATTCGAAGCTGCGCTTGTTGTCTTTGACGCCGACGGATTTGAAGTCAGGTACGACGGTGAAGTATTGCCAGACGGTTTTGTCGAGTCCGGCTTTTGCGAATTCTTCGCGGAGGATGGCGTCGCTCTCGCGAACGGCTTCTAGGCGGTCTTCGGTAATGGCGCCTAAGCAGCGTACGCCGAGGCCGGGTCCCGGGAAGGGTTGACGGAAGACCATGGCATGGGGCAGCCCAAGGGCAAGTCCGCATTCGCGCACTTCGTCCTTGAAGAGCATCTTGAGTGGCTCGACGAGCTCAAACTGGAGGTCTTCGGGCAAGCCGCCGACATTGTGGTGGCTCTTCACGGCTTTCACGGTTTTGGTGCCGGATTCGACGATATCGGGGTAGATCGTCCCTTGTGCGAGATAGTCGATGCCTTCTAATTTTCTGGCTTCTTCTTCGAACACGCGGATGAACTCTCCACCGATGATCTTTCGCTTCTCTTCGGGATCTTCTACGCCCGCCAGCTTGTCTAAGAATCGGCGGGTCGCATCGACATACACGAGGTTCGCGCCGAGTTCGCCGCCGAATACGCGCACGACGTCTTCGCTCTCGCCTTTTCGCATCAGGCCGTGGTTGACGTGGACGCACGTGAGCTGTTGGCCGATGGCTTTCACGAGCATGGCAGCGACGACGGAGGAGTCGACCCCGCCGGACAGGGCGAGCAGGACTTTTTTGTCGCCGACTTGACGGCGAATCAGCTCGATCTGATCGGCTAAGAAGTTTTCGATCGTCCAGTTGGTGTCCGCTTTGCATTCGCCGAAGACAAAATCGCGCAGCATCTTCTCTTTTTCGGGGGCATCTGCCGGCCACGCAGCACTACCCTTGTGATCGACGGAGAGGATGGGAACCCCCGCGTTTTTGAGTGCATCGGATGCGTCGATCTCGACGCCGTCGACGACGCGGTTTTCGCCGCCGTTTAGGATGATGCCCTTCACATTGGGAAGCGCAGACAGCTCCGCTTCTGTGAGATCGTGCGGGTGAATTTCGGTATAGACGCCTAGATGGCGAATATCTCTTGCGATGGTGGTATTTTCGTGGCTGCCTAAATCTATCACTAAAATCATGTCTTGTTTCATGGGTTCCTCCTCAAAGGGTCTCAATAGGTGTCGTTGCCTCTATTATATAGAAATCAGGTGGTTTATTAAAGATGCGGCGAGGTCTCCGCGCGCGTAAAAAACGCCGGTCATCGCCGGCGTTACATCAGTTTCAACAGTATCATGTACACAATCGTGCCCCCTAAAATCGAGATCATCATATTGCGCTTTCTCGCGTGGACGAATACGACGAAAACGGAGGCGATGGCTTCGGGGATCCCGAACGGGTACGACAGGGGTTTCACACCGCGGAGGGCGTAGACGACGAGCAGTCCCATGATGGCATAGGGCAAAACTTTGCCTAAGTAGACCATGGCGTCGGGCAACTCTCCCTTGCGAAAGACGAGAAACGGCAGTACACGGGTCCCGTAGGTGATGCCGACACAGAGAAAGAAGACGGGCCAGAAGGATTCCATTACGACATCTCCTTTTCAATACGACTGCGAAGTGCAAAGAGTACGGCGAGGATGATCCCCATCGCCGGCAGGATAAAGTCGGTCCTCCCAAAGATGACTACGCACGCGAGTGTGACAAACAGGCCGGTGAGCGCGGGGCGATGCTCTTTGGTCGTGAGCCATTGCTCGGTAAACAGCGAAATGAGGAGTGCGGTGAGCACAAAATCCATGCCGCTGGTGTCGAGCTTCACAAACGACCCGATCAACGCGCCGATCCAGCTCGATAGCACCCAGTACATCTGGTTCATAAAGCTCATGGCGAAATAGAAAGTGGTGGGTTTGATGCCTTCGGGCACTTCCATCGATACTAATAGCGCGAAGGTTTCATCCGACAGAGCATGAATCAAATACGGTTTGATCGCGCCGGCTCCGTGATATTTGCGCAGCATGCCAAGCGAGTAAAACAGATGTCTCGTGTTCATAGACAGCGCGATCGCCGCGACATTCAGCAGCGAAACCGGGCCTGCCAACATGCTGATCATCACAAATTGAAGCGAACCGGTGTACACGAAGATGCTCGTGACCAATGCCGCCCAGTGGGGCAACCCCATTTCAGTTGTCAAAAATCCAAAGGTAAGCCCCAATACCACATAACCCAGCATGACAGGTACGGTATAGGGAAACACTTTTTTTATCACGCTCATGCGCTCTCTCCGAATGACTACCTATATGCTATTGTAGCACACAAAACGCGTGGCTGTGATATCATATCCTCAGGAAGTGATAAAACTTATGACGACTCCAACCAAGAAAAAAAGAAATCGACTCTGGCTCCTCGTCGAGATCATTTTAGTGGGTATTATCATATGGCAGGGCGTGCAGATCGGCCGATACTATTGGGACACAAAGACGAGCCGCTCCGCTTACGAAAAGATCGAGCAGGCGGTGAAACAAGTGCAGACGCCGGAACCCGAGAAAACGGAGGTGGCCGCTGCCCCGGTTGCGGAAGATCCCAAGGAACGAGCCGACCGCATTCTCACAATGCTCAAAGAGCTGAACGAAGACACCGTTGGGTATATTGATATCGATGCACTGGGGATCCACTACCCCATCGTGCAAGGCATAGACAATGATGAATACCTCTACCAGAGTTTTGAAGGCGAGTACAGCATCGCCGGGACGATCTACATGGATTCCGCAAATCATGCAGATTTTACGGATCAGAATACCGTCCTCTATGGCCACCATATGAAAGACGGCTCGATGTTTCACAATTTGAGCGATCTCCGCAAAGAGGAATACTCCGGGAAGCCCGTGACGATTACCATCACGCGAGAAGGCGCAATCGACACGTACCTCGTCTACGCTGTTTCGTCCGTGCCGGAGGATGAGCCGTATCGCGATGCCTATTTCCCCGACGAATCCGCATGGATGGAATTTTTGCGCGATTCGTTGGAAGGTTCAGAAACAAATTTTGCGGTGGACCCCACCGGAAGCACCCATGTGCTCACCCTCTCCACCTGTACACCCAATGACGATGGCTATCGCATCGCCGTGCATGCCATCCGACAAAATCCTTAGAACGGAGGCACTATGCAGGACAAAATAAAAGAAGCGGCGCGTATGATCCGCGAATCTAACTATACGATTGCCCTCACCGGCGCAGGCATCTCCACCGAATCCGGTATCCGCGACTACCGCGGTGCCGACGGGATCTGGACGACCGACCCGGAGGCTGAAAAACGTGCGTATCAGCAGTTTAAGGAGTTTAAGGACTCGCCCGAAGCCTATTGGAAGCGCATTATCGAAAACCGCAGAAAAGGCGGCGACTTCTCGCAATATCAGCCGAGCTGCGGGCACTATGCATTGGCGAAATTGGAGCAAATGGGCCTTTTGCAGACGATCATCACACAGAATATCGACGATCTGCACCATGTCGCCGGATCCAAAAATGTATACGATTACCACGGCAACTACCGTAAATTGCGCTGCCTGTCGTGCGGCACCCGCGCGGAAAATGCGGAGTACGATCTGGAAGCGCTCTACGAAGCGGGCGAGCTCCCGCCGAAGTGTAAAAACTGCGGTGCTCCGATCAAGTCGGACGTGGTGCTGTTTCTTGAGCCGATCCCGTTTGATGTAGCGACCGAGAGCCGCGAAGAAGCGCGCAAAAGTGAGCTCGTGCTGATCTGCGGAACATCCGCTACGGTCAACCCGGCGGCCAATCTCCCATCGCTCGCCAAGCGCAAGAACGGCGCAAAGGTGCTTGAGATCAACGCAAACCCAACGCCGCTCACAGAAAAAGGCGTCACCGATTTGTTCCTCCAAGGCAGTGCCGGGGAGATCTTGTCGGCGATTGTTGAAGAACTGAAGAAGTAAAAAACGCCCATCACGGCGTTTTTTTATTGGGTAGCTGCTCATACACCGCTCTCGTCTCGGACGGGTCGGCGCTGTTAAGTACATAGGTCGTCTCGCTCGTACGGATCAACAGATACGGCCCGGTGCGCGGGTCTAAGTTGATCATCATCGTGCCGTATTCGCTATTTCGAAAGCGACCCTTATACACCGAATCCAAGCCGGAACCGACCACCTTACGCATCTTGGGGAGATCGGTCGGCAAGGTGACGGATTTGATCTCGTCCAGCGGCACTGTGTACTCAACGCCGGTATGCCGGGCGATGAGTTGGCTGTCTACGACCTCCAGTGAGACGGGCGTCATCTCTTCATATACTATGTAGCCGCTGATAAACGGCACGCTGAGGAGCGCCAGCACGGAGATTCCCATGAGGACTTTGCCGGTCTTCGTCGCGAGATTGAGCGCTTGGCCGATCCCGACGCGCTCATTTTTGAGGATCGTGCGGTCTTTCGGATTGTAGTACATCATGCCGAACAGCCAGTGCTCGTCTTCATCGTCGTAAAGAGCTGTCGGTACATCTTTCGTCAATTCTCGCTGCAACTTCAGCACGCGCAACTCGATATACAACACCAAGCCCAATAATACAAACGAAAGCACGGTCACGCCGATGATAAAAAATGGAATACTGCTCACGATCCACAGATTCGCCAACGAGAGGAGGACCATCGCCCATACCATCAGGACGGTGATCTTTGACCAATACTTTTCTCTAAGCCGATACAGTGTTAGGCTCAAGGTATCGTCGGCGAAGAACTCGCGTTTCTGCCGGAAGAAGCCGTAGTAAATCCATACCATCAGGAGCGGGAGCGCTGCGCTGATCGCCGCTGTCAGAATGATGACCGCATCTTCTCGCGCCAAAGCGAAGCGCACCACCGGAACCCATGCGAGCAAGACGGGGAAGATGAAAAGATAGGGGTGGATCCTCTCCGCTGGTTCTACTGTGATCCGCTCAGCTTCTTCGCTCGCTGTCTCATGGCGAACGACATTCTCTTTCTTCCAATCTCTCATCTTTCGGTGGTAGTATGCAAAGATCCCGAAGTGGATCGCCATCGGAAAGAGAATCCATATCATGCTATATGCGAGGCTGATCGTCGAGTTAAGAAACGCTGCGGGCACCAACAATAATGTATTCAGCAGTAGGCCAAACTTTTGTGCCTTCGCATATCCCGCTTGCGCACCTATGACAAAGGGATCTGATTGATGTGTATACGGTAAAGTGACGCCTGCAAAAATATTCTTACGAAACTTGCGCTGCGCATACAACACGCCAAACAGAATCAGCTCCAACGGATACATCATCACAATGAACAGCCACTTCATCTCTATCCCCCCTCTCATTATTTCTACCCTCTTTTTCTACGCAAAACTCCCCATTCCGAACGAATCCGGTATGGGGAGTGGATGGTTTCTTATTGAGCTGCCGCTTGTCCGGCTGCTGTGCCCGCGACACGTCCGTAGTGTACACAGAACATGATCGATGTGCCCGAGCCCGGATACTCTTTGTACATGAGCTGTCCGTTGGCGATTTCACCCGCCGCATAAAGCCCTTCGATCGGTTGATCCGCTTCGTTCAGCACTTGCCCCTTCTCGTTGATCACAAGGCCGCCGATGGTACCTGAGGTCCCCATGTCATAACGCAGTGCATAGTACGTCGGTCCTTCAATCGCTTGTAGGAATTCGGCCGCTTTGCCAAACTCGTCATCGGCTCCGGCAGCTGCCAATGCGTTGTACGATTCCACCGTCGCCGCCAGATTCGCCGCATCTAATCCGGCCGCTTCTGCCAATGCTTCCAGCGAATCCGCTTTAAACCCGGTGCCCATTTCGACCGCTTGCTCAACGCGGTCATTTGATTGATCGGTAATTGCCCAGATTACATTTTCATCTAAATCCATCAGGATACGGGTGCGTCTAAAATGGAACAAACTCTCGTCCATAAAGCGCTTCGCATCCGGCGTCACGAGAAGTCCCTTGTACTCTTCGCCGTAGCCGTAATAGGTCGGGAAATTTAACCCGAGGTCGATCGCCGAATCGTGGAACAACGTCTTCGCTCCGGCATCCATCGCCATGCGCAGGCCGTCTCCGGTGTTTCCGGTATTCCCGGTATGGCTTACCTTCTTCAAGTAGGGGTGATATTCGCTCATCATCTCGGTATTTCCGGTGAATCCGCCTGTTGCCAGTACGACGTTTTTCGCCGTGATCGTGATCTGGTCGCCGTTTTGGTTCTCCGCTTTGACACCGGTGACTTTCTCGCCGTCTTTGATCAGCTCGGTCGCCCATGTCGTGAGAAGGATCTCTCCGCCTTCCGCTTCAAATTTATCCGCGAGAGGTTGGGTGAGTTCCGCTCCGCCGTTCGACGAATGCGCTTTGCCGACCGGTGCGTGACCCCATGCAAACTCATGCGAGGAGTGCAGCTTGGTAATCTCTTTGTCAAACTGGACGCCTTGTTCCGCCATCCAATCGATATTGGCACCGGAGTTTTGCGCCGCCGCATCGATCATCGCCTTATCTGCTTGCTCTTCTGAGACCGTATATAGGTAGTTCGCAAAATCTTCCCAAGCGCCTTCAACATTGCCCTCTTTTTGAATGGAAGACTCGGCTCCGAGGATATAACCGCCGGACATCATAGAGCTACCGCCTGTGATCGGCATTTTCTCAAGCAAGATGACCTTCACGCCTTGCGCTTGCGCTTCCAAAGCTGCCGAGAGCCCGGTAATCCCGGCGCCAACGACGACGACATCCGTCTCCAATTCAACCGCTTCGCCCGTCTTCACTTCTTCCACCGGCGTTTCAAAATCAGAGAGGTTCAGCCCCGCCTCCGCGATCGCCATTTTGACCCCTTCGATGATGCCGTTGGACGTTTCCGTCGCTCCGGAGATCCCGTCCACCGCGACCGAGTTATGTTCTACGATTTTGGCCGGCAGTTCTGCAATCGCAGGTGCCGATATGTTTTCCGTTTCGTTGTGGCTCACCACTTCTACATTTTTGATCACATTGCCATCAAAAGTGACCTTCATCTTCAGGTCTTCACTATGACCTTTCGATGTGACCTCAACAACCTTTTCCCCTTCGGTTGCCGCTTCCGTTACGGGAGCCGCTGCTTCTGTTGCCGCTTCCGTCTTTTCCACTGTGGCCGTCGGTTGGCAGCCGAACAGCATCGCTGATACGAGGACCAACGCTAACCATTTGTACCATCTTTTCATGACGATACCTCCTTTCGTTGAGCACTGTACCATAGAATCGTAACATAATCAATATCAATTTGTTAGATGTGTATCTGTGTAATTCTCTTCTCTATACAAGCAAAAAGCCCCTCATTTCTGAGGAGCTCTGCACAAAATCTCTTATTTGTCGTCTTTTCTAAAGGTGAGGAACCAATCCTTCATGTCGTAGCCTTCGTTCTTAACGAGCTCGAAACGCTCTTCGATCGCGCCGCAGGTGCCGGGCGAGGGAACGATGACGTCTTTGCCGGGTCTCCAGTCTGCAGGAAGCGCAACGTGCTCGGCGTCCGCTTTTTGCAGGCCGATCAGGATTCTCTTGATCTCGTCGAAGTTACGTCCAAGCGCTGCCGGGTAGTACAGGATCGTGCGGATGGTGCCCTTCGGGTCGATAAAGAAGACCGCGCGAACCGCATTCGTGTCGGATTCACCTTGTAACATACCGTATTTGCGAGCGACTTCCATCTTAAGATCGGCGATGACCGGGAACTCAACACGCGGTTTTTCAATGCCGTTCCAGCTCATTTGGCGAATCGAGTGCAACCAACCCAAGTGTGCGTGGATCGAGTCGATCGACAGGCCGACGAGCTCGGTGTTCAGCGCGCGGAATTCGTCATGCATCGATGCGAATGTCATAAACTCCGTGGTGCAGACCGGTGTGAAGTCTGCCGGGTGCGAGAACAGTACAATCCACTTGCCCTTGTAGTCTGCAGGAAAGTTGATATCGCCTTGGGTCGTCTTTGCGGTAAATGCCGGGGCAGGGGTTCCGATCAACGGAAAGCTTACAGTTTCTTGATTCATTTCAGTCATGGTATCTCCTATTCTTTTTCTTTCGCTAGGCACTCTTTGCAGATGCCTTTGATGACAATTTCTTCCTGTTCAATTTGAAATCCGTCCAGATCCGGGTAGTGATCCTTGAACCGGTACGGGAAATTGACGATGGCGCCACACTCTTTGCAGACGAAGTGTCCGTGTTCCTGCGTGATCAAGTCGTAGCGGGTCTCGTATTTGTCGGCCGACATCGTACTGACCAGCTTCTTCTCGACAAACAGATTGAGCGTGTTGTAAACCGTTGCCTTGGACAGGGTGGGAACTTCTCGGGTCAAGCCTTGGTAGATAATCTCCGCCGTCGGATGGTTGGGATCACCTAGCAAGTACTCTAAGACCTTCACTCGTTGAAAGGAAGGTGAGATCCCGTTTTCTTCCAGGATATGACGTGCACGTTCGAACATGTTGCATCCCTTCTTTTCGTTTGGTTTGTTCTAAATATAGAATAGCAATAAATTTAGAATGAGTCAAGAGTTGGAGTAAAAATAAAGCCTGAATATAAGTATTCAAGCTTTACATCTACACTGTTTTTTGTATTCATCAAAATGTGAGGTTCTGGCAGAAAAATAAATAATCATCGATTACGACCCTGATGTCGATCAGTTTGAGTTCTTCTTCATCCCACAGGGATTCAAAACTATCCGCTGCACTTTGGATAAACGCCGCATCTTTGATAAGGCTAATTGAATACTTGCCATCGACCGGGAAGTTTAAAAACAGGCAGTACCCCTCTCCAAAGTATATATTTGGTAATGTCTCATGTTTTACTTCCTTTAAAATGAAAGTATCCACTACTTTTATTTCGAGATTATCATATCGGTCGATTAATTTCACCAAGTCCTGCAAGTACATCAACCTTTGCGCCGGATTTAGGATGATCACCGATTCACCGGTAAACACTTTGCCCTCGTACACGAGTTTTTCGATCGCCTCTCGATAAACTATGAAGCGATAGGCTTTTCCTTCGTCGAGTGCCTTCCGATTGGCTTGCTGTTGTTTAAAGAGAAATGAGGACGAATCTGCGCTTAATTGGCTTGAGATCTGCTCGGTTAATAACGCCGTCGATAATTGCATTCCCATCATTCCCAGCACATATTTCGTATGAGGATAGTAAAATGTAAGATAAATCATCGATCCTGCGTAATTGTGATCGAGATCGATCGTCTCGATCAGTTTTCTGGCCGTCGGCATGAGATTTAGCGATATCTTCCTATTTATATTATCGGTCGTCATCTTATCGGTATGAATGTTCTCAAACATCCAAATCCCATTATGGTTGCCTTGCGCCACATAGTAATAGTTTTCCCCGCAGAGAACTAACCCCGTGTTCTCAATCAACGACCGATAGACATAGGATTGCACTTTCGAGCGAATCATGAACAGGTTTATCAATGCGATGAATGTCGTTCCCTTCGTTAGCTGAGAAAACGCATCGTACGGTAGAAAGAAGTTGATCTCGCCTTCCTCAAATTCCAGTGCGCTTACATCATTACAAAACTCCATGAGAAAAACAGCTTCTGAACGAGGTATGGTTACCAGGTTCCCCAATATATTGATCTCTGTTCTTTTGTTTTCTTTCCGTATAACAAAGAGTTGATTGAGCAATATTTCTTTTCGTTCTTGAACTGAATCGACAGAAATGACTTTCTTCTCGATACTACGATCGTGCATATCTTTTTGATACGCTTCAAATAAGCTCTGGTACAGTTCATTTTTCGTCTCCAGATA
>CAZEBB010000052.1:0-9929 GCA_964510345.1 uncultured Peptoniphilaceae bacterium
GGCAAATTGCCGGTCTTCGCCGATTTACGATTCGCAATTTGATTGATCAATGTCGACTTCCCTACATTGGGAATGCCGACGACCATGACACGTGTTCGCGTGTTTTGGATCCCCTTTGCCATTTCCTTCTCACGTTTCGCGTTCATGCAATCATTGGTTAAAGAAAATAGAGTACCGAAACCTTTTTTTGTCAGCGTATCGATTAATACGGCCGGTGTATTCTTCTTGCGAAAGGCATTCAGCCATTCCTGATTCCACTTCGGATCACTCAGATCAGACTTGTTAAGCAATACGATGCGGGGTTTGTTCTTGAGTAGGGTGTCGATGTCAGGGTTGCGGCTCGCCACAGGTATTCTCGCATCGACAAGCTCGTACACCACATCGACAAGAGGGAGATCGGCGGAAATTGTCTCCCTCGTCTTTTTCATATGACCCGGATACCAGTTAATGCTCATTTGGCATCCCATTGCGGATCGAGTTTCCGATACAATTTGTGCAAGTACGCCTCAAAGTCACCACGCAGTTCCGGATTTCTCAGCGCATATTCTACCGTCGCCTCTAAGAAGCCCTGTTTAGACCCCACATCATACCGTCTTCCCTGGTAAATTTGTGCGTAGACCGGCTCACTTTTCGAAAGTTGCATGATCGCATCCGTCAATTGGATTTCATCGTTGACGCCCGGTTTCGTACGCGCGATGACTTCCATAATGCTGGGATTGAGGACATAGCGCCCGAGCACCGCGATGCGCGAAGGTGCATTCTCTTTTGGCTTCTCGATCAATTTACGGATGCGGTACAGACCCTCATCCATTTCTTTTCCTTCGATGATTCCGTATTTTGATACGTCCTCTTCTGCAACTTCCTGTACGCCCAATACGGACGTTTGTACGCGCTCATAGGTCTCCATCAGTTGTGCCAATGCCGGCTTTTCATCGGTATAGACGACGTCATCGCCGAGCAGTACAGCGAAAGGTTCATTCCCGACAAAGTGGCGTGCGCAGTAGATCGCATGCCCTAAGCCCCGTTGTTCTTTTTGTCGGATGAAGTGAATGTCCGCCATATCGGAGATGCTGCGGACCAATTCCAGCATCTTCGTATTTCCTTTTTGTTCGAGCACAAGCTCCAATTCGACGGATTTATCAAAATGATTTTCAATGGAGGCTTTCCCACGTCCGGTGATCAGTAGAATCTCTTCGATCCCTGATTGAACGGCTTCCTCGACGATGAATTGCAGCGTCGGCTTGTCGACAATCGGAAGCATCTCTTTCGGTTGTGCTTTGGTGGCCGGCAAGAAACGCGTGCCCAATCCGGCGGCGGGGATTACCGCTTTCCTAACTTTCATACGTCCTCCTTACATATTCTTATTTTCATTATAGCAGAACCATGCACAAAAAAACGCACCCTCACCGGTTCGGTAAAGGTGCATTGTCGTTTATTTAGGCGTGTAATACGGCGTAAGATCTGAGTAGTCTTCTTCTAACGGTATCGAGTAATCTCCTTTGCCTTTCACTTCCAGATCAAGCGTCTTCGCATCCGTATTTTGGAATGCATCGGCAAAAGTGCGTACGATCTCTTCCTGCTTTTCTTCATTGTGTACATCGACGCGGACACGTAAAACCCCTTCACGATATCGATACGTCAGAAATGTCATGTCGCTACGACTGATCTTTGCCCGAGTATCATCCATGACGGCTTGAATATTTCCGGCATCCAGACGTTGTTGTCCGGGGTCGTGCGCTTCATTGGCCTTATCGACGCCCGCGGAATCTTTCGCTCCACATGCTGCCATGACGGGGATCAACAAAAGAAGAAGAAGAACATAGAACCATTTTTTTCTCAAAGGATAACACCTCCTTATTATTTTCTATACGATACCATAAGGTGCGAACGTTTTCAATAGAAATTGAGACATGGATATCATAAGTAATTCACGGCCTTGACATACTTTGAGACCTTCTACTATACTTGTGTTACTGTGATAAAGAGTATGAGAATAATGGAACTTGATCACAGTTGACATCATTCCTAAGGGAAAGGAAACCAATGAAAGTAGACATTATTCAACTCGTTGATATACAAATTGCTGAAGAAGGCCACACACAAGGCATCTTCGACCACATATTATATGTTCATCCAGAGTCAGTAAAAGAGGCGCTGATGAAGGACCCGCGCATCGAAGATGTACAGATCGATATCGCTCGCCCCGGCGATTCCGTGCGCATACTGCCCGTCAAGGATGTGATCGCTCCACGCGCTAAGCGCGGCAACGGTTCGATCTTCCCCGGTCTCATCGACCCCATCCAAAAGGTCTCAGAGGACGCTACCATCGTTTTGGAGAACTGCGCAGTTGTCACGACGGGGCCGATCGTCGGATTCCAAGAGGGGATCATCGACATGAGCGGACCCGCCGCTGAATACTCCCCTTTCAGCCAACTCAATTTACTGGTGCTGGAAATCCGTCCGGTGCCGGGGCTTACGACCCATGAACACGAAGAAGTGGTGCGATTGGCGGGGATTGCAGCCGCCCATCATATTGGCCGTCTGGGACTCGATGCAACTGTCGATCGGACGAACGTTTACGAACTCAGTCCCACTCCCGACTTGCCGAACATCGTCTACGTCGACCTTTGCATGGCACAGGGATTATTACATGACACCTACTATTATGGCGGGAATATGCAGACGCAGTCTCCGATGCTGATCGACCCATTCAGCCTTTTTGACGGTGCTCTCGTCAGCGGAAATTGTGTGTCTCCCGGCTCAAAAACGACGACCTATCACCATCAGAACAACGCCGTCATACGCGAGTTGCTAGAAGGGCACGGGACTCGATTCAATTTTAGAGCCATGATCCTCTCCCCACTCAAGACGCGACTCAAGGATAAAGAACGCAGCGCGATGCTCGTCGCTCAGCTGGCTCGATTTGTCGCCGCCGATGGCGTCATCGTCTCACAGGAAGGTTTCGGTAATCCGACAACTGACCTGATGATGATCACGGAACAACTGGAAAAGTCGGGCATCAAGACAGTCATCCTCTCGAATGAGGACGCGGGGACGGATGGATTCAGCGAATCGCTGCCCGACAGTACACCGTATGCCGATGCCATCGTATCGACCGGCAACAGCAATGCGCACTTACTCCTCCCTCCGATGAAGCGAACGATCGGCGATATCTATGCAGTTGAAAAGATCACCGGAGGATTCCACGGCTCGATCTTGCCGGATGGTGGGCTCGATGTCGAGGTTCACGGGATCATGGGCAGCCACAATCTTCAGGGAATGACCCATTTACGCGCGAGGAGTGTGTAATGAAAAAAGCTGTATTGTATCTCAATCAATTCTTCGGTCAAATCGGCGGCGAAGGAAATGCCGATCAGCCTCCAATCACACGCACAGAGCCGATCGGTCCCGGTACGCTGCTCAATACGATGCTCGATGGAGCAAAGATCGTAGCGACCGTGATTTGCGGGGACAACTATATTCATGAGACACCGGGAGCTTTGCAAGAGGTCGTACAAGAGATCGCCTCGTTTGATCCGGATATTGTCATTGCAGGACCTGCTTTTAATGCAGGTCGATACGGACTGGCGTGCGGGCTCGTATGCACAACCTTACAAAAAGACTTCAGGATCCCCGCGGTGACTTCACTATATGAAGAAAATCCCGCTGTCGACATGATCCGCAAAGAGATTTGGATCGCAAGAGCCGGCTTTTCCGCCGGCACGATGCGAAAGTCGCTTCGCACACTGGCAGATCTCGTCCATCATCATCTTAACGGCACGTTACCGACAGATCCAAAAGAGATCGGATGCCTCCCGCAAGGCCGACGCATCAATTTCTTTGATGAGAAAAGCGGTGCACAGCGCGCGATCGAGATGCTCGAGAAAAAACTGGCCGGCGAACCCTACCAATCCGAGATCCCTTTGCCTGTCTATGAGAGTATCGTTCCGGCGGCACCTTTACGAGATCTGTCTCGTGCAAAAATTGCACTGGTCACCTCCGGCGGAATTGTGCCGATCGGCAATCCCGATCACTTGCAAGCCGCCACGGCAAAGAACTATTTCCGATACGATCTCCCCGCAGATGGAGATCTCTCCGGCAAATTCTTCTCGGTTCACGCCGGGTATGACACAGCCTACGCCAATGAGGACCCCAATCGCGTCCTACCTGCAGATGTACTGCTAAAAATGGCAACAGACGGGGAGATCGGTTCTTTTGTCGATCGCTTCTTCGTCACCACCGGAAACTCGACGGCTGTTTCCGACGCGCAGCGAATGGGCGCGGCCATCGCCGCTGAATGCAAAGAAGAAAACATCGACGGCGTCATCATGACGAGTACCTGAGGCACTTGCACGCGTTGCGGAGCAACGATAGTCAAAGAACTGGAGCGAGCCGGGATCCCTGCGACGATCATCTGTACCGTCACTCCAATCGCAGAGTCCGTGGGTGCAAAGCGCATCGTACCGGCCACCGCGATCCCCCATCCTCTAGGCGATCCGGGGCAGCCACAGGAAAAAGAGAGAACGCATCGACAATCCCTTGTTACAGAGGCCTTGCACCTCTTGACAGTTGACATATAGAATACAAAATAAGGAGATATCACTATGGAAGTAAACTACGGCTGGCTGTCGCTCTTACCAGCGATCACCGCCCTTATCCTTGCCTTTGTCACGAGAGAAGCGGTTTTCTCGCTTCTGATCGGACTCTTGGTAGGTATCGCAATCACCGGGCAAAATCTGCTCTTCGGCTTTACCGGTATCTTACAGGAAGCGTTAGGAAATGCGGACTTTATCTGGGTCATCAGCATCGAGGTGTTCGTCGGTATCATGATCGCATATTTCCAGAAGTCCGGAGCCATTAAAGCGTTTACCGACTCGATCGGCCGATTCAATATCAAGGCAAAAGGTGCGCAGATCATCGCTTGGCTACTGGGAATCTTCATTTTCTTCAGCGACTACTTTAGCCCGCTCTATGTCGGCACCGTCATGCGCGGTATTACGGACAAGGCTCGCGTCTCACGTGAGAAGTTAGCGTATATCTGCGACTCCACCTCCGCTCCGGTCTGCACGCTGATTCCCTTCTCCTCGTGGGGCGTCTACATGTCCGGATTGTTACTCGGCGCCGGCATCTACCTGAACAATGATGATGCGATGAATGCGGTCATCAACATGGTTCCCTATAATTTCTACGGAATCTTCTCCGTGCTGATGGTCGGACTGATCGCCTTAAAGATCATTCCGGAATACGGCCCCATGAAAGCAGCAGAAAAACGCGCCATGGAAACGGGCGAGGTCTATGCGAAAGGATCTACCCCGCTAATCGGTCAGGAAATGCTGGATATCAAACCGAAAGAGGGCGTGAAAACCAATCTGTTCCTTCACTTCTTTGCTCCGGCATTGATCATCATCACCGTTACACTGGGTACTTATCTCGTAATCGGCTCTGCCAAAACATTGGAAGGCTTTGTTTCGGCGGTCACGTTCCAGTTCGTCTTGATGCTCATTGAGAAAAAGGCGACTCTTAAAGAGCTGATGGATACGGCGGTCGCCGGCATAAAAGGCGTTACCGCTGCCATTCTCATTCTGTCTCTGGCTTACTGCCTAAACTCGATCAGTAAACAACTGGGAACCGCAGATTTCGTCATCTCTTCGACTGAGGCGTGGATTACGCCCGCAATGCTCGTTTTCTTCGCATTCTTCATTTGTGCGGTCATCGCTTTTGTGACGGGAACTTCGTGGGGCGTCTATGCCATCATGACGCCGATTGCCGTACCGCTGGCGGTGACGCTGGCCGGCGGCGCAGCATCTTCACAACTCGTCTACGCGACGATTGCGGCAGTCATGGGTGGAGGATGCTTCGGCGACCACTGCTCCCCCTTGTCCGACACGACGATTCTCTCTTCATTGGGGGCCGGGTCGGATCATATTGACCACGTTAAAACCCAATTGCCCTACGCGCTGACAGCGGCTGTACTTTCGGGGATCGCCTATGTCATTTTGGGGAACATCATTGCTTAGGAGGCATGTATGAAAATCTGTATTTTCGGCGCCGGAAACGGCGGCCTCGCCTATGCTTTTGATTTTACGCAAGCCGGACACGATGTCCGGCTCTGTGATTTTGAAGCGTACGCGAAAAACTTGAACGATATTAAAGACATCGGCGGTATCCGCGCTGAAGGCGAGCTGGAGGGCTTTGTCACGCCCGCCTATGTAGGGACCGATCTGGAAACGGCGATAACCGATGCTGAACTCATCATCTTGTGCGGACCGGCGTACAGCACCCAGCCGATGGCAGAAGCCATTCGCCCCTACGTAAATCAAGGACAACTCATCCTCGTATCGCCTTCTTCCTGTGCGGGTGCAATCGTCTGCAAGAACGCACTGGGTGTCGATCTGCAAGACGCTGCATACCCCGTAGCCGAAACCTCTACCCTTCCCTATGCGGTGCGCGTCATCGATAAGGCGCATATCCACGTGTATCTCAAATTAAAGGGCGGCCTTCGAATGGCTTCTCTTCCCGAGTCTTCGCTCGATTCCTTTATGGAAATTATGGGGCCGCTCTACCCTGCATTGGAAGCGGTGAGCAGCGTCTGGCAAACCTCATTGGGGAATGCCAATCCCGTGATCCATCCCGCGGTTACCTTGGTCAATGCTGCGCGCATCGAACAAACGCAGGGCGATTTCTTTTTCTATGAGGATGGCGTCAGCGACGCCGCCGGTAAACTGATCCAAGCGCTTGATAACGAACGCATCGCGATCGGCGAAGCATTAGGGATTGCGATTGATACCGATCCCGTCGTCGGCGTACAGCAAGGCTATATGGCGGAAGACAATTACACGACGGGGTATCGTAATGCTCCCGGCTTCATCGGCATTCGCGCGCAAAGTTCGCTGGAGAACCGCTACTTTACGGAAGATGTCGGGTACGGACTCGTCTTCTTGACCGACTTGGCGAAGACTGTCGGCGTTGAAACGCCGGTCATGGACAGTGTGATTACGATCGTTTCGGTCCTCATGAGCAGTAATTACAAAAAAGAAGCGGCGCGTACGGTCGCTTCCCTCGGTTTCTCGACAAAAGAAGAACTCTTGGCATTGACTCGATCATGATTATTGGAATCCCTAAAGAAACAAAACCTTTTGAGTACCGCGTAGCGGCGACACCGAAGCAAGTGGGACAATTAGTAGAATCGGGACATAGAGTAATCGTCGCCGAAGGAGCCGGGGACGGCGCATCATTTACCGATGGTGAATATGCGGCAGCCGGCGCAGACCTCCTCACACAGGAGGAGGTCTTTCGAAAGGCTGAACTCCTCTATAAAGTGAAGGAGCTACAAGACCATGAGTTTGAACAGATTCAACGCGGTCAGGCAATTTTCACTTATTTGCATTCCAACGCGTATCCCGAGCAGACACAGGTACTTCTCGACCAAGAGGTCACCGGTATCGCGTATGAAGATGTCACCGATGTAAACGGCCGCTTCCCCTTGCTCGCCCCGATGAGTGTCTTAGCGGGAAAAGGCGGTTTTCTTGCCGCCAGTCATTATCTGCAGTCGGTACACGGTGGACCGGGCATTTTGTTAGCCTCACTGGAGTCAGTAGCTCCTCCTGTCATCGCCATTATCGGAGGGGGCATCAGCGGAATGGCTGCAGCGGAGATGGCACTCGCGTTAGGCAATCAAGTCATCCTCTTTGAGAACAATCCCACGCGAATTGCCGAGTTAAAAGCCTCATTGCCCGAGAATGGGAGCGTCCAACTGTCGAACAAAGAGACGATTGCACAAATTCTTCCGACGGTCGATGTCCTCATCAATTGTGTCCTCTGGCCAAAGACAAGAAAAGACCATTTGGTCGACCGCGCGATGCTGTCTCTCTTCAAGCCGAATGCACTGATCGTCGACGTCGCATGTGACGAAGGCGGTGCGATTGAATCCTGTCGTTCGACGACACATGAGGAACCGACATTTCTTGACGGCGGTGTTCGCCACTACTGTGTCGACAATATCCCCTCCGGATTCGCCCGGGTTGCCAGTCAGACCCTCGGTGCGAGCACCCTCCCCCATGTCTTGGCCATGGCGGAGCACGGGATCGAAGTCGCACTAAAAAAAGACCCGCATCTTCGCCGCGGACTCAGTTTCTACAAAGGTCAGTTGACGCTCGAAGAAACCGGGCGAAAATGGGGTCTCCCGTATATCACGCCGGAAGAGGCGCTGGGTATGGATGGTAATGATTAAACTGTCGTTATGATGAGAGGCATCGAATAGTAAATGCAAAAGCGATGCACTATGCGTCGCTTTTTTTCTTGCGCGAAGGTAAAAAGATCATCCATAAGAACACCGAAATGACCATCACGACTAAGAACACTCGGAATGTCAGATTGTAGTTACCGGTTAAAGAGTACAGGACCCCGACGAGCATCGGCCCTACGATCATTCCGATTCCGCCAATTGCCTGAAAATATGCGTTGACTTTCGTAAAGTTCTTCGCGCCATACAATGCTTGAGCAAATACCGGTGGGGCGATCGAGTTAAACGCGCCTCCAAAGCCGGTACCGATGGCCGACAGCCATATCGCCACAGGATACTGCGGTAGTAACAGACCGAGGAAACCGACAATAAAAGATACCGACGTCGCGATGCTCGCAATTTTCATCCCGGCAACATCGTAAAGGATTCCCAACAATACTTTCCCACCCGCCATGCCGAACATGATCACGGAGGATACGACAGACAGGGTTTGTATGGAGATCCCGGTCGATTCCAAGTGGGGGATCGTGTTCGTCAGCAAAACATTAATGCCGATATTCATGAGGACGATTCCTACGGCGACGATCCAGAAGATCACCGAACCCCACACTTTTTCATCCGTTTCGACGACATGGACTCTCGCAGCCTCTGTCTTTTCTTGATAGCCGAACGGTTTAAGCCCGATTTCTTCCGGGTCGTAGACGAACAGTTTATACTGCGTGTACAGCATCACGATCAGGATTTGCACCGCAAATACGAGGATCGTATTTCGCCATCCGATCGAAGGGATCAGCTGGCCTGCGACGAGGCTGAAGATCATCCCACCGACACCGGAGCCCATCATCGCGATGCCTAAGGCGGCACCGGCTTGCGATGCGAACCATCGATTGACGAGCATCGCCATCGGGATTAATCCGCAGAGCGTCATGAAGGCGACGTGAACGACCATCAATACATAGTACTGCCAAGCGGTTTGCATCCACGCCATCAGAGCATATGTGATCACGAGACCGATACCCGAAACGCGAATGACTGACAAGAATCGAAAACGAGAAAACAGCGGTCCGGCGGCAAATGCAGCGACCGTCATCGCGATCCCCCGTAAGGTGATGGCAATCATCGTCTCAGCGCGCGTAATCCCCAAGGAATTCTCAATGGGTACCAAAAATAGACTGTTTGAATTAAATACGACGCCCCATGACACCATCAAGAAAACAAAAGACCCTACGACCATTGCCCATCCGTAGTGCCTGCCAAAAAATGTACGTTCCATGTCCGACCTCCGTTTATGTTCTGCATCGTATCAAAGCAAATGAGGAGTGTCAATGATGATTCGCAAAAGGCGCTGTATCCGATATAATGTTCAAAGTATTATATCGGAGGTCAAAATGAATCCTTATGTCTTCATCTACGGACTGATCAATGCAATCTCTTTTATACTCTTTGACTGTGATAAGCGAAAAGCGCGAAAGGGCGGTTGGCGCATCAAGGAACGAACACTTCTCCTCGCCTGTACCCTCTTCGGTGCGTTCGGCGGCCTTCTCGCCATGCTCCGCCTGCGCCACAAAACCCACAAACCGGCCTTCATGATCGGCGTCCCTGCACTTCTTCTGATTCAATGGATCGTCCTCTATTACTTCCGCGATTATTGGATGTAAAAAGCGACTTGCTGTTACACAAATCGCTC
>CAZEBB010000053.1:0-9841 GCA_964510345.1 uncultured Peptoniphilaceae bacterium
ACTCGACCTGGTTCAGCATATCGCAGAACGCGACCAACTGCATCTACCGCAACCGCTGCTGTACCGACGGGTCCGGCAACAGAAAGCGATAATAGTCAACTGATATGATCGGCAATGTGTATGCATTGCCGATTCTTGCATTGTGCCCCCAACTGTTGTATTCTAAAACTGGAAACCTGTACTTATAGTATGAATGATAAGGATGCGTGAAAACAATGTCAGAACAGCGTTGTCATAAATGTAATCAACCGTTGCGACCCAATGCAAAGTTTTGCCCTCATTGCGGCACAAAGTTTGATGAAGATCCAAAGAAACGAGCGAGCGGGATCCTTTCGTATGACGATTTTTTCTCCGACGAAGATCCTAAAGCAGAAGAGCCCATCGATGTGCAAGAAGATGCAAGGGCTCCGGAAACACCGATAACAAAGACAGCGGAGACACCGAAGCAAGAGGAACCGACGGACGAAAAGCCGAAGTCGATCTTTACGTTCCGCGATAAAGAAAAAGAGAAACGCAATAAAGTTAAAATACTGGACGACACTTTAGAGCTCCCCATCGAAGAGATTCAAAGGGAGATCGAACGACGTCGCGAAAAAGAGCGAATGGATGCTCGCACCGACGAGGAAAAGGAAGCCGGAAAGAGAGAAATGGCCGGCTTTTTTGACAAACTCAAAGACAATCAGTCCGACGTGCTCATTCCCGAAGACGAGATCATCGACGAAGCCGACCGTCCCGAGAAGAAAACCCTTTTTGGGAAAGCGCGAAGTTTCCTCTTAGGAACGGATGCGCCGGATATTGAAGGCGTCGATGTACAAAAAGTCGAAGCGTCAGAAGAAGAGAAAGTAAAGAAAGCCAAAGAAGAACAAAAGGCAAAACCGAAATCCACTTGGAAGAGCATGCTGGGGATTGATGAAGACCCGGATATACCGGAAGAACCGGTGATGACATCGGTTCCGACGGAAGATTTGGTTTCGGACAACGACGAGCCGGAGGTCGTTTTACAGGAACCGCAGGTAGTTCCACCCGAAGTCTATGAGGACGATGTGACGGATGATGTCGCATCGGATGAACCGCCAAAAGAAGTATTTGTGGTCGATGATACCGTTGTCGATGAGATCCCTCAAGAGGAGAAAGACGGCAGCGAATTGTCTTGGTTCCAACGAATCTTCGGAGTCAAGGTCGACGATGACGAAGAGGCGGCGGAGGGGAAACCGGAGAAGAAATCCAAAGTGAAACCCGTCGTCGCGGGCGATGTCGTCACGGACTCGCCGATCTTTGCTGATCGAGACGACGAGGGGGAAACAGAGGTTTCCGATAAACCGAAGAAGAATCCGTGGATCTATGCGGGAATCGCCGCCGCCATTTTGCTGGTCGCGGGAATCGGCCTGTTCTTCACCGGCGACTATATGACAAATCCACTCAGACTCTCTGAAAACTTTTCGGAAGCGGTAGAGACGGGAGACGTAGATGCTATGGCCGGGATGCTGCACGCAGACGGTGCATCGGTCAATGCGCAAACGTTAGCCCCTTTCCAAGAGCTGTTGAAAAATGAAGAGTATAAGACCGAGCTTTTGACGAATCTCCAAGCTTTTAATGAAGAAGAAGGGCGTACGCCGGATGGCGATGTATGGATCGAAGAAACCGGATCCAAGTACCTGTTCTTTAAAGCGTACACGATGAAGATGAAGACTTTTGCGATCACGCCCGAAGTCTCTTACCCGAATACGCAGATCAGTGTCGACGGAGGAGATCCCGTCAATGTCTCACCGGACAAACCGCAGACGTTCGCAGCGCTATTGCCCGGACCGCACACGATCACCAGCACGTACACGGGTGGGCTGTCGCCGCTGTCTAAGACCGCCGACGTCACGCTGACATCCGGAAACGATGCACTGGTGGACGGAAAGTATACGGCCGATCTAAAAAATGCCGGAAAATTTGCTACGTTCACATCGCCTCAAGAGGAAGCCGTTGTCCTGATTAACGGTGAAGAAAAGGGGAAAGTGAAAGACATGGCGAAGCAGGGTCTGAAGTTCGGACCGTTTGATGCGCCGGTGAAAGTTGAACTCAGATTGGATACACCGTTTGGACAAGTCAAAAGCGGAGAAAAACAAGCGCAGAAAGATGGAGAAGCGCTGGAATTCACATTCCCCAATATGGTAGAGATCAGCGACTATCACGACGAAGCGACCATCTATATCAACGGTGAGACCAAAGGCGTCACCGGAAAAGACCTGATCCCCTTCCATCGCATGATCGGACCGGTGAAGCCGGAAGATACGATTCAAATGGAAATGATGCAGGAAGGTAAACTGACGAAGTCCAATGTCCTCACCGTCGGAGACAACGAAAAGCTCCTCTTCTCGTACAGCAAACCGTTCACTTTCCCGGGACAGTATGCCAATGCGATCGTCATCTTAGATGGCGTGAACACCGGGCAAACCGCGTACGAGATGGCCGGAGACGACATGGTAGCGGATATTCTCAACAGTTATTCCACGATCCAGATTTCCAAGAAATTCCCGTGGGGCACTTTTGAGAGCGATACACTCGATCTGGATGAAGCGAAAACGCTCAATTTTTCGATCAACAGCATGAACGACACCCTCATCCGCCAACTACAAAGCGCGGTGGTTAAGTTCTTGGAAGAAGACGCCTTTGCGGTCTCCAATTTCAAACCGGACAATTACAGCAATATCGAAAATCCGCTACTGTCAGAGCGACGTGCATATATCGAGTCACTGCAAGAAGAGAACAAGCGGATCGTACGCGTCGGAGACAAAGCACACTTTGATATGGGGAGCATTCAGTTCGACGACGAAGACGGCGACTACTACGCGCGCATCACAGAAGCCTATGTCTACTTCTACCAGGAGTATCAGGGT
This sequence comes from uncultured Peptoniphilaceae bacterium, assembly GCA_964510345.1. Lineage (GTDB taxonomy): Bacteria > Bacillota > Clostridia > Tissierellales > Peptoniphilaceae > JAAYQA01. The sequence goes on from CAZEBB010000053.1 coordinate 2,886, forward strand.
GGAATTTTCCGACCGATCCGTTTAGACATGACAGAAGCGAGAGAAGTCTATCAACACGCGATGCGTTACGACGCAAACCAGGGCGAATGGGTCATTTACGAAAATCGTCCGAAAGACTCGATCGGCGACAATGTCGAGTCATTTGATCTGGCATATTAATTGACATCACCTGTCAGCTCTGGTAGAATTGACAGGTAGAGCCGCTCTAAACAGGTAGAACCCAAGCTGCACGGCAGCACCTGCATTGGCGAGTAATGGAATGAGGAGGTGTACTGTATGGTTGCGATCATCAAAACCGGTGGAAAACAATACACTGTTGCAGAAAATGATGTCATTCAAATTGAAAAGCTGGACGCGCAAGTCGGCGATAAAGTCGAGTTTGCAGAGGTTCTTTTGACCTCGAAAGACGGAGAAGTTGCCGTTGGCCGTCCGTTTATCGAAGGCGCAAAAGTTCACGGCGTAGTCGAAGAACAAGGTAAAGGCGAGAAAGTCATTATCTTCAAGTTCAAACGCAAAAAAGACTACCGCAAAAAACGCGGACACAGACAGCTGTATACAAAAGTGCGTATCGAGAGCATCGAAGCGTAATGATTCGGGTTTGGACACGACGAGATGGCTTTTGCATCCGCATTCGCGGACATGCCATGACAGCGCCGCACGGTGAGGATATCGTGTGCGCAGCGGTCTCCGCTCTGTCGATCCACACAGCGAATGCGATGACGGAAATCGTCGGATTGACGGAAGGTCAAATCCGATTGACGGTGTCCGACGGGCATTTCGATCTCGCAGTGCGCGAAGCGAGCCTAACAAAAAGACAATATCGGGATACACTATTGATATTTCAAGCATTTCAACTCAGCATGCGAGAACTCGCAAACGAGTATGGAAGTGCGGTACACTACCAAGAAGGGGGTGTTTGGAATGGTAAAAATGCAATTACAACTATTCGCCAGCAAAAAGGGAGTAGGAAGTTCTAGAAACGGTCGTGACTCCGCGGCAAAACGCCTTGGCGTGAAACGCAGCGACGGTCAGTTTGTATTGGCCGGCAATATTCTCGTTCGCCAACGCGGAACGAAAATTCACCCCGGCAACAATGTAAAAAGAGGTTCGGATGATACCTTATTTGCAGTTGTCGACGGAACGGTACGTTTTGAGCGATTAGGCAAAGACAGAAAAAAAGTCAGCGTCTATCCGCAAGAGGCATAATCGAACTGGCAATAACTCTGGGACTGTCTCTTTGACAGTCCCTTTTTTTACCGAGTCCCGCAAGGGCGGTAGGAGCAACTATGTTTATTGATAAAGTAAAAATTGAAGTGAAAGCGGGAGACGGCGGCGATGGCGCAGTCGCCTTTCGAAGAGAAAAGTATGAGCCAAGCGGAGGACCGGCCGGCGGTGACGGCGGCAACGGCGGCGATATCATCGTGATTGCCGACACCGGACTGCATACGCTGATGGACTTTCGATATCAGCGACACTACAAAGCAGAGCGCGGTGAGAACGGTCGCAACAAGCAGCAATACGGAAAAGGGGGAGCGAATATGACGCTTCTCGTACCCGTAGGCACGCTGATCAAAGACGAAGAGTCCGGCGCCGTCATTCAGGATATGAATGAGCCGAATGTCCCCTTTGTCCTGGCCAAAGGTGGCCGAGGCGGACGGGGAAATATGAAGTTTAAATCGTCGATTCGCCAAGCGCCCAGGTTTGCTGAACCGGGTCGCCACGGAGAGAAGCGCAATGTCGTGTTGGAGCTCAAAGTCATCGCCGATGTCGGGCTGGTCGGTCTGCCGAATGTCGGAAAGTCGACTCTGCTCTCTGTGATAACGGCGGCAAAACCGAAAATCGCCAACTATCACTTTACGACATTGCAGCCGAACTTGGGCGTCGTAAAGATCGGGTCATATGAAGACTATGTCGTCGCGGATATTCCCGGACTGATCGAAGGGGCGTCAGAAGGCGCCGGCCTCGGCCTCGACTTTTTACGGCATGTCGAACGTACGAGAATGCTGGTGCACGTATTGGACGCCTCGGGCTCAGAAGGAAGGGATCCCGTAGAGGACTTTCATCTGATCATGAATGAACTTCGCAGTTACTCGGAAAAACTGGCGAACAAGCCGATGATCATCGCAGCCAATAAAACGGACCTCCCGGAATCGGCGGAGTATATGGACAAAATCAGAGATCTCGTCGAAGCCGAAGCGGTGTATCCGATCAGTGCTGCGACACTGGACGGGGTGGATACGCTCAAGTACGCGATCTATGAAAAGCTAAAAGAGATCCCCGTCGAATACGAGACGTTTGACCCGGTGTATGTGCCGGCAGAAGGCTCGATGGATGTGCCGACAAAGATCGAACTCGTCGACGGGAAATATGTCGTCAGCGGTACCTTTATTGAACGCCTCGTGTATCGTACAAACTTTGAAGACTATGAGGCGACAATCCATTTTCAGGATCAACTCAAGCGTCATGGGATTATCGAGGAGTTGAAGAAAATGGGTATACAAGAAAATGATACCGTCATACTGGATGAAATTGAATTCGAGTTCGTAGAATAGAATTATGAGGAATTGATGATTACACCAAAACAAAGAGCGTTTTTGAAGAAAACGGCGCATGAACTCCAGCCTTCGATCCAAGTCGGAAAATCCGGTATTACCGATACCGTGATCCGACAAGTGGATGAGATGCTGGAAAAAAGAGAATTAGTGAAAGGAAAATGCCTGGACACCGCACCGGAAGCGGTAAGCGAAGTGATGCAGGTATTGTTGGATGCAACCGGCGCAGAATTCGTGCAGACGATCGGGCATACCTTTGTGCTCTATCGCGCGGCAAAAAAACCGGTATTGGAGCTGCCCAGGTGACCCGAATCGCATTGTTCGGCGGCAGTTTTAACCCGATTCACATCGGGCATCTCTGGATGGCGCAAACAATGCGAGAAGCACTTCCCGTCGATCAGGTGCTGTTTATGCCGACGGGCGACTCTCCGCATAAAGGAGAAATGCTGTCGGCAGAGCACCGCGCACGCATGGTGGAGCTCGCTTGTGAAGAGAATCCCGGTTTCGTCTGCTCACGATATGAGGTCGAAAAAGACGAGCCGAGCTATACGGTTCGTACGATCGAGCATCTGATGAAAGTCTATCCGGATGCGAAAATCGATCTACTCATCGGGCAAGACAGTTTCCTGAGTTTTCATACGTGGCGAGAGTATCAAACCTTACTCAAGATGGTGAAGCTCGTCGTCGTGCCCAGGGTGACTGATCATTTGCTGTCGATCCAAGAACAGTATGACAAACTGGTTGCAGAAGGCGGCCGCATCCACTTCTTGCCGATGCCCGTCATCCAACTGTCGGCGACGGATATTCGTGACCGAGTTCGCAATGGACGCACGATCAAAAATCGTGTACCCGATTCCGTTAAGTCCTATATTGAGGCGCATCATCTCTATGAAGACAAGGAGTGGCGTTCGCTGCGTCTAAAACTGAAGGCGAGTTTGTCACCGGCTCGTTATGAGCACAGCTTACGCGTATCGGAATATGCCGTACAGTTGGCCAGAGTGCACGGCGTAGATGAACAGAAAGCCGGGCTGGCAGGTTTGCTTCACGACTGTGCCAAGGGGATTGAGGATCAGGTTCTCCAAGACCCGGAGATCGCCGGTGCGTTTTTGCATCACAGCGAGGCGAGAGCGCTTTGGCACACGGAGCTGGGGCCATTGGTCGCAGCCTCTGAATACGGCGTGACGGATCCGGAGGTGTTGCGAGCCATACGATCGCACACGACGGCGATTCACCCGATGAGTCCCTTAGATCAGATCATTTATCTCGCCGACAAACTGGAACCCGGACGACACGACCCGGAAAATGTAGGCTACCGAAATACGGCCAAGACCAGTCTCGCGCGTGCATTTTACGAGGTGATGGAAGCCAGCGTACGCTACTTGCATACCAAAGGCCTGCCCGTACATGAGAATACCAATATCGTTCTAAAAAACATACAAAAAGGAGAGTAGATTTTGACCGAAAAGCAGAAACTGATCATTCAGGCGATCGAAGAAAAGCTTGGCGCAGACATCGTCGTCATTGATTTTGCCGATTCCTCCGTTGCGGATGCGTTTATCATCGCCACGGGGAATGTACCCAGCCATACGCAGGCGATCATCGATTCTGTCGAAAGCAAGCTGGCAAAAGAGGGCTATTTCCCGCAAGGCCGCGAAGGGTATCGGGAAGCCAACTGGATTTTGTTGGACTACGGTGATATTATCGTTCATGTGTTCTTGCAACAGGACAGACAGTATTACGCACTGGAAACCCTCTGGCAAGATCAGAAGGTGACCCACATTTTAGAGGAGGAATACGCATGAAATTCGTACACACTGACAACGCTCCCGCCGCCATCGGCCCCTACTCCCAGGGTACGGTAACCGAAGGAAAAGTCGCTTTTATCTCCGGACAACTACCGCTCAATATGGAAACCGGTGAGTTGGAAACTGACATTGAAAAGGCAACGCTGGCTGCACTTAAAAACGTAGAAGCCATTGTCATCGGCGCCGGCGGAACCAAAGAATCCATCGCAAAAGTGACCGTGCTCGTACGCAATATGGGTGATTTCCAAAAGATCAACGGCGTGTATGCCGATTTCTTTGGAGAGCATAAGCCCGCGCGTGCACTGTTTGAAGTCAGCGGTCTTCCGAAAGATGCCGTGATTGAAATCGAAGCCGTCGCGAATGTCTAACTAGACCGATACCAAAAAGAAGTCACGAAAGATCACCGTTATGCGGAGATCCTTCGTGATTTTTTACGTGGTGAAGTGGGTGAAATCCATTCCGCAATCTGATAGACTGTTGTTACGGTATTTTCATCAGAAGGTGAGGGTTCGACATGCGCTTTTTTAAGAATAAGGAAAACTTGCTGGTTCTGGGGATCGTCGCGCTCGTCCTCTTTCTCGCCTATGGGAGAGATCAAATGAAGCCGAAACCCGTACAAGGCCTACTTACCGTTCCGGAGGCGACGGAAGCCGCGGAGCCCGCGCAGATCATGATTCATCTTACGGGCCGAGTGAAGAAACCGGGAGTGATCACCCTTTCAGATGACGCTCGATTCTTGGATGCGGTGGACGCAGCCGGAGGTTTTCTGCCGGATGCCGATACGGAAAGCATCAACTTAAGTATGAAACTAAAAGATGAAGATAAAATCCACGTGCCGGCGGTCGGGGAAGAACCGCAAGCCGCTGTGAGTGCGGGGCTGTTAAGCGAACCCGGTTTGATCGACTTGAATTTCGCGACCGGAGCCGAGTTGGAAACATTACCCGGCATCGGCCCGGCATTGAGTCAAAGGATTATGGAATATAGAGAGAAAACTCCGTTTACATCAATCGAAGATATTAAAAATGTCAGCGGAATTGGAGATAAGCTGTTTGAAGGCATGAAAGAACAGATCACTGTGAGGTAAATATGAGAATCGAAGATGTAAAACTGACACAATACGCGAAGACTTCCGGCTGAGCAGCGAAACTCGGTCCTGACCGACTGGCACAAGTTTTGTGCCATATGAAAGCACCGGACGATGAAAAACTCATCGTCGGGCTGGAGACTTCCGACGATGCCGCAGTCTACAAAGTAACCGATGATTTGGCCGTCATACAGACGCTCGATTTCTTTACGCCGATCGTCGACGACCCTTATACTTTTGGACGGATCGCGGCAACCAACTCGCTCTCCGACGTATATGCGATGGGAGGAAATCCCGCTACGGCGATGAATATCGTCTGTTTTCCCAATTGCTTGGACCCACTCGTACTCGCCGAGATCCTTCGCGGAGGGCAGGATAAGATGATCGAAGCCGGTTGTCTGCTCGTCGGCGGTCACACCGTCGAAGATGACGAACCGAAATACGGTCTATCTGTCATGGGATTCGTCCATCCGGACAAAGTGTGGATGAACTCGACCGCCAAACCCGGCGACGTTTTGGTGTTAACCAAGCCGATTGGCGCCGGCGTTATGAATACCGCATTAAAGGGCGGCATGATCGAACAGAGCTCAACAGAATTTCAGACGGCGATGGACTGTATGCAACGTCTCAACAAATACGCAAAAGAAAAATTGGATGGCCTTACCGTACATTCCGCAACCGATATCACCGGGTTCGGACTGCTCGGACATGTTTACGAGATGGCAAAAGGCGCCGGGGTGACAATGCACCTCCATGTGGAGAATGTGCCGTTGTTGCCGGAATCCTTTGGATTTGCAAAGATGGGCTTGGTGCCTGCCGGAGCCTATGCGAACCGAGAGTATGCCGGTCATGCCGTCCATTGTGACGACAATGTGACCGTCACCGACCAAGACCTGCTCTACGATCCGCAAACCTCCGGCGGACTGCTCGTCAGCATGCCGGAAGATGAGGCGAAGATCTTTGTTGAACGCATGGCCGATGAACCGTTTCCGGCGGCGATCGTGGGCTTTGTCGAGGCCGAAGGCGGACACCTGATTCAAGTACACCGAGGGAGTGAATAATGAGTAATCTCTACCGAAATTTACCGAAAATGGACACCCTGCTACAGGCGGATTCCTTACAGGAACTCCGTGCGAAAACGCCTTATCCCGTGTTTCTCTCCGCGACAAGAGATGCATTAGAACAGCTGCGAGCGCTGATTCGAGAAAACAACGACGAAGAGCAGCTTCAGTCGGAAATCCGAAATATCGAAAATAGAATTGCCAAGAACTGTAAAGACTTGCTTGATCCCCATCTGATCCCCGTCATCAATGCGACGGGTGTCGTGCTCCACACCAATTTAGGTCGGGCCGTCATGGACGAAGAAGCGCTTTTATCCATGCGTCACGTCGCTTGCGGATACTCGAATTTAGAATACGATCTGGAAAAAGGCGAGAGGGGAAGCCGCTACGATCACCTGATCGAAAAATTGCGCATCATCACCGGTGCGGAAGATGCGATGGTCGTCAATAACAA
>CAZEBB010000054.1:0-9092 GCA_964510345.1 uncultured Peptoniphilaceae bacterium
CTGGTCAAGCCCCTGTTTGAAATTGACGACGCCCAGGCCCGCCGCAGCGGCCAGATTGCAGCTTCCGCCTACGCCCCGATGCTGGAGGAATTGGTAAGGGGCCTCAACAGCCAGGAGGGTACCCGGGTGATGGATGTCTGTGCCAGCCCCGTCACCGGCAACGCCGGCACCGTGGAGTTTTTCCTGCACATCCTGTTCGGGGGCGACGCTGCCCCAACGGAACTGGCAGCCGCCATCACCGCCAGCGTCAGGGAAGCACTGGACACCGAGACCTACAAGAAAGCAGGTGACCTCACCCTTGGATCAGCACAACGTCAGATGGGATGACCCCAAGCTGCTGAAGAAAAAGCGCATCATTGGCATCGCCAGCATTGTGGCGGTGTTTCTGGTGCTTCTGGCGTTGGCCATCCTGCTGCGTAAGCCCCTGCTGGGCGCCATCCGGGACAGGGCCAGTTTCCGCCTGTGGATGCAGGAGCGGGGCTTCCTGAAATATCCCATCATGGTGGGCATCATGGCCCTGCAGGTGATCATCGCCTTCATCCCCGGGGAGCCCATTGAAATCATCGCCGGCTACATCTTTGGCGCCTGGGGCGGCCTCCTGCTGTGCCTGCTGGGGACGGCCCTGGGCAGCGTGCTGATCATCCTGGTGGTGCGCCGCTACGGCATGCGGGTGGTGAGCCTGTTTGTGGACAGGAACCAGATTGAAAACCTGAAGATATTGAAGGACCCCAAGAAACGGGATGTCGGCATCTTCCTCCTGTTTTTGATTCCCGGCCCCCCCAAGGACATCCTGACCTACCTCTCCGGCCTGGTGCCCATCCATTTGGGCAAATACCTGCTGCTTACCAGCATCGCCCGGATTCCTTCCATCATCACCTCCACCATGGGGGGCAACATGCTGGGCAGGCGGGAATACCGCTATGCCCTCATCGTGTTTGCCGTCACCATGGTGCTGACCCTGATTGCCGCCCTGGGCTATCAGCTGTATCAGAAGCGGAAAGCCGCCCGTGAAACCCCGGAGGAGGACAGCCCGGACAGTGCCGAAGCCTTGCCGGGTGCATCAAGCGAGCCCGCAGCCATCTCGGCTCCCAAGCCCCAGCCGCCGGCAGAACTGCCAGAACCGGCGGCAGCCCAGGCGGATGCCCGGGAGGCCAAGACGCCCCCCGCCCCCACGCAGCAGGCAGCGCCGCCTGCCCAAGAAGCAGCAACAGAAGCGATCGAAATGTCCGATGCGGCACGCAGTGCAGAAACGACGGAAGCTGCCAAAGATGTTGAGATGATGGCCGCTTTACCCCGAGTGGCAATCTACGACCGCCTGCAAAACGAAGGGATGGGGTTCGGTTTGCTCGGCTACAAGTCCGTGGAGGATCTGCCATCGAACGGTCTGTACGAGATGATGGCCGGCGTAGAACAGCTGCCCGTGTATCAGAAGCTAGAAAGCGTCGGAGTGGATGTGATGAGGCGTACGGCGCAAAACTTTGCGAAGTCCTTCGGCGTCGATCCGAAGGCGCTGCAAGAGACCATTCACTATGCGGACAAACCCAATCCCGAGAAGGGCGAAGAGATGACCCCCGAAGAGGAGTGGACGGTAGCGTCGCTTGAACTCTATGGTGACGAAGTACGTGTACAGGTAGACACCGCACTTAGGGCGACACTCTCGTATTGGAATGAGGCAGATCTGGAAGCGAGTGGTGTCACACTTCCGGTGGACATCAACTTTGCCGGCCGTGTGTCCGGGGATGAGTTCCAGGCGGCAACCGAGTATTTGACGGCTCAGTACAAAGAGTCACTGGGCTTTTTGCAGCCTGAGTTCTTGTTGACCGGCGGCGACTATAACGCTCTAGGCGAACAATACTACGAGATCCTCATGTACGAAGGAGGCGATCCATTGGAAGCCTTCCTAAATGCGCAATTGCAACCGGTACACTTTACACAAGTACGCGGCGAGAAACTCTTGCAGGGGATCACGAGTACGAGCCTTGCCGCGATGGACCTCATCGGGGACTACCCGATTCTCACGGAGAGCGAAGCACAGGAGAAGCTGACCGCGGGTGATGCCATGTCGAATTATGGGGGCGGCTTCCCCGGAGTGGACCATCTTGCGCAGACGACCATCGTCTATCGCGAAGGTGCCAAGGGCATCGTCTTGCCGTATTATGAATTTACTGTGGAAATTCCCGAAGAGAAATGGCCGGATGTAAGAGAAGACGGCGAAATGAAGTACTTTGATGACATCAAAGCGTACGCGCATTTCTATCTGCCTGCCGTGCGACCCGAGTATTTGGAGACTGTGCCGGCACCTGAAAGACGGGGACAGTGAGAGAGGGTAACCTCTCAGACAGGGCGACGGAGGTAGACCATGCTGGAAATCAAAAATCTGACCATCACCCATACGACCGACCTACGGACGCTATTTGAGGACTTTTCGCTCACGTTGAACCCGGGCGACAAGATCGCCTTGATCGGCGAAGAGGGCAACGGCAAGTCGACGCTGTTAAAGGCGATCGCCGACCCGCAGGCAATCGAAGACTACGCGATCGTACAAGGGGAGATCTACTCTCGGAATGAGAGGATCGGCTATGTGCCGCAATTGATCGACCCGACGGATCGCGACATGCGCATTCAAGAATACTTGGAAAAGACGAGCGGCGCGGTCTTATGGGAACTCCCGGAGCTCTATCGCATCACGGATGAACTTGGCTTACAGAAGCTCATCGATCAGCTCGATCGCGCCATCGGTACGCTGTCCGGAGGCGAGAGGGTGAAACTACAACTGCTCGCTGCCATGCTGTCGGAACCGACCGTACTGCTGTTGGATGAGCCGACCAACGACATCGACCTAGCGGCGATCCTTTGGGTGGAACGTTTCATTCAGAAATCGAGCTTGCCGATTCTGTTTACCTCACATGACGAGGAGCTCTTGCGCAATTGCGCAAACGGGATCGTCCACGTGGAGCGCATCTCCAGAAAGACGATCGCACGTACAACGGTCTCTAAACTCGGTTATGAAGAGTATCTGAAACGACGGGACGATCAACTGTCTCATCAGGCGCAGATGGCGAAATCGGAGAAGACGGAAGCGGAAAAGCAGATGGAGCGCTACCGCCGCATGTATCAGAAAGTGGAGCACAAGCAGGACTCGATCTCCCGAAAGGACCCGGCCGGAGGCCGCTTGCTCAAGAAAAAGATGGCGAATGTCAAGGCAATGGGCCGTCGCTTTGAGCGTGATGCGGAGAATCGAACCAAGCGCCCGGAAGTGGAGGAGAGCATCTTTGTCACATTCGACGAAGATTGCGCGATTCCCAACGGGAAGACGGTGCTCTCCTTTGCTTGTGATGAATTGAAAATTGCGGATACGGTTCTGGCAAAAGGGATTCGGCTGAACCTCACTGGCCCCGAAAAAGTAGGCATCGTGGGAGCCAACGGCGTGGGAAAGAGCACGCTGCTGAAGGCGCTGTACGTTGAGCTGGAGGACCGCGCAGACTTGCGCATCGGGTATATGCCGCAGGACTACGAAGTCCATATGGACGACAAGACCGCCGTCGAATACCTGCTGCGAGCGGATACCGCAGAGGAGCGCACCAAAGTGCAAACGCTTCTCGGCAGCGCCAAATTTACCGCAGACGAAATGAACCACCCGATGACGAATCTATCAGGTGGTCAGAAGGCGAAACTGTTTTTTATGAAATTGGTGCAAGACCGCGTGAATGTCCTGCTGTTGGATGAGCCTACGAGAAATCTCTCACCGCTCTCCGGTCCCGTGGTACGCGAGTCGATCCGCAATTTCGGCGGCGCGATGATCGCCATCTCCCACGACCGGCGGTTTCTCTCCGAGTGTTGCGACGCGGTCTACGAACTCACACCGGAAGGGCTCCGCTTGATTTAGGCGAGTTTGCCTTGTAAGTCGTAGCCGTAGGTTTCCGCGAGTGTAACCGTCACAAAGTCACCGGGGAGGAACTCTTCTTCGCTCGTAAAATAAACGCCGCAGTCCACATCGGGCGCGTCGTATTCGGTGCGGGCGTAGTACATCTCTTCATCCAAATCATAGTGCTCTACAATTGCCCGCACGGTACTTCCGATGCGGGTTTCGTTTTTCGTAAAATGCACATCCTGTTGGTCTTCCATCAGAAGATTTGCTCGCTCCACTTTGATCTCATCGGCGATCTGATCCGGAAGTTTGGCGGCGGGAGTTCCCTCCTCTTTTGAATAGGGGAATACGCCCAAGCGGTCAAATTTCACGTCAGCGACGAAGTCGCGGAGCTCATCAAAATCCGCTTCCGTCTCACCCGGAAAACCGGCGATCAGCGTCGTGCGAATCGCAATGTCAGGCATCGCGGTGCGCAGTGCGTCGATCTTTTCGAGAATCTGCTCTTTCGACGTCTTTCGCCCCATACGCGTCAAGATATTGTCCGAGGCGTGCTGGATCGGCATGTCGATGTATTTGCAGATTTTGGGCTCTTCAGCCATCGTCTCGATCAGTGCGTCCGAGATGCTCTCCGGGTACGCGTAGAGAAGGCGAATCCATTCGATGCCGGGGATCACCGCCAACGCGCGGAGAAGTTGCGGGAGCATCGGCATATCGTACAGGTCTTCGCCGTAACGAGTCGTGTCCTGTGCGATGACGATCAGCTCTTTGACCCCGCTTTCCGCCAGCGCGGTCGCCTCTTTCAAAATATCCTCAGCCGGTCGGCTGACATAGCGGCCTCGAATGGAGGGGATGACACAGTAGGTGCAGTGATTATCACAGCCTTCTGCAATTTTTACATAGGCATAATGGCCGGGCGTCGTGAGAAAACGGTCGCCGCCATCGCCCTCGCCCTCGATGGGGAGTAGGTTTGCCAACGCTTTAATCTCGTGCGTGCCGATCAAAAGGTCGATCTCGGGGATCTCTTCTTTGAGTTCTGCGCGGAATCGCTCCGCTAAGCAACCCATGACGATCAGCTGCTGGCAGTTGCCCGTCTTCTTATATTCCGCATGTGCGAGAATCTCATCGATGCTCTCCGTCGTCGCCGACTCGATAAAGCTGCAGGTGTTCACGATGATCACATCGGCTTGTGCCGGATCCTGCTCCACCGTATGGCCACGGCGCACGGCATCCGCCAAGACCACTTCAGAATCCACGCGGTTTTTGTCGCAACCCAGCGACACTAAATACAGGCGCATAAAGCCCTCCTTTTTGCTATTATTATATCAATATGGTGCAACATGCTTTTCTTCCTCTGCTTTCTTCGTGTATACTACTATATAAGAATAACCGAAATAATCACGAAAACAAAATCTTTTGACATGCAATAAAATGACTTAGTTTTACGTTAACCTCATAGAAGGAGTACCCTATGCTTCTCACCATATTGTTGGGGCTGAGCAATGGCCCCGTTCCGAACAACCACAGCAAGCCGCCGGACGAATCGCTGATCGCGAGGATCGGAGAAGGCGACCAAGAGGCTTTTTCCCAGTTATACTACCAGACGGAAAAGGCGTTGTATTCCTTTGTGCTGTCTTTAACTAAAAATCATCATGATGCACTGGACATCATGCAGGACACCTATCTGAAGATTCGCGCGTCTGCCCACTTGTACAAACCGATGGGCAAGCCCTTGGCGTGGATTTTTACGATCGCTCGAAATCTGACGATGAGCCATTTCAGAGACTCGTCGCGTTTTGCCGACGACGAGAACGATATGGAAGATGATTTGCAGTTTTCTTATGTCACCGACGTGACGGATCGCCTCGTATTGGAGACCGCCATGAAAGCACTCAAGGAGGATGAACGACAAATCGTGCTACTGTATGCCGTCAACGGCTATAAGCATAGAGAGATCGCCGACTCATTGGATATGCCGCTCCCTACGGTATTGTCCAAGTATCGACGCGCTCTCGCCAAACTCAAGAAAATTCTGACGGAAGGAGGGGAGTTTTAGTGAGAAATAACGAAATTGAAGGCAGACTCAAACGCGGCGTCTCACAAGCTCCCATCGATCTGCTGGAAATTATCCAGAACACACCCGTCGAGAAAATGAAAGAACACGATGCGATCACCGCCCAGTATGAAACCACCGCGGGACCGAGGATGTGGAAACCGCTGCTGGCGGCCGCTGTCTTTCTTCTAATGATCGGTTTCTCGTGGATGTATACGCAGACGGAAATCGCCAAACTGTATCTGGATATCAACCCGAGCCTGTCCCTGTCGGTGAACCGCATGGATCGGGTCAAGGATGTCACCGCTTATAACGAAGAGGCCATTTTGCTCTTGGACGGACTCAATCTCAAGGGACTTAAAAAAGACGAAGCGATTGCGCTCCTATACGAGAAGATGCCCACCGTGCGCAATACCGCGCTCGTGTCCGTCTCCTCCAAAGACGAACAGCTGAGCCGCAAAGAACTGGACGATTCTGTTAAGGCACTACGCGGAGCCGGTGCGAAAAAGAACCAAGACCTATTAGTTCTCGGTCAACAAGTTCAACCCAGCGCTGTGATCATCGACGGGTCCACCGTGTATCACGTATCGCCCGGAAAACTTGAATTCATTAAGAAGCTGATCGTCGCCGGCAGCACCAAGCCGATGGACGAGCTCGTCAACTTGTCGATCGAAGAGATCGTACGATCCGCATACGATGACGATATCGAAGTGGAGAAAGTGGTTGAAGTCACAGGACCTGCCGAAACTTTGAAACCCGCTCCTAAACCCGTGCCGCCGCCTACGCCGTTCACACTGCCGAAGACCGAACCCCCGGCAACCGAACCCCCGGCAACCGAACCCCCGCGTACGGAAGCTCCGCGCACCGAAGCGCCCGTCGTCAACACATGGTCTGATGATGACGATGACGACGATTGGGATGATGACAACTGGGACGATGATTACGACGACGACTGGGATGACGACTCAGACGACGATTACGATGATGACGATTGGGATGATGACTCAGACGACGATGACTGGGATGATGATGACGGAGACGATGATTAACCAACAGAAGTCATTTCGACCGAGCATTTGCGAGTGGAGAAATCTCGTATTGTAGATAAGACGGTTTCGTCGAGTCCGGACAACTCTTCTCGGCACGCTCACGGCCGCTCGGCCAAGATATGGCCTCAAAGAGTAATCCGGACTCTCCTCACTCGCGATAAACTCAGCGTGACAACAAGATATTCGAAAGCTGCGCGCGGTCGCAGCTTTTTTTATTTTCGAATGCAATATTTTTGACTCGTCGCGCGTTAACCCTATAGAAAGACAAAAACACAAAGAATCAAACAGGAGGATATTATGACAGCGACACGTGCAAAAAGAGCCCTACTGCTCGGCGGTGTAATACTGCTGGTAGCACTCTTCATCTTTACCTTTATGAATCAGACGGTGGCCAGTTTTATTCTGGACATCAACCCCAGCATCCAAGTGGACACCAACCGACTCGGCCGGATCAACAAACTGACCCCGCTGAATGACGATGCAAAAAAACTGCTCGAAGGCTATAACGGAAAGGGCAAGACCATGGACCAGGCCGTAGAAGAGATGGTCGATCGCCTGATCCTGCAAGGTTACCTGAACGGTACGGACGACAACCGGATCTTTATCTCCGGTGACACAGACACATTAGATGAAAAGACACTCAACAATATCCGAGATATCTTGAAGAACACCGCACAGAAACGAGACGTAAAGACCAATATCAAAGAAACCGTCACCGACGCTGATGACGAGCTCACAAAAGAAGCAGAGAAACTGCAAATCTCCACGGCGAAACTCTCTCTGATCCGCGAGATCATCAAGAAAGACCCGACCAAAAACGTATCCTCGCTTAGAAACCGATCCATTAACGAATTGACCCGCATGGACGATGACGACGATCGCAACGAAACCGAAAAGCCCAAGACAGAAAAACCCAAGACCGAAGCGCCCAAAACAGAAGCTCCGAAGACCGAAGCCCCCAAGACCGAGGCTCCTAAAGTAGCAGCGCCCGTGAATCGAGACGACGATTGGGATGATGACGACGATTGGGATGATGATGATTGGGACGATGACGACAACTACGATGACGACGATGACGACAACTACGATGACGACGATTATTATGATGATTGGGATGATGACGACAACTACGATGACGACGATTATTATGATGATTGGGATGATGACGATGATGATGACTGGGACGACGATGACGATGATGACGATGATGACGGAGATGACGATTAATCAATAAACGAGGACGATCCTCACTTTCCGAATGACCTTCGGGACGTTGGAGCACAGGACCCCTGCGGGGGTTCTTTTTTTGTATCTACTCATTAAAACGACGTGTTTCAACGGTTCAGATGGGTATCTATAGGGAAGATAAGGAGGATGACATGGAACCCATTATACTCAACGAAGAGAATTTCAATAGTTACATTGCCGAACACAAAGGGATGGCCCTCGTCGATTTTTGGGCTACCTGGTGTGCACCCTGCCGCATGATGTCACCGATTCTGGATGAACTTGCGGAAGAAACCGGGGAGGACCAGCTGGTCGCCAAGGTCAATGTGGACATGGAGCAGCATCTTGCACACGCCCACAAAGTCATGAGCATCCCCACATTGATCCTGTTTAAGGACGGGGTCGAAGTCAATCGATTTGTCGGCGTGACCTCTAAGGAAACGCTGAAGAATGCATTAAAAGGAGAATAGACGATGAGTATTAAAGATATTAAAGACAAAGTCGCAGATGTAGCGGAATCGTTGTCGAAAGACGGCAAGAAAGTTGCGGATGCTAAACTGAAAGAAGCAAAAAAAGTGTCGGATAAGAAAGTCAAAGAAGCGAAAAAGACGACAGACGCCAAAGTCAAAGAAGCGAAAAAAGTTGCAGACAAAGCGGCTAAAGAAACGAAGTCCGTCGTCGGCAAGAAATCGAAAGAGTTAAAAGATTCGGCCGATGGTGCCGTCAAGAATCTCAAGAAAGCAGCGGAGAACGCAAAAACGGAAGTCGCGGA
Source organism: uncultured Peptoniphilaceae bacterium (assembly GCA_964510345.1). Taxonomy (GTDB): domain Bacteria; phylum Bacillota; class Clostridia; order Tissierellales; family Peptoniphilaceae; genus JAAYQA01. The sequence continues at coordinate 8,967 of CAZEBB010000054.1, forward strand.
AACGGCCAAGGATATCGGGGAGATCGCTCGACAAGTGGCTGATTCGCCAAAGAAAGCCGCAAAAAACATCGGGAAGAATCTGAAAAAATAGTCGACAAAGGAGCGCGCCCGTGCTCCTTTTTGAGT
>CAZEBB010000055.1:0-3516 GCA_964510345.1 uncultured Peptoniphilaceae bacterium
CTCTTTGTCCGGAATCTTTTTTAAGCCCGTCGTCAAGTCGGTTTCCTGCAAGAGTTGTATCCACTCTTTTGTGTAGTATCGCATCGCAACCTCCTCTACTTCTTACGCAAAGCATACCATATTTCATGGCACAGGGTATGTGTGTTATGATGATTAAGAAGTCATAAAATATTGAATGAGGAGTAGATCCATGGACTGGCGTTTAGACGCTTTATACGAAGACTTGGGTTCCGCTTATGAAGCGGATTTGGACACACTGAAAAAACGATTACACGAACTGTTGGAAGACCCCTTTACCGATGCGAGTGGGCAGGCGTGGAGCCGTCGCCTCTCTGACTTAGAGGCATTGACCGGCTTACGCATCAAACTGCGCGCGTATCCGCATTTGCGCAACTCGATCGACGCGGATGACAACGAAGCCATCAAAGCGAAAGACCGCCTTGAAGCGCTCTCCCCGCAATTCGCCGAATACATGACGCGCGTGAAGCGCGCCTTGCAATCGATTGATCTGGAGGCATTGCTCGCGGAAGAACCGTCGCTTGCAACATACGCTTTCTTTTTATCTGAACGAAAAGAAGAAGCTTTGTATCTGTTGACGGAAGAAGAGGAAAAACTTTATTCATTATTAACACAAACGGGAGCCGTTGCCTTTCAACAACTGAAGGAAACGCTGACAGCCAAGCACCTCGTTTCGGTCGAAATCGACGGTGAAACCAAAGAAATGCCGCTCCCTGCCGTGCGCAATCTCGCCTTTCACGCCGACCCAGCGGTGCGAAAAACCGCCTATGAAGCGGAGATGAAAAGCTACCGACAATTGGAGGACTCCGTATGCGCGAGCCTCAACTCGATTAAAGGCGAATCGATCACGATGGCGAAAAAAAGAGGGTACGACAGCCCGCTTCATAAGACGCTCGACGCCAGTCGCATGGACCCGGCCATCTTGGATGCGCTATGGACGGCGATCGACGAATTCACCCCGACATTCCGCAAATACCTGCGCCACAAAGCAAAGCTCCTTGGATACGAGCGCGGTTTGCCTTTCTATGATCTGTTCGCCCCGATCGGCTCCGTCAATCTGACCTATACATTTGAAGAAGCAGCCGATTATGTTGTCGATCAATTCACCAAGTTTTCACCGGAACTCGGCGCATATGCCAAGCGCGCGGTGGACGAACAGTGGATCGATGTCTATCCGAAACCCGGCAAACGCGGCGGCGCCTTTTGTTCCAATCTTCACCCGATCCGACAGAGCCGCTTTATGCTGAATTTCAACGGCTCCTACAGTAATCTGACGACGCTTGCCCACGAACTCGGGCACGGCTGGCACGGCCATGTCCTTACCGAAGAACCTCTGCTCAACAGCGGATACCCCATGCCGTTAGCTGAAACCGCATCGACCTTTTGCGAGCTCCTCGTCAACTCAGCCGCGATGCAAAGTGCAAATGATGAAACGCGCACAGCGATACTGGAAAACAGCATATCCGGCGTCACGCAAACCTGTCTGGACATCCGCTCGCGCTTCCTGTTTGAAAACGCCGTGTTCGCAAAAAGAGTCGACGCGCCGTTGTCCGTCACCGAATGCAAAGAACTGATGCTCGACGCGCAGCGCCTCACCTATGGCGACGGTTTGGCCGAGGATGTCATGCACCCGTATATGTGGATTAACAAAGTGCACTACTATATCCCGAGCCTCGACTACTATAACTTCCCCTACGCCTTCGGCAATCTGTTTGCCATCGGACTCTTACAAAAATATCGTGAAGACCCCAAAGGTTTCCCGAAGAAATACAATGAAATGCTCGCCCTCACCGGTAAAGCTGCTGTGCGCGATGTCACGAGATCCATCGGAATCGACGTGTGCGACCCGCAATTTTTCCGCGACTCACTGCGCGAAGTTGAAAAAGAGATTGATGAATGGATTGCGTATACAGAATTATAATAAAGGTTGAGAAAATGAAGAGCATTCAAATAGTGAGGAGCGTCCGGAATACTCTTTGAGGCCATATCTTGGCCGAGCGGCCGTGAGCGTGCCGAGAAGAGTTTTCCGGGCGTGACGAATCGGTTCGTCTACTCTCAAAGGAGATAACTATGACACAACAAGAAATCCTTGCGCTCCTGACTGCTCCGCGCAGCAAACGGCTGCGTATCCATGATGAAAACCTGGACGGGTTGGACTTGTCGGGCATGGACCTGTCGAATATCGATTTTTCCGGTTCTTCGTTTGCCGGTGCGATCTTGGACCGCGCAGATGCCTCGGGTTCGTCATTTGAAGGGTGCTGGCTGCAAAATAGTTCCTGTGTTGGGACGATCTTTAGAGGGTCCAATCTTCGCCGTGCCAGCTTTCGCTTTTCAAACTTGACGCGCGCGGACGTCTCCGGTGCGGATTTGTATGCGGCCGTGTTGGAGAATACGCAATTAGATGACGTCATTTTTGATGCGGATACCCGATTTTATGCGCTGTACTGTCCGGAAGAAGGGCCCTTTATCGGCTTCAAGAAGTGCTTTAACGACCGCCTCGTCGCACTGTACATTCCCAAAGAGTCGCAGCGCACCTCAGCCACGAAAAATTCGTGCCGCACCGATCGGGCTTTGGTCGTCTCAATCACATCCTTTGACGGCGACCAGTCTTATACGGAAGCGACATCACTCGTGGACGAAAATTTCATCTATCGAAAAGGACAGTGGGTCAGCGCCGAAAACTTTGACCCCGACCGCTGGAACGACTCGACCGGAGGCATTCATTTTTGGCTCACGCGAGAAGAGGCGATTGGGTATTGAGAGCCTTTTGGGTATAGAGTAAATAGATCATTCATTTAACATTTAATACTCTCTATCTAAAGAAAGGATTCTCTTATGACACCAAGAAAAGTAGACACGCTCATTATCGGATTCGGGAAAGCCGGCAAGACGATCGCCGGGCAATTGGCGAGCCGCGGCCGCAATGTCGTGCTGGTCGAAGAAAAGGAAGAACGCTATGGAGGGACTTGTATTACCGTCGCATGCCTACCTACTAAATTCTTCGTAAATGCCGCCAAAGAATATAAAACCGCGAAAAAACTGGGGTTGTCATTTTCAAAAGAGGAGCTGGCCGAACACTATCGAAAGGTCGTTCAAGGAAAAAAAGCGCTGATTGAAAAGCTCCGCATCGGTAATTTCAAAAAAGTGGATCAGCATGAGTCAGCCGAGGTGATCCACGGGCATGCTGAATTCATTTCAGAAGACGTCGTCCGCGTGACGACCGAGACCGAAGAGACGGATTTTACCGCTGACTATATCATCATCAACACGGGCTCAAAAGCCGTCATTCCGGATGTGCCCGGGCTTGAGCTCTCCGATCGCATCTACGACAATGTCACGTACATGGAAGAAGAGCGCTACCTCCCCCGCTTAGCGATTATGGGTGCGGGCTATATCGGGCTCGAGTTCTCGGATATCGCATCGAGTTTTGATACGGAGGTTACCTTGATCCAAAAGTCTGACCGCTTCCTTCCCAAGGAAGATGAAGACGACCGGGAC
>CAZEBB010000055.1:3526-8721 GCA_964510345.1 uncultured Peptoniphilaceae bacterium
CCGGAGGTTAAAATGCGGTCAGTCGCAGCGTATGGCTCTTATTTCGCGCATTGCTGCATCTATCGCTGGAAGGATCACGCTAGCCACTGTTTCAGTGTCCACCGGACCGGCATCCCGCAGCCGCCGCTCGAACATCTGAAAGATCGCTCGGTTCGCCTCTTATTGGAAACCGATGTGAAAAAAGTGGAGCGCGAGGGCGATGTCCTTCGGCTGACGCTGCAAACCAAGGGGCAGGACGAGGAAGTTTTGGAAGTCGACGGACTGCTCATCGCCACCGGTCGCCGTGCCAATACGGACGGTTTAGGCTTGGAGAATACGAAGATCGAGCGAAATGACCGCAATGAGATCGTCGTCGACTCGGAACTAAAAACCACCCAACACAAAGTGTGGGCGGTCGGCGATGTCAAAGGTGGATTGCAGTTCACCTATATTTCGTTGGATGATTCAAGGATCGTACTTCCTCAATTGTTGGGCGACGGTCCTTCGCACGACACCCGCTCCCGCGGTGTGATCCCCTATACGGTCTTTTTGGACCCGCCGTACTCGCGCATCGGTCTCTCCGAGCAACAGGCAAAAAAAGACGGCATCGATGTCACTGTCTACAAGATGCCGGTGTCAGAAATCCCGAAGGCAAAAATTACGGAGGCGACCGCCGGCCACTGGAAGATCATCGTCGGTAAAAAGAGCGGGATCTTGCTCGGCGCCACTCTTTTCGGCACCGAATCGCAAGAGGTCATCAACCTGCTGACGATGGCCATCAACGAAAGCAAAACCTTTGTCTACCTGGGCGATCACATCTATAACCATCCGGTGATTTCAGAAGGGTTGAATATGATTTTTAGTCCGGAGTGGAAGCAGTAATCCCCTTTTCCAACGCCACCAGACCCATTTCGGTCGGGTGATCCATGAAAATGGTCGCGTCTCCTTTGGGCTGATACGCGAGAAGCTTTTTCACGATGAAGACATCTCCGCCTCCGGAGCTCAGCATCAGCTGACCCAGCACAAACAGTGGAATGTGATTCCAAAAGGCGGCGACCACACAGGGGACGATCCCCAACACCACCGTAGGCATCAATGCGCCGATAACGTATTGGTGCCTTTTTAGCGGCTCGGAACAGGTGCAATACGGCGACCAATACTTTCGGATGATCCCGAACTCGACGGTCGAGTACCCGCCTTTCGCAAAGAAGCCCCAGAAGAGCCCGTGAATGAGCTCATGCAATACGATCATCGGGAAAAACAACAAAAGGTACAGGGGAATCAACCAAAGCGGTGTCATCCCCGAAATCGGTGTGCCCCGCATCCAAACCATCGCGAGATAAAATGCCAGCAACAGTGCGTTCAGCGGCAAAGTGATCGTGACCACTTCCTTAGCCACGTCACCGATATCATAGAACAGAGGAAATTCCGTGTATCCCGCCCGCTGTAATTCTTCTTTTTTTTGATGAAACGCAGCGAGCCTCTTTTGCTCGGCCGGTGTCAACTCATCGTTCCCATACTCTTGCATCGTTCATCCTATTCTTGTAAGGGGAGTGTCAGCACGCTCTCAAAGCGCGCTCCTTTCTCCCATTGGAAGCTGCCTCCATGCATCTGGAGTATCTTCTCGCACGTTTTTAACCCGATCCCGCTGCCCTCCATTTGTGGATGTGCGGCGATGTAATTGGTGCATCGGATCTCGACTTTTTTTGCCATGACTTTGCACGTCACGCGGATCTCGCGAGTTGGGTCGGCGTATTTTAGCCAGTTGGATGTCAGATTAAAAAACACCCTTCGCATCAACTCGACGTCGACGCGCACGTGACCGGGGAAGCCTTCTGTGTCTGCGCTGATGAGATAACCCTGCCCGGAGAGATCAAACAGGCACGGTTCCACAAACTGTGCCCAATACTCTGCGCCGTCCATCGTGCGAAATACCAGTTGATCGGAATCCTTTTGGAAGACCAGAAAGTACTCAAAGAGCTGATCCGACAAGGTCTTGATCTGCTCCGCTTTGGCAGAGGCGGCCTCTAAATACCGGTGCTGTTTTTCCGTAAACCCTTTGTCCAAATGCAGGATCTCCAAATACCCGATCAGTACGGTCAGCGGCGTGCGTAAATCGTGCGACATCGCGGTGATCAGGCCACGGTTCGCTGCGATGGCCGCCTGTTCGGCCTCCTGTTTTTCTAACAGCATCGTCCGCATCGTGTCGATTTCTTCGGCGAGAGCGGTCAGCTCGTCGTTACCCTGCAGGGTGATGGGATAGTGTAAGTCGCCTCCGCCCAGAATCTTGAGCTCATTTTCCATGACGGCGATCACGCGCAACTTCTTTTGCAGAAAGTACAATACGATGCCTAAGAAGATAAAAAATGCGATACTGCCGGAGACGATCGAAGCGGCACTATAATACCGATTATACGTCATATAGGGAATCATTTGCACCGCGCCGTCGGAGAAGTCAATTTCGTAGGAATCGAGGGCTATGGCAATCTCACTATCCGCTTGTTCCAGCATCTGCACTTCCAGTGAGAGATTGCTGCTGTAGACCGGTGCATTCTCTTTGTACAGGGTAATCAGCACGTCGCTGTTTTTCTTTGCCCACGGTTCAATCTGGGCCACTTCTTCCAGTGTCAGCTGCCTCTCATCCACATAATCCTGCAAACTCACCGCGATTCGCTGCCCTTGCCTCTGAAGGGCCGTCCAGCTGAACAGGCGCCGATCTAAGGCGTCGTGGGTGACGCGGTTTAAGATAAAAAAGATCCCCGTGGCCACCAAAAGCGCGGCAATAATCAAAAGGATCAGTTGGTTCGCCAGATTTCGTCTCTTATTCAACGCGATATCCCTTCCCCCAAATATTGACCAATACTTTCGGCTTCGCCGGGTCATCTTCGATCTTTCTGCGCAGATTTCTTATATGCACCATCACATTGTTGTTGGAGCTGTAAAAATAGGGCTCGTCCCACACGGTCTCGTATAAATTCCGGATCGTGTAGAGCCGCCCCCGGTTCTTGGCCAAGAGCAGTAAGATCTGATACTCCAGTTCCGTCAGTTGGATCTCCTCTTCGCCTTTCCACACTTCATTTGCGAGCGGATTGATGGCCAGGTCCGCCACGCGAATCTTTTCCTGCTCTTCGATCGACTCTTTCCCGCGATACACGTGGTAGCGACGAATCAGCGCCTTTACTTGTGCGATCAGTTCCGCATACGAGAAAGGCTTCGAGAGATACCCGTCACCGCCGGCGCCAAATCCCAATGTCTTGTCGGAGTCCTGCGACTTGGCGGATAGAAAGAGCACCGGTACCGTCAACTTCTTTCTTAGCTCCACGCAAACCGACACCCCGTCTTTGTTGGGCATCATCACATCCAATATGATTAAGTCAAAACTGTCGTCGGCCAATTGCACGGCCTCTTTTCCATCGACCGCCTCGACGACCGTCAACCCGTCATTTTCTAATAGCGTCCGCACGATGTAGCGAATCTCCGCATCGTCGTCAGCAATGAGTATTTTTTTCTCTTCCATTCTTCTCCCCCTTATCTTTTATTATAGGAATTCCCATACCCCGATTTATTACAGAACCTTGTCTATCTGTCGTTCGTTTTCTCTTTACATCGAACATACGTTCTGTTATACTGATTCCACGGAGGCGATCGGGATGCAATACCACAAAATTTTTCATATCGACGTCAATTCAGCCTATCTGTCCTGGGAGGCGGTATGGCGATTACAACACGGCGAGACGCTCGATCTGCGCGACATCCCCGCGATCGTCGGGGGCGATGTCAAAAAACGCCACGGCATCGTGCTGGCCAAGTCGATCCCGGCGAAAGCGTACGGCATCCAAACGGGAGAAACCGTCTATTCGGCGGTGCAAAAGTGTCCCTCACTGGTGAGTGTCGCCCCTCACTATGAGCGCTATGTCAAAGCCAGCGACGCCATGGTGGAGATCGTACGCGAATACTCCCCCTATGTGCAGCGCTATTCGGTGGATGAAGTGTTCGTCGATTACAAGGGCACCCAAGACCCGGTCGAGGTCGCCGACGAGATCCGCATTCGGATGCGGGAGACGCTCGGCTTTACCGTCAATATCGGGATCGGCGAAAACAAACTGCTGGCTAAAGTCGCCTCGGACTTTAAAAAGCCCGACCGCGTTCACACGCTGTATCGGGAAGAAATCGCCAAGAAAATGTGGCCGCTTCCCGTTCGGGACCTCTTTATGGTCGGCTCTCGCACGGAGAGGAAGCTCAATGCCCGGGGGATCTTCACCATCGGCGACCTCGCGCAGTTGGACCGGGACTATATTTTGCACTGGCTGAAAAAACCGGGTTTACTCATCTGGGAGTACGCCAACGGGATTGAAAGCTCCCAAGTGCTCAATCACGGTGCGCCACCCAAGAGCATCGGCAATTCCACCACCACCTCGTTTGACGTGGAGACCGAAGAAGACGCCCTTTTAGTCCTCTTGGGCCTCACCGAAACCGTCTGTATGCGACTTCGCGCCCATCAGATGTACACGCGCCTCGTGTCGGTCCATTTTAAGAACTATTCGTTCGTGCCCTATGGCCGAGAGCGCACCCTGTACAGCGCCACCGACTGCACGCAGTCCATCTACCGCATGGTGAAGACGCTATTTCGCGAGCTGTGGCAGGGCGAACCGCTGCGTCAACTGGGCGTCACCGTCGGGCGTCTAGCCCCCAACGACAGAACCCAGCTCAGTTTTTTTGAATCGTGGGACGAAAAAGCCGTACAGATGGACCGCACCGTCGACCACGTGCGCTCCGACTACGGTCAAACGGCCCTATACCGAAGCAGCTTTTTAGGCTCCGGCATCCATCCGGTCATCGGCGGAGTGATTCCCGAAGAGGATTATCCCTTGATGACGAGCCAATTATAAGGGGATTTCAAATGAAAACCATGATGAAAGAGATCGAGATGATCGCTTATTTTACCAAAGAAGGCGTCCCCATGCCGATCAAATACCGCATTTCCGACGAGCAGGGCGACTTGCAGGTCGTGATCGTCGACAAAGTCGTGTGGCAACGACAAGACAAGCGCGCCGGCAATCTGATGATCACCTATGCCTGCCAAAGCTTTTTTTGCGGGGTTGAGAGGCTGTACGAGTTGCGATATGAAGCCTCAAGTTTCAAGTGGTATCTACATAAAATATAACCACCCAACCGTCCATCCCCCGCCCTTCGGGCACCCCCTCCTCCGAGGGGGC
>CAZEBB010000056.1:0-6152 GCA_964510345.1 uncultured Peptoniphilaceae bacterium
CTATTAGTATAGCAACCACTTTTCGGTTTGTCAAGCGAATTTTATTTTTTCTTTACATTCTCTTTACGCACCGTTTTCGGAAGCTCGCTTCCGTCAAAGTGACAGCTTGATTACTATACCAACTTTCTACCCCTCTGTCAACTCTTTTTTGCGATTTTCTTTTTTATTCTTTCTGAACGCCTAAAAAGCGCACAATATGCCGTTCTCAGGTTCGTCCAAACGGTGTCTGGATTTTTCTTCCTGTAAAACTTAATCAGAAAACTGCGTCGGCGCTTCTCTTCGTATGCTATCGATATGAAAGGTAATGAACCCCGGGATCAAACTCCCTTTCCGATAGATCTGTACCGGTGTGGGAGCAAAGTAACCCAATTTGCCTGCATTATCCCCGTCGTCGGATTCATAGTAGCCGATGACTTTGCTTTCGAGTGTTTCTACAACTTCTCCTCTATGGAGCAAGAATCCGTCCAATCGGAGCTTGCGCGCATGGATATCTCCATCGATGAGTATCACTCCCTGCACCTGCGTCCTGTCGACACTATAATAGAAGAAGTTTCCTTCGAGGATAAGAAAGAGCGGTCGTTCGATCGGAACGACAATCTCTATCGGCGCCACCGGTTCGGTTGCTTCTTCCGGTGGTTCCGTGACAGGTTCGGTTGCCGGTTCTGTGACGGGTTCTGTAATGGGTTCAGTTACGGGTTCAGTTACGGGCTCTGTGACGGGTTCTGTAACAGGTTCCGTCACCGGCTCTGTTGCATTTTCCGTCAACTCCTCTGTGATCGCCTCTGTTGATTCTTCGGTGATCTCTTCGGTTATATCCTCCGCAGTTTCTGTCACATCGCCTTCAGTTTCTTCTATTATTACGTCCGTAGCCGGTTCCGGTTCAGTGACTGGTTCTGTCTCCATCGGCTCCTCCGTTACCTCTTCTTCCGTTACCTCGTCTTCAGCGACCTCGTCTTCCGTGGCCGGTTCCGTTTCCTCTTCTTCTTTCGGAGGGTAGAGAAGCAGTGTCAGAAATTTTTTGTCAGCGCTGACTCTGCATTCGATATCGCCTGCGTGCTCGATGACCGCCGGTGCCTCTTCACCCATCATCAGCTGTTTCATCTCCAGGAACTTCTCATCCAGTGATAAGCCGCCCTCCGCACCCGATGCATCAAACGGCGTGCGAATAGACTGCACAATCTGCCTGTTACCGCCGGTCGCTGGGTCTGTCACGCTCCATAGTAGCTCACGTTCTTTCACATCCACCGTTACACTTGCCATTTGCTCGCTGCCACCGGGTCCAACTAACGATTCGGGGTACGTCGCCGCAATCGTGGGAGTTGCTCCCGCGAGATGCCGCTCGAGCACGGTCATTGATTTCTCCTCTATACTCTCTTGCAGCAAGTACCGGAGCAGACTGTCGTATTCCATGTCTGAGCGTAAGGTTTCTGCCCGCCTTGTTTCAATCAAAAGCGCCAAGCGCATCCTTTCCGCGCTATATAGCGCGATCACGCTCACAAAACCTAAGATCAGCACGACATAAAGTAGAAGGTATCCTTTTCGCTTCATGGGGACACCTCCTGTTTCGGTATTTCGATCAATCGAAGGAACTCCATCGGCGCATCCCCGTTTTGTATGCTAAGCCGTACGGTGAGGACGCCGTTTTCCGCATCGATAGAGGACGTCGCCGAGGCGATGTTCTCTTCCAATAGGTTATTTCCTGTCACATACAGTTTATCTTGGAATCGTTCCGGAATCCCCGTTGTGTAACGGCGCAAATTTCCACCAAACAACGCATAGGTGATCGATTTGTCAGATTGCATTTTCAGTACGAATCCGATCGATGAACCTAACCGGGTATCCAGCGGCGCATCCGCAACATCAATCACTTCCTCCGCTGCCCGCACCTCCGACTCGATATAATCCATCGTAAACGAACCGCCCAAGTAGTCGGCATCGGCGGTTTCCAATTGTCTCATGATCACGAGACTGTTGGAGAGCACACCTGTCAGCGCTACAATCACGATCGCGCTCACGGAGAGCACGCAAACGAGCTCAATCAGTGTAAATGCCCGCCTAGTTTTTCGGGATGATGCGAATCGTTTCATCGAACCCCTCCCTGTCGATCTCTACGCGACGTACGTCGTCCTCCACAATTTGGCTCACCGTGTAAGCCGTTCCCCGATAAGAAAAAGACCTGGCGCCTGCCGATGACTCGCGAAACGGATATACGGATCCTTCATCTGCCTCTACCGATGTATCCGTATGGATGGCGGTCACGAGATTCCTCGTGAACTGGTTTTGAAGACGCAAATCCTCCAACTGTTGTTTTTGGCGAACCGCCGTAGAAAGCACCGGCAACAAACTCAGCGCGATCACAGAAACCAGCGCCAATGCGATAATCAGTTCGATGAGGCTATACCCTTTTCGTCTCATGGCGATTGTAAGGTGAAGCGTGCCACACCGACTGTAAAGTTCAGCTTATAAGGCTTGCCGCTATGTGTCAGCAGAATATGCCCGCATTTGGAAAACGCGCCGGAAGGATAGATGTAAAAAGAAGAAGGAATAAAGTGCAGACTCTTTAGATCGACCGTTTTTAGCGTTTTCTTGATAAGTTCGGCTCCGCTCAGTTCAGAGATCGTGTAGGTTTCCGTACCGGTATTGAACTGTAAGACAACCGTTCGACTCTGCGACACCGCATACGAGCGCGCAAAGCGGAGGTCTTCCATCAATACGTCCAACTCGCGCTGATGAAGAGAAGTTTGCTTGAGCAGCACGACGCCGAGGACGATCGCGAGGATCCCCAGCACGACGATAAGTTCCAGAAGTGTATACGCAGAGCGCTTCATATTAGCCTCCGTGAAAAAACAAAACGGCCAAATAGCCGATGGCGATAAACGGGATGAAAGGCAGCTCTTGCTTGCGAGAGGCTCCCTTCCATAGGAGGATGACCGCCACGATTGCGGCGGACCAAATCGAGTAGAGGAAAAAGCGTAGCTGAACAAATCTCGGCAACGAGAGCAATAGGATCGCGATAAGGATCTTGTCTCCGTCTCCCATCTTATCTCGGAGCATCAAACTGAAGACAATCCATATAAAAACACCGGGCAGTGCCGACTTCCAATCCGCCCCGGTGACAACAATCGTTAGGATGACCGCAACCCCTGTGGCGATGAGCATACCATCATAGACTTCGTGCGATCGAAAGTCGACCAGCGCCATTAGAAATAAGAGCCCACCGATGACCCAGTGCAAGGCAAAGCTCGCACTCGCTCCAAAGGTAATCCAAAGTAAAACGGATGCCGCACCGAACAGCACTTCGGCGATCGGCGCCTGTGCTCCGATGCTTGCGCCGCAGTATCGGCATCGGCCTCGTAACGCCAAGTAGCTGACCACAGGAAACAGATCCACGAAAGACAGCGCGTGCCCGCATGTATCACAGTGAGACCCCGGAGAGACGATCGATTCGCCTCTCGGGATCCGCAATGCGGCTACATTCAAAAACGAGCCGACGCACATGCCGACAAGTGCGATGAACAGGATCATTCTGTCGGTTCGGTATATGTGACGACAATCTTCCCCTCTGCATCCAGAGTGACACTATAGCCATCCGGCCATTTTTGGACATAATTCGCTTCTGAACCATCCGGCCAGTTGATCGACGTCTTTCCCTCCGATAAGTACAACATCGCTGCATTCTCCAGCATTCGCACATTTGCCGCTTGCGCCTGTTCCTCCGCTCGCTCCCGGTACCCAGTATAAGCAGGGATGGCGATCGCCAGCAATATGGCGAGAATCGCGATAACGACGACTAACTCAATTAAAGTGAACCCCTTCCGCTTCCTCAGTTTCATGTGTACATCTCCTCTCTGTTTGATCAATGGTTCCCAAATTGATTCCCAAGGTCCAATGTGCGGTAGCGCACCGCTTCCAGCACGTGTTTTTCTGTCACCTGTTCAGAGTTGTCCAAATCTGCGATCGTGCGGGACAGTTTCAGAATCTTTTGAAAACTTCTCGCGCTAAATTGAAATTTATGAAAAGCACTCTCGACGATCTCCTCCGCCGTGTCTGTCAGACGCACATACTTTTTCGTCAGCTTCGATGAGAGCTGTGAGTTGTTGATGATTCCGATGTCCTTGTAGCGCTCGATCTGCCTCTTTCGCGCAGCATTCACGCGCTTTCTGATCTCTTCCGACTTCTCCCCCGTCGAATTATCGGTCAGATCCGCATACGCGACCGGGTTCACCTGAATGTGAATGTCGATCCGATCGAGGATCGGGTTGCTGATCTTACCCACATATCGCTGGATGTCCGTCATACTGCAGGTGCATTTATGCGTCGGATCTCCGTAATACCCGCACGGGCACGGATTCATCGAGGCAATCAGCAGGAATCGGCTCGGGTAACTTAGGCTCGCATTCACGCGAGAGATATGGACCTCCCCGTCTTCCAACGGTTGGCGCAACACTTCAATGACCGATTTTGAAAATTCAGGAAACTCATCTAAGAACAAGACGCCATTGTGCGCCAAACTGATCTCGCCCGGTTTGGGAATGCGCCCGCCGCCAATGATCGAGACTTGCGACGCCGTGTGATGCGGTGAGCGAAACGGGCGCGTTCGCATCAGCCCTTTGCCGCGCAATTCTCCCGCAACGGAGAACACTTTGGTACATTCGATCGACTCTTCAAAGGTCATCTCGGGCAGTATGGTGGGTAGCCGCCTCGCCGCCATCGTCTTGCCTCCGCCCGGCGGGCCAATAATCAAAATATTGTGGTGTCCGGCTGCCGCTACCTCCAGCGCTCGTTTCAACGCATGCTGCCCCTTGATCTCACTGAAATCGACATCAAACGAAACGGATTCTTCCCCCGAAACACTCTCCGATTCAAAAGATTGAATCCTTTTCCCCCCATTTCGGTCATCCACCAGTTCCGCCAGCGTCTCCACCGGCAGGATCTCGATCCCCTGTACGACGCCACACTCCTCCTGATTTTCCGCCGGTACATAACACCGCTCAAACCCGAATTCCCGCAGCGATATCACGATCGGAAGCGCACCTTCCACTCCCGTCACACGCCCATCCAGCGACAGTTCGCCGATAAACGCCGTCTTCTCATCCGACTCAACGTCAATCTCTCCGATTGAGCACAACAAAGAGACCGCAATGGCCAGATCCAACTGCGACCCCTCTTTCTTCAAGCTCGCCGGCGCTAAATTCACGACAATCCGCTGTAGCGGGAACTGGAAACCGCTGTTTGTAATGGCGCTGCGCACCCGCTCTTTGCTCTCTTTGATAGATGCATCCGGCAAACCCACGATCTGAAACGTCGGTAACCCATTGGACAGATCCGTCTCTACATCGACGACATAACCATTTAATCCCTGTAACACACATGTCTTAACCGTACTGTACATCGATTTCCCTCACGAAACGCGAAACGCGTCCTCTATATGTAAAATCTCATCTCCAATGATCTCGATCACATCAAACCGTACCTGATACTGGTGCAAACGATACCTCTGGATATAACTTTGCGCCATGCGCACGATCTGGCGCTGCTTTCCATACGAAACCGCCTCCCGCGGATACCCGAACGCCGACGACTTCCTGCGCTTCACTTCCACGATCACCAAAAGTTCGCCGTTTTGCGCGATGATATCCAGTTCACCCATCTTGTTTTGATAGTTTGTCGCGAGGATTCGATACCCTTTTTGAATTAAAAGCTCCGCGGCCAACGCCTCGCCTTCTTTTCCAAAAAGATAATGATTGGATTTCGTCATGATGATCCTCTCTATTTCTCTACCTAACTATTGAGTATATTATATCATCAATAGGCTGCTTAAGTCGACCCTTACGACTGATAAGCGGGAGCATTCACGAAGCCAGTCGTATCGTGCTTTTGTCTTAGGTGTTCTCTATTACTTTATGATGGTCTGCTAGAAATATATTTTTGGTTTTTACTATTCGGTTTATCGGGAATAGTCATTCTTAACTTCCCTGATTCAATGAGTGGTCGCAAGTATTTCCTTGTGAAATACGTTAAATTTACATATCCAAAGTTTTCACTGATTTCCTTCTTACTTCTCTCGATCACACAATACTGCAAAATCTGGTTATATATATCAACTTGATCTCTATCTTGGTCTCTATCTTGGTCTCTATCTTGGTCTCTAT
>CAZEBB010000056.1:6252-7591 GCA_964510345.1 uncultured Peptoniphilaceae bacterium
TCTCTATCTTGGTCTCTATCTTGGTCTCTATCTTGGTCTCTATAGTTTACATTCTTAAAAGTAACCCGAAACCCAGAATCATCAGATGTAAAGATGGGCCTATCAATCTCTTTATAGCCAGGTAAACTTTCTGTTGCTAATAACATTTTTCTTATACCACTGCCTCTCCTTTCCATGTACTGTAAACGTTGAAACAAATCCGCAAGTACAGGATTTCTCCGTCTGGAATCCATCGTCGATAACTCACGTTCTTGAATAGGTTTCCCCTCATACATCCCACCCGGTGACCAGATTTCCATTCGATCATTAAAAATATCAATATGGATTTCCGTACCCACATCGGTGTATGACCGATGAATCAGAGCATTCACTAAAGCTTCTGTGTAAGCTCTTTCCGCATAATCTGGCTTGTCGATTCTCACTGAGCCTTCTTTTTTAAAACGTAGCTTAGTATTGGCCTTAATGAACGAAATACTATTCTGAAATTGACTAATCAGACTCCCAGAAATCTCTCTGGTATCTAAGGCATCGTCAAAAACAGAGCCTTTGTCAACTCCATTCCAGCGTGTACAAAAGATTCTGGAATGTCTAAGGATATTTTGGTCAGCCATCAAGATACCTGCATTCGTTAGGCAGCCCTTGTCATTCACCAGTCCAAAGGAAATAAAGTCTGTTTGATTCCATTGCTTATGTGTTATCTCTCGAAAAGTTGATTCTAATAACGTAAAACTATATTCACTCAGTCTGTGTTCAGATTGAAGTGAATCGTACGTTCTGCCTGATCCCTTTAGGATCAGTTCATTAAGCATATGAGTTGGTGCTACCACACTTTGACTGCCAATTCGAATGAAAGCTTCTCGATTTCCATCCGCTACATAATAATAAGGGGTTTGGTTTGATCTCGTTACCACGAGTACAAGATATTTTTTGTTGTCATCTGTCTTCTTTGCAGAGATCGTAAACTCAGGGTATGGCTGTATCCTAGCTTTGATCAGTTCACTTATCTTGTCAGACGCTCTGGTCAAATCAGTAATTCCGATAATTTTCTTGGATACATCATCCACACCAAAAATTATCGTTCCACCGATCCCATTCGCAAATGCGCTAACTGTTTTTAGCCAACTTCTCGGTCTTTGAACTTCAACTGAAGATTTGTACTCGTATTCACTTGTTTCTGCCAACAAAAATTTCTCTATTTGTTTCAATCAAGACTCCCCCTTCTTGGAGATCTCTTCGACTTTCTATCCAATGGATATATTACTCATACCCAATTTGGTTCAAACGATTTAACTCCTACACTGTTCATTACAAAAAGAACCGGCTTGCGCCGGTTCCCAGA
>CAZEBB010000057.1:0-7229 GCA_964510345.1 uncultured Peptoniphilaceae bacterium
TTTGAGGCCATATCCTGGCCGAGCGGCCGTGAGCGTGCCGAAAAGAGTTTTCCGGGCTCGACGAAGCGAGCCAATCTTTCTTCATTGAACCAAGCGCCTCAGCTTATCTTCGTCGACGATTTGCACTTGCCCTCTTCCCAAGACGACGATCCCCTCTTGTTCAAAGTATTTGAGCATCCGACTGACGACCTCCCTTGCACTGCCCATGTAGCGGGCAATCTGATCATGAGTCAAAGTCAGCGTGCTTCCGCGCAGGCGGCTCTCCTCCCACAGAAACAACCCGAGCCGCTGATCCATGCTCATAAACAGGATCTGCTCCATCGCCCACATCACATCGGAAAACCGCCGGGTCGCAATCTCGTACCCGTAGCACTTCATATAGATATTTTTCTCGGCCATCGCCTGGTAGACAGAGGAGTCGATGCGTACGACTTCGGCGTCGGTTTCCGCTTCAACACATACGTCGAAATTGATCGCGTCAAAGATACAGGAGGCGGAAAGGATGCACACGTCGCCCGGTTCGATGCGAAAGAGTGTAATTTCTCGCCCGTCGCGCGACAGCATATACGTTCGCAAGCGCCCGCTGCGCACGAGGATAACGCCCACACAGATATCGCCGCCATTATGGACACAACTGCTCTGCGGATATACTTGCCCATTGGCATTTTCTAATAGTACCTCTTGTTCTTCCACTGACATATGCTCCCAAATGGGAAGATGTCGTTCGATCCATCGTCTCATAGCCTGTCCTTTCTCCATCCATCACACTCATTATACCGATGATTTTTAGAAAAACGCAATGTCACACAAAAGTCACAATTATTCCCTTTTTTGGTCACACCTGCATTGTATTCTATACATACAAAAGGTCGATACCGACTGACTCACTCGAAAGAGAAAAATCTAAAGGAGGAAAAGGAAATGAAAAAGAACTTATTACGCGGACTCGCAGTACTGGCGATCGGAGCGATGGTGTTTGGAAGCTTCGGAGTAACAACGGCATATGCGGCACCCGGACAAAACTACATCGATGCCGACGGCGACGGCGTGTGCGACTACTGCACACTCGGCACAGGAACAGGACTTCGTGACGGGTCCGGCCGACAAGCCGGCGGCAGAGGCCAAGGCGGGAACGGCGGCGGACAAGGGCTCGGCATGAGTGAAGACTTCGTCGACGCGGACGACGACGGCGTATGTGACAACTATGCAACTCGCCCGCAAGACGGCACCGGCAAAAAGCTTGGCACCGGCGGACAAGGCAAAGGCGGAAATGGCGGCGGACAAGGGCTCGGCATGAGTGAAGACTTCGTCGACGCGGACGGCGACGGCGTATGTGACAACTATGGAACTCGCCCACAAGATGGCACCGGCAAGAAATTGGGCGGTGGCAATGGCGGCGGCAACGGCGGTGGAATGGGAAGAGGCAGAAATCGCTAGACACAAACGAACCGCTCTCGGTCAAACGGGAGCGGTTTTTTATTGTTCGTCGAGCCCGGACAACTCTTCTCGATTGGCTTGTAAGGTGCTGATCAGTGCGACGCCGAGCACGATGGCACCGCCGATGAGTTCACCTCGTGTTGGGCTTTCGCCGAGGAGAAGGGCAGCAAATGCAATGGCGTACACGGTTTCCAGACCGGATACAAGCCCTGCGGTTTGGACACGCACGGTCTTTAGGGCGTTCACAAATAGCGAATAGGCGATCGCTGTACATAGGATTCCTAAGAGCGTGATCCGAGCGAGGTTCTGCAAGTCGAAGTGGATCGGATAGAAAAATAGCGCCGGTGTCAGTACGGCGAATGCGATGCTCTGTTCGCGAAAGGAGACCTTCTCTCCGGGGTATCTCCCTCCCAGATCGCGATTCATCAGGGAAAGAAGCGCATAGGTGAAACTTGCGATCATCCCGTATACGATCCCGATCGTGCGCTCTGCGGTAAGCGCGGAGGGCTCTGCCAAGAGGATGACACCTACCAGCATGATCGCGGCGAACAGAAAGTCTTTCGCCTTGAACGTCTCCCGAAAGAAGATCGGTTCAAGAAAGGCGGTAAACATCGGAAACGCAGCAAAGGTCACCGTAGCGATTGCCACCGATCCCTCCTTGACGGAAAGCGTAAAGGTGGTCCAATGCGCTGCCAATAGTACTCCGGCGATCAGAAACCGGATACGGTCCCGTTGGTCGCTTACTCGATGCAAAACGCCCTGTTGGCGCAGGAGAAGGAATAAGAAGGTCGATGACAGCGCAACTCTTCCCCAAGCGATCATCACAGAAGGCCACGTAATGCTCCGTGCGATGACACTGGACAATGCAAAGGCGAGCACCGCAATATGAAGAAGGAGCAATCCGGATGGGCGCTTTTTCATAAAACACTCCGGTTGAACCGAGCCGCGGCATACAGATATTCCCCTTCAAACAAAAACCGTGACGGTGAAACAGAAAGCAGCGTACCGTCGTATGGCATGCGGATGTCTTCTTCATCCAGCTTGCCGATGAGATCCCCTTCTTTCAGCTGGTGCCCGGAGGTCGCCTTTCGCAGAAACAGTCCGTCACGTAAACTGCGAATCCGCTGCTGCGTTTCGTGAAAAAACACCGGAGGGTGTACCTCCTCTGTCGCTTCGATCATCCCCTCGGCTCGCAACAAACGAAGCAGCGCTCGTTTGACTTCCTCGGCAGCCTCCACATCGATGATTCCACGAGGTTGACCTCCGGGGAGCTCGATCAGCATGGCCGCCCGACCGTCGTTCATGGTCTCTTTCGTCAACTGGCCGGTCACCCCGATCGACTGCACGACGGAGCGAAGTCCTAAGTGCTGTAACCGTTTCTGATGCGCACGGTCGTTCAGATAGTCGGACAGCACATACAGTGAAGCGTGGTCCCCCCAGCAGTGCAGGTCGATCACGAGCTTGGCATCCGCCGTCCGTTCCCAAATTACATGAGCGAGCTCTTCTGTCGCCCCCGCTTCACCTCGTCGGTGGAAATAGCGATTCAGGTCTTTATCATCAGCAGGCGTCTTTCGTGTACGCTCCCGAAACGCGGTCGGGTTAGCAAACGGAAGTACGGTGATACGTCCGCTGACTTTTTGTTCTTGTAGCTCGTCAATCAATAATTTCGCCGCATACATGGCCGATTGTTCGTCTCCATGGATACCGGCGACGATCGCCACATGTGGCGTACCCTGTCCGAAGACGGTGGTATCAATTTCCGGTTTCATAAATCATCCTCTATTCTAACGGCTTCGAAAGCCGATGGAGCTTTTTGTATAGCCGGTCACATGGGCTAGCGCGGCCGGGTCAGGGATCGCCGAATCATCGATCTGTGTGAACGAAATCCGATTCGGGTTGGTCGCATGACGAAGCAGTGCATTCTGGATCACCTGATCGACAAATCGCCCGTTTCCAAAGTTCTCCGCCCCGCTGTATTGTGACATGATGTCCTGCACTTTATCCTTCGCCTGCTCCGTTACCGTAAACCCGTTTGCTTTCATTTTCTGCATGAAGATCTCCGTCAACTCATCCGGCGTATAGTCTTCGAAGTGGAAAGTGAACCCGATTCTGGAGGCGATGCCCGGGTTCGACTGCACAAATTCCTTCATCTCTTCTTCGTAACCGGCAAAGATCACGATCAGGTCGTCCTTGTGGTCTTCCATCGCCTTGATCAGCGTAGCGATCGCCTCTGCGCCGTAATCACCGGCGGTTGCCGGCGTCAGCGTATACGCTTCGTCGATAAACAGCACTCCGCCTATCGCGCTGTCGATGACATCGGCCACTTTTTCGGCCGTCTGCCCGAGATAGCCGGCGACCAAATCTTTTCGTTCGACCTCCACCAATTTCTTTTCCATGAGGATCCCGATATCATAGAGCTTTTCGGCGAGGAGCCTCGCCACCGTCGTCTTTCCGGTTCCCGAATTACCCGTAAACAGCATATGCAAATTGAAGTCGGGAACGGTAAGCCCCTCCTCTTTTGCTGTCAGGCTGAAGTTAACCATCGCTTCAAACTCGTTAACCGTCTCCTTCACTTTCTGCAGACCGACGATCGCGTCCAGAGAGGACGATACTTCGGCTCTTTTTGCCTGATTCGATAGATCGGAGATATCCGGCACATCCTGATCCGTTATCCTAAGGAGATTGCTTTGGTCTTCATGGATCTGTCCGGAATGCTGCATCAGAGTTTCGTTGACGAGCTTATCGACGAAACGACCATTGCCGAAGTTCTTCCTGCCGGAGAAATATTCCAGCACCACTTCCGCTTTTTTGAGCGCTCCTTCATCCAATGTGAAACCGCTCTTTTCCATTTTCCTCTCAAACATAACGAGCAACTCCGCCGTCGAATAATCCGGAAAGTGAAACGTATTGCCGATTCGCGAGGCGATTCCCGGGTTGCTATTGAGAAAATTGCGCATCTCCTCTCGATATCCCGCAAAGATGACGACGAGATTCCCTTTGTAGTCCTCCATCGCCTTGATCAATGTGGCGATCGCTTCTTTTCCAAAATCATTTGTACTGTCTTTAGGTGAGAGCGTGTACGCTTCATCCACAAACAACACGCCGTTCATCGCGCGCTCGATGACTTCCGCGGTCTTCACTGCCGTTTGCCCCACATACTCGGCGACGAGGTCCTTTCTTTCTACCTCCATCAGTTTGTTTTCCTTGATGACGCCGATGGAAAACAGCATATCTGCCATCATCCGCGCGATCGCCGTCTTCCCGGTGCCCGGGTTTCCGGTGAAGATCATGTGCATATTTCCTGAAGTAAGGGTGGCTCCGGCTTCTTTTGCAATCTGCTGAAATCGGACAAAGTCCGCGAACGAACGCACTTTCTCCTTCACCGTCTCCAACCCGATAAACTCATCCAATTGTTCTTCGAAGCTGCGTACGGGCACGACGTCTGTTGTTACCATCTCAGAGACCGTTGGAATTTCTTCCTTCGTAATCCGATGGATCCAGTCGTTGGAGACGTTACGCGTCGATTGATTCAGGATCGTCCGTTGGATCAGCTTATCGACAAACCGACCATTTCCAAAATTCTTCTGCCCACGGAAGTGATCGAATACATCCGCCACGGCGTCGAGAACGGAAAGGTCGTAGGTGAAACCGGCTTTTTTCATCTTTCGATCAAACATGAGCACGAGTTCTTCTGAGGAGTAGTCACGAAAATGGAATGTATGCCCGATGCGTGAGGCGATTCCCGGGTTGATATTGAGGAAACCGTGCATTTCTTTCTCATAACCGGCAAAGATGATCACCAGTTTGTCTTTATGGTCTTCCATGGCTTTGACGAGCGTTGCAATGATCTCTTTTCCGAGAATGTCGCTGCCGATCGAGTACGCTTCGTCGATAAACAGCACACCGCCCATCGCCTTTTCGAGCAGGCTGGTCGTTTTCGCCGCGGAATCCCCGATATAGGGGGACTTAAGGTCTTTTGATTCCGCTTCGATCACTTTATTTTCTTCGACGATCCCCAAGTCATACAACATCTGCCCCAGAACCCGTGCGATCATCGTCTTTCCGGTTCCGGGGTTTCCCGTGAAGACCATATGCAGTTGATTGCCGGGCAGCTTCATGCCGTTCATCTCCGCGCGCTTCAGAAAATGGGCGTACTGTTCGAACTCAAATACGGCCTTCTTTACATTCTCCATGCCCACCATCGGCGCGAGCATCTCCTTCACCGACTGATCCCGATACACGTCCGGCGGGAGGATCAGCTCATTTTTATTGTTGGCATAGTCGGCGAGATAATTGGCGAGTTCTTCGTTGTTTAGCGGCAAATGGCGCCGATTTAAAGCGAGATAATCGAGAAAAATACTTTGAAACGACCCCTGTCTTTCTAACTCTTCACGAACTTTCGCAGACAACTTCTCCCGAAATGTGTTGTAGATCTGCTCAGAGGGCAGATTCTCAATCGGGATCACATTGTCGCCAAACAGAAACTTGATCTGGCTGCTTATATTCAAAAACTGCGAAACCGGCCGCTTCTCTCCAATCACGATGATATATGTCTGTGGCTGATACTGCCCGAGTTTTTTGATTAGGTAAGAAATGGCACTCCCATCGCTTTCTCTCGATGTACGGCTCTTGTACAGAAACTCCGGTAAGCCTGAAAGGACATACAGCCTGCGTTTCAACAGATTCTTGCTACCCAATTCATCGGCCAAATCTTCAAAAGTGGAAAATTGGTAGTTAGCTGAGTCGATCTTATCCTTTTGTGTCAGGAGCGTGGCGATCTGTTGCACGATATCTCTCTTCCCGACGCCTCTCTCTCCCTCGATCACGCAGTATAATCCGCTTTCATTGACATTTTCCGCGATCTCTGCGACTTTTCCCAGCTTCGGTATCTCTCGTTTCAGTTGCTCAAACCGCTCTCTCGCGTGTATTTGTCTCGTTTTTCGGTGCTCTTTATACGCTTCGTATTGCGCCGTCTTTTTCAGATAGTCGATATAACTCGCAAGCGCAATAGGCTTCGGCAAAGGTGAAAAACTATTGTTTTCATAGGAGTACAAATACCAAACTCTGCGTTCCGATGTATCCAGGTCCCTCGTTTCGATATCCTGTTTTAGATCCGCAAAGTTTTCGTAGTCTTCGATCGTCCTCGATGTCGACACCGCATAATTCAGGTCTCCACTGTGATTTGGGTGCAGTTTTGTGTACAGGGAGACGTAATTCCGCTCCTGCAATATTTCAGCGACTTCAAATAAACTCTCCGGCTCATCTAAAAAGAGATCATTGTCGATGATAAACTGCACGTCAAATTTCATAAACGGTTCCGCTTCTCGTTTATGAGCCGCATACCATTCACGATCTTCTCTGATTTTGTGCGTTTGGCCTGATTTCTCCAGATACTGGATATAGCCTGCGACAAAAAATACACAGGTGCTCAGTGAATCGGAGTCAAACGTTGCCGTCATCAAGCTGTCCCGCATTCCCAAGCCGTTCCACCAATTCTCTCCCCCATACGGTTTGTCTGCAAGCGCCGACATATGAGACGTATTCGTCTCTTTTTCTGCGCTGCCCGCAGGAATCGTGAACAGGTCCTTATTCGTATGGATCCGGATCCGGTTTCCTTCCGTCAGGTCCGTATCCACGCGAACGAGTTCATTCCGCACCATCTTTAAAGCAAGCTGATAGTGGCTTTCTTCCACATATTTCAATCCGTTGAGTGGTTGCCAATCAAAATGATACGGTCCCCTCTCCGTACGGAGTTGTTCGATCAACGCGTCCCTCTCATCCATCATCGCATC
>CAZEBB010000058.1:0-1178 GCA_964510345.1 uncultured Peptoniphilaceae bacterium
CTCGTGCTGGTGAATGCGATGAACATCACCGCCAGCGTGTTTATCAACGACGACGAAAGCGGACTGCACGGCGATTATGAACGCTGGCTGGAAGGCCTGGCGCCGGAAAAACCGTACAGCCAGTATGCCCACAACGGATATGAAGACAATGCCGATGCCCACTTAAAGCGCACGATCATGGGCCGAGAGACTGTCTGCGCGATCACCAATGGTCGACTCGACTTAGGCACTTGGGAGCAGATCTTCTACTACGAATTCGATGGGAAGCGGGCGAAGCGCGTATTGATCAAGATCATCGGAGAATAGAGATGAACGAGGAACGGGATAGCAAAAAAAGAGCCATTGAATTATGGGACACGGGAATGATCGATACGATCGAAGTCGGTACGACGAAAGGATTGCAGGAAATTCATCGCTACCTATTTCAAGATGTCTTCCCGTTTGCCGGCGAGATTCGGACCGTGAATTTAGCGAAGGGCAATTTCCGCTTTGCACCGGTCCTATTTTTGCATGCCAATTTGCCGATTATCGATGCTATGCCGGAAGAAAATTTCGAGCAGATCACCAACAAATACGTGGAGATGAATGTCGCCCATCCGTTTCGCGAAGGAAGTGGGCGTGCCATGCGCATTTGGTTGGATGTCATGCTGAAAAAGAGATTGGGCGTATGCGTCGCTTGGGAGACCATCGACAAATATTCCTATTTGCAGGCGATGGAGCGCTCGCCGGTCAATACATTGGAGATAACGACCTTATTACAAAGTGCCCTGACGAGTGAGATCAAAAACCGCGACGTGTATATGCGAGGGGTGCAAGCGTCCTATGCCTATGAAGATTTTGCAGCCTATCAAATGGGAGATATCGCGAGCGAGGAGTAAGGGGAGCTGTTTATTCATTACAGCACTACGCTATCAAACGTTTACATAAAGATTTGACGAACTATTTTATATTTTGACGAATTGATGTACAATGAAGGTGAACTCACAGTTATTTCAATAAAATGAATTACAGGAGAGGGAGACATTGGATAATCTATTTGGAGTCAATCGTAAAAAACTCAAAGCGAATCTGAGCGTATCAGAGCTGATCAACGAAGCGGTGAAACGAGGCGATGGCGTCCTCGCAGCGAACGGCTGCCTGTTGATGGACTCGGGGCGCTATACCGGGCGCTCGCCCAA
>CAZEBB010000058.1:1278-7035 GCA_964510345.1 uncultured Peptoniphilaceae bacterium
TCGCTGAAAGCAGAAGGCACCGCCGACGGGATCCGCTCGGAGGCTTTTGTCATCTTAAATTTAAAAGAACGCGTGATCTTAGTGGGCGGCACGTATTATTCAGGTGAGATTAAGAAATCGATTTTCTCGATAATGAACTATCTACTGCCGGAAAAAGGTATCCTGCCGATGCATTGTTCCGCGAATATGGACGCCAAGGGAAACACTGTACTGTTCTTTGGCCTCTCCGGGACGGGGAAGACCACACTGTCGGCCGACGACACGCGCATACTGATCGGCGATGATGAGCACGGTTGGACGGATGACGGCGTCTTTAACTTTGAGGGCGGGTGCTATGCAAAGCTGATCAATCTGCACCCGGAAAAGGAAAAAGAGATTTATAACGCGTTGCGTTTCGGCTCTCTCCTTGAGAATGTCGTGTGTGACGATGACGGCACACCGGATTACTACGACGACAGCCGCACGGAAAACACGCGGGGCACCTATCCGATCGAATACATTTCGAACAGTGAGCTTTCGGGAGAGGGCGGGCTGCCGCAGACCATCATCTTCTTAACGGCCGATGCCTTCGGCGTCATGCCGCCGATCTCGCGGCTCAGCAAAGAAGGGGCGATGTACCACTTTATGAGCGGATACACCTCTAAACTCGCAGGGACCGAGAGCGACATCTTAGAGCCCGTGTCCACATTCTCCGCATTGTTCGGCGAACCGTTTATGATCCGACCGATCGAAGAGTATGCCGAGCTCCTCGGCAAGAAGCTAAGCGAGCACGAGACCGAGGTGTATCTCATCAACACCGGCTGGATCGGTGGACGCTACGGCGTCGGTGACCGCATCCCGTTATCGCTCACACGACGCATGGTGACCGCTGCGATTCGGGGAGAACTGAAAACCGCTGAGTACCGACACGACCCGATCTTTAATCTGGAAGTCCCCAAGAGCATCGACGGGATCCACGACTCGCTGCTCAATCCCAAAATCCAATGGGATGACCCGGTCGACTATGAGAAGACTGCGAAAGAGCTGGCCGGTAAATTCCGAGAAAACTTCAAACGATTTGACCACGCCGACCCGGCCATTGTCGCCGCCGGTCCACTGGAGTAAGCTACAAGCCGCACTGTCATGAATACGACGGTGCGGCTTTTTCAGGTGATTGAAATGATATTGGGTAAAATAGAGAGTAGTTATTGAGATGGAGGTTGTTATGATTATGACATTATTGGGAGTGTTGGCCCTAACACTCGTCGGTTACAATGCGATGCCGTTTTTGTATCAGATAATGCCCGGTGTGATACCTGAGCCGCTTCTGTTGAATCTATGGCTGATCAACCCGCTGGTTTCTCTGTTGGCAGGGTTCATTTTTGGCCGATATGCCGGTATTAAAACGTGGGTTCCGGTTGTGATCGGCGTGCTTTTTGTCCCGACGATGTTTTATGCTTACAATGACTCCGCGGCGATTTACATCCCAATCTATGTGTTGATCGCGTTTGTCGGGATGGGAGTTGGTGCGTTGTTTTTCAGCAAGGCGGGATACGGGAAGAAGGAGACGCCTGTGACGACGAAAACTGCAAAAGAAGGTGGAAAAAATGCTCGCACGAGTACTCATCGAAAACACAACAAGAAGTGATCTCATCGCCGAGTGGGGGCTGGCGATCTATATCGAATACGGTGGGAAAAAGTTCCTCTTGGACACCGGAGCGACGGGAAAATTTGTGGAAAACGCTGAAGCGCTCGGGATCGATCTCGAAGAGGTCGACTACGGCGTACTATCACACGCTCATTACGACCATTCTGATGGAATGGAGGCTTTCTTTGCCATCAACTGGAAAGCTCCATTTTACTTGCGAGAGTCAGCCGATGGCATGTACTACGGAACCAATGATAAGGGCAGGAAATACGCCGGCATCAAAAGAGAGTATTTGACACGGTTTTCTGATCGCTTCATCTTCGCCGAGGGAGACCATCAGATCACAGAGGGCGTCTATCTGATTCCGCATAAATCGGGGGATCTTCGTTCGGTCGGCGAGAAGGCGCAAATGTACGAGGAAAAAGATGGCGAGTGGTTGCCCGACGCATTTACGCACGAGCAAAGTCTGGTATTTGATACCGAAAGGGGACTGGTCATCTTCAACAGCTGCTCTCACGGAGGCGTTGACGTGATCCTAAACGAAGTGGCGCAGACGTTTCCTGACAAAGACATCAGCGCGATGATCGGCGGCTTTCATCTGCACGCCACTCCTGAGGAAGAAGTGCGAACCCTAGCGCGCAACCTCAAGACGATCGACATCTCGCGTTTGATCACCGGGCACTGCACGGGCGACAAAGCGTATGAAGTCTTACGAGAAGAACTCGGTGAGAGAGTCGAGATGATGTATACGGGGATGGAGATCAGTTTGTAGTGGTAGAGGAGACAGACCATGGCGTTTGACTATAAGAAAGAATACAAAGAATACTATCTGCCGAAGGCGAAACCGGAGATCGTGGACGTGCCGGAGATGAAGTATATTGCGGTACGAGGCAAGGGGGACCCGAACGATGAGGGCGGCGCGTATCAGGATGCGGTCGGCATTCTGTATGCTGTAGCCTATACGCTCAAGATGAGCTACAAGGGCGATTATCAGATCGAAGGCTATTTTGCGTATGTCGTGCCGCCGTTGGAAGGGTTCTGGTGGCAGGAAAATGTGATGGGCGTCGACTATTCGAAAAAATCGGATTTTTCTTGGATCGCTGTGATTCGCTTGCCCGATTTTGTCACCCGACAAGACTTTGATTGGGCGGTTCAAACGGCATCGGAGAAGAAAAAGATCGACACTTCGAGTGCGGAGTACCTGACGATCCATGAAGGGTTGTGTGTTCAGATGATGCATATCGGCTCGTATGATGATGAACCCGCATCGGTGGCAATCATGGAGGAGTATATCGCGCACAAGGGCTATGTACACGACTTCAGTGATGGGCGGCACCATCATGAGATCTACCTGTCCGATCCGCGCAGGGTGGCGCCGGAGAAGCTGAAAACTGTGATTCGCCATCCGATCCGAAAAGCGGAAGCTAAATGAACGTCCAAGTAAAACCGGTTGAAGCGAAGTCGATCCTCACGAAGTCGAATCTGCCGGTCGGCGGCTATTCGGTGAATCCGTATATCGGCTGTTCGCATGGCTGCAAGTACTGCTATGCGACCTTTATGCGCCGGTTTACGAACCATCCGGAGCCGTGGGGTACGTTTTTGGATGTGAAGTACTGGCCGGAAATAAAGAATCCTAAGAAGTATGAAGGAAAGAAGATCTTCATCGGATCGGTGACCGATCCCTATGCGCCGGAAGAAGAGGAGTACGAGCGCACGCGTGAGTTTTTAGAGCAGATGAAAGACAGCGGCGCGCTAATATCGATCGCCACGAAATCCGACCTCGTCCTCAGAGACCTCGACCTAATCCGCCGCATCCCCAACGCGCGCGTCTCGTGGTCGATCAACACGCTGGATGAAGACTTCCGCCGCGATATGGACAACGCCGTTTCGATCGAACGAAGGCTCGCGGCGATGAAAGCATTCCACGACGCCGGGGTGCGGACGACTTGCTTTATCTCACCGATCTTTCCGGGGATTACCGATGTGTTTGCCATCATGGACCGGGTGATGAATCAATGCAATTTGATCTGGTTGGAAAACTTAAATCTTAGAGGTGAATACCGTACCGTCATCTTCGAATACATCCGGAAACAATATCCCGAGCTTACGCCACTGTATGATGCGATTTATCGTCATAAGGATCGGTCCTACTGGGAAGAACTGGACAGACAAGTCGCTACATATGCGAAGTCTCACAAGATGCCCTATGTAAAGAATGACGATTCTTTGCAGAGGCGGTTTACCTCTAAACCCGCCATCGTCAACTACTTCTATCACGAAGAGATTAAACCAAAGACTGCCCGCAAGTAGGAGCTTGCGGGCTATTTCTATTTTGAGGCTTTGATCGATCTTTGATAAATCAACAGGATCACCAGTCCAAAAACCAGTGTTGTACATACCGAAGCTTCCAAGCCGAAACCGCTGCCGGTGAGTAGAGACGATGCGTTCGGATTTTCAGTAAATGCAAAAATGCCGGTTTCAATCGACATGCCGGAGTTTGGCAGATTGAAAACGAGTGATTCAGTGACATTCCACCCGAAGTGAAGACCCCAAGCAGGCAATATGGAGCCGGTTTTTTCTACGACCAGAGCCATGATTACCCCGAAGAGAAAGATGTTGAATAGACCTAAGAAAGAAACATTCGGGTTTCCGAGGTGAAGTGCAGCAAAGGCGATTGAGGGAATAACAACTGCCCATAAAAGACCTTTTTCTCTGAGTCTGGAGAAGAAAATACCTCTCGTGAGGAACTCCTCACATGCTGTCTGCAGGAAAAAACCAACCAGAAAGAGAAGCAATAAGCCGGGTTTTAGCGGCAGAATATCCCGGAACGAGAGTCCGCCGAAAATAAAGACAACCAATACGATTCCCGCAAATACGAGTGCACCGATACCGGTTCCTTTCAGGAAGTACGGGGTGGCGTGCTCTTTTTTTAGCATGAGCCACTGAAGACGATCTCTGGCATACAGAGCGAAGACAATTGCGATCGCAAAGATCCCCAGGCTGTAGAGTCGAAGTAGC
The DNA here is from genome assembly GCA_964510345.1 of uncultured Peptoniphilaceae bacterium. Taxonomy (GTDB): domain Bacteria; phylum Bacillota; class Clostridia; order Tissierellales; family Peptoniphilaceae; genus JAAYQA01. Next base: position 5,924 of record CAZEBB010000058.1, read on the forward strand.
ATTTGCAGAGTTGGATCGGTAATGGTGCTTGCATAAAAACTTCCGGCAGTGCCGAGTACGAGAATTAGCAGTGCCAGAATTCTCATTTTTGATTTCATAGTGGACCTCCGAGGCAATATATGATGATGCGTTAACAGAGTAGCATATGAATCGATTATGCGTCAACTATCGAGAAGTGGGACAAAAAAAGAAGCCCATGGGATCATTTGGGCTTCTGAATGTTTGTGAGATTAGATAGCTGTATAGCCACCGTCAATCGGTAGAATGACGCCGGTGACATAGGAGGCCTCATCGCTAGCGAGGAAAATCGCACCCGCGTTGAGCTCGCCTGCATTCCCGTAACGACCCACCGGTACGGTCGCTTTCATGAAGGCAGAGAATTCATCGGTCTTTAGGGTGTCGACGGTCAGTTCCGTTTCGAAGTATCCGGGGCAAATCGCGTTGCAGGTGATGCCGTATTTGGCAAGTTCTGCGGCAACTGCGCGTGTAAAGTTGACGACACCGCCTTTGGATGCATGATAGGCAACGGTGTCGATCGCGGTGTTTCCGACCATGCCGTACATGGATGCAATATTGATAATGCGACCATAGTTATTCTTTTTCATCAGATTGGCGAACGCACGGGTGACATAGAATACGCTGTCTAAGTCGGTCTTCATAGTGAAGGACCACTCTTCGTCCGTCATATTGAGGACGCCTGCATTCTTGGCTGATCCGGCGCAGTTGACCAGTACGTCGACTTTTCCGAATTCAGCTTCTGCCTGTGCGGCCGCCTGGTTGACATGCTCGGGATCGGTCACATCACACTGCACCGGGAGACATTTGGCACCCATCCCACGAAGCTCTTCTGCGAGCCCTTCCAGCTTTTCCATCCGTCGAGCGAGAATCACGAGATCCGCTCCCTGACCGGCAAATCCTCGGGACATTTGGGCTCCGAGTCCGGATGACGCTCCGGTGACGACGACAACTCTTCCTTCTAAGTTAAACATTGGACTCCTCCTTTATATTTTTTCTTCCACATTTTTACCCATGTATTTGAAAGAATCACGTATCTTTCTTGCCAATTGATTATCAATTGGTAGTTTACCTTACATCATAGTTGCACAGGAATA
>CAZEBB010000059.1:0-6708 GCA_964510345.1 uncultured Peptoniphilaceae bacterium
AGCCCGTCTTTTCTCTCTCTTCAAAATAATCGCGGATGATGTCCCGCTCGTAGGAAATCCCGGGGATTCCCACAGATACGATGGCAGCCCCGATGAGTCGATCGCCGGTGAGGTCGATCCCTTCGGCGAATACGCCGCCGAGCACCGCAAAGCCCAGCCGATTTTCTCCCTCTTTAAACTTGTCCAAAAATTTCTTGCGCTCTTCTTCCGTCGCCCCACTGTCTTGAATGAGGAGGTCTACCTCGGGATGTGCGCGGGTAAAGGCCTCTGCCACTTGCGCTAAATACGCATAGGAGGGAAAGAAGGCGAAATAATTCCCGCGCTTTGCGGACACCATCGCGTAGAGTACCTCAACGATCTCCGGCACGGCCATCGTTCGGTGCCGATACCGCGTGCTGATGGCAGATGCAATATGGATGGACAGGTTTTCCGTCGGAAACGGCGACCGAAGTCGCAGTACGTACGACTCTTCCCCACCGCCCAAGAGCCGCTTGTAAAAATGCAACGGCGTGAGTGTTGCCGAGAAGAAGATCGCGCTTTTTGCGCGGCTCAATGTCTGTCGCAAGACAGCCGATGTATCCACACAAAACAGCTTGATCTCATAGGTTTCGGCATCTACCACGGTCACAAATCCGTCGGTGTAGGTGTCCATGATTCGGATAAAGGAGTTCAACTCAAAATAAAGCGAGAGGATTGGGTCGTAGGCTGCGTGGCCTTGTGCCTTCACCAGAAAAACTTCGATGTCTTTCATCGCGCGACGCACCGGAAAATACAGGTCTTCCGGCGCATCTTTGATAACGTGGCGCTTGTCGGGCACCTCGGAAAACAGCTTGTCCATGATCTTCATCACGGCGAACAACCGCTTGATGATGAAACGGTACTCCTCGCTCTCGTCTAACAAGCCCACCGCCTCGTTAAAATGATCTCCCCACAGACTCGTCGTGAACATATCGCGCCCTCGGTCCACGAGATTGTGCGCCTCGTCGACCAAAAAGCCATACGGCTGCACATTCAGTTCAAAGAATCGGCGCAGGTAGGTCTGGGGATTGAACGCGTAATTGTAATCGCCCACGATCACGTCACTGAAGACGGAAATATCCAGCCCCAGTTCAAAGGGGCACACATTATGCTTCTCCGCCCAGTCTTTGAGCTCGTCGCCGTCGACCAGTTCGGCGTTCTCCAGCGTATCCAAAAGCGCTGTATTCACGCGATCGTAGTGCCCCTTGGCATAGGGGCAGTCTTCCGGATTGCAGGACACTTTGTCGTTGATGCAGATCTTTTCTTTGGCCGTCAGGTCGATCGCTAAGATGCGCAACCCCCGTTTGGTCAATGTATGTAGTGCATCCCAGCAAACTTTCTTTGCCGTGGAGCGCGCGGTCAGATAAAACACTTTGTCGATGAGCGACTCGCCCATCGCCTTGATCATGGGAAACAGAGTCGAGATCGTCTTTCCGATCCCCGTCGGCGCTTCGCAAAACAGGTGGTGGGAACGGCGGATGCTGTCGTATACGGCATAGGCAAGCTCTTTTTGTCCTTCGCGATAGGTCGGAAAGGGAAATTTCAGCCTTTCGATGCTGTTTTGCCGCACCTCCGAATGGCGGATGCGCCAACGCGTAAACTCCATATAGCGATCCAACGCATCCAGGTAGAACGTTTGCAGGTCCTCGAAATCAAAAGTCTTGGAAAACCGCTTGATCTCTTGCGACTCCACCTGATAATACGTGAGCTGCACATCCATCCGGGTGCGCTCGTTGGCCTTCGCATAAAAGTAGGCGTAGCACATCCCCTGTGCCCAATGCAGCTGGCTGATCGCGCTTTGAATCTCCTCCAGATCACGGCTCGTGCTCTTGATCTCGTCGATGATCACGCGCCCGTCCCGGAAGAGAACGCCGTCGGCTCGGCCCTGCGCTTGGAAGATGACGTCTTCCACCGTCGTTTCGTCTTTGAAGAAGTATTCGGCGCGGTCCGATGCGAGATACTCTTTCTGCACCGCCTGATGCGCGCGGATGCCGTCCAGCGCCTTCGTTTGCGAGCGAAAGCGCTGGTCGATATCGCCGGAGCGGAGCACAAAAGTGACGAGCTCCAAGACGGAAATTTGTATAATATTGATCATGAGCACCCCTTTCCGTCTTCCGTTACCGTTTCCCTATTTCTTCTCTTCCAGATATGCGTTGATCTTGTCCACTGCGTCGACCTTCTCCCACGGAAGGTCCAGATCGTCTCGTCCGAAGTGGCCGTAACTTGCCGTTTGGCGATAGATCGGTCGTCGTAAGTCCAAACGGTCGATGATAGCCGCCGGGCGCATGTCGAAGCAGTTTTGCACGACGTCGACCAGCTCATCTTCGGAGATTTTCCCCGTGCCGAATGCGTTCACGAAGATCGACAGCGGATGCGCCACCCCGATCGCGTACGATAGCCCGATCTCCACGCGGTCGCATAGGCCGGCTGCGACCAAGTTCTTCGCTGCATGGCGCGCGGCGTAGGACGCCGAGCGGTCCACTTTGGTCGGGTCTTTACCGGAGAACGCCCCGCCGCCGTGGTGCGCCGAACCGCCGTACGTGTCGACGATGATCTTACGACCCGTCAAACCGGAGTCGCCCATCGGTCCGCCGACCGAGAACTGCCCCGTCGGGTTCACATAGTATTTCGTGTTGTCGTCCACCATGTCTGCCGGAAGCACCGGCTCGACGACGTGTTTGAGCACATCTTGCATGATATTGTCGTGCTCCAGCCCCGGCGCATGTTGCGCGGCAATCAGCACCGTGTCGATGCGCACGGGTTTGTCGTCCTCGTACTCCACCGTCACTTGTGATTTGCCGTCCGGGCGCAAGTACGGGATCGTGCTGTCTTTGCGGACCTCCGCCAGGCGCTTCGCCAGCTTGTGTGCCAAGCTGATCGGCAGGGGCATGAGCTCCTCGGTTTCGTTGGTCGCATAGCCGAAGACGATGCCCTGGTCGCCGGCGCCGATCAGATTGTAGCGGTCTTCGTCACCCTTTTTCATTTCCAGCGCCTTGTCGACCCCCAGCGCGATGTCCGGGGACTGTTCGTTGATCGCCGTGAGCACGGCGCAGGTGTCGGCGTCAAAGCCGTATTTTGCTCTCGTGTACCCGATCTCACGCACCGTGTCACGCACGATGTTTTGAATGTCCACATAACACGTGGTCGTAATCTCGCCCATGACGAGCACGAGGCCCGTCGTCGCCGTCGTCTCACAGGCGACGCGCGCCATGGGATCTTCTTTGAGTATTGCGTCCAGAATCGCATCGGAAACCTGGTCACAAACTTTGTCCGGGTGACCCTCCGTCACCGATTCCGATGTAAAAAAGTGTCTTGTCATAGCTCCTCCTAAAAAAACCTTACCCGAGAAGGTAAGGTTGTGTCTTATCTCTCAGGCATGCCTGCAGGATGTAGCACCTAATCCAATAGGTTGCCGGGCTTCACAGGGCCTGTTCCCTCCACCGCTCTTAATAAGATATATTCAATTTTATTTATCGTAACACTGCACGTTGCAGAATGCAACTACCCTACCACTTTTGTGAGCAAACAAACGGCCGACGACGCGATGCCCTCTTCCCGGCCTTCAAAGCCCAGCCACTCCGTGGTCGTCGCCTTGATCCCGATCTGTTCGGGTGTGATGCCCAACACCTCGGCGATATTCTCTCGCATCTTCGGGATATGCGGCAGCATCTTCGGGCGCTGCGCGATGATCACTGAATCGATATTGCCGATCGCATAGCCACACTCCGCCAAGCGGTCGCGCACGCGCGCGAGTAATACGAGGCTTGAGATATCCTTATACGCCGCGTCATTGTCGGGAAAGAGCGTCCCGATATCCGGCAAGCCCGCGGCTCCTAACAGCGCATCCATAATCCCATGCACGAGCACATCGGCATCCGAATGCCCCAAGAGCCCTCGGTCATGCGGAATCTCCACACCGCCTACGATCAGCTTGCGGCCGTCTGCAAATGCGTGTACATCGTATCCGGTTCCTACTCTCACGCCTCTTCCTCCTTTGCGATCCCCTCGCCGAAATGCAAATCGGCTCTCGTGGTGATTTTGATATTCGTGTCCTTGCCGCGTACCAACTGCACATGCGCTCCCGTTTTCTCCACGATCGAGCAGTCGTCCGTGCCGGCGATCCCCTCTTCCATGGCGCGTGCATAGGCGTGCTTCAACAGCTCCGTACGAAAACCCTGCGGCGTCTGCACCCGGTAGAGCGTCTTTCGGTCCGGCGTCGCTACGACGCTCAGGTCTTCGCGGATGATCTTCACCGTATCCGTCACCGGGATCCCCAGCGCACAAGCGCCCTTGTCGATCGCACACGCCGCGACCTTTCGGATGTCCTCTTCCTCGACAAAGGGACGCGCCCCGTCGTGGATCAGCACGATCTCGCTCTGTGGATCCAGCGCTGCCAAGCCGCGAGCCACCGACTCGTGGCGCTCGGCTCCGCCTTCCACGAGTTTCACCGGATAAGGAAACGCGAGGGTCTCTACCTGCTGCGAGATCTCTTCCTCTTCCTGCTTGCGGATCACGACGATCATCTCGTCGATCCACGTCTCCTTCACAAATTTACAGAGCGTTCGCGAGAGAACGCTCTGTCCACGGATCATCAGGTGCAATTTCCCATCTTTGCCCATGCGAGTCCCCGCACCGGCAGCGCTGATGATCACCGAAATAAAAGTCCCGTTCATCATATGCGTGCCGCCTGCATTATTTAGGTTTGGCGAAGATCATCTTTCCGGCAGAAGTTTGCAGGATCGATGTCACCAACACTTGTATGGTCGTACCGATATGTTTTCTTCCATTTTCCACGACGATCATCGTGCCGTCGTCCAAATACGCCAGCCCTTGATTATGTTCTTTCCCGTCCTTGATCACCGTAATCGTCATCTCTTCACCCGGGATCACAATGGGTTTCATGGCATTGGCCAGCTCATTGATGTTCAGCACGCGGATCCCGTGTACATTGGCGAGCTTGTTGAGGTTATAATCCGTCGTCACCACTTGGCCTTGCATGTCCTTTGCGAGTTGGATCAGTTTAGAATCCACTTCGGGGATCTCTTCAAAATCCACATTCGTAATCGTCACGTGGACGCGCTCGTTTTGCTTGATCTGATTGATGATGTCGAGTCCGCGGCGGCCCTTTTGCCTACGCAGATTGTCCTGCGAATCCGCAATATGCTGCAGCTCCAAGAGCACAAAGCTCGGCACGACGATCTCGCCTTCGACAAAGCCCACCTCGATGATTTCCGCAATCCGCCCGTCGATAATCACCGACGTATCCAGAATCTTCGGGTTGTGCTCCACTTTTGCTTTTCTCTCTTTTGTCGGAATGCGAAGCCGTTGCACCGCTCCCTGCAATTCGTCCTTCTTCGTCGTCGCCAGAGAAATCCCCAAATATCCGAGGATGATGTAGATCCCCGCCGTCAACAACAGCTTGAGGATTGTACCGGCTACCGGCACCCCCTCTAAGACTTGCCCGATCGGTTGACTGATCAGTGATGCGAGAAATAACCCCGCGATCAACCCCAGCCCTCCCGAGATGACTTGAGAGACGGGCAATGCTTCCAATTCGCGCTCAATTGCCTTTGCGATGCGTTTCACAAAATTGATAATCGGCTGAGATAAAAAAAAGAAAATAATGCCAAATAAAAGAACACTGCCGATATACGCTGCAATCACAAAGGTCGGGCTTGCGAATCGGATTACGTCTGCTTCCATCAACAAGTAAACCAATAGGACGCCGATAAGGCCGCCTATGGTACCGATGACAGATTTCATGATTTTATTTACCATCCAATTCACTCCTTTCCTCGTCTATAGTTTACAACACAAATGTTAACAGATTATGTGCTAAAAATACACGCATCGATTCGTTGTTCGATCTCCGCTTCTTCCAAATCTTCCACGACGATCATTTCCGACACCAAAATATTGCGGGCGCTCGTGAGCATCTTCTTCTCGCCGGTCGAAAGCCCTTTTTTGTTGTGCAAGAGCGACAAATCCCGCACGACATCCGCTACCATAAAGATATCACCGGTTTTTAACTTTTCCAAGTTATCGCGATAACGTTGGTTCCAGTTCGTGGACATATCCTCCATTTCACCGCGCAATAAATCCATCACGCGCTTGGTATCATCCCGCGTACACACCGCACGCACGCCGATCTCTTCCGCATTGGCTCTCGGGATCGAAATCCGCAAATGACCGATCGGGATGCGAAGGATCAAATACTCCATTTCCTCTCCGGAAAATTCTTTTTTCTCGATGGCGATGATAACACCTGCCCCATGCATTGGATAAACGATCTTATCTCCTACTTGAAACATGTAAACCTCCTTCTTACGCTCCTTCTATTATACACCACCTTGCCGCTTTGGTAAAACTGTTTATTATATCAACGCATACTCATACTGTCAACGTTATTTTTCATTCGTTTGCATTTCCTCGCCTAAAGAAAGAAGGAAGAGATCCGTTGACCCCTTCCTTCCGTTCGAAAAGACCCTTCGATTATTTGCCGCTTTCCATAATCTCATTATATATCACATCAAATTCGAGAGTGGCGTCGTTACTTAACCGGATCAGTTCGTCGTACTGTATCTTATGCAACTTCTTAGCGTCTTGCAGGTCGGTCTTCATGACCTCGTCGATCGTCATATACTCCTCAGCCTTTTCAAGATACGGGTCCAACTTATCCTCAATCTTGCG
>CAZEBB010000060.1:0-6534 GCA_964510345.1 uncultured Peptoniphilaceae bacterium
GTTTGGGGAAGCTTTTGGTCCGATTAGAGGATGGGATTATGAAAAACATTAGAAACTTTAGCATTATTGCACATATCGATCACGGGAAGTCGACGCTGGCAGACCGCTTAATAGAATACACGGGCATGCTTACGCAACGGGAGATGCAGTCGCAGGTTTTGGACAGCATGGACCTGGAGCGCGAGCGCGGCATCACGATTAAGCTGAAGGCGATCAAGCTCAAATACAAGGCGGACGACGGGCAGGAGTACGACATCAACTTGATCGACACGCCCGGGCACGTCGACTTCACGTACGAAGTGTCGCGCAGCTTGGCCGCCTGTGAAGGGGCAATTCTGGTCGTCGACGCGACGCAAGGGGTGGAGGCGCAGACTTTGGCCAATGTGTACTTAGCGATCGAACAGGACCTGGAGATCCTGACGGTGATCAACAAAATCGATCTGCCTTCGGCGGATCCGGAGGCGGTTAAGCTGGAGATCGAAGAGATCATCGGTTTGGATGCGACGGATGCACCACTCATTTCGGCGAAAGAGGGCATCGGCATTCACGACGTGCTGGAGCATATTGTCAAGCATGTGCCGCAACCGTCACAAGAGATGGACAAACCGCTGAAGGCCTTGATCTTTGACTCGTACTATGACAGCTATAAGGGCGTTGTGTCGTATATTCGCGTGTTTGAAGGAAAGATCAAAAAGGGCATGGAGATCCGCATGATGTCGACCGGCAAGACCTTTGAAGTCACGGAGGTCGGCTATACAGCGGGCGGTCAGCGGGAAGTGCCCGTGATCGAAGCGGGCGATGTCGGCTATGTGGTCGCCTCGATTAAAAATGTGGGCGATGCCCGCGTCGGGGACACCATTACCGATCACCACAATCCGACGGCAGAAATGCTGCCCGGTTACAAGAAGGTCGTCCCGATGGTGTACTGCGGGATCTACCCGGCGGAAGGGGAAGAGTTTACCGCGGTGCGCGATGCACTGGAGAAACTTCAGGTGAACGACGCCTCGCTCGTCTTTGAGCCGGAGAGCTCACAGGCGCTCGGCACCGGTTTTCGCTGTGGGTTCTTAGGGCTTCTCCACATGGAGATCATTCAGGAGCGCTTAGACCGCGAATTTGACTTGGCGATCATCACGACAGCGCCTTCGGTCATCTACAATGTCATGAAGTCGGACGGCGAGATGATCACGATTCAGAACCCGAGCAATCTGCCGGATCTCTCGGAGATCGCCTATATGGAAGAGCCCATCGTCAACGCGACGGTGATGGCACCAAAAGAGTATGTAGGGGCCGTGATGGAGATCGCGCAAAACAAGCGCGGGATCTTTAAGTCGATGGACTATTTGGACGAGCGCCGCGTCAGCCTTCATTATACATTGCCGCTGAACGAAGTCATTTACGACTTCTTCGATGCGCTGAAATCGAAGACGAAGGGATACGCCTCGCTCGACTACGAGCTGGCCGGGTATCAGGAATCGAAACTGGTGAAACTGGATATCCTGATCAATGGCGAGGTCGTCGATGCATTTTCGCTGATCGTCCATCAGGACAAAGCCTATGAAAGAGGACGCCAAATCGCGGAGAGATTGCAGGACGAGATCCCGAGGCATCAGTTCGCCGTACCGATCCAGGCGGCGATCGGATCCAAGATTATCGCGAGAGAGACCGTGCGCGCGCTTCGTAAGGACGTGCTCGCGAAGTGTTACGGTGGCGATATCTCGAGAAAGAGAAAGCTTCTGGAGAAACAAAAAGAAGGAAAGAAGAAGATGCGTCAGATCGGCTCGGTCGACGTGCCGCAGAGCGCCTTCCTCGCCGTGCTGAAATACGATGAAAGTAAATAAAACTGCACTGTATGTACATTGGCCATTTTGTAAGAGCCGATGTACATATTGTGATTTTAGGGCATTTCCCTATCAGGAAAAGCGAATCGCCGGGTATGCCGATGCACTGATGAGAGAGATCGCGCTGTGGGGAGAGCGGCTGAATCATCCGGAGATCACGACAATGTACTTTGGGGGCGGCACGCCCTCGTATATTCCGCTACCCGTGCTGGGACAGACGGTGGAGCAGATCCACAAGGCATTTCGCGTACCGGAGGGCATCGAGTTTACACTGGAGGCCAATCCGGAAGACGTGGACGAAAACTTTGCGAGGCGATTGCCCGAAATGGGGATCAACCGCGTGTCGATGGGCGTACAGACGTTCTCGGATGATGTGCTACGGTCCATCGGTAGGCTACACTCGGGAGAGCAGGCGATGGATGCCGTGCGCACGCTACAGAGCGCAGGGATTCATAATGTGACGGTCGACCTTATGACGGGACTGCCGGGGCAGACGAGGGGGAGCATCGAGCGGGATTTTTCGATCATCGATCAGTTGTCGATCCCGCACTTGTCGATTTACAGCCTCACGCTTGCGGAACATACGCGGATGCACCGTAGCTTCGTTGAGCATCCCGAGGACTTTCCGTCTGAAGAAGAAGAGAGGGAACTGTCGCATTTGGCGACAGAGTTTGCCCAAAAAATCGGGCTGGATCAGTATGAGATTTCCAACTATGCAAAACCGAAGCGCCGGTCCCGGCACAATTTGACCTATTGGCATCTGGAAAACTACTTGGGGGTCGGTTTATCGGCCGCGTCCTTGCTACAGGAGACACATTATACCAATACGCTTTCACTGCAACAATACTTGGAAAAGGTCCGTACGGCACAACTTCCCATCGCTGAAACGGAACGCCTCACACCTGAACAGTTTCTTACCGAGCTTTTGCTTAGCGGCCTGCGCTTGAATGACGGCATCGCATATGATCAGGTACACAAGCGCACCGGCGTCGACTTACCGACTGCGAAACGAGAAGCGATCCACCGCCATCAATCAGGTGGCCTCTTACAAATGAATCCTGAGAAACTGGTACTTACGCCAAAAGGGAGAGACCTTTTGGACACCGTACTCGTCGATCTCATTTAATGTCCCGCATTCAGTCGACTTTCCTTGACATTGGTGCGGGTTCTTTGTATAATGTTATTAGCACTCAGGCAGATCGAGTGCTAATAACTTGATGAAAAGAGGTGAATTCATGCTGGATGAGAGAAAATTGCAGGTTTTGTATGCGATTATCGACAGTTATATTTCGACCGGTGAGCCGATCGGCTCTCGTACGATTACAAAAAAATATAATTTCGGCGTAAGCCCTGCGACGATCCGCAACGAGATGAGCGATCTGGAAGAGCTCGGCTTTTTGGGGAAACCGCACTCATCTTCCGGCCGAATTCCTTCCGATAAAGCGTACCGCCACTACGTGGACCACTTTCTTGCGCAGAACCTGTTGAGTACCATGCAGTTCCATCGCATCATCACGCAGGATATCGACGCGGTTTCCGCAGAAGACATACAGTCGCTCATGCAATTGGCGACGAAGCTGCTGGTTCAGTGGACGCAGTACACGGCGGTCGGTTCCTTCGCCGATCATGAGGACGAAACGCTGCATCAGGTGCGCATGAAAGAAGTGGAAGAGGGGCTACTGCTGGTGGTGCTCGCCTATACGCACCAAAAAGCGAGAAATCATCTCCTGCACGTAGAAGAAACCCTCGGAGACGAGGAGCTCTCATCGCTACAGGAAAAACTGAATGCCGTGCTCGACGATCGCTATTCATTAGAGGAAAAGAGAGCGAAGCTGAAAGAAATTCTTCAAAGTGAGTCCGCTTGGAAAAAATCGCTCCATCAATTGATCGAGAGCGGTCTGGTACTGTCTCAGTCGCAAATTGTGTTAAATGGATTGAGCAATATCTTCAATTTTCCGGAGTTTCAGGATGCAGAGAAAGCGAAGGATTTTTTGCTCTTCTTTGAAGACACAGGGGCGCTTGCGCAACTGTTTACCGATTCCAAAGGAGAACTCTCTATTCGAATCGGCGAGGAAAACGAAGAAGAGCGGCTCAAGTATTCATCGGTGCTCACGGCGAGCTATACGATGAAGGACGGGCAAGTCGGCAAGATCGCTTTGATCGGGCCGACGCGAATGGATTACACGAAGGCCGTACGCGCCGTGTATTTAATTACTGAAAATTTACAATCCCTGTTTCCATAGGAGACGACGAGAGGAATGGTGAAGGAAGAAAAAATGGACAAAGAAAAAGACATGAACGAAGGAATGCAAGAAGAAAACGCAGAGGGCACGTTGGAACAGCCAACCGCTCCTGAATCGGCAGAAGAAATTCTGTCAGACGAGCAGGAACAGATCGACAGTTTAAAGTCGACCGTGGCACGACTGCAGGCGGACTTCGCCAACTTCAAGAATCGCACGGAACGGGAACGCAAAGATACGATCCGACTGGCCAACGAAGGGTTGATCCTAAAGCTCTTACCGGTCGTCGACAACTTTGAGCGCGCGTTCGCCGAGGTGGACAAGAAGGAACCCAATATCGAAGGTTTTCACATGATCTACCGCGAGCTGATGGAGATCTTGAAAAAAGAGGGCATCGCACCGTTGGAATCCAACGGAGAGCCATTTGATCCGAATCTGCATCACGCGTTATTTATGGAAAAGAAGGAAGGCGTCGACGACGATATCGTCATCGAGACATTCCAAAAAGGGTACACGTTTGGCGACAAGCTCATTCGACCCGCTATGGTTAAAGTAAGCAAAAATCAATAATAAATTTTAGGAGGATTTACACTATGGGAAAAATAATCGGAATTGACTTAGGAACCACGAACTCGGCAGCTGCCGTTATGGAAGGTGGTCAGGCGACCATCATCCCAAATGCAGAAGGAAACCGCACGACACCATCGGTTGTCGCATTTACCAAATCAGGCGAAAGACTCGTCGGAGAAACCGCAAAACGACAAGCGATCACCAACCCGGAAAGAACCATCACCTCGATCAAGAGAGAAATGGGCTCCGACCACAAAGTGAACATCGACGGCAAGGACTACTCGCCGGAAGAGATCTCCGCGATGATTCTACAAAAAATTAAAGCCGACGTAGAAGCCTACTTGGGCGAAACCGTGACAGAAGCCGTCATCACCGTACCGGCTTACTTCACGGACAGCCAACGTCAGGCGACAAAAGACGCAGGGAAGATCGCCGGACTCGAAGTGAAGCGTATCATCAACGAGCCGACCGCAGCGGCATTGGCCTACGGGATGGACAAAGAGCACGCACAACACAAGATCATGGTCTTCGACTTGGGCGGCGGTACCTTTGACGTATCCATCCTTGAAGTCGGCGACGGCGTATTTGAAGTGTTGGCAACCCGCGGAAACAACCGCCTGGGTGGAGACGACTTCGACAACCGCTTAATCGACTACTTGGCCACAGAATTCAAGAAAGAAAACGGCATCGACCTGAGACAAGACCCGACCTCATTGCAACGTCTGAAAGACGCAGCAGAAAAAGGTAAGAAGGAATTGTCGACGACGATGACGACCAATATCAACCTACCGTTTATCACGGCAGTCAACGGCGTACCGGCGCACATGAACATGGATATCACCCGCGCGAAATTCGATGAATTGACGGCGGACTTGGTCCAAGCGTCCATCGGACCGGTCAACGACGCGTTGAAAGATGCCGGCTTAAAGGCACAAGATATCGAAAAAGTTCTCTTAGTCGGTGGATCGACCCGTATTCCGGCGGTACAAGATGCCGTCAAGAAACTGATCGGTAAAGACCCGCAAAAAGACATCAACCCGGACGAATGCGTATCGTTAGGTGCAGCGATCCAAGGCGGCGTGCTCTCGGGCGAAGTTAAAGACCTGCTGTTGCTTGACGTAACCCCGCTTTCGTTAGGACTGGAGACCCTGGGTGGCGTGACCACGAAGCTCATTGAAAGAAACACCACGATCCCCACGAAGAAGAGCCAAGTGTTTACGACCGCAGCCGACAGCCAAACGGCCGTCGACATTCACGTACTGCAAGGCGAGCGTGAATTCGCAAGAGACAATACGACTTTAGGCCGTTTCCAACTGACGGGCATTCCGGCGGCACCGAGAGGTGTACCGCAAATCGAAGTCACTTTCGACATTGACGCGAACGGGATCGTCAACGTATCGGCGAAGGACATGGGAACCGGAAAAGAGCAAAAGATCACCATCACCGCTTCCACGAAGCTGTCGGATGACGAGATCAAACGCAAAGTCGCGGAAGCTGAAAAATTTGCGGACGAAGATAAGAAGCAAAAAGAAGTCATCGAAGCGAAGAATAACGGCGAGTCCATGATCTATCAAACCGAAAAGACTTTGAAAGACCTTGGCGACAAAGTAACGGAAGACGAAAAGAAGAACATCGAAGGCAAGATCGAAGAACTCCGCACGGCGGTAGGCGGCGACGATGTCGAAGACATCAAGGCAAAGACCGACGCGCTCACACAAGACTTCTATCAAATCTCTCAACGTCTCTATGAAAACACCGGTGAAGGACAACCCGGAGCGGAAGGCGCACAAGACGACGGCGTCGTCGATGCCGACTACGAAGTGGTAGACGACGAAGAGTAAATCGACGGCATGACAAAGGATCGAGCTGTCTCGAAAGGGGCAGCT
>CAZEBB010000061.1:0-6524 GCA_964510345.1 uncultured Peptoniphilaceae bacterium
TCGGAACCCTTCATCTTTTTGCCGTCGATCGATACGGGCACGCCCTTCTCGAATCCGACGGTCAGGTACTCGGGCTCGTCGGGAGCCGTCTCCGGCGTATTGCCCCACTCGAGCATTTTGTCGTAGAGGGGTTCATTGGCCGGGTCTTCCAGATCGAGGCCTTCGTGGCTTAAGTGCCAAATATTTTCATCTTTGGAGTAGTTGGTTTCACGGGTGATTTCGAGCGGGATATTGCGCTCTTCCGCATAGACGATCTCTTCTTCGCGGCTTTCGATATCCCAGATGCGCCACGGAGCGATGATCTCCATGTCCGGTGCGAAGTGTTTGATCGCCATTTCAAAGCGGATTTGGTCGTTTCCTTTCCCCGTGCAACCGTGGCAGATCGCGTCGCAGCCTTCGCGCAGTGCGATTTCTACCAAGCGCTTCCCGATCAGCGGGCGCGCGGTTGCGGTTCCGAGTAAGTATACGCCTTCGTATTTGGCATTGCCCTTCAGCGCTTCAAAAGCGTAGTCTTCGATGAACTCATCGGTCAGGTCTTCGATAAAGATTTTGGATGCGCCCGTCGCGATGGCCTTTTTCTCCAACTTTTCGTAATCCATCTTCTGTCCGACATCGCCGACGACCGCGATGACTTCACAACCGTAGTTTTCCTTCAACCACGGAATGATAATCGAAGTATCCAGCCCGCCGGAATACGCCAATGCTACTTTTTTGAATTCCATTTTTCCCCTCCGTAAAATAAAAAAAGCGCCTCCATCTATGGGACGAAAGCGCCGTGTTGCCACCCAATTTCATGCGAAAACTTCTCTCGCATCTCATGTCTGCTGTAACGGGCGACCCGTCACCCCTTGCCGTGCTCGGGGTAGAAGCTCTGAGTTCCTTTTCCATCGGACGATGCCCGCCTTCTCTCACTCTACAAGGCTCGCTTGGGGTTCTTTTCCGTGTACTCTTCTCATCTGTGCTTATCTGGAAATATCCTACCACGTGAGGATCGAATTTGTCAACATCTGACCAATTCTGTTTGTCTAAATGCATTGATGAGGGGCTACACATTACCCAAAAGGACGGTGTGTAAGTACTCCTGCGCGATCTCCTTCATCTGCTCCAATGTATGAACGGGCGTCGGCGGCAGATGCATCCAGTGTCTCGCCGGGAAGAATCGGGACAAGTGCAGCACGATCCGGGGATCAATCGCGCCTAATGTGCGAAATACCTCCCGCATCTCGCCAGGGTCGTCATTTTGACCGGGAATGATGAGCGTCGTCACTTCGACATGCGAAACGCGCGATGCTCTTTCGATCGTGTGAAGAACCGGAGCTAGACTCCCACCCATCTTGTGATAGAACTCGTCGTCTCCCTTTAGGTCGATATTCCACGCGTCGACGAGCGGCAGGATCTGATCTAAAACGAAATCTTCCGTATATCCGTTGCTGACGACGACATTGGCCAGCCCCTGTTCACGGGCGAGCTTCGCCGTGTCCCGCACATACTCATAGGAGATCAGCGGTTCGTTGTAGGTAAAGGCGATCCCGATATTGCCATACTGTTTTTCCGCCACTGCGCGCTCTACCAACGCTTCCGGGAAGAGGCTGACTGCGTTCGGGCGACCTTTCGGATGGGCAATGCTCCAGTTTTGGCAAAACGGACAGTCCAGATTGCAGCCGAAGCTCCCCACCGACAAAATCATGCTCCCCGGCTGAAAGCGCGCCAACGGCTTCTTTTCGATCGGGTCCAATCCGTAGGAGGTGATCTCGGCGTAGTTGATGCAGACGCTCTCTCCCCGCTGCCCCTCTCTCGCGCCGCACCTTCCGATCGTGCCTTCTTTCATATAGCAATGATGCGGGCAGACCGGGCATCTAAACATAGCGGTCCACTCGAAAGCGTTCCAAATCCGCTCGCTCTGCGCGTCCGATCCCGGCTTTTTTCTTTGCGATTTCGACTTGTTGCTCTGCTGTGTCAATTCCGTCCAGATCGGGCAAGAGCACGCCGGATTTTCTTCCCTTTCTCACGATCACGCCATAGCGCTTGGGGTCGAGCTCATCAATCGACGCGATCGCTTCGGGTTCGGACAGCACGTCGACCGATATTTCCAGATAGGGCAGTTCGGATGCTTGAACCGGGGAAAAGCGAGGATCTTCCAACGCGGCGCTCACAGCGTTTCGAGCGATCTCCTGTTCAATCCGCTCGTGGACCGGGTGGAGCGTGCCGATGCACCCGCGCAATTGCCCAAACTTGTGCAGGGTGACAAAGACCGCAGCTTTGGCGGTCGGAAAATCATCTCCCGGCACAGGAGCGGCCGTTCCCTTGATCTTTGCCTCGATTGTCTCCCGTGCGAGCCGCACATAGGGGTGTTCGCGGCTTTTTTGTCTCTCTTGTTTTTCTTTGATGTCTCTTTCATAGTCGCGCAGAAAGTGCCGCGTTTCATCCGGTTCGCCGACCTCGTATGCAACTACGCCGTACCCGACGCCGAACGGCCCTTCGTAAGACGAGTGCAGCATTTTTACCACGTGTCCGTCTAGTGCACCTGCGAGGATCACAAAAGTCGGGTGTCCGCAGTGCGCCGCCGCTTCCAGTTCGGCCGCGTCATAACGCAACAGATTACCAAAGGCGGCTTGCTCTAAGTCCCCCATTACTTTTGTATCATAGGTGGGTCCCGCCGGGTTGTAGCCATAGGGTCCGCTGTCTTTCAGCCGATGCGACAAGTCGCCGCTGGCGATAATTACCGTCTCGCCTTCAGACTCACGTGCTGCGCGACCAATGCATTGCCCCAAGCGGTAGTGATCGGCCAACGGAAGGCCGGATGTGCCTACGCGAATCACCGGGCAGTTGACGCCCGCTTTCTGCAAAAAGTACAGCGGGACGAGGCTCGCGTGATCCACCGGCTCCTTCGTGGCGCCCGCGCAACCGTAAGGGATCTCCCGCGCCTCGGGGTATGCGGTGATGCGCGCTAAAAAAGCGGGGTCTCCTTCTGCATGAAGCTCGGTGGTCCGATCTCCAAACGCGCGAAAACTCCCGCTCCACTTTTTATCGGGCGGAAAATGAAAATAGTCCTGATACCTTGTCACATGAGATGAGATCAGTACGATGCGGGCCGGTGCAATCGTCCGGACCTGTTCCGCCATCTCCCGATAAGCGGACGCCGTACGCTCTACCTTTTTCTCTTCCCCCATGCCGACAGATGGGATCAACAGCGGCGGATGCGGAACCACAGCCGCGTAGCGGATCATTCTCTCAACCTCCTCTTCCTTCGTTCTTGTCTTTCATTCGTCTGTACCGTCTGAAAGCTCTGCAGTCGGACGATCGTCGTCAGGATCACGGCGATCACAGGCCCTACCACGACGCCCACCGGCCCCATCAATATGCTGCCGACGACTGTCGCAAATACCGTGATGAGCGGGTGCAGGCCGACTTGGCGACCCGTGATGATCGGCTCGATCACCATGCGCAAGACGGCGATGATCACGAACACGAGCCCTAAGGCTAAGGCCATATTGCGCTGCCCTTGTACGAGCTTAATAATCGCCCACGGGATCATGACGATGCCGCTACCCGCAATCGGGATGAAGTCGACCAGGGCGATCCCGGCGGCTTTCAAGATGGAACCCGGAATGCGGATAATCGTGAGGCCGATCGCATAGAGTGCAAACACGACGCCGAGCACCATGACTTGTGCTTTTAAATATCCCCCGAGAGAGCGCATGCTCTCCCGGAGGACGATTCGTACCTTATCCACTTGCGTTAGAACCCGGGCTTTCCGAGTTCGTGGAACATGCTCTTCTTGTACGCTTCAACGCCCGGTTGGTCAAATGGGTTGACGCCGAGGATCGTCGCGGAGACACCACACGCGATCATGTAGAAATACAACAAGTAGCCGATATGATACGCGTCCACTTTTGCGATGCGGATCAATAGATTGGGAACGCCTCCCTCGACATGCGCTTTCGCGACGCCGATGCGCGCTTTCTCGTTGATCTGATGAAGTGAGGTTCCCGCCAAATAGTTCAATCCGTCGAGATCTTCCTCTTGGCTCGGCACTTTGACATCCGCTTCGGGTTGATCCACGAAGAGGACAGTTTCAAACATATTGCGCTTGCCTTCCTGGATCATCTGCCCCATAGAGTGCAAGTCGGTCGTAAATTGGAGAGACGCCGGGAACAGGCCATTGCCTTCTTTTCCTTCGGATTCGCCGAACAACTGCTTAAACCATTCCGCGATCGTCATCAAGTTCGGCTCGTATGCGACGAAGAGCTCGATGTCTTTGCCGTCTCTAAGAAGCGCATTGCGCGCCATCGCGTATTCGACGGCTTCATTGGCTCTCTCAGACGACGTGAACTTGGTGTATGCATCCTGAGCGCCTCGCATCAACTCTTCGATGTCGATGCCCGCAGCGGCGATCGGCAGGAGGCCGACGGCGCTGAGAAACGAATAGCGACCGCCGATATCATCCGGCACGACGAAAGTCTCATAGCCCTTCTCGTCCGCGAGCGATTTCAGCGCACCTTTGGCGCGGTCGGTCGTGATATAGGTCCTCTCTTTGATCTCTTCTTCTGAATACTTCTCCGCCATCAAGGAGGCGATCACGCGATACGCGACAGCCGGCTCGGTGGTGGTGCCGGATTTCGAGATGACATTGACCGAAAAATCTTTGTCTTTCAGGTACTCGGTCAACGCCGCCAGATACGACGAAGACAACGTTTGTCCGGCGTATACGATTTGCGGCTTCCCGTCATGAAAATGCGGAAGCAGGCTGTCCAATACGGCTTTGGTTCCCAAATACGAACCGCCGATACCGACGCACACGAGGACATCCGAATTCTCTTGGATTCTCTTCGCTGCCTTTTGAATGCGGTCAAATTCTTCTTTGTCATAATTCATCGGCAGGCGGATCCAGCCCGTGAACTCAGCTCCCTTTCCTTCTCCGGACACCAGCGTTTGGAGTGCGTGTAGACCTTCCTCCCACTGTGCATCCGCTATTCCCGGCGCTTGTGTAAAATCTGTTTTCAGTCGCATGTCATTTCTCCTTTCACAAAATACGCATGAGCATGAGGGCGATATCGTCTTTCATCTCGCCCCAACGGTACCGATTCACCACGCGAATGACCTGTTGTAACACGTCGCCTTCGATGGAGCTCAGTAATTCTCTCAGACGCTCTTCGCCGAATTCCTCTCCGGCGAGATTCGTCGTTTCCGTGATACCGTCTGTATATAAAAGCAGCGATTCACCTTGTTTGAGTGTCTCTTTCCGGGTATTGTAGCGAATGTCGCGAAATACCGGAGAGATCGGAACGCCCTTCGCCCGAAGGAAGCGGGTCTCCTCTCCTTCGAAGACGATAGGGATCGCGGTATGCCCCGCGTTGGAATACGCAAGTACTCGCGAGTACTTGTCATAGAGTCCGTAGAAAAGCGTGAAGTAGTTGGAGTCGCCCAGATCAAGTTCACAAAAGTGTGAGCGCAGATTCTCCAGCACATCGGCCGGCTCCGCCTTTGCCGTCACGAGAGAGCGCATGGTTTGGCGAACGAACATCGTCATCATCGATGCCGTCACCCCGTGCCCCATCACGTCGGAAATGTAGAATGCGATATGCCGGTCGTCCAGCGCGATGATGTCGTACAGGTCGCCGGAAAGCCTTTCAGACGGCGTGTATCTCGCCTCAAACTGCACTTCGCCGTAGTCGAGGCGCTCGGGCAGAATCTTCTTTTGTATTGTGCGGGCGAACTGAATGTCGTCCGTCATCTTGCGGTTGGTGTTGACGAGGTCGATCGTCAGATTGATCTTTGCGCTGATGTCGTGATACACCTCGACAAATGCGGAAATCTTATGATTGTCGTCGAAGACCGGTGAGGTCGTCACAGAAAAATACTGTTCGCCGATGCGCTCCTCTTTGACGACCGCCGTCTTCGTATGGCGCACCGTCGGAACTGAGGAGAACCCGAGCATAAAATTGGAGGCGTCGTCAAAATATGTGCCGATCGGGTTGTGGCCGATCTGACGAATGAGTGCTTGATTGGCATACACAAAACGACCTTCGTCATTGAGCACGCTGACAAGGTCTGCCATACTGTCCAAAATGTGAAAAGCCGTTCTGATATCTGTTGTCTCCGGAGCCGTGCCAAATAGCGTCATGACGTTACCTCATCAAAATTTGTATATACATCGATTTATTAACGTCATTGTATCATTTAACCCAACGACTTACAATGAAGAAAGTTTATAGTTCCCTTTTCTCTTTCGCCGAGGCGAAATTAAAGTCCGCGTCGGGTTTGGGGCCGTAATACTGAAAATAGTTGACTTTGAGGTCGCCATTAAAGAGTTTGCGTTTACGGTCGGCCGGTTTGCCGTAAAGGGTTTCAAAATTCTCCATCGGAGACAGCGCATAGACGGACCATGTCGGCAGCTGTGCGAATAACTTTCCGAATTCTTTTATGAGCTGCTCCGCGCCTTCTTCGTCGCTGATGCGCTCTCCGTAGGGCGGGTTTGTAATCGCCACTCCGTACTTGTCCAAGAGATCCAAGTCTTTCACATC
>CAZEBB010000062.1:0-2583 GCA_964510345.1 uncultured Peptoniphilaceae bacterium
TTCTATTTCTTCATCTTCTCCGCCAACACCTGATTGACGAGCTTCCCATCCGCTTTCCCCTTCACTTTCGGCATCAACACTTTCATAATATTGCCCTTGTCTTTGGGTTCCGGAGTCTCGATCCCAAGCTCTGAAAGCACGCTTTGGATGACCTCTTCGATCTCCGCTTCATCCATCATCTTCGGAGCAAACTCTTCATAAATGGCGATACGTGCCTTGCATTCGTTGTGGATCGCTTCGCGGTCCGGCGGCGTGAGCTCGATCGTCTCTTTTGCTTGACGAATCTCTTTTAAGATCACTTCGTTCTCTTCCGTTTCTGTGAGTTCTTCCCGTTTGTCGATCGCTTTGTTCTTTAGCGCCGACAATAGAATCGTCAACGCATCTTTTCGTTCTTTATCCTTATGTTTCATCGCAGCGATCATTTCGCTGCGAACTTGTTCCGCTTTACTCATCGTTCCTCCTCGATTATATCCAGCTCTCTTCCAGGGCTCGGATCTCTTCGTACAGTGCCCGGTTGACCGGTGTGTCGATGCCGTGTTTTTTCGCTTTCTCCAATACAGCCCCCGCAAAGCTTTCCAACTCTGTCTTTCGTTTTGCGACGCCGTCCGCTCGCATCGATGGCATGCCCTGCGGATCCAGCGTGTCGACCAGCGCGACATAGCCTCTAAGGTCGTCTTCCGTCAAATGAATTCCCTCCGCCAGAGCCGTTTCTTTCGCTTCTCGCATCGCGGCGATCATCCGGTCTCGCAATGCGCCGGGTTGTTGTATCGATCCGTAATCGCCTTCCGCTGCACATACGACCTGATTCACGCCGACATTCAGCATCCACTTGCTCCAAAGTCTGCGCTCGATATCATCGACCACGGTATGCGGAAAACCGGTGCGTTCAAACAACTCGCGTACGGCTGAAAAGAGCCGCGCTTTCTCCGGTGCACTCTCCGGCACGCCGATGAGCACCTGTCCCGGCGTTTGAAAGGTGAGCGCCTCCCCGTCCATCACGGGGTCCTGCCCCTGTGCGACCACCGGCAGTACTTTCTCCGCTCCGAAGGCGGCTTCCAAATCTGTCTCCGAGGTAATGCCGTTCAAGAGTGAGATGATCGTCGTTTGGTCGCCTACAAAAGCCCGCGCGTTTTCAATCGCCGAAGCCAGCGCCGGCTGTTTGACCGCAAAGATGATGAGGTCGACCGGCTGTCCTTCTTCCGGCGCTTCATAGGCGAAGTCTGTCGCCTCACCGTTCACCGTCGGCGGATTTTTCTCATACCGCTCGATCCGCGCACGATCGGCGATAAAACGTAGATTATCGTTTCCCAGCTCTTTCGTCAGCTTATTTCCATACAGTACGCCCAAGCTTCCACGCCCGACGATACGCACCGACTCAATTCGCATGGCGATCGTCCTTGGATTGACATAAGTCGATAATGCCGGAAATCTCCTCCGTCACTTCGACACAGCCCATATACTTACCATCTTCATCGCGCACGGCATAGTAGCGAACGAGATTAAGCAGATTGCCTTTTTGCATCGGCACGACCTCTTCATCCTTCACGCCATCTCGAAATTCCTGAATCAGTTTTTTGATCACCGGTACCATTGCCGGCGCATGGCAGAGGTACAAGTCGCGACCGATGATCGTACGCGTTCTCGTAAACACCTGATGCTTGCCTTCCGAGTAATAGCGGATGATGTCCTGATCGTCGACAAAAGTGAGGTCCGTCGGCAAAGTGTTGAGCATCGCCGTCAATTGCGCGGTCGTCAAGTTCCCGCTGGGGAGACGAATCTCTCCGTCGCCGGCGAACACGGCGCACTTTCCGCCTCCGCTTCTCTCATTCAACCACGTGTTGGCGTCAGAAGCCGACGCGCCTTCAATCCCTTGCGTAAACACATAGCCGATCCAAGCGCTCTCCTGCGCCGCCAGTATCCAGTCCTCTTCATTCATCCAACGCAGCAGCATCGGCATGAGAATCTCGTTCTCTTTTTTGATCATATCCTCGATTTGCGTGAGCACGCGGTTGGCGATCAAATCGACCCTCGTCACATTGATCGGCTCCGCTGCGATCGCCTCCAGCAGCACTTTCAGCAGCTGTCGGATGACATCGTCCACACCCCACATGACTTGCGGAGGAACGGTGACCCCGGCTCGCTCTAAGTACGGGAAAAACAGATTTTCTTTTCGATCATAATGCTTGACGACTTGTTGGAGATCTTCCGTGAGCGCGTACAGTTCCTCTCGACTCTCCGACTCGACAAATCGTTGCAGCGCCGGGCGGTACTCTTCCAAAAGGAATCGGTGGATCCCCGTGTTTTCTCCGACGAAGACAAACGCCGGGTGCCCCGGCTGTCGGTCCGGGCGATCTCCCTTCGTCGTCATCAAACGCGACGCCAGATCCGTATGTTCCGAGCTGTATCGCTGAATTTCTTCAATCGAAACACCGCTGTCAGCCAGCTGTTGTTCCACCTCGGCCAGATCCTCCGGCGTCAGTTGCCCCGAAGGCTCCGCCATCAGCGTCTCAATCGGCTCCCCTTCATGCAACCGCTTCAGCACCGAATACAGCTCTTCTCTTATTTTCGGCATAATCATCCTCC
>CAZEBB010000062.1:2683-6513 GCA_964510345.1 uncultured Peptoniphilaceae bacterium
AACCGCTTCAGCACCGAATACAGCTCTTCTCTTATTTTCGGCATAATCATCCTCCTTTTCTATCGCCCATTCACAGCATGCGGCAACCATCGTCTCACAGCAGCAAACAACACCACGGCGAGAAAAGCACCCACAAGGCCTTGCACCAAGTTACCGGGCAGGCTCGCGATCGCCGCCGGCGCCGTATACATAAAGACCTCGGCGATAAAATAGCCGACCGCCATCCAGATCCCGGCGGGAACCGTCGCAAAAAATGGCTTCTCTTGCCCCAGTTTTTCAAAAACTGCGCCGGCGATATAGCCTTCCAGCCCTTTGACGATCAAAGTGATGGGCGCGTACCAGGTATAGCCCAATAAGATGTCCGCCAATGCAGACCCGAATCCGCCCACGATAAAACCGGCGCGTCGGCCGAGCACGAGGCCGGCCAGCAGGACGACCGCATCGCCCAGATTGATATAGCCTTTGGTCGCGATCGTCGGCACCTGAATGAGCATCGTGGCGACGGTCGTCATCGCCATCAGCACGCCGTAGAGCGTAATGTCCTTTGTCGTAATCCGCTTCATGAGGCCACCTCCCTAGTTCAATTGTACCCCTTTTTCGCCCTTGGATGACCGGCGAGCCAGTACCGGCGCCAAGAAGCGCCCCGTATGACTCCCTTTTACTTTCACGATGTCTTCCGGCGTTCCCTTCGCGATGATCTGCCCACCGCCGTCGCCGCCTTCCGGCCCGAGGTCGATGATATAGTCCGCCGTCTTGATGACGTCCAGATTGTGCTCGATCACGATGACGGTGTTGCCACCTTCCACCAGTTGGTTCAGTACGCCGATCAGCTTGTGGATGTCGGCCGTATGCAGACCTGTCGTCGGCTCATCTAAGATGTACACCGTGCGTCCCGTGGAGCGCTTGCTGAGCTCCGTCGCGAGTTTCACCCGCTGCGCTTCCCCGCCGGACAGTTCCGTGGATGACTGGCCCAGTTTGATATAGCCAAGGCCGACCTCGTTTAAGGTCACGAGTTTGCGATGAATGTGCGGCAGATTCTCAAAAAACGTAACCGCTTCTTCGACCGTCATGTCCAGCACATCCGCGATCGACTTGCCCTTGTATTGGATCTGTAGCGTCTCTCGATTGTAGCGCTTGCCTTTGCACACCTCGCACGGCACATAGACATCCGGCAAAAAGTGCATTTCTACCTTTAGGATCCCGTCTCCGCTACACGCCTCGCAGCGCCCGCCCTTCACATTAAAGCTGAAGCGCCCCTTCTGGTACCCGCGGATCTTCGCTTCCGTCGTCATGGCGAACACGTCACGGATCGAGTCAAACACGCCGGTATATGTCGCCGGATTGGATCGCGGCGTGCGCCCGATCGGCGACTGATCGATGTCGATCACCTTGTCCAAGTATTCCAGCCCTTTAATGCTGTCAAACTTACCCGGTTTTTGCTTCGCTCGATTCAGTCGATTCGCGAGCACTTTATGCAAAATGCTGTTGATCAGGCTGCTCTTTCCCGAGCCCGATACTCCGGTGACGCAGGTAAAGGTTCCGATCGGGATCTTGACATCCACATTTTGTAGATTGTTCTCCCTCGCACCGTACAGTTCGATAAACTTCTCGCCTTTGCGCCTGGTCTCCGGAATCGGTATTTCCTTTTTACCTGAAAGATATTGTCCCGTGATCGACTTCTTCGACTTCATGATCTTATCGATCGTGCCGTGCGCAATCACCTCGCCGCCGTGTAAGCCCGCACCCGGTCCGATATCCACAATATCGTCCGCCATGCGCATCGTGTCCTCGTCGTGTTCGACGACGATCAGCGTATTGCCCATATTGGTGAGGTCGCGCAACGTCTTTAATAGCAGCGAGTTGTCTCTTTGATGAAGACCGATCGACGGTTCGTCCAGCACGTACACCACGCCCACCAGCGAGGAGCCGATCTGTGTCGCGAGTCGAATGCGCTGCGACTCGCCGCCTGACAGTGTGCCGGCGGACCGCGCCAAAGTTAGATACTGCAGCCCGACATTTTGTAAAAACTGCAGTCGCTCTTTGATCTCTTTGAGGATCTCCGCCCCGATGATCTGCTCCGTCTCGGTGAGTTCCAGTGCGTCAAACCACTCGATCGACTTCGCGACGGACTTCTCCGTCACTTCGGCGATATTGCAATCGCCCACGCGGATCGCCAATACTTCGTCCTTCAGACGCTTGCCATGGCACGCCGGACACTGCTCTTCCACCATATATTCTTCAAACTTGTCCTTCATCGCATCTGAACCGGTCTGCGTATAGCGGCGTTCCATATTGGGAATGACCCCCTCAAACGCCGTGCGATGTGTCTTATGGCCGGTGAAATGACTCTCGAACTCATAGGTGATCACCTCACCCTGTGTCCCGTACAAGATCTCGTCGATCATCTTCTTCGGGCAGTCCTTGAGCGGTGTATCCACCGTCATTCCATGGCGCTTCGCCAAGGTGCGGAAGATCTCGAAATAATACGTCCCCGGTTTCGAGGTCGCAAACGGATCAATTGCACCTTCCGCAATGGAAAGCTCGTAATTCGGAAGGATCAACGCCGGGTCCAGTTCTCGGGAAAAGCCCAAGCCGTTGCATTCCGGGCACATGCCAAACGGGCTGTTAAACGAAAACAGTCGCGGCGTAATCTCCTCGATCGACATATGCTGGTTCGGGCACGCGAGCTTCGAGCTGAACAGCAGAGTTTCACCATCGATGACGTGCACTCGTGCGAGTCCGTCGCCCATCGCGAGCGCCGACTCCATCGAATCCGCCAAGCGCGATTCAATCCCCTCGCGGACGATGATCCGGTCCACCAGCACATCGATATCGTGTTTCTTTTTCTTATCCAGTTTGGGCAGTTCTTCCAGTTCGACGATCTCTCCGTCGATCATCGCGCGCAAATACCCGTCTTTTCTCGTCGCTTCCAATATCTTGACGTGCTCGCCCTTCTTGCCGCGGACGATCGGCGCCAGCACCAACACGCGTGTATCTTTCGGCAACTCCATCACCCGATCCACCATCTGGTCGATCGACTGCGCTTGGATCTTCTCCCCGCAGACCGGGCAGTACGGCGTGCCCACTTTCGCAAAGAGCAGGCGGTAATAGTCGTAGATCTCCGTCACCGTGCCCACCGTCGAACGCGGGTTCTTGCTCGTCGTCTTCTGGTCGATCGAAATCGAAGGCGAAAGCCCCTCGATCGACTCCACCTCCGGCTTATCCATCCGCCCCAAGAACTGGCGCGCATAACTCGACAGCGACTCCACATAGCGGCGCTGTCCCTCCGCGTAGATCGTGTCAAACGCGAGCGACGATTTGCCCGAGCCCGACAGCCCCGTGAAGACGATCAGCTGATCGCGGTTGAGGGTCAGGTCGATGTTTTTTAGATTGTTGACCTTTGCCCCTTTGATGATAATTTGATTCTTAGTCAATGGATTCCTCTATTCCATACTCGGCTTTCAGCCGCTTCCATTCGTCACGCAGCGATGCGGCGCGCTCGAACTCCAAGTTTTCCGCCGCCTTTCGCATCTCCGCTTCCATATTGATCACAATCGCCCGAATCTCCGTCAGCGACAGTTTATCCGGTTCGTATTCGACATCGTCCTCCGCCGCGTGGGTCGCTTCGATGATCTCGCGGACCCCTTTCTTTACGCTCTCCGGCGTTAGGCCGTGTTTTTCATTATAGTCTTCCTGAATCGATCGGCGTCGTTCCGTTTCATCGATCGCCCGCTTCATCGAATCCGTCATCTTGTCCGCATACATGACGACGTGCCCGTGCACATTGCGCGCCGCGCGACCGATCGTCTGGATCAGCGACGTTTCCGAAC
>CAZEBB010000063.1:0-4850 GCA_964510345.1 uncultured Peptoniphilaceae bacterium
TACATGCCGACCGGCGTGCAGTTGATCAGCACCTCTGCCCTGCGCGCCTCCTGATCCGGAGCTTCCATATCCTCTCTCCCGAGCTTGCGCACGGAGGCGGCGCCCAGATCGGTGCACACGGTCTCCACGGTTTGCGAGGTCGCACCCTTTCCGACGATGACGACGCGCTTTCCGGAGAGATCTTTCACGAGCGATTCCACCGTCATACGGAATCCGTCATAGTCGGTATTGTCGCCGGTGAATGTGCCGTCGTCTCCTTTGACGACGGTATTGACGCAGCCGATCCGCACGGCGGCATCGGTCAGTTGGTCACAGAAGGGCATGACGTCTTTTTTATAGGGAATGGTGACATTAAAACCGGAGAGACCCGGCATGGTAAACAAGGTGCCGATCTGATCCGGTTCTCTTTCCAACAATTCGTATCGATAATCCCCCAACATGCGGTGGATCTGCGGGGAGAGGCTGTGCGACAGCTTTCTCCCCAAGAGTCCGTATTTCATGACTAGATCTCTGAATAGTTGCCCAAGAACTGGAAATGCTCGGAACTCGTGCGCAAGTCTTCCAGGAGCCACTGCACTTCGGGCATATCGATCGAGCCTTCGAAGTCGAAATAGAAGATGAATTCAAAATCGCGTCCGGAGATCGAGCGGGACTCCAGTTTCGTGATATTGAGCCCCAGTGCGGCAAAGCGCGCCAAGATATGATACAGCCCGCCCGGCTCGTGAGGTGCCGAGATCATTAGGGAGATGCGGTTAGAACCCGGGTAGATTCGGATATTCTTCGTGATGCAAATGAAGCGAGTGTAATTGTTTTCGCTGTTTTGCACTTGCACGGGGAGCGCTTCTAAGCCATACAGGTCGGCGCAGTATTTGGACGAAATGCTCGCCAGATCTTTGCGGTCGCTGTTTGCGACTTCTTCTGCCGCCAAGGCTGTATCCATGAACTCTTCCGCGACGATCTGCGGATTGGCGCTCAAAAACTCACTGCACTGGCCTAAGGCTTGGCGCTGCGAGATGATCTCTCGAATGTCGGAGAGTTTGGTCCCCGGTTTGACGAGCAGGTGGTGATCGATAAACTGCTTGTGACTGCGCACGACGTAGAACTTCTGGTCTTTCATGGCTTCGTAGACTTCCTTGACGGAGCCGTTGGAGCTGTTTTCGATCGGGATAACGCCAAACTCGCACAAGCCCTTGTCGACCGCTTCAAACACATTTTCAAATCGCTTAAAGAACATGACCTCTCCCATCGGGAACATGCGATACGCCGCCTGCTGGGAATAAGACCCCTCCGACCCTTGCACGGCGATGGTTCCCATGCGCGGGAAGACGGAGTCGGTTTCTTTGAGCGCCGTGCGCAACTCTTTGACGAAATCGGAATCTTCGAAGGCGACTTCCCTCTGGCGGCTCTTGCTCACGCTGAAGAGTGTGCTGTACAGCATGCGGGCGTATGCGCTCATCTTCTCGTTCTTTTTCGACATACGCGTCAGGATTTCTCTCTCGCGGATGCGATTGTTGATGCCTACACCTTCTTTCGCCTTTGCATGGGCGACTTCGACCGATAGATTCATACGCTCTTCAAACAGCGCGTACATCTGGTCGTCGATTTGGTCAATTTTTCCTCTAATCTCTTGCAGATCCATGGGTTCCCTCCAAAAAGTCTAATAATACGATGGCTAAACAGGCTTCGATCACCGGCACCGCCCGCACGACGATGGACGGGTCGTGACGGCCTGCGATATTCAATTTCACCGCTTCTCCGGTCGAGAAAGAAACGGAATCCTGTGTTTTACTGATCGACGCGGTCGGTTTCATCGCTACGTCAAAAGAGATGGGCATGCCGTTGGTGATGCCGCCGACGATGCCGCCCGCATGATTGGTGACGGTTCGGTAGCGCCCGTCTTGAAGGACGATGGCGTCGTTATGCTGTGACCCCTGCATCGTCACGCAGTCGAAACCGCTCCCAAACGAGACGCCGCGCATGCCCGGCACGCAGTAGAGCAGGTGTGCCAGATGGCTTTCAAACCCCATGTAATTGGGTTCTCCCAGCCCTTGCGGGACGCCCGTTGCCATGCAGTGGATCCTGCCGCCGATGGAGTCCTCTTCTTCTTTGAGGCGGTCCAATGCATCGAGCATCTGATCGGCGACGCTTGCGCTGATCGTCGGGAAGTTCTTCTTTCCGATCGCTTCCAACTGCTCAGGTTGTACGTTGACGACGTCCCACGCTTCGTCTCGTATCTCTCCCAACTGCGCCAAATGCGCGCCGACGACGATGCCCCTGCGCTTTAGGATTTGCTTGGCCACGCCACCCGCCAGACAGAGGGGTGCTGTGATGCGCCCCGAGAAGGGCCCACCACCTCGCATATCCATATGGCCGCCAAATTTCAGGCGTGCGTTTAGGTCCGCATGCGACGGGCGGGGGATGTCGACGATATAGTCTGACGAGCGCTGGTCATTGTTGCGGATGATCATACTGACAGCGCTTCCTGTGAGAACTCCGTCCACATAGCCGGACAGAACCTCGGGGTGGTCGCGCTCGACGCGCGGCGTGGTGCCCCTTTGCCCCGGCGCTCGCCTCGTCATAAAGTTGGAGAGCTCCGACATAGAGATCTCTTCGCCTGGCGGCAAACCGTCGATCACACAGCCGATGCCGATCCCGTGGGATTCGCCGAAGATCGTGATGCGGATATTTTGTCCGAAGCTACTGTGCATCTGTAGCACCTCCCAGGAATTCGAAATCGAAATAAAAGTCCGGATAGGATTTGACGACGGCCATCGGGTCTTTGATGATGACCGGTTCTTTCGATATACACGATGCGATCGCAGCCGCCATGGCGAGGCGGTGGTCCCCGAAGGAAGAGGTATTTCCACCACGGAGCGTTCCCGTGCCGTGCACGTGGAGCTCGTCTCCGACTTCTTCCGCGTGGCCGCCGAGGTCGGTGATCATCTGGCGGACGGTGTGGAGACGGTCGCTCTCTTTGAGTCTGAGCCTCTTGCCGTTGGTGAAGCGGGAGGTCCCTTCCGCTGATGCCGCCAATACGGCGAGGATCGGCAGGGAATCCGGCATACGGGTGAGGTCCACCTCGATCGGTCGCCTCTCTTTGGGTGAAGTGGTGACTGTGTCTGTGACGACAACCTCTGCACCGTAGTCCCGCAGCGCGGTGAGGATCCCCTTGTCGCCTTGGACGGAATCTACTCGGAGGCCTCGCATCTCAACGGGACCACCCAGTGCGCCGGCGACTAGGAAAAACGCAGCGTTAGACCAGTCGCCCTCTACTACATAGTCGCTCGCCCGGTAGCATTGGCCGCCCGGCACGAGATATCCGGCCGGTGTCAATTCCACTTGTACGCCGAAGCTCTTCATCACATCGATCGTGATGTTCACATAGTCTTCCGATTCCAAGCGCGAGGTGAGTTCGATGGTCACATCGCCCTCTAAGAGGGGAGCTGCCATCAAAAGTCCGGAGACAAACTGCGAACTCACGTCGCCCGGCAAGTGATAGTGATTCCCTGTCAGTTGCGAGGTGGTCGTCAACGGCAACTTCTCAGTGGAGAATTCGCAGCCGTTGGCTCGCATCGCGTCCAGTAAGGGACCCAAGGGACGCTCAGGCAATCGGCCGCTGCCGGTAAAGTGCACGCTTTCGTATAGTGCACTCGCGACCGGCAGGAGAAATCGAATCGTCGATCCGCTCTCTACAGCGTCGACCGTCGGGGTGCCCGCCAATTTGTTGATCGGCTGTACGGTGAAGTACTCCTCTTCTCGTTGGATATTGGCGCCCATTGCTACGAGAGCGTTGGCCGTGGCGTCGATATCGACCGACGAGCGATCCACTTGAATGCGCGACGGTCCGTCTGCCAGCGCTGCGCAGATTAAGGCGCGATGGGCAAAGGACTTGGACTGAATGCTGTCGATCACACCGTGCAGTGGTTTGGGTTGTAGGATGGCTTTCATTGTGCGTCCTCCAGCCAATGGATCAGGTCTTCCATCGGCTCTTTTTGTATGCGGCACTTTCCAATCGTTTCAATTACAATCAAGTGAATGGTCGTGCCGTATGCTTTTTTGTCTTTTTTCATGGCGCCGATCAAATCATTCGGTGCATAAGGTGAATGGATCGGCAAACCGTTTGCGATCAGCGCGCCTTCTATTTTCTGCGTGGTCTCTTGTGTGCAGATGCCTCTTTTCTGACAAGCTCTCGCCATCATCGCCATGCCGATCGCGACAGCGTGTCCGTGAGGGATTTCGTACCGGCTCGCCGCCTCGATCGCGTGCCCGAAGGTGTGCCCTAAGTTCAGCGTTTGGCGTATGCTGTGGTCCTTTTCATCGGCGGCGACCACCTGCGCCTTGATTCTTACACAGCTTTCAATGATTGCGTCCACGTCTTCATCGTGTGCAGTCATGCCGCGTGCCACGCGATCAAACAGCGATTCGTCCTGCAGGACGCCGTATTTCAGCGTTTCGGCTACCCCGGATTTCCATTCGTCTTCCGGTAGCGATGCCAGCGCCGTTGGATCTAACCACACGGCGAACGGCTGATGAAAAGCGCCGACCAAATTCTTACCGGCCTCTAAATTGACGCCCGTCTTACCGCCGACGGAAGAGTCCACCGCCGCCAAGAGCGTCGTCGGCACTTGGATAAAGTCGATCCCGCGCAGGTATGCGGAGGCGGCAAAACCGCCCAAGTCGCCGATCACCCCGCCGCCTACGGCAAGCAGGATCGCATCGCGATGGTACGCATGCGTCGCCATATGCTCCAAGAGTCCGGCGAGCTCCGTCAATGACTTGGAACCCTCTCCTCCCTGCACCGTGTAGTGGCCGACATCGTAGCTTGATGTTTGTAGCGCATTGCCGATGGC
>CAZEBB010000064.1:0-4735 GCA_964510345.1 uncultured Peptoniphilaceae bacterium
TTCCCACATTTATGGACGAAACGGCCATTCTCTTTGATTCCATTTACATGAGCGCCGGAAAAGTCGGCCAGCAAATCGAGGTTAGTGCCGAGTTATTTGCCGAAGCCTTTAACATCATATTTGCTGATCTTACTGAAATTCGCTAGCTACTCCTTCTCGCGGTCCCACTTCAGGGCGCCGCGTTTTGTTTTTTCCAATATTTCGATTCTTTCCCGGTGCCAGGCGTCGAGTTGGCGCACGAAGGAACGCGCGAGCCATGTTTTCATGCGGTGGTCGGCATGGGGTGGAATGATGTGCAAGATGAGCTCATCTTTTTGTTCTAGGCCGGAGAGCATCTCGGTAATCTCGCGGAGATCGTCGGTGAAGATGGCGAGGGGCACGGGCGGCAGTGCGGAGATCTCGAGTTGTTCGTCTCCGATCTCGATGCCGATCCAGTCGCCGATCCGCTCAAAGAGGCTGTCATCTTCGTCGTCATCGGTCGCATAGACATCGGGCTTTTGCCAGATCATGCCAAAGAAGTCTTCTTCGTACCGATTGCTGTAATTGGCGAGGGAGGACGCTTCCTTGCCGTCACTGACGGCGTAGAAGGGCACGGCTAAATAGCGATTCTTGATCGCATCGTACTGGGCTTTCAGGCGGGCAAGGTCGGTGTTTTTCGCATCGGTCCGGATTTGTGCGACGACATAGCCGCTATCGGTCAAAAGTGTGGCGGATGACTCCAACGCCTCAGCATCGTCTCCGCTAAAGAAGACGACGACAGCCGGCGGTGGGGCGGTCTTTTCGGGGAGCCATTTTGGAATGGCGATATCTCCAAATTCGGTTTGTATTGTGAAATCATTTCTCATTTGTCATTCTCCTTTTGCCATAGGTACCCGTTTTGGGACGTAACCCTTCAAATGATGGGCTCTTGGGAGAAACAATAAGACGTCATGGAAAGAGAACCCATGAGACACCGGTCGTTAAACACTTCGCAAAAGTCGCCTTCATCGGTGGCGCCCATCACAAAGGGAAGCGGCGCGTAGTGTTCGGTACTCATAAAGGAACGGCGCAAGCGATCTTCTTCCAACGGCGGGTAAAGGATCACATCAGTATTTCGGGAAAGTATCGCCTCTTTGATCGCTTGGTCAAACGCCTCACAGTACGGGTACCCGCCTTCCATCCCCCAGCTCACCGTGCGCAGATTGTGGACGACATTGCCACTGCCGATGATCAGGATGCCTTCATCGCGGAGAGGCTTCAACATAGCGCCCAGTTGATACAGCGTAGAAAAATCGGCAATTCTCGGGATGGAAATTTGCACTGTCGGGATGTCGGCCGCAGGAAACATTCGGCAGAGAACGGACCAAGTCCCATGGTCGATGCCCCAGTTCGTATCATAAGCGGCCGGTAGGAGCTCTTGGATCCGCTTTGCGAGCATAGGAGAACCTTTGACAGCGTAATTCAGTTGATAGAGGGCTTCGGGAAAGCCGTACATATCGTAAATCTGCGTCGGGTGTTCATCGTCCATGACCTTGAGTTCGTCTGTTTCCCAATGGGCAGAAATACACACGATGGCTTTTGGCTTGTGTAGAGAAAGCAATTTTTGTCCCAGTGCTTCCCAGGTTTTCGTAAACGGATTATCTTCTATGGCGTTCATCGGGGAACCGTGTCCCACGAAGAGAACAGGCATTCGCATTGTCATCACTCCTTAGCGGTATTATAGCAAATCAAGCGCTCGTTTACGTTCCAACAAAAAGGGATATTTCTGTGTTATACTGTAACAAAGATGACAGAACAGGAGGCTGCTATGCCCTATTTTGATAATGCCGCAACGAGTTTTCCCAAACCCGAGGCGGTTGCGGACGCCGTGTATGATTGTTTGAAAAACTATTGCGCCAACCCGGGCCGGAGCGGGCATAAGCTCGCCTTAAAAATGGACCACAAGATCTATGACACGCGGGAAGCGCTTACCTCCTTGATCGGAGGCGATGACCCGCTCCGCATGATCTTCACCTTTAATGGCACGGATGCGCTTAATTTAGCGATTCACGGATTCCTACAAAAAGGGGACCACGTGGTCACGTCGTCGATGGAGCACAACTCCGTCAACCGACCGCTGTATGCCCTGAAAAACAGCGGTTTTATCGACTTGACCATCGTTGAAGCCGACAAAAATGGATGCCTGACCGCTGATGATATCGAAGCCGCGATGACAGATCGTACCACGCTGGTGGCCATCACTCATATGTCCAATCTCACCGGTACGATCATGCCGATTCAAGAGATCGGAGAGCGCATCAAAGGACGGGCGCGATTGCTTGTCGACGCCGCGCAATCCATCGGTGTTTTGCCGATCGATGTCGAAAAAATGCATATCGATCTGCTGGCATTTCCCGGACACAAAGGGCTCTTTGCACCACAGGGTACCGGCGGGCTCTATATCGGAAAAGATATTGAACTAAAAGAGATCAAGCAAGGCGGAACCGGAAGCTTCTCGCAGGATTTCCTGCAGCCGACAATCTTACCCGACCGGTTCGAATCCGGGACGGAAAACGGGCCCGGAATTATCGGGATGGGCGAGGGGATCCGTTTTATCAACGAAACGGGCATCGACGCCATCCACGAAAAAGAGATGCGCCTGGCAAAGCGCTTTGTCGAAGGCGTGAAAGAGATAACAGGCATCAAACTCTACGGCCCGCTCGACGAACGGCAGGGGCCGGTCGTCTCCTTGAATCTGCCGGAAAGAGATTCAGCGGAAGTGGCATATCGTCTGGATCAGGAGTACGACATTTGCGTACGACCCGGGCTGCACTGCGCGCCGTTTGCGCATCGCACGATCGGAACGCTCGAGACAGGGGCCGTTCGATTCAGTTTTGGATACTTCAACACGGAGGAAGAGGTAGACACAGCGATCCAAGCGCTGCGCCACATCGCAAACACGAAATAAATGGAAACTTTTATTCACATCATTCAAACACTACAAGTGGCACTGTTGATCATCGTATTGGTCGGGGTCGTGTTTTTGTTTACGATGATCACGCAGACCAATCAGAAAGTCAACCGGTTGAAACGCCGGTACGACCTCTTGCTGCGCGGTCAGGAGAACCTGAATCTCGAAGAGTACATGACCATCATCGGCAAGACGCTCTACGACCACGACGAAAAGCTAAAAAAGCTCCTCATGGAGCTCGACGAGCAGGAAGGCGCTCTCGCCAATGCGCTGACCAAGACGGGCTTTGTCCGCTATTCGGCGTTTTCTGATGAAGACGGCGAGCGCTCGTGGTCACTGGCGCTGCTCGACAGAAATGACAACGGCGTCCTAATCACCACGATCTTTGGGCGCGGCGGTACCACGACATTTGCAAAACATATCGATAAGGGAACCGCAGAAGTGGAATTATCGGAAGAGGAACAACAGGCCATTGCACTGGCTACGGAGAACAAAAACGATGGCCTCTAAATACGGCGTCATTTTCAATCCGAATGCAGGAAAAAAACAACAAGATCGTCTCCATCGTCTGAGAGCTCGTTTGGAAGAAGCGGGCTCTCCGTTTCTCATTTTTGAGACAAAGGCATCCACCGGCGGAGCAGAACCCACGAAACAAGCGATCGAAGCCGGATGTGATGTCATCATCGGCTGCGGTGGCGACGGCACGCTGAACGAGATCGGAAGCGTCGTCGCGGCGTATCCCGAAGTGCCCTTGGGTATATTGCCATCCGGCTCCGGGAACGACATCGCGCGTTCACAAGGGCTGACATTGGAGGTGGACCCGGCGATCGATCGCATTTTAAACGGCATGCCCCGGTTCACCGACTGCGGGTATGCCAATCAGTACTTCTTCCTCAATATTGCGAGCGTCGGCTTTGACGCCGCTGTCGTTCAGAAAAAGAAAGAACTTCCCGGGTTTATTCCCCCGCACCTCGGCTATTA
The DNA here is from genome assembly GCA_964510345.1 of uncultured Peptoniphilaceae bacterium. GTDB lineage: Bacteria > Bacillota > Clostridia > Tissierellales > Peptoniphilaceae > JAAYQA01. The sequence continues at coordinate 3,911 of CAZEBB010000064.1, forward strand.
TCTAAGCGTTTTCTTGCTCATGTTTCCCTATCAAGAACACCATATGCGCATCGCGATCGACGACCAGGTCATACAAGAGCCAATTTTGCTGTGCGCTGTAGGCATTGGGCGCTTTTATGGAGGTGGCATCGAAATCCTTCCCTCTGCTGTGACCGACGACGGATTGTTTGAGATCTGCGCGATTCAAAAGCAGAATGCAATTGAGCGCATTCGCTTGCTCCCCACCCTCGCCAGCGGCGACCATTTGCGAAAGTTCGACGCAGCCAAATCCTTCCGCAGCAAGGCCGTTGAAATCGAAGTCGACATCCCTACGTATTTGAATGTCGACGGAGAGATCATCAAAGATGTCGGCCACACAAAATTTGTTTTGAAAGAAAATGCACTGCGCATTTTGAAATAAAAAACCTGCCTCATATCGCGAGGCAGGTTTTTTACATTATTCGGCGCGCATGGCTTCCAATGCGGAGAGCCGGGTTGCGCGTACGGCCGGGTAATAGCCGGAGACGACGCCGATCGCCATCGAAAAGAGGAGCGCGAGAAGGATCAGCCACAAGGGGATCACGGAGATCGCCGTGGGCTCACCGCCACCGCCCATTATCGCCGATCCCGCCGCTGCCTGATTGATAAAGTGTGAGGCGACGAGGCTCAGCGTGACGCCGAAGATCCCTCCGATCAAGCCGATCAGGCTGGCTTCGATCAAAAACATATTGCGGATATTGGAGATGGATGCGCCGATGACTTTCATGACGCCGATCTCTTTTGTGCGTTCATAGATGCTCATGACCATCGTGTTCATGATGCCGATCGCAGCGACGATCAGAGAAA
>CAZEBB010000065.1:0-4579 GCA_964510345.1 uncultured Peptoniphilaceae bacterium
GATGTCGATATCCGGCATGCTGACGCGTTCCGGGTTTAGGAATCGCTCAAACAGAAGGTCATAGTGCAATGGGTCGATATTGGTGATCCCCAGCGCGTAGGAGATGATCGACCCCGCGGCCGAACCGCGCCCGGGTCCAACGATGATGTCTTGTTCTTTTGCGTAGCGAATAAAGTCCCACACGATAAGAAAGTAGTCCACATACCCCATATTTTTGATCGTGTCCATCTCAAAACGCACACGCTCACGGATCTCGTCCGTCATCTCGGGATAGCGCCGTTTGATGCCCTCATCTACTAAATGGGCGAGGTACGACGCGTTATCGTATGGCGCCGGTGGCGTGAAGCCGGGTAGGTGCAGGGTGTCAAAATCGAGCTCTACTTGGCACCGTTTCGCGATTTTTACCGTGTTTTCCAGTGCTTGCGGCTGATCCGGAAAGAGCGCGAGCATCTGTTCCGGCGAGCGCACAAAAAACTGGTCGCCCGGGAAACGCATGCGGTCCGCATCGGCCATTTTCTTTCCGGTTTGGATGCAGAGCAGTGCATCGTGAACGGCGGCATCCTCCTGCTTTACATAATGCACGTCGTTGCTCGCGATCAGCTCGATCCCCGTCTCTTCGCTCAGCTGGATCAGCAGTTGGTTGACGAGCTTTTGCTCTCGCATACCGTGATCCTGTAATTCTAAAAAGAAATTGCCTTTTCCGAAGATTCGCTCATACTCCAGCGCGACATCTTTCGCTTTCGGGTAGTCGCCTTGTAACAAATAGTACTGGACCTCTCCACCCAAACAAGCGGATGTGGCGATTAAGCCTTCTGCGTACTTCTCCAGGATTTGATTATCGACGCGCGGTTTGTAATAGAAGCCGTGAATATAACCTTCTGAGACGATTCGCATCAAATTTTTGTACCCCTCTTGCGTCTCAGCCAATAGGATCAGATGGTATTGCCCGCGGTCCTTGGGGTCCTTTTCCCGATAATTCCCATAGGATGTATAAATCTCAGAACCCAACACGGGGTGGATCCCTCTTTTTTTGGCCTCTTTATAAAACTGAACAATGCCGTGCATATTGCCGTGATCCGTGATCGCGATCGAATCCATGCCATGAGCCGCCACTTCGTCCAGAAGTCGCGGTATGGGGCTGTAACCGTCTAATAAACTGTATACGCTATGCACATGCAAGTGAGTAAATTCTGGCATTTTGTCTCCTTCATCCATTCGGTGCAGGAATCTGCTATAATCAGCATGAGGTGATATGATGCAATATGTAATGATAACAAATAATCCGTTGGTCCGCGATTTTTACACCGGCCAAATGGAAGTTGATTTTGTCGATTCTTATGGTTATTTTGACGTGCTCGACCGCATACGCAAGCTCGTCCACAAGGGATGGATCATCGAAACCCATCCGCTTTCGGGCAGCGTGAAACCAAATGAGACCCCGTACAAGTCGGTCATACTGCAAAAGACGGAAGACGGCGCTCCTCTCGACTTTCAAAGTTTACAAATCGTCGAAAAGAGCATCGAAACCTATGTGAAATTTGCCGGCACATCGGCACTTCCCATGTGGTCCGAAAAAACGCTCGGCGACTTTCAGTTGATCGACAAAACACTGATCGATTCGGCTGTCTCGCAAATGCGAATCTAGTCGCTTGTCTCTCCGAGATCTTCCTGAATAATACGTAACAGTTTTCTGAACCGGTGGTTGATACTCGATTTACTGATCGGCGGGTCAAACATTTCTCCCAATTCCTTTAGCGTTGCCGAGGAATGATTGATCCGCATATGCGCCAGTTCGCGAAGCGCCGGCTCTAAGTTGTCTAAACCGAATTTCTCGTCGTATTTTTCCAGAAGGGTCGTTTGCTTGAAAGAAGCGTTCACTGTCTTGTTAAGATTGGCGGTATCGCAGTTTACCTTGCGGTTAATCTGATTTCTGATATCTCGAAATGCCCGAGCATCTTCTAGCATAAGCATCGACTGGTGCGCTTCGATCACGTTTAAAAAATTCGCAATCTGTTCGCCGTTCTTTACGTAGACACCGGCGCTTTCTTTTCGATCCAAGAGTTTCGCGTGGATGTCGAACTTTTTCATCACTTTTCTTAAAAGGATCGCCTGATCCATCTGATTGGTTTCAATTTCCATATGCGCCGCTTTTCCCGGTGCCGCAATGTAGCCGGACACCAAAAAAGCGCCTCGCAAATACGCACGAGACTTGGGTGCCCCCCAAAGCAATTTGGGAGGAATGCGGTCTTCAAAAGCCCCGAACTCGTCCATCATCCCGATCGCCTGTAAAAAGGTGATCGTCTTTTCCACGTCCTCGAGCACGATCTGCAGCGTCTGTTTTTTCTGAAATGAGGTAGAGCGCACCGTGCTGATCACAGGCTCGGCACCCATCATCGCCTTCAGCAAAAAAAAGATCCGCCGTGCAACCGAATAATTCGAGGTCGTAAAGCGGATGCGTGGCTCGGTAAAGGACTGCATAAATACGGTGCCATTGCACCGAGCGATCGCAGCCAATTCGGCTAACAAGAGCTCCGGATCTCTCGTCTCTACGCGGCTGATCTCTTCCTTTATCGATCTGGTAAATGACATATTAATCTCTCATTCGATCCATTTCTTGTGCTTTTTGGATCATTTTCTTCTCCGCGTCAAATCGGATCAGTTTTAGTGCCATGTCTGCCGGTAATAATGTCGCTTGCGCGAACCCCTCTTCTCGTTGCGGAACAAAATTGGCATTCGTCGCCTGCATATAATAAAAGTGCACTGTCTTTCTCACTTGGGTCGTGTCGTGTACCGTGTATGCGTATTTAATGTAACCGATGTATTTCTTAATGACTGCAATGGCGCCTGTCTCTTCTCGAACCTCGCGGATGGCCGCATCTTCACGACTCTCTCCCGGTTCGACTCTCCCTTTCGGCAAGACCCAATCGCCGCCGAATTTCTTCAAAAGGAGAACTTTCCCCTTATACATTACGACACCGCCGCTACTTATCTCTTCCAATGTCAATTCCCCCATGCATTAACTCATTATACCATATCATACTCGGTGTGGATGGAATAGATGGTAACGCAACTCTTTACGAATCATTGCGGTGAGATATCGTGAGGCCAATCACTGTATTGATCAGCGCAAACCCGAGAATCCCCAGCAAAAGATACGGGTAAAGAAGCAGATGCTCCCTCCATTGTGTAATGAGAATGACCACGGCGATCAAAAGTACGATCACCCCCATGACTAGGTGCATTTGGCCGATCAACGGCTGTGCTTTTCCTCTTGATTTCCAAAGTTTCCACACCAAGAAGGCAGCCCAAATAAGTGCCACCACAACCCAAACCATACGTAGGGTGTCGGATAGTATCGTCTGTTCAAACTGTGTCCGCCGGTAGTGGAAGTGTCGGTACAAGCCGGCGCGCACGTACGCATAACGATTCACGTAATAGGAGGCGACCAGTGCGGCCGCCTCTATCAGTAAAATCAGTGAGAATAGTACATTCTTTATGCTTCGCATATTGTCCTCAATACTTGGGTTGGAGCTCCGGTACGCCGGTCTCCGTCGGATTGTCGGGGTTTGTGCTCCAGCCGATCCATCCATCCGAGTACATCTTGACATTATCATAGCCCAAAACGTTGAAATACGTTGCGATCTCTGCGACGCGCCAGCCGCTGCCGCACATCGTGTCGATTCGTTCGGTATTGAGGTCGATTCCTTGGCTGGTCCAAAGCTCGGTGATCTCTTCCGCTCTGCGCATGGTCTTGTCGATGTTTTGGAAGAAAGTGACAGATGACGATCCCTCTCCGGGTCTCCCCGCGTAGCCGTAGATGGCTCCCGGGATGCGGCCTTTCTTGTCGTGATAGCTATAACCGGAGTCGTTTCCGATATGCTCTTCCCATGTGCGGTTATCGACTAATACATAACCATCGGTGCCGAGCAGTGCGTGCAGTTCATCTTGAGTGGTCACGAGGTCTTTATTAAACTGATCACCGGAAGTATAAGCGGTACCGGGTGTGGGTTCTGTGGTTTCCGTCACGAGCGGATATCCCAAGCGCTCCCAAGCATCTAATCCGCCGTTTAGGACGCGTACGTCGGCGATTCCCATGTAACGGAGAGCATAAGCCACGCGATACATCGCCAAGGTGTCTTTTCCGGTGACGACGACAGTATCACGCGCTGCTTCAGTTGTCGCTTCCGCTGCGGCTTCGCTTTCCGCTTCCGTAGCCGCTTCGGTGGCCGGCGCCGACGGAGAGCATGCTGCAATGATCAGCGAAAGCATTGCCAATGTTAACAGCAGCAGACGTACATGTTTCTTCATGGTATTTCCCCCTTTACATTGAAAAAACGATGGTATGAGACCATCGTTCATCCTAGGTGCATTATACCGATTTGCACTGTTTCTCGTCAACATATTTTGTATTATAAATATCATTTATGAGATCATAAGGAATCCTTTGTTCAGGACTCGTTTATCCTCGGTACACTCTCGTGCGCGACTCGATGATGCGCTCGCATAAAGCGATACTGTCGTGCCGGATATAGTTCTTTCTCACTTCGATAAACGGGCCGCCGACGGTCTTGATGCCCTC
>CAZEBB010000066.1:0-3595 GCA_964510345.1 uncultured Peptoniphilaceae bacterium
CAAGGCAGCTTCACATCACACTTCCCGCACACCTGTGCCTTCTTGTTCTTCTTCTGATTCACTAGCAGCCATTCCCAACACTTCGCCCGGTCAAAATCCTCATACGTGAGCGCACCCACGGGGCAGCGCTGCACGCAGATCCCGCAGCTGCCGTCTCTCTTGTACAGGCATCGCTCCTCTTCCAAAGGCGCACCGGGTTCCACCGGCAAACTCGTCACCACGGAGAAATAGCGACCGCAGCACCCCAAATCCGAGATCAGCATATTGTTGATCCCGAAGGTCCCTTGGCCGGCGAGCCACGCGATATGCCGGTGCGACCATTGGCTCTTGAGTACATCATCCGTAAAGTGCCCGGCCGTCACCGGGATCGCCGCCGTGTAGCCCATCTCCTCCACCTCGCGTTGGATGAACTCACACGCATGCACCGCCATCTCGTTCGTCGTCACATAAGTATGCGCCCATAGGTCCGACCCTTCCGGTCCTTCCCAATTGCTCTTGGCAATCGGTTCCAGAAACGGGAAAAACATCGACAGTACGACCGTCGCCTCGGGTAGCAAGTCCTGCGGTACCATATGCGTTTCCAGCACATGGGGCAGAAACTTGTGAAAGGCGTTGGCGTCGGCAAATCGCACCACCGGCTTTTTCCATAGGCGCTCCAGCTCGTGCTCCCTGCAATAATCGTCCAGAAATGCATCCAGTTTTTGTGCGAAGATCTCTTTCATTTAGGAATCCTTCTTTCTTCGGAATGTGCCGATCAATTTCCATATCACAACCAATAACAATAACCACAGTACGGCGACGATGCCCATCAATGCGTATTTCTCAAGCACGACACGCCGACTCGGCTCCTGTGGCTTGGGTTCCGGTTCCGTGGCTGCTTCCGTTATGCCCTCCGTCTCCGCTGCCGGCTCCGTCGCCACAGGCTCCGGTTCCTCCACGCGCACAGCATTCACGAGCAGACGTTGCGTGTTCACCATATACGGGGTACAGGTGAGCAGCGTGAGCGTATCCTGTCCCGGGACAACCGCGAGTTTCTGATACTCCGAGGGTTCGATCACTTCCATGTCGTACACCTCATATTCCAGCGTCTTTCCGAGCGCCGTTATGTAGACGCGGTCTCCGGCTTCCATCTTCTCCATATTGCGAAACATCGCCTGCGTGGTAAAGCCCCTGTGCCCCGCGATCACCGAACGCGTGTTCTCCCCGCCGATCGGCATGTAAGTGCCGTCCACTTGGGCGACGCCAAGCGACAGATGGTATTCCGAAGCACCGATGTAAATCGGAAGGATCTCGTCGATCTTTGGGACCGACAAATAGCCGAACACTTCGCCCTCATCGTACGACAGCGGGTTCACCGTGGCATAGTTCTTCACCTCAAACGGGTCCACCGCGCCGTCTGCCGAACCATCCAACTTGGCATTATACGCTTCCGCCTGCGCAAGCGTCTCATCCAGCTCCGCCTGCGGCTTTTGGCTCTCCTGCACGCGAAACGCCTCCATGCGGCGCTCGCCCTGGAGGTTATTGACCAATATGGATGTGAGGGGATAGAGCAAAAAGCCCAACCCCAAGGCGATAATCAGTAGACCGATACGCCTTTTGGTTGTGTTTTTTCGGTTCATAATTTACCTCGATATCTGAAGCGGGCTCCTTGAAGAAGGAGCTGTCTGCCATGTTTTTGGCAGACTGAGGATGGACTTAATATTAATTATTGCTAAAAACCTACGCCCAGAACGGAACATATCTTCTATTCTTATCTCCTGAAAATTCTTCGGCAAGTTTTATCCACCCAGAATCACATGCATCCTTTAGAAGTCTGGAAATCATTGAACTGTTTTTTGATTCAATGTTAAATCTCTCGCGCAATGAGGAATTAGTTAAGAACTCTCTGTTAACTCGTTTTAAACATGCATGCAAATAGCACGCACGTAGTCTATCTTCTTTACTCATTTCGCTATATGTCTTATGGGAGTAAAGAGTAACCTTGGTATGATTGTCATAGACTTCAATTTCTGGCGCAGGAAGTTGGTAATATTCCGTTTCGAATACGACCTTATCAAAACCGCTACCTCTTTCTTCACATATTCCAATCCTTCTCATAAGCGATGCCAACTTTTCATTCCTAGAAATTGGAGGGTGATCGACAAATCGATTAATCTCAATCAATGGCGTACCTGGATTGGTTATCTCCATGCGATTATCAAAGATTTCTATCGTAAGACTTGAACCTTGAACCAGAAAATCTTGGTGAATCATAGCATTTGCTATCAACTCACGGACCGCAAGTTCCGGATACATAGGCATGTCTTTTCGTAAAGCCTGACCCATGATCTCATTTGTTGGTATTAGAGCATTCACAAATTCTAAGAGCCTTTCAAAGCCATGCGCATAACCTATGTCAAATACATACTCTTTACTTGCAGATTGTCTGCCTGTTCCGTCATACCTTATCACCCGTACAGCTTTTCTTGTGAGAGAAGGAAACTCGGAAAGTTTACGAGCAAATAATACGGCACCAAAATTCGTGATTGAATAGGCATTATGATAGGTTTTTGTGATCAAACCTTCAGCAACAAGTGTTTCTATCATCGAATCTTCATTTGTCGGGTATTCTAAGTTATGAAGATCAAAATATGCAGCACAGTCTATAAGCCTCAATACATTATCCTTGGTGGTCATTTCAAGTGAACTGATTGTTTCAAAAGATTGTTTTGACAATGCCGACCAAAGAGCCCTCTCAGTATTTGGGTAATCCTTTAACTTCTTTTTAGAAGACTCAATTCGAATAAAGTCCTCCGACTTAAAACGCACAGGACTCTGTATGGTTGCAAAAATCTCTAATAGAACTACTTCTTTATCATCCATCTTCACCTTATGAAAGTAAAACGGCACATCTGGATCAAGTTGTGTACTCAACCATAAGCTCAAGTCTTGATTTCCTATTTTTTATGTAACGGGTCAAAATCAGTGCCTCTTATCGCTTTGTCGCTATCATCAATACCCCAAATCATATAAGCACGCTGTTTACCGAATAGTGCCGCAGAATTCGATAGAGCGCTTATGTATTCACCGATAGCATCCGGATCTACATAATTTACCTTGAATTCAATCCATGGACATTCCTCATGATATAATACGATATTTTTAATAATCTCATAAACTTCATTAATCTGATGCGGCATCAATAATCTCCTAACCATATCAATCTTCAGTTTGCTTTATTATGCTTATATTTATATATATATATATATATTGGCGCAGTCAACTGACAGTCAACGAAATCTTTCTCTAGAATTCAGCATTACTTCCTAAAACAACGCATTTAAAATTCTTTCAGTCAACTATTTTGTGCATTGGATTATTGGTTTTATACAATCCTCAGTCACGCGAAAAACCATCGCGTGCCAGCTCCTTCACCAAGGAGCCTTTGCCCCAACAGTGGAGGGGGTGGCGCGAAGCGCCGGGGGATGGTGCTACACTCACCATCCCACAATTTAAATAAATATCGCAAGTCAGTCAACTGACAGTCAACGAAATTTTTCCCTAGAATTCAGCATTACTTCCTAAAACAACGCATTTAAAATTCTTTCAGTCAACT
>CAZEBB010000067.1:0-3225 GCA_964510345.1 uncultured Peptoniphilaceae bacterium
CAAATTAGCCGGCGGATATTTCCTACAGGCGATGCCGGGTGTGACCGATGAAGAACTCGTGTCACTTGAGACCAAGCTGCTGAGTTTACCGCCGATCACCGAATTATTAGCGCATCACACGCTGGACGATATCTTGACGACGGACCTTGCCGATTTTGCTATGGAGCGCTTGGATTCGGCCGACGTGTTTTATCGATGCGATTGCAGCAAAGAAAAAGTCCAAGATGCGATTATGAGCTTGAGTAAAGAAGAACTGCAGGAAATGAAAGACGAAGATAAGGGCGCAGAGGTGATCTGCCATTTTTGCAATAAGGCCTATGTCTTTTCTGAAGAAGAGCTTCAAGTGATGATCGATCGCAAACAGGATTGACAAAAAAAACAGGGTGCGGTATAGTACTTTTACGGCGTTTTACAACGCCCTGTGCGGGAGTGGCTCAGTGGTAGAGCATCGCCTTGCCAAGGCGAGGGTCGCGAGTTCGAATCTCGTCTTCCGCTCCAAAATCCCCTAATGGGGATTTTTTTATATCGAAAACCAATAACCAGAACATAACCAACCGCATAAGGAGGGAATCTTGGAAGCGATAACCAAACCCGCTGTCCTCTCCGGTGTCATGGAATTACTGCCGGAAGAACAGTTACAATTTGAATACATTTTATCGGTGATCAGAAAGCACTTTGCCTTACACGCCTTTTATCCCTTGGACACCACGATTTTGGAAAAGTCGGAAGTCTTACTCGCAAAAGGAGGGGGAGAAACAGAAAAACAGATTTATCGTTTTGAAAAAGGATCCAACGACATCTCGATGCGATTTGATTTAACCGTACCCTTGGCGCGTTTTGTCGCGCAGCACTTTTCAGAGCTCGAATTTCCATTCAGACGCTACCAGATCGGAAAAGTCTATCGTGGAGAGCGCAAACAAAAGGGACGTTATCGCGAGTTTTATCAATGTGATGTCGACATCATCGGCCACAATAAACTCCATCTTTTAAACGACGCGCAAATCCCGGCGGTCATGGATGCGATTTTTATGGAACTCGGTTTGCCGCCATATGCGTTTTATATCAATCACCGTGGTATTTTGAGCGCTTATATGGACGATCTCAGTGTGGAAGATCCCGTGCAGGCACTGCGTATCCTCGACAAATTGAAAAAAATGGGCAAAGAAAAAGTGGAAGAAGAATTTGCTGCTGCCGGCCTCGATGAAGCGCAGATCGAAAAGCTCTTGGCGTTGACGCTCTCAACCGGCAGCAATGACGAGGTTCTCAAGTATCTGGGAGGCCTGTCCGATTCCGAGGCGTATCAAGCCGGCGTATCGACTTTGCGTGAAGTCTATGAGGGGATGATGGCTCTAGGGATCGATGAATCTCGTATTCGCATCGATCCGACGATTACGCGCGGCCTGGACTACTACACGGGGACCGTCTACGAGACTTTCATCCTCGGCCATGAAGAGATCGGCAGCATCTGCTCCGGAGGGCGATACGAAAACTTGGCATCGTATTATACGACACAACAACTGCCGGGTGTGGGGATGAGCATCGGTTTAACCAGATTGTTCTCCAAATTACAGGAAGGCGGTCTCGTTACCTTTCCACCACTCCAAGTGGCTCAAGCTGCGATCATCTCCTTCCCGGGCAGTGAAACCTATGCGCTGAAACTATCCGAACAGCTTCGCAAAGGAGGCATTCCGACCCTCCTGCAAATTGAGCAGGGCAAGATCGGGAAGAAGCTACAGACGATCGACAAGCAAAAAATCCCCTACGCGATTATGGTAGGAGACGACGAGGTACAGACAGAAACCGCCACCGTCAAGAATCTGGAAAGCGGCGAACAACAGACGCTTTCGATCGATGAACTGGTGAATTTGCTCAGAGATAAATAACAGTTGAGTTAAGAGGAAGCCACCTAGCTTCCTCTTATTTTTTTCGATCACGCATCGCGGTCGTATAGGCCTGAGGGTGAACTTTTCCTTTGAGATATTCTCGAATGAACATGGAGGCGATCACGGAATAACAGGTGCCGTTGCCGCCATATCCCAGTGCAAAATATCGATTCGGATGGGAGGCATCACGGTCGATAAACGGGATGCCGTCATTGGAGACAGCGAAAACAGATTGCCAACATTTGTCGACGCCGACTTGCAGGGGAGGATAGTACTCTTTCATCTTTTTGAGTATTTTTTTCGCTTGTTTGGCGATCCTTCGCTCGGAAGAAAAAAGAGTGCCTGTTTCGTCTAAACCGCCGGCGATCAGTCGGCCGTCTTCCGTTTGCCGAAAATAAACGTAGGGGTCGGCGCTATCCCAGATCATATCGCCATGATTCCATATCGAATCAATCTTGTGAGTCACGAGAGAAAAGGTCGTATTGCGCTGCGTATAGGGTTCTACCTCCGGTACGACTCCTTTGGCATACCCTGTGGCCAAAATGAGGTAGTTCGCTCTTATCTTGTGCCCGCGACCCGTCGTTATGACAAAGTGATCTTTGTTTTCAAGAATCTCCATGCCCTCAGTCTCACAGTAGACTTGATTTCCGTTTTTCATCGTCTGCGTATGAAGCGCCTGCACCATTTTGAAAGGGTTGAGTTCAGCGTCGGAGGCAGTGCGAATCGCCGCATGGGCTTCGATACCGAAATCATCTTGGAGTTGTTGTCGATCGATCCAATCCGCCGGAAATCCATGGGCGGTGAGCGCGTCAAAGTTTTTCTTCATCGCTTTGATATCGCGCCTTCTGCTGGCTAAGAATAGACTATGCGTTTCTTTATATCCGACATCGGGAAATTCTTTTGCGATCCGGCCCAACTCTTTCATTGCTTCCAAAGAGATGCGGTAAAAATCGACGGCTCGCTTTTCTCCAAAATCCCTGATCATGAGGTCGAGTGACTTGTCGGAATTATATTGGATAATTCCCGTGTTGCCATCGGTGGACCCGTAGCCGGGAATTCCTTTGTCGATGACGACGACCTCGCGCCCGTCTTCTGTGAGCGCGTTAGCAATCATGGCGCCGGACATACCGCCTCCGATGATCAGAACGTCGGTTGTGAGATCGCTATTCAGCCTTTCGTACGGAGCATCGGATCGCGTCTCGTCCCAAAATAAATCGCCTTTATGTAATTTCATGGTGTCCTCCTCGTATCGGCTTTCGTGTTACAGATTAATATACCCGAATGCCTCACAATTCATATCGCCGGAACGACTCTTCCCAAATAATGATTTAATTGGTATAAT
>CAZEBB010000068.1:0-3010 GCA_964510345.1 uncultured Peptoniphilaceae bacterium
GGAGCGGCGGTAAGGGCGTCGGGATAGTTGGTGCCGTCTGCAATGTAGGCGACTTGGACGTCTTGCTTGAGTTCCCCTGCGATGATGTCAGCAAGTTTCGCGGATGTTTCGTAGCGGTTGTCGCCGGCAATGCGATGGTCTTCATTTTCCAGTTTAGGGATCGTGTTGGTCCCGCCGATGACGGTGCCGGTCGTTTCAAAGCCTCCGTACGGTAAGAAGGCACCGGCGTATTGGCTGGCTCGTGCGTAGTGTGCAAAAGGCGCTGCGCTCAGGGCATCGGCGAATGAGACACCGCTCGCCAACAGCATACGGTCGCCTACGATTTGCGTTCCATATAAATTATAAGTACTTTTTGCAATTTCGCTCGCGGTCTCTCTGCGATTCGCTCCTTCTAAACGGACGACCGCATAGCCTTTTTCTTTCAACTGGTCGGTAATCGCTTCAGATACGGTATTTTTTCCACCAAGGACGTAGACGACTTTTACCGCAAGGCGTTCCAGCGTTTCAAACGTGCCTTTCGGCAATTGATCTTTCGCGGTCAGAAGGATGGGTGCGCGTAATGCTGAGGCGAAAGGACCCCCAAAGAGTGCGTCGGCAAAGTTTTCCCCGGATGCGATGACGATGTCGTCTGAGCTGTACCATTGTTCTGCCATTTTCTGCGCGGTCTCGTATCGGTTCTCACCGGCGATGCGTTTCACAAATGTCTGATTCGCCCATGCATCCGGATCGGTATTTGCCGTATCGTCTGCAAATACGGGTACCGCGGTTGCCAACAGCACGAGTGCCAGCAGCAGTGCCAATTGTCTTTTCAATGTTTTCATGTTTGCCTCCTCATGTGCAATATTTGACGCTGTGTTTGTTCGTCATGATAATCGTATCACATAGCGACCCTCAATTTGGTGACAAACCGGTTACGTTTCGGTTACAAAGCGGTTACAATATTCGGTCTTATCAATGGATTGAATGGCTTCTATAAATAAATCGAATGAGAAGCGCGTTTTGTGACATGTCTTGGCAAAAAAAGTGCGCCTTTTTCTCAAAGGCGCAATACTTTTTGGTCTTTAATGGCTCACTTCATTTCGTCCGAATCGGTTCGAAAGATACAACCAATTGCTGATCCAGTGCCGAAGCAATTCTCTTAAGCGTTTTTATCGATGGATTCGCATTCCCATTTTCAATCTTGCTGATATCGCTTTGTGTGATACCCGTCAACTCTGACAATTGTTTTTGCGTGATGTCTTTTTCATCACGAGCAGTTAGTAATGCCTTGATGATCTGGTATTCGGGCTCAAGTGCATCCCATTCATCGCGGAATTCTTTATTCTCTAGTTCCAAATTGAGTGTTTCTCGAAAATTTTTAGTCATCTTGATCCCTCCTATCCAAGAATTCTTGACGATACTTTTTTGCACGATCTATTTCATTCTTCGGTGTTTTCTGAGTTTTCTTAATGAATCCATTCGTGAGAATGACCCGATTTCCGACGACAAAAAAGTATAATATACGAGCAATTTGATTCGATTGCTTCACACGAATCTCAAAGATTCCATCACCTAACGATTTTGTGTAGGGCTCTCGAAGGTTATTTCCTTTTATTTCCAGAAGTTGCAATGTACGAAATATTTTTGCGCGCATCTTTACTTCTTGCAGGAGAATAAACTTCTCCACCGGAAAGGAGCCATCTGATTTTTCAAAAAACTCAACGACAAATTGGGTCATTATCTTTCCCTCTGTTGGAATATATTATATATGTTATATCGTATATCGTCAATTCATCCCTCCGCAATTACTATGAAATCACAGTGATAATGGATAAGACTACTCATCTACCAAGTGGCGCAGGGCTTCCAAGTATCCGGCGAAGCCTTTCCCTTGGATGGTTTCTCGGGCGTACTCGCGCACATAAGAGATCTGACGAAAGGACTCCCTCTCGTCGACTTGGGACAGGTGCACCTCGATCGTAGGGATGCCCACGGCCTTGAGCGCATCTAAAATGGCGACGGATGTGTGGGTATAGGCTGCCGGGTTGATGATGATGCCGTCGGCTTTTCCCATCAGCGACTGAATATGGTCGACGATGGCGCCCTCGTGATTGGACTGGAAGAAGGACAGGGTGATCCCCTTAGCGTCGGCCTCGCGCCGCATCAGAGCTTCGAGACTGGCCAAGGTCTCCCGACCGTAGATTTCGGGTTCTCTAAGCCCCAAGAGATTGAGGTTCGGTCCGTTAATGACGGCAATGTTCATAGAATCCCTCCATGATTTTTTCGATCGTAGTGTTAAAGTCGCGATTCTCGACGGAATAATCGCAAAACTTGCGATACAGCGGTTCTCTTTCTGCATAGAGGCGTTTCAGCGTCTCGAGTCCTCCGGCGGAGAGCGGGCGCCCTTTTGTCGGCAAGTGCTCCAGTTCTCTTTGAAGATAGCAAATCGTTCCGTTTTGGGCGAGGGCGTTGTAGTTTTCCTCTCGTTTGATGATGCCGCCACCGGTCGCTATCACGAGGCCGCTCTCTTTTCCGTAGCGCTTCGCTTGCTCGGCTTCCACATCGCGAAACGCATCTTCGCCGAAGCGCGCAAAATAGTCCGGAATGGGCATCCCGATCTCTTCTTCGATGGCGACATCCAAGTCGATGAAGCGCTTCTGTAAGCGATCGGCCAAGGCGTCCCCTAAAGTAGATTTTCCGCTGCCGGGCATGCCGATAAGGACCAGATTTTCGGTATCTTTTCGAATCTGCGTACGAATCTCATCCAGTTTCACCAAGGGAAGTGCAGTTCCGGTAAACAGCTCAGCGGCGCGGAAAGCCTGCCCTACCAGCATGGTGAGCCCGTCGGTGTAGGGAATCCCGCGCGCCTTCGCATCCAACAGGAGTGCGGTTCGGTGCGGATTGTACACCACGTCGATCACTGCCCCAAGCTCCGGAAAATCGGCGAGGCGCACCGGCGCTTCTCCGGTGTTCGGGTACATGCCGACCGGCGTGCAGTTGATCAGCACCTCTGCCCTGCGCGCCTCCTGAT
>CAZEBB010000069.1:0-2214 GCA_964510345.1 uncultured Peptoniphilaceae bacterium
ACGGTATCGCCTGATTCGGCCGTTAAGAGCATGCCGTTGGATTCGATGCCACGCAGTTTGGTGGGTTTCAGATTGGTCACAGCAATCACGCGGCGTCCGACCAATTCTTCCGGCGCATAGTATGCCGCGAGCCCTGACACGATTTGCCGCGTTTCCGTTCCTAAGTCCACTTGGAACACGAGCAGTTTGTCCGCCTTCGGGTGCTTTTCACATGATTTGACGACGCCCGCCCGCATTTGAACGCGCGCGAAATCATCGATCGTAATGGGCTCTGCCGCCGGAGCAGGTTCCTCATCCACGGGGTCGACAATCCCTTTCGCCCGTTTGCGCTCATCGATCAGCGTTTGATTCGCCTCGCTCAGGCGCTCGATCTCTTTGGGTACATCCAGGCGCTGGAACATATTCTCCGTCTTTTGAACCTTGGTTCCCACCGGCGTCACGCCGAAAGTCGCCACTTCGTCATACGAGAGCGCAACGCCGCCCAGCTGTGTCTGCATCGAATTAGCCGTCGTCTCCATAAACGGCTTGAGCAGCGTCGCGATGATGCGCAACCCGTCCGTCAAAACATACATGACCGTCGACAGACGCTCGTCATCTCCCTCTTTGCCGAGGATCCACGGCGTCGTCTCGTCGATATATTTATTGAGGCGGCGAATGCCCTTCCAGATCTCCTCCAATGCCTGCGAGAAGTCCAGCACTTCCATGCGATCTTCCACCTGTGCCGCGATTCTCGTCAGCAACTCCTGTACTTCCGCATCGACGGGCTCCGTCTTCTGCATTGCCGGCACGACGCCTTCATAGTATTTTTCCACCATGGCGACCGTGCGGGACACGAGATTGCCGAGGTCGTTGGCGAGGTCGGAGTTAATTCGTTTTAACAATTTTTCTTTCGTAAAGTCGCCGTCCGAGCCGAAGCGGAACTCGCGTAGCACGAAATAGCGCAATACGTCAACGCCGTACAGGTCGATGATCGGCTCTGCATACATGATATTGCCTTTGGATTTACTCATCTTATCCTGATCAAACAGGATCCATCCGTGGGCAAATACCTGCTTCGGCACCGGAAGATCCGCCGCCATCAGGATCGCCGGCCAGATGATCGCGTGGAAACGCACGATCTCTTTTCCGACCAGATGAATGTCCGCCGGCCAGAAGCGCGCAAAGCGCTCTGAATCCGTCCCCATGCCCGCACCGGTCAGATAGCAGGACAGCGCGTCGATCCACACGTAGATCGTGTGCTTGGGATCAAACGGAACCTTTACGCCCCATTGCAAGGTCTCCCGCGACACCGAGAGGTCTTCCAATCCTTCTTTCAGGAAGTTGTTGACCATCTCATTCTTGCGCGATTCCGGCAAGATAAAGTTCGGGTTTTCTTCATACAGCTTCAGCAGTTTGTCCGTATAGTTCGACAGGCGGAAAAAGTACGACTCCTCTTCGTGTTTATGCACGGGCCGCCCACAGTCGGGGCAATTGCCGTCCGCCAATTGCGCATCCGTCCAGAAGGACTCACACGGCGTGCAGTAGTTTCCGCTGTAGGACGACTTGTAGATCTCTCCCTTGTCATACAATTTCTGGAAGATATCCTGAGCATTCTTCTCATGTACCGGATCCGTCGAGCGCACAAATGCATCGTAGCGAATGTCCAATTTCTTCCACAGTTCTTTCGCCGAATCGACGATCGGGTCGATGTACTCCAGCGGTTCTTTTCCCGCTTTTTGCGCGGCTTCCAATAGTTTTTGCCCGTGCTCATCCGTGCCGGTCGTAAAGAACACATCGTAGCCCTGTAATTGCTTGTAGCGCTTCACCGTATCCGCGACGATCGTCGTGTAGGTATGTCCCAAGTGTAAATTGTCACTCGGGTAATAGATGGGGGTCGTAATATAAAACGGCTTTTTCTCCAACTTTCTTCTCCTTTACATAAAAAAACTCCGTCTGTTAAGAGACGAAGTTATCGTGGTACCACTCTTTTTTCGAGCCCAAAGGCTCGCTCATAGGTGCAATGACCTTCTTTAACGCAGAATCACGTGTTGCCATGCTCCGAGCCCATTTTCGACGATCCTCTGGCGCTTGCTTTCACCGTACGCAAGCTCTCTTTAGCCCGGTTTTCGTTTCTCTTCTCTTCATCGCATCCTATCCCTATAATCATACAAAATTCAATATCTTCTGTCAATATTTTTCTTATTGAGAATGAAAAGGGTTGCCTATCATAGAGCC
>CAZEBB010000070.1:0-1687 GCA_964510345.1 uncultured Peptoniphilaceae bacterium
TCGACGGCCTTCTCTGCGGGACCGCCATAAGCGATTCGCTTGGCGACTCCGTTTTCGATCGAGATGGCTTCGTAGATGTCGTGGTCGAACATCGGGCTGAAGTTTTGGTAGATGTCTAAAGCGATCTCCTCGAGCGACACATTATGCTCTACGGCATAGCGGACGAGTTCGCCGGTGATGCGGTAGGCGTCGCGGAAGGGCATGCTCTTCTTGGTCAGGTAGTCGGCGCAGTCGGTGGCGTTGATATAGCCTTTCGCCGCCGCATCGCGCATTCTCTTTTTATTGACCTTCATAGAAGTGAGCATCGGGGCGAGGATTTCGAGCGCGGTCAGCACCGTCATGCAACTGTCGAAGATCGGCTCCTTATCCTCTTGCATGTCTTTATTGTAGGCGAGGGGCAACCCCTTCATCATCGTCAATAAGGACATCAAATTCCCGTACACTCGTCCGGTTTTTCCGCGGATGAGCTCCGCCATGTCCGGATTCTTCTTTTGCGGCATAATGGATGACCCCGTTGAAAACGCGTCGTCCATTGAAATAAACGAATACTCGGTACTGGAGAAAATGATCAGTTCTTCGCACAGTCTCGACATATGCAACTGCAGAATCGAGAGTGTGCCCGCCAGCTCCAGTACAAAATCCCGGTCGGACACGCTGTCCATGCTGTTTTCCGTGGGTGCGGAAAAGTTCAGTAGCCGTGCCGTCATATGCCGATCGATCGGATACGAGGTCGACGCGAGTGCGCCGGCTCCCAGCGGGGAGACGCGCGTTCTCTTGTCGGTATCGACCAAGCGATCCAGGTCTCTCGCAAACATCTGCGCATAGGCCATCATGTGGTGTGCGAATGTGACGGGCTGTGCGATCTGCAAATGCGTATACCCGGGCATGATCGTCTTCAGATTCTCTTCGGCGACTTGCACAAGGCTTTCGATCACTGTGATGAGTTCGGCTTTCAGCAACCCGATCTGATGGGAGAGGTACAACCTGAGGTCGATCGCGACTTGATCGTTTCTCGAGCGCGCCGTATGCATCATCTTTCCCTGTACGCCGATGCGCTCGGTCAGTAGCTGTTCGACCGCTGTGTGAATGTCTTCTGCCAACATGTCCAGAGGGAGCGTGCCCTCTTCGACTTCGCTGAGCATCTGTTCGAGCCCCTGCACGATTTTATCAGCATCGGCTTGTTGTAGAATTCCGGTCGCCCCCAGCATCATCACGTGAGCGATGGACCCTTCGATGTCTTCTCTGACCATTTTTGAGTCAAAGGACATCGATCGGTTAAACGCATCCGCCCTTGCGTCGATCTCGCTTTCTAAGCGACCTTTCCAGAGTTTCAATGCTACTTCTTCTCCGTTTTTTGGCGCATTTTTGCGTGAATCAATGTGGGGAGGCCATAGAGTTTCAAGAATCCGGTTGCATCGCGGTGGTAGTAGGACTTCGCGTCATCAAAGCTTGCGATCGCCTCGTCGTACAGCGAGTACGGGCTCGTTACGCCGGCGTTGATGATATTGCCCTTGTACAATTTGATGCGGACTTCTCCGGTGACATTTTGTTGCGATTCCGACAGGA
The DNA here is from genome assembly GCA_964510345.1 of uncultured Peptoniphilaceae bacterium. GTDB lineage: Bacteria > Bacillota > Clostridia > Tissierellales > Peptoniphilaceae > JAAYQA01. The sequence continues at coordinate 1,567 of CAZEBB010000070.1, forward strand.
ATGCGCTGATCGCCTCGCGCAGCGGGGTGAACCACTGCCCGTTGTAGATCAGGCGCGCAAACTCGTGTCCGACGATGTCTTGGAAGTGCAGCAATTCTTTATCCGTCGTGAGGGTCTCCAA